>CAMDMC010000018.1 GCA_945901825.1 Bordetella parapertussis
CGGGCACGGAGATGGTGATGCCGGGTGACAATGTGAAGATGGTGGTCACGCTGATTAACCCCATTGCCATGGAGCAGGGCCTGCGGTTTGCCATTCGTGAGGGTGGCCGCACCGTGGGTGCCGGCGTCGTCGCTAAAGTTATCGAGTAACGCAATTGGGCCCGAGGTGGGCCCCTTTTATTTTCGTTCTTTCTCGCTCTTTTAACGTTCTTTTTAGGGGTTACCCATGCAACAGAAAATTCGTATACGGCTTAAGGCCTTCGACTACAAACTTATCGATCAGTCTGCCATTGAAATCGTCGATACCGCCAAGCGCACAGGCGCCGTGGTTCGAGGCCCGGTTCCGCTTCCTACCCGTTTTCGTCGGTTCGATATTCTGCGCAGCCCGCACGTGAACAAGACCTCGCGTGACCAGTTTGAGATTCGAACCCACCAGCGGCTTATGGACATCGTGGACCCAACCGACAAAACTGTAGACGCCCTCATGAAGCTTGATCTTCCCGCGGGCGTGGATGTCGAAATTAAGCTGCAGTAGGTTCGAGCCGGTTGGCCGGATAGCACCTTGCGCTACCGGCCAAATTTAGTATAGACTTGTAGGCTTTCGTGCGAATTTCAGTGTACGAAAGTGAGTTTTAAATAAAAAAGTAGTGCTGTTTCATCATTCCCGGCCAATCGAAGCTGGGATTCGGAGAAAAAAATGAGCCTTGGACTAATTGGTCGCAAGGTTGGCATGACGCGTATCTTCACCGACGACGGGGATTCCATCCCTGTAACGGTGGTCGATGTGTCTGACAACCGTGTCACCCAAATTAAATCAACCGCCACAGACGGCTATGCGGCCGTTCAGGTTGGCTTCGGAAGTCGCCGACCGAACCGGGTAACCAAGCCTTTGGCAGGGCATTTCGCGAAAGCAGGCGTTCAGGCTGCCGAGATTATGGGCGAGTTTGCGCTTACCGATGATCAGTTGTCTGGTTTCTCTATGGGCCAGACGCTGCCAGCCACCATGTTTGAGGCGGGCCAAAAGGTTGACGTCACTGGCACAACCATCGGCAAGGGGTTTACCGGAACCATCAAACGCCACCACTTTAGCTCCCAAAGAGCGTCGCATGGTAACTCGCGGTCGCACAATGTCCCGGGTTCCATTGGTATGGCGCAAGATCCAGGCCGCGTCTTTCCGGGCAAAAAAATGCCGGGCCACCTTGGAGATGTCCGCCGCACCGTGCAGAATCTCGAGGTTGCCCGTGTCGATATTGAACGCAACCTGTTGTTGTTAAAAGGTGCGGTCCCCGGGTCACGCGCAGGCACCGTCATTATTCGTCCAGCTGTTCGCCAGGCTTCGGCCCATTCGGCGACCAAAGCCTAATCGCAACAGCGCAAGGGACAAAGAACATGCAACTCACACTCATTAACGACTCGGGTCAGTCTTCAGGCAAGGTCGAGGCCGCCGATGTCGTCTTTAATCGCGACTTTAACGAGCCGCTCGTTCACCAGGTTGTAGTGGCTTATCAGGCCAATTCGCGCAGTGCAAACCGCGCCCAAAAGGACCGAAGCGAGGTTAACAAGTCAACCCGTAAGCCCTGGCGCCAAAAGGGTACCGGCCGCGCCCGTGTGGGCCGTGCATCAAGCCCACTTTGGCGTGGCGGCGGTAAGGTTTTTCCGAATTCGCCCGAAGAGAACTACAGTCACAAGTTGAACAAAAAAATGTACCGCGCCGGTGTGCGGTCCATTCTGTCGCAGCTTGCGCGGGAAGATCGACTTGTCGTGGTGGAGAGCTTTTCGGTCGAGGCCCCAAAGACCAAGCTTGTTGCCGACAAGCTCAAGCAAATGGGTATGGACTCGGTTCTTCTTATTACCGAGGCCTTCGACGAGACTCTTTATCTCGCCTCCCGCAATCTGCAGTCCATCGCTGTCATCGAACCCGAGGCGGCAGACCCTTTATCTCTAATCTATTTCGACAAGGTTGTTGTTACCCGAGCAGCTTTAGGTCGGTTTGAGGAGATGCTGTCATGAACCAAGAGCGGCTTATGAAAATTCTGCTCTCGCCGGTCATCTCTGAGAAGAGCACGCAAATTGGCGAGTCCAATAATCAGGTGGCCTTTCGCGTACTTGCGGATGCCACAAAGCCCGAGATCAAGGCCGCGGTCGAACTCATGTTTAAGGTTCAGGTCGCGTCGGTCAACACCATTAACGTGAGGGGCAAGGTTAAGCGCTATGGCCGCAGCATCGGTCGCCGTCGTAACACGCGTAAAGCCTACGTATGCCTTGCACCCGGGCAAGAAATCAACTTTGCAGGGGAGGCCGCTTAACCATGCCCGTCGTCAAAATGAAGCCAACCTCGGCCGGGCAACGCGCCATGGTCAAGGTCGTGCACCCAGACCTTCACAAAGGTAAACCCTTTGCCGCACTTGTTGAACCCCAGTCGGCCACCGCCGGCAGAAACAACCTTGGCCGTATCACCACCCGTCACCGCGGCGGTGGCCACAAGCAGCACTACCGTGTTATCGACTTCCGTCGCCTGAAAGATGGCATTCCTGCCAAGGTCGAGCGAATTGAATACGATCCCAATCGAAGTGCGCACATTGCGCTGCTTTGCTATGCCGACGGCGAGCGTCATTACATCATCGCCCCCAAGGGGCTTGAGGTTGGCGCAAGCCTAATGAGCGGCCCGGAGGCACCTATTCGCTCGGGCAATGCCATGCCCATTCGCAATATTCCAGTGGGTTCCACCATTCACTGCATCGAGCTGCTTCCCGGAAAGGGTGCTCAGCTGGCCCGGTCTGCAGGCGGAAGCGCTCAGCTTCTGGCTCGTGAGGGCAGCTATGCACAGCTGCGCCTGCGCTCAGGCGAGGTTCGTCGCGTTCATGTGGAATGCAGGGCGACCCTTGGTGAGGTTGGTAACGGCGAACACAACCTTCGCCAGCTCGGCAAGGCCGGTGCGACCCGTTGGCGGGGCATTCGACCCACTGTTCGTGGCGTGGCCATGAACCCGGTCGATCACCCGCATGGTGGTGGTGAGGGCCGTACGGGTGAAGCCCGTGAGCCTGTCAGTCCGTGGGGAACGCCCACGAAGGGCTACCGAACGCGTCGTAACAAGCGTACGAATTCCATGATTGTCACTAGCCGCCATAAGCGCAAATAACGGTTAAAAGGTTACCCCTATGTCACGCTCCGCGAAAAAAGGCCCGTTTGTTGATGACCATCTCGTTAAGAAGGTCGATGCCGCTGTCGCTACAAAAGACAAGCGGCCCATCAAAACCTGGTCCCGCCGTTCCACCATCCTGCCCGAGTTTGTCGGCCTTACCATTGCCGTGCACAACGGCAAGCAGCACATGCCTGTCTTCATCAACGACAACATGGTGGGTCATAAGCTTGGTGAGTTTGCCTTAACGCGCACCTTTAAAGGCCACGCGGCCGACAAGAAGAAAAAGTAAGCACAAGGACTTTTTATGGAAACCTCAGCAAAACTTCGTGGTGTACGACTCTCGGCCCAAAAAGGCCGGCTGGTCGCAGACCTCATCCGTGGCAAGCCCGTTGAGTCGGCCTTAAACACGCTTACCTTCACCGAGAAAAAGGCAGCCGACATCCTAAAAAAGGTTTTGGAGTCCGCCATTGCTAATGCTGAGCATAACGACGGTGCCGATATTGATGAGCTCAAGGTGAAAACCATCACGGTTGAGCGAGGAACAAAGCTTCGTCGCTTTTCTGCCCGGGCCAAAGGTCGCGGCGTTCGCATTGAAAAGCCCACCTGCCATATCAGCATCACCGTCGGAAACTAATTCAGGAACCAATTCATGGGTCAGAAAATACATCCAACCGGCTTTCGACTTGTTGTCTCACGAAACTGGTCGTCTCGTTGGTTCGCCTCACATCGTGACTTCGGCCGCATGCTTAATGAAGACATCAAGGTCCGTGACTTTCTAAAGAAAAAGCTAAAGTCCGCAGCTGTTGGGCGTGTCCTAATCGAGCGGCCGGCAAAAAACGCAAAGATCACTATTTTCAGCGCCAGGCCAGGCGTTGTCATTGGAAAGAAGGGCGAGGACATTGAGGCCCTAAAGACACAGCTTTCCAAAATGATGGGTGTGCCTGTTCACGTCAACATCGAGGAAATTCGCAAGCCCGAGGTCGATGCCCAGCTGATTGCTGAGAACATTACCCAGCAGCTTGAAAAGCGAATTATGTTTCGTCGTGCCATGAAGCGCGCCATGCAAAACGCCATGCGGCTTGGTGCGCAGGGCATTAAAATTATGAGTGCAGGCCGGCTCAATGGTGCAGAAATTGCACGGACAGAGTGGTATCGCGAGGGTCGTGTGCCCCTTCACACCCTGCGCGCCGACATCGACTATGGCTTTGCCGAGGCCCTGACCACCTATGGAATTATTGGTGTCAAGGTCTGGGTTTACAAAGGCGACACCCTGGGCCGTGCCGATGCACCGACTGCAATTGCCGCACCCGAGCCCGAGTTTAAGGACGATCAAAAGCCCAATCGCCGGCCTCCTGCTCGCAAGCCGCGCGTAGCCGGTGAGCCTGGCCAAGACGACACTAAACCCTTGGTTAAACGCGTTCGTAAGGCCGTCGCGGCCGATCAGCCCGTCCCACCTGCTAAGGCCACCGATGGCCCGGCCAACTCCTAAGAGCTCCTTAAGGACCCACTATGCTTCAGCCAGCACGCCGTAAATACCGTAAAGAACAAAAGGGCCGTAACACGGGTCTTGCGACCCGAGGAGCCGATGTCTCGTTCGGTGAATTTGGTCTAAAGGCCACTACGCGGGGCCGTTTAACGTCTCGCCAGATCGAGGCCGCGCGACGTGCCATGACCCGGCATATTAAACGGGGTGGTCGAATCTGGATCCGTATTTTTCCTGACAAGCCCATTTCCAGAAAGCCCGCAGAGGTTCGAATGGGTAACGGCAAGGGCAATCCCGAGTACTACGTTGCTGAGATTCAGCCAGGTAAGGTGCTCTATGAAATGGACGGTGTGCAAGAAGACTTGGCGCGCGAGGCCTTTCGGCTTGCCGCGGCAAAGCTGCCACTTCTCACCACCTTTGTTACGCGCCAGGTTGGCCGTTAAACCAGCCAGGCTTCTTTTTTTACAGAGATAAGACTATGAATAACGCAGAACTTCGAACCAAGTCGGTGGAGGATCTGGGCAAAGAACTTAACGAACTTCTTAAGGCCCACTTCAACATGCGTATGCAGCACGGCACCCAACAACTCTCTAATACGTCTCAGCTTGGCCGCGTTCGCCGTGATATTGCTCGAGTTAAAACCATTATCCGCGAGAGGAAGAGCGTATGACTGCTCAGACAGCCTCATTAACCCGCACCCTTGTTGGTCGCGTTGTTAGTGACAAAATGCAAAAGACAGTAACCGTGTTGGTTGAACGTCGTCTACAGCATCCCCTTTATGGGAAGTTTATGGTTCGCTCTAAAAAATACCATGCGCACTCCGAAGACCCGAATGTTCAGGCCGGTGACACTGTGGAAATTGCCGAGACAAGGCCTATTTCCAAAACAAAGGCCTGGAAGGTGACCAAGCTTGTTGCCAAAGCCGTTGTTGCCTAACCCTCGTTTTCTTCCAGGCAGGCTGTGAGGCCCGCATTTTATAAACCAAAATAAGTTACACTAGCGTTCTTTCAGTTGTCCAGCCCCTTAAACGGGGCCCAATACTCGCCGGGCATGCAAATTTATGTCCTTGGTGTTGTAACCAGAAGTCTTAAAAAAGCTTCGGAATACAGCAACAGAAGGGTCGTCCGGCAAAGTTGGGGAGCAGTTCCAATCCTTTTTGATGTGTTTGACCCGTTTGTTGTGTTTGATTCGCCAGAATCCGGCGTTCCTGCCCTAGTTTTTTGATTATTTTCTTTTGGAAGCCTCATCATGATTCAGTCAGAATCTCGTCTAGACGTCGCCGATAACACCGGCGCACGGTCCGTCCTGTGTATCAAAGTCCTTGGGGGCTCCAAGCGCCGCTATGCGGGAATCGGTGACATTATTAAGGTCACAATCAAAGAAGCAGCGCCGCGTGGCCGGGTGAAAAAAGGCGAAATCTACAACGCCGTAGTTGTACGTACAGCCAAAGGCGTGCGTCGACCCGATGGCTCTCTTATTCGTTTTGATGGCAATGCCGCCGTGCTGCTTAATGCCAAGCTTGAGCCCATCGGTACCCGTATCTTTGGGCCCGTAACTCGCGAACTGCGCAGCGAGCGCTTCATGAAAATTGTCTCGCTCGCGCCCGAGGTTATCTAGGCGACTTCTGTACCCACCCAACTTTTTTACTTAAGACCCAAGCGAATTTGAATTAAAGGTTACGTTATGAACAAGCTACGTAAGGGCGATCAGGTGATCGTCATCTCAGGTCGAGACAAAGGGAAATCAGGCGTGGTGCTTCGCCGTGTTGATCCCGACCATCTTGTTGTCGAGGGCATCAATATTGTGAAAAAGCATGTGCGTCCGAACCCTATGAAGGGCGAGCAAGGCGGCATCATCGATAAAACCATGCCCATTCACCAGTCGAACCTGGCCATTCTGAATACGAAAACAAACAAGGCCGATCGAGTTGCCGTCGATCTCGATACATCCGGCAAAAAGCAGCGGGTCTTTAAGTCCGACCGTCAGCCCGTGCCAAGCCCGGCCTCTGCCTAACTATTGCAAGGAGTTCGATCCATGTCGCGCATGCAACAGATTTATAAAGACACCGTCGCTCCCGAACTCATGAAGAAGTTCGGTTACAAAAGTGTCATGGAGGTTCCTCGGCTTTCAAAAATCACGCTCAACATGGGCGTGGGTGCAGCCGTGGCCGACAAAAAGGCGCTTGAGGGTGCCGTCGCCGACCTCACAAAAATTGCGGGCCAAAAGCCCGTTACAACCCGCGCACGCAAGGCCATTGCAGCCTTTAAAATTCGTGAGGCCTATCCTATTGGAACCATGGTCACCCTGCGTGGCGTTCGTATGTTCGAATTCCTCGACCGTCTCGTTACCATTGCCCTGCCGCGTGTTCGCGATTTTCGCGGCATCTCTGGTAAAGCCTTCGATGGCCGCGGCAACTACAACATTGGCGTGAAAGAGCAGATTATTTTCCCCGAAGTGGAATACGACAAGGTCGATACCGTACGCGGCCTAAACATCAGCATTACCACCACCGCGAAGAACGACGAAGAGGCCAAGGCGCTTCTCGAGGGCTTCAAATTTCCATTTAAAAACTAGCTTAGAGATTAGGTCCTTCACTATGGCAAAACTCTCCCTTATTAATCGCGAAAAAAAGCGGGCGGCTCTGGTTCAAAAGTACGCAGCCAAGCGCGCTGCGCTTAAGGCAGTTATTCAAGACCAGGCGAAAACCGAAGAGGAGCGCTATGAGGCAAGACTCGCTTTGCAAAAGCTACCTCGCAATGCAAACCCCACTCGCATGCGTTCGCGCTGCGAGCTTACGGGCCGGCCCCGTGGCACCTATCGCATGTTTGGTCTTGCCCGAGCAAAGATTCGTGAGGCCGCCTTCCGCGGTGAGATCCCAGGCCTAACCAAGGCCAGTTGGTAGTTTGTCAAACAAGATTATTAAAGGGTTGCTGATATGAGCATGAATGACCCCATCGCCGATATGTTTACCCGCATTCGTAACGCCCAGCGGGTTGAAAAGCGGACGGTGCAAATGCCTTCTTCCAAGCTGAAGGTGGCCATTGCCTCTCTCCTTAAAGAAGAGGGTTACATCGATGGTTTCGAGATTCGTGGGGCAGGCGCGAAGCTCGACCTGCAGATCGACCTCAAATACCATGCAGGCCGCCCCGTCATCGAGCGCATCGAGCGAATCTCGCGACCGGGGCTGCGCGTCTATCGCTCGCGTGAGGCGCTGCCAACGGTCATGAACGGCCTTGGTGTGGCCATTGTCTCCACCCCTAGAGGCCTGATGACAGACCGCAAGGCAAGGACGACGGGCGTGGGCGGTGAAGTTATCGGCATCGTTGCCTAGTTTCGTAAGGGAGCCAAACCATGTCACGAATTGCAAAATACCCCGTTCCTCTGCCAAAGGGCGTTGAGGCGACCATTGCTGCCGAACAGATCACTGTTAAGGGACCACTTGGCACGCTTATGCAGGCCCTTAATGGCGATGTTCTTATCGAGCACCAGAACAACGAGCTTAGTTTCAAGGTGGCCAATGACAGCCGGGAGGCCAAAGCCATGAGCGGAACCCTTCGCGCCCTGGTTTCGAATATGGTCCACGGTGTTTCTAAGGGCTTTGAGAAAAAACTCAACCTGGTTGGAGTGGGTTACAAGGCCGCAGCCCAGGGTACGTCACTGAACCTATCACTCGGTTTCTCGCATCCAGTCGACTACGCGCTCCCCGAGGGTATCAAGGCTGAGACACCAACGCCCACCGAAATAGTTATTAAGGGCATCGATAAGCAGCGGGTGGGCCAGGTGGCCGCCGAAGTGCGCGCCTTTCGTCCGCCCGAGCCCTACAAGGGCAAGGGTGTCCGCTACATCGACGAAGTGGTCATTATTAAAGAAACCAAGAAGAAATAATCTCGGACAAGGCAAACCACGTTATGGACAAGAAACAGACACGACTGAGAAGGGCACGACAGGCCAGGGCCAAGATCCTGGAGCTCCGTGTGGCACGACTCTCAGTGCATCGCACCAATCTTCATATTTACGCCACCATCTCCGACCCCGTCGCCGGCAAGGTGTTGGTCTCGGCCTCAACGCTCGAGGCCGAAGTGCGCACCGAGCTTGCGGCCAAGACAGGCAAGGGCGGCAATGCCCAGGCAGCAACCATCGTTGGCCGACGTGTTGCCGAGAAGGCCAAGGCTGCAGGTATTTCGGCCGTCGCCTTCGATCGTTCGGGTTTCCGTTACCACGGCAGGGTCAAGGCCCTTGCCGAAGCAGCCCGCGAGGGCGGTCTTCAGTTTTAGCGCTAAGGAATTAAACCATGGCAAAAATGCAGGCACGAGTCAATACCGAAGAGCGTGATGACGGTCTTCGCGAGAAAATGATTGCTGTTAACCGAGTCAGTAAAACCGTTAAAGGCGGACGTGTGCTTGGCTTTGCAGCCCTGACCGTCGTTGGCGACGGCGATGGCAGTGTGGGTATGGGCAAGGGCAAGTCGCGTGAGGTTCCCCTTGCCGTTCAGAAAGCCATGGACGAGGCTCGCCGTCGTATGGTTCGCGTGCCACTCAAAGGGGGTACCTTCCACCACACAGTGACAGGCCGTCATGGTGCCTCGAAGGTTCTTATCTCCCCGGCTGCAAAAGGAACTGGAATTATTGCAGGCGGGCCTATGCGCGCCATTTTTGAGGTGATGGGTGTGACCGATGTGGTTGCAAAGAGCCTGGGCTCAACCAACCCCTACAACATGGTTCGCGCAACCATCAATGGCCTTGCAAATATGCAGACTCCCTCTCAGGTGGCAAACAAGCGCGGCCTGTCCATTGAACAGATTCTGTCCTAAGGCAAGAACACCTTAATTACGAAGGCAGCGGCAATGACAAAGAAAACTCTCACAGTCAAGCTCTTAAAGAGTCCTATTGGCACTCGTGCCGACCATAAGGCCACCGTGCTTGGCCTCGGTCTGAAGAAGATTCGCCAGACACGCGTGCTCGAGGACACCCCCGCAGTGCGCGGAATGATCAACAAGGTTAATTACCTGGTTCAGGTTATCTAAGGATTCATCATGGACGATACATTGCGACTTAATACCATCGCGCCTGCCGAAGGCTCCAAGCATGTTAAAAAGCGTGTTGGCCGCGGCATCGGATCGGGCCTTGGAAAGACTGCCGGACGTGGCCACAAGGGCCAGAAATCCCGCTCCGGTGGCTTTCATAAAGTGGGCTTCGAAGGCGGCCAGATGCCCAAGCACCGTCGACTTCCAAAGCGAGGCTTTACAGCGCCCTTCGGCAAGTTCACCGAGCAGGTCCGTCTCTCCGACCTTCAGCGCCTTCCTGTTGAGGAGGTCGACCTTCTTGCCTTAAAGCAGGCCGGGGTCATCTCCGAGCTCGCCCGTCAGGCCAAAGTTATTCTCTCCGGTAGCCTAACCAGCCCCAAGAAGCTGCGCGGCCTTGCGGTCACCCCAGGCGCAAAGAAAGCCATCGAAGATGCCGGCGGCAGTGTGGAGTTACTGGAGCCCGTACCTAAAGTGCGCAAGCTCCCTTCCAAACAAGCACGGGCTGATGCTGCCGCGGCTGCCCAGGCCTAAGCAAGATCGTTATGCGCCCCACCACCGATAAATTCGCCGACCTGCGCAGACGCCTGTTGTTTCTGTTGCTGGCCTTGGTGGTCTATCGGCTTGGTGCCCATATTCCCGTACCTGGCATCGACCCCAACGAGCTTGCTGCGCTTTTCAAGTCTCAGGCGGGGGGCATTCTTGGTATGTTTAATATGTTCTCAGGCGGTGCCCTATCGCGTTTCACTGTTTTTGCGCTGGGAATCATGCCCTACATCTCAGCCTCCATCATCATGCAGCTCATGACCGTGGTCTCGCCCACGCTTGAGTCGATCAAGAAAGAGGGCGAAGCGGGTCGCCGAAAAATTACCCAGTACACGCGTTACGCCACGGTGGTGCTGGCCATTGTTCAGGCCATTGGCATTTCCGTTGCGCTTGAATCGCAGCCCGGTCTCGTTGTCGACCCGGGGCTTGTCTTTCGTTTTACAACCGTTGTTTCCTTGGTTACTGGCACCATGTTCTTAATGTGGCTTGGTGAGCAGATTACCGAGCGCGGCCTTGGCAACGGCATCTCCATTATTATTTTTGCGGGCATCGTTGCGGGCCTTCCTGCAGCCCTGGGTGGTCTCTTTGAGCTGGTTCGCACGGGCTCCATGGCGGCCCTGGTGCTTATGTTTATCATTGCCTTGGTTGTTCTGGTTACCGCCTTTGTTGTCTTTGTTGAGCGCGGGCAGCGCCGTATTCTGGTGAATTACGCCAAGCGTCAGGTGGGCAATAAAATCTACCAAGGCCAGACCTCCCATCTGCCGCTTAAGCTCAACATGTCAGGCGTCATTCCGCCCATCTTTGCCTCAAGCATCATTCTTTTCCCTGCCACCCTAACCTCGTGGTTCAGCAGCGGCCAGGGCGAGGGCGACAGCTTTCGTTGGCTCTCCGACTTTGCTGCATCCCTCTCACCGGGGCAGCCTCTCTACATTGGCCTTTATGCCGCAGCCATTATCTTTTTCTGCTTTTTCTACACGGCCCTTGTCTTTAACAGTAAAGACACCGCTGAGAACCTTAAGAAGAGTGGCGCCTTTGTTCCGGGAATTCGCCCAGGCGACCAGACGGCCCGTTACATCGACAAGATTCTAATGCGCCTCACGCTTGTGGGCGCCATTTACATCACGCTCGTCTGCCTCTTGCCGGAGTTCTTGGTGATGAAGTGGAACGTGCCTTTTTACTTCGGTGGAACCTCACTTCTTATTATCGTTATTGTCACCATGGATTTCATGTCTCAGGTCCAGTCCTATGTCATGTCGCAGCAGTACGAAAGCCTTCTGAAGAAGACGAATTTTAAAGGGGGGTTCAGCCGCTAAATGGCTAAAGACGATGCCATTCAGATGCAGGGAGAAATTCTTGAGAATCTGCCAAACGCCACCTTTCGAGTCAAGCTCGAAAACGGCCATGTTGTTCTTGGGCACATTTCAGGAAAGATGCGTATGCACTACATTCGCATTCTTCCCGGAGACAAGGTGACTGTTGAAATGACCCCCTACGACTTAAGCAGGGCCCGTATTGTTTTTCGTGCGAAATAGACATTTACTGAAGGAAATTCATCATGAAAGTTTTAGCGTCCGTCCGGCGAATCTGCCGAAATTGCAAAATCATCAAGCGACATGGCGTGGTGCGTGTCATTTGCACCGACCCACGACATAAGCAACGTCAAGGTTAATAAGGAGCTGCCTCATGGCCCGTATTGCTGGAATTAATATCCCTAGCCACCAACACACCGACGTTGGCCTTACCGCCATTTATGGCATTGGCCGTCCGCGTGCCCGCGAAATATGCAACGCGGTGGGTGTTCCCTTCACCAAGAAGGTGAAAGACCTCACCGACGATGAGCTCGAGAAGCTGCGCACCGAGGTTGGCAAGCTCACCACAGAGGGTGATCTGCGCCGAGAAATCTCAATGTCCATCAAGCGTCTGATGGACCTCAGCTGCTATCGCGGAATGCGTCACCGTAAAGGCCTACCTGTTCGTGGTCAGCGCACCCGCACCAATGCCCGCACCCGCAAGGGACCGCGTAAGGGCAGCATCACCCTTAAGAAATAAAGGACGTCTGTTATGGCAAAAACCGCTAGTAGCGCCAGTCAGCGCGGCAAGAAGAAGGTTCGAAAGAACGTCACGGATGCCGTGGCCCATATTCATGCCTCGTTTAACAACACCATCATTACTATCACCGACCGACAGGGCAACACCCTTTCGTGGGCAACCTCGGGCGGTGCGGGCTTTAAGGGCTCGAGAAAAAGCACGCCTTTTGCCGCCCAGGTGGCCGCCGAGGCAGCAGGCAAGGTGGCCGTTGAGTGTGGTGTTAAGAACATCGAAGTTCGTATTAAGGGCCCTGGCCCGGGGCGCGAATCCACTGTGCGGGCGCTTAACGCACTGGGCATTCGTGTGACGCAAATCTCCGATGTCACTCCTGTTCCGCACAACGGCTGTCGCCCGCCCAAGCGCAGGAGAATTTAATTTTTTATCAATAAGCCCACCGTTCTGCCAGATTCATAGAGCAGAACATTCGGAGGAATGCCCGCCTTGTTCGACCTGGCTGGCTTATCCCCCCGATACTTTCGAAAGGAAAAAAAGTGGCACGTTATACAGGACCGCGTTGTAAGCTTTCTCGCCGAGAGGGCACCGACCTTGGATTCAAAAGCGCCAGACGCTCGCTTGAGTCCAAGTGCAAGCAGGACACCAAGCCAGGCCAGCACGGTCGAACCTCGGGCGCCCGAACCTCCGACTACGGAAAGCAGCTGCGCGAAAAACAAAAAGTTAAGCGCATGTACGGCATGCTCGAGCGTCAGTTTCGCCGCTATTTTGCGAAGGCTTCTAGCCGTAAGGGCAACACCGGCGAGAGCCTGCTGCAAATTCTTGAGTCGCGGCTCGACAACATTGTCTACCGCATGGGGTTTGGTTCCACCCGTGCCGAGGCGCGACAACTTGTGAGCCATAAAAGCATCGCAGTCAACGGCCGCGTTGTTAATGTCCCTTCGGCGCAGGTCAAGCCCAACGACATCGTGGCGGTTGCGGAAAAGTCCCGTGGCCAGGCGCGTATTGTCTCTTCGCTTGAACTTGCCGAGCAGCAAGGTTTTCCTTCATGGGTCTCGGTCGACCCCAAGAAAATGGAAGGTGTCCTGAAGCAAGTGCCCGAGCGTTCCGACCTGTCGGCTGAAATTAACGAAAGCCTCATCGTCGAACTCTATTCGCGCTAATTGTCTTTAATTTCCTTAGAAGGACTCCCATGCTCAATGCCTTTTTAAAGCCTCGCATTATTGAAGTTGAACCGCTCTCGCAGAACTCCGCAAAAATCGTTATGGAGCCCTTTGAGCGCGGCTTCGGCCATACCCTTGGCAACGCCCTTCGTAGGGTCTTGCTCTCTTCCATGGAAGGCTATGCCCCGACCGAGGTGCAGATTGCAGGTGTCGTGCACGAGTACTCCACCATGGAGGGTGTGCAGGAAGATGTCGTTGATCTGCTTCTGAACCTCAAGGGAGTGGTCTTTCGTCTTGAAGGCCGTGCCGATGTTCTGCTCTCATTGCGCAAACAGGGCCCAGGCCCGGTGACAGCCGCAGACTTCGACCTTCCCCACGACGTTGCGGTGCTCAATCCCGATCATGTCATTGCCAATCTTTCCGATGACGTCCGGCTCGAGCTCCAGGTTCGCGTTGAAAAAGGCCGTGGCTACATGCCAGGGTCGCTGCGTCATCTTGGTGACGAGTCCACGCGCTCCATCGGGCGCATTGTGCTTGATGCCTCGTTCTCGCCCGTCTCGCGCGTAAGTTACACCGTGGAAAGCGCCCGGGTGGAGCAGCGTACCGACCTTGACCGCCTGGTCATCGAGGTTGAAACCAATGGCGTTCTCGAGCCCGAAGACTCGGTGCGTCAGGCCGCGCGCATTCTGGTGGACCAGCTCTCGGTCTTTGCTGCACTTGAGGGTGCCGAACCTGCTGCTGAGGCCGGGCGTGCCTCACAGGTTGATCCCATGCTCATGCGCCCAGTTGATGATCTTGAGCTAACCGTGCGTTCGGCAAACTGCCTGAAGGCCGAAAGCATTTATTACATTGGCGACCTTATTCAGCGCACCGAAAACGAGCTTCTTAAAACCCCCAACCTTGGGCGAAAGTCGCTTAACGAAATTAAAGAAGTCCTTGCATCCAGAGGCCTTACCTTGGGCATGAAGCTCGAGAACTGGCCGCCTGCAGGCATGGACCGCTAAAAACCTTCTAGGAGAACTTTTATGCGTCACCGTCATGGACTGCGAAAGCTCAATCGGACATCGGCTCACAGAACAGCCATGTTCCGCAACATGGCCAACGCGCTTATTCAGCACGAGGCCATTAAAACCACATTGCCAAAGGCCAAAGAGCTGCGCAGAGTGGTCGAGCCTTTAATTACCATTGCCAAGACACCGTCCTTGGCCAACCGTAGGCTTGCCTTCGATCGGCTTCGTGATCGCGACTCCGTCGTTAAGCTCTTTGATGAAATCGGCCCCCGCTATGCCAGTCGGCCAGGTGGGTATTGCCGCATTCTGAAGTGGGGCTTTCGGGCGGGCGACTGCGCGCCCATGGCTCTTATGGAGCTCGTTGATCGTCCCGAGGTCGGCGAACCAGGCACGGCCTAAGCCCACAAAACCCAGGCCCTCTTTTAAAGGCCTTTCCTTAGGCTTCTAAAATACCGCGAAGCGCATCAACAACGGCCTGCGCCTCCAACGGACTTCCTACGGTGATTCGTAGGAAGTCTTCAATTCGGGGCCGGTTAAACTGCCTCACCAAAACGCCATTGTCTTTAAGCGCTCCATACAGGGCTGCTCCCGTTCGGTCTGCTCTGGATTTGCCTGCAGGCTGCAGGTAACGAGCAAACACAAAATTCGCCTTCGATGGCAAGACCTGAAAGCCAAGCTGCTGCAACGAGCTTGTCAGCCAGTCTCGGCTGGCCGTAATCTTCTCGACGGTCTGGCTAAGCCAGACCTCGTCCTCAAGGGCCGCCTTGGCCGCCACCTGGGCGAGATGATCCACGGGGTAGGAATTAAAGCTGTCCTTTGCGCGCACCAGCGCCTCAATAAGACCAGCCTGGCCAAAGGCAAGCCCGACACGCATGCCAGCCAGCGCCCGCGACTTTGAAAGCGACTGGGTGACTAAGAGGTTGGGGTAGGCTCCAATAAGTGGAACGCAGCTTTCTGCGCCAAAGTCCACATAGGCCTCATCCACCACAACCACGGTCTCGGGGTGCAGGCTAAGGAACGACTCAATTCGGGACCTCGCCAGGGCCTTGCCCGTTGGCGCATTCGGATTGGGGAAAATCACCGCTGCTGTCTCGGCCTCGAGGGCCTCCAACGGTATCTCAAAGGCCTCGTTTAATGGAAGGGTCTTGTACGCGACCCCATAAAGCCTGCAGTAACTGGGATAAAAGCTGTAGCTAATGTCGGGAAAGTAGACAGGCCCCTTGGCGGGCTGATTCAAAAGCGTCTGAAAGACAAAGGCCAGCACCTCGTCGGAGCCGTTTCCTGCAAACACCTGATCCACCGAAAGCCCATGCCGGTTGGCCGCCGCCTGTCGCAAGGCTAGGCTTGTCGGGTCCGGGTAGAGCCGCAAGGCTGCCCCGTCAACCCCAAGCGCCTTCTGTATGGCGGCAACCACGGCGGCCGAAGGCGGGTAGGGGTTCTCGTTGGTGTTGAGCTTAATTAGCTGTCCCTCGGCGATCTGCTCGCCCGGCACATAAGGCGACAGGCTGTGCACCAGCGGGCTCCAATACTTCGAGGCCACAGCCGCAGCGTCCTTGACCTGGCTCTCAAGCGTTGACTTCAGTGACGCATTCATGCGCCGAACTGTATCATTGCGCCATGCGAATCGCCGAACTGCGCCGTGATACGGCCGAGACTCAAATTTTTGTGCGCCTGAACCTCGACGGAACCGGTGAAAAGGAGCTTGATACCGGCATCCCGTTTCTTGATCACATGCTTGATCAAATCGCGCGTCATGGCCTTATCGACCTCCAGGTCAAGGCCAAAGGGGACCTTGAAATTGACGCCCACCATACAGTGGAGGACATTGGCATCACCATTGGCCAGGCCTTTGCCAAGGCAATAGGAACCAAGCAGGCCGTACGCCGCTACGGACATGCCTATGTGCCTCTCGATGAGGCCCTTTCCCGGGTCGTGGTCGACCTGTCGGGCCGCCCTGGCCTTGAGTTTCATTGCGAGTGGACAAGGCAGTTTGTTGGGCAGTTTGACCTCGACCTCATCCACGAGTTTTTCCAGGGTTTTGTGAATCATGCGCAGGTCTCACTTCATCTTGATAACCTGCGCGGTAGCAATGCGCACCATCAGTGTGAGACCCTTTTTAAGGCCTTTGCGCGCGCCCTGCGGATGGCTGTCGAGCTCGACCCTCGCCTTCCTCATGATGCCATTCCATCCACCAAGGGAAAGCTCTAGGCCTTAACGGCATCTGAAATGATTGCCATTGTTGACTACGGATCCGGCAATGTCCGCAGCGTTCAAAGGGCCGTGCATGCCGCCCTGCAGGCCCTTGGACGTGCAGAGGATGAGGTTCAGAGGGTCTCTGCACCCGAGCGTTTAGTCAAGGCTGAGCGCATTATTTTTCCTGGCCAAGGCTCAATGAATGACTGCATGGGCAGTCTTGAATCCTCAGGCCTGAAGCAGGCCCTGCTTGAGTGCGTTCACAGCAAGCCGTTTCTGGGCATTTGTGTCGGTGAGCAGATGCTTTTTGACCACAGCGAAGAAAAATCAACGCCGGGCCTTGCCGTGTTGCCGGGCGAGGTCGTGCGGTTTCATGCACGTCGAGGCGCAAAAGACTCTCAGGGCAAGCCTTTGAAAGTACCTCACATGGGCTGGAACCGAGTGCGGTTTCTGCGCGATCATCCCGTCACACAAGGGCTCTCGGGCTTGCAGACATCTTCTCCCGACGATTCGGCTTGGTTCTATTTCGTGCATAGCTTTCACGCCGAACCCACCGCGGCCTCGGACCGACTTGGCGAGGCGGATTACGGATTACCCTTTACCTGCGCGGTCGCCAGAGATAACATCGTGGCAACGCAGTTCCATCCCGAAAAAAGTGCTGCTGCGGGACTTCAGCTTCTTAAACAGTTTCTGCAGTGGAAGCCTTAGGCAAGGCCATGCACAAACTCCGGGTTTTGTTTTAAATTAACCATTCACGATGTCTCTTCTTCTTATTCCAGCCATCGACCTTAAAGACGGTCAGTGTGTCAGGCTCCGACAGGGCAACCTCTCGGAGGTCACAGTCTTTTCCAATGACCCGGGGGAAATGGCTGCTCGCTGGATTGCCCAGGGCGCAAGGCGCATTCATGTGGTGGACTTAAACGGGGCTGTGGCTGGGCGGCCGCGCAACGATGCGGCTTTAAAAAGCATTATCAAGGCGGCAGGAGATATCCCCGTTCAGGTTGGGGGCGGCATTCGCGATCTCGAGACGGTTGAACGCATGCTTGATGACGGCGCAAGTTTTGTCGTGATGGGCACGGCGGCAGTTAAGAACCCGGGCCTACTAAAAGACGCATGCGCAGCCTTTCTGGGCCAAATCATTGTTTCAATCGATGCGAAGGACGGAAAAGTTGCCACCGACGGCTGGAGTAAGCTCTCAGGCCACGAGGTCATCGACCTTGCGCGCAAGTTTGAAGACGATGGAGTTGAGGCCATTCTTTACACCGACATTGGCCGCGATGGCATGCTAACGGGTGTTAATCACGAGGCCACGCTTAGCCTTGCACGCGCGGTAAGCATTCCGGTTATTGCCTCGGGAGGCATTTCGGGGCTCGAGGACATCAAAATTCTTGCGGGGCTTGAGGACGAAGGCATTATGGGCGCCATTCTTGGCCGGGCCGTTTACGAAGGCCAGCTTGATTTTGCAAAAGCCCAAGAGCTGGCCGACCAGCTCGGCGGCGACTAAGCCGTTTTGCTAGCCAAGCGCATTATTCCCTGCCTTGATGTGGATGCGGGACGCGTGGTGAAGGGCACCAATTTTGTCGAACTGCGCGATGCGGGCGACCCCGTGGAGGTTGCTCGTCGATACGACCTTGATGGGGCGGACGAACTCACCTTTCTCGACATCACGGCGTCTTCAAGCAACCGCGACCTTATTCTTCCCATGATTGAGGCTGTAGCCAACCAGGTCTTTATCCCCTTAACTGTTGGAGGCGGGGTTCGCTCCCCCGACGATGTTCAACGGCTGCTCAATGCGGGCGCTGACAAGGTCAGCATGAATACGGCGGCCGTACTCTCACCGGAACTTGTTAGCGACTCGGCCCATCGGTTTGGAAGCCAGTGCATTGTTGTTGCTATCGATGCGCGACGCCGGGCGGCCAGCCAGCAACAAAACCATCGATCGGCCTGGGAGGTATATACCCATGGCGGGCGACAGGCCACGGGCCTGGACGTTCTAGACTGGGCCGAGCAGGTTGAGAGCCTTGGGGCTGGTGAGATCCTTCTTACCAGCATGGACCGCGATGGAACCAAGTCGGGGTTCGACCTTGAACTGACACGCGCTGTCTCGAGCGCTGTGGGCATACCTGTTATTGCCTCCGGTGGGGTGGGCAACCTTAATCACTTGGTTGAGGGTGTCACCGAGGGCCACGCCGATGCGGTGCTTGCAGCCAGCATCTTTCACTTTGGCCAGCACACCATCCAAGAGGCCAAGCAGTACATGCACACCAGGGGGGTCTGTGTCCGACTGGCTTAATGAGGTGCGTTTTGACGACAAGGGTCTGGTCACGGCCATCGCCCAGGACGCCACGAGCCAGCGCGTGCTGATGGTTGCCCAAATGAACAGGCAGGCGCTTGAGAAGACGCTTGCTACAGGGCAGGCTGTTTATTTCTCAAGGTCGCGCCAAAGGCTCTGGCACAAGGGCGAGGAGTCCGGCCATTTTCAGATCGTGAAGTCCATTCGGCTTGACTGCGATGGCGATGTGGTCTTGTTGCAGGTCGAGCAGGTGGGTGGGCTTGCCTGCCACACGGGCCGCCCCTCTTGTTTCTTTCAAGAGCTCACTCAAGACCACGACTGGCGGGTTGTGGAGCCCGTTTTCAAAGACCCGGCCCTTATCTACGCTGCGAAATCAGGCTTAGAGCCGGGCAGCTCACAACAATCTGCTGTGCCCGCAAGTTCCGGTGAGGGTGACGGTGTCCTTGCGTCAAAGACCTTGGCCACGCCGGAGTTTCTTGGAACCGTTTTTCATCGCCTTCAGGGCCTGCTGGCTCAACGCGCCCAGGCCGATCCCTCCACAAGTTATGTCGCAAGGCTCCTTCAGGGGCCCGAAGACAGCCTTTTGAAAAAAATTGGGGAAGAGGCCTGCGAGACCGTCATGGCCTGTAAGGATGCCGATAAAGACCGCATCGTTGCCGAGACGGCCGACCTCTGGTTTCACTGCCTGGTAACACTCCACCGCTACGGGCTAGGGCCGGCCGAGGTACTTGCTGAACTTCAGCGCCGAGAGGGGCTGTCGGGGCTTGATGAAAAGGCGGCCCGGCAGGCCGACCGCCGCGCCGCTGATTTTAAAAGGAGCCGTGATGTCTGACTGCCTATTCTGCAAAATCGTAAAGGGTGAGATACCCGCGAAAAAGGTCTTTGAAGATCACGAGATGATTGCCTTCCATGACATCCACCCCCGGGCCCCGATGCATCTTCTCGTTGTGCCCAAGCGCCATATCGAATCGCTGGCCACAGCGCAGGCCGAGGATGCGCAGCTTCTTGGTCGAATGATGACCCGCTTAAAGGGTCTTGCCATCGAAAATGGCTCGCCCAATGGCTTTCGCACTGTGGTGAATAGCGGCGAGGTTGGGCGGCAGGAGGTGTATCATCTTCACATTCATGTGCTTGGGGGCCCTGAACCGTTGGGCTCCTCAGCCTCTTTTTAACGCGTTGAAGCTCGACGTTTCGAGCTCTGCTCGGGCGGGCTCGCCGGGTAGGCTCCTCGAAGGGTTTTCAACACCAAGTTCTATTGGAGCATCGTCATGGGCAGCTTTAGCATCTGGCATTGGCTTATTGTTCTGCTGGTCGTTCTGCTGGTCTTCGGAACCAAAAAACTTCGCAATCTGGGCTCCGACTTGGGTGGTGCCGTGAAGGGTTTTAAAGACGGCGTGAAAGAGGCAACGGCCGAGGACGCGAAGCCCTCCGAGGGCCAACAGGCGCCCGCAGCCACCGCCACAGCCAAGGTCGAGTCAGCCCAGACCATCGATGTTCAGGCAAAGGACAAGACCACATCGGGTTCTTAAGTGGCCTTGCTCATGGCCTCGTGGTCCGGTTGAATCGTGCTTGACATTGGGTTTTCCGAGCTCCTCTTAATTGCAGGAATTGGGCTTGTTGTTTTAGGTCCCCAACGTCTTCCCGTGGTGACACGCACGGTGGGTACGCTGTTGGGGCGCGCACAAAAATACGTCAGCGATGTAAAAACCGACATCCAGCGTCAAATGGAGCTTGAAGAGCTTCGCAAGGTGAAGGACACCGTGACCAATCTGGGCGAGACCATCGCCTCCGAGGCTTCTAAGTTCGAATCCGAGGCCAACGCCGTTGCCAGCGACGTCTCTTCTTCTTTTGAGTCTGATCGAGATTTTCAGTCGGTCTACGATCAGCGTGCCGGGCTTTATATAGGCTCTCCAAGCCGAAGCTGGGCACAAGAGCAGGCCGATAATCGGCTTCGCGACCGGCTTCGCGCAAGGCTACGTAAGCGTTATCTGGTGAAGCGGCCAAAGGACTAACCATGGCCGATGAGCCCAAAGAAACCAAAGAAACAACAGACTCTCAGGAGGCTCCCAAAGCGCTTGAGCCCCCGGAAACCGCCTCGCCACTCGGCGGCGCGGAAGAGGGCTTCATCTCGCACCTGGTTGAACTTCGAGACCGCCTTATTCGAGCTTTTCTTGCCGTCTTGGTAGTGTTTCTGGCAATTGTTTACTGGGCGCCGCAAATTTACAGCGTCTTTGCTGAGCCGCTCATTGCGACCCTGCCTGCAGGCAGCAGCATGATTGCCACGGACGTTACAGCACCGTTTTTTGTTCCCATCAAGGTCACCATGATGGTGGCCTTTGTTCTGGCGCTTCCCTACGTGCTTTATCAGGCCTGGGCTTTTGTGGCTCCGGGCCTCTATACGCACGAGCGCCGACTGGCTATACCCATTATTGTTTCGAGCTTTGGCCTTTTTCTTGTAGGCATGGCCTTTGCCTACTTTCTGGTCTTCCCCGCGGTCTTTGGCTTCGTTGCCGGCTACACACCCGAGGGTGTGCAGATGGCCACCGACATCGACAAATACCTTAGCTTTGCGTTAAGCCTTTTTCTTGTCTTCGGTTTGTCGTTTGAGACGCCCGTCGTTCAGATGGTTTTGGTAAGAATGGGCATCGTATCCATACAAAAAATGATCGATTTTCGGCCTTATTTCATTGTCATTGCCTTCGTTATTGCGGCCGTGGTTACGCCACCCGATGTCATTTCGCAACTAATGCTTGCCATACCGCTATGCCTGCTTTACCAGTTTGGTATTTTTCTGGCTCGCTACATTACGCCAAGAGGCAAGGACGAAGAAAACGCGTCTTAGTCGCGCTGAGGGCGCTCGGCGACTGTCAGATTCAGCCTTGTACGCTGCCGATTGCGCAGAACTTCAATATTGGCCTTATCACCGGGCGATAAAGCTGCGACAAGGCTTAAGAGTTCTGCGGTGTTGCGGCTTGGGGCTTGATTGACAGCGACAATGACATCACCCACTTTCATGCCTGCCTTATCGGCAGGCCCGCCGGGCTGAAGCGACGCAACGATACTGCCCTCGGCTGAGGGCAGGCTTAAGCTCTCAGCCATTGCCGCATTCACGTCTTGCAGCTCAACCCCAATAAACCCACGGCTTACCTTGCCGCTTTTGATGAGGCTCTGCATAACCTGTTGGGCCATGTCGGAGGAGATTGCAAAGCCAATGCCCAGGTTGCCACCCCCTTCGCGCGAGTAGATGGCCGTGTTGATGCCCACGAGGTTGCCCTGGGTGTTCACCAGAGCCCCACCCGAATTGCCCGGGTTAATGGCCGCGTCGGTCTGAATGAAGTTCTCAAAGGTGTTGATGTTGAGCTGTTTACGGCCCAAGGCGCTGACAATACCTTGGGTTACAGTGAGGCCCACGCCAAAAGGGTTTCCAATTGCCAAAACTGGGTCACCAACGCGCAATGCGCTTGGCTCACCGAATTCGATGACGGGCAGGTTCTCAAGGCGAACCCGCAAAACGGCCAGGTCGGTCTCGGGGTCGGTGCCGACAACACGGGCCGATGCTCTACGCCCATCGGAAAGCGCAACCTGCACCTGGTCGGCACCTTCAATGACATGGTGATTGGTTAAGATATACCCGTCGGAACTCACAATAACGCCCGAGCCAAGTCCAGAGCCGCGGGGGCCTCTCTCCCTGGGCTCTTCATCGGAAGGTTCTCCAAAAAACCGCCGAAACAGGGGGTCGTCAAAGAGTGGATGTTGGACCGACTGCCTGGACTGCCGCGAAAAGACGTAGACCACGGCAGGCATTGCCTTGGCGGCTGCCTGGCGAAAGCTTGGGAGATCCCCGTTAGGCGAGGACGCGGGACCCGCCTGACTTGGTACGACCCCGGGAAGAAAAGCTCCTCCAGCTTGGCTGGGCGGGGGGTCTGAGGCAAGCCAGTCGGGCCTTAACGTGGCAAGCACGAATAAAAGCGCAAGCGCAACCGTTGTTACTTGTGCGAAAAGAAGCCATAGCCGCTTAAACATGAATGGATTATGGCTGGATTTGGGGTGGCTGGCTGGGCTAAAATCAGGGTCTCCCTCAACAATAGGCTGTTTCTACTGTCGAAAGTGTCTTTCTATGAGTAGCTCTTCTTCCAAGCCTTCTGGGCCTTTACTGGGTCTTTCCTCTGCTGTTACCCAGGGTGAGTCGTTCAATATGCAGCCGCCCTCAGAGCCCACGCGTCGCAACTGGATTATCGCCTGCGGTGCAGTGGGCGCGGGCGCGGCCGCGGCGGTTGCTGTTCCCCTCCTGGGTTCCATGGCTCCCTCCGAGAAGGCCCGCTCTGCTGGAGCCCCTGTTGAGGTCGATATCGCCGATATTCCTGCGGGCGGTGTCAAAATCGTCGAGTGGCGCGGCAAGCCCGTCTGGGTTGTTCGTCGCACCCCCGAAATGGTTCAAGGCCTTGAGGCCCTCAATGGCCAGTTGGCAGACCCCAACTCCGATCGCACCGATTACCCTGTCCCGGCCTATGCAAAAAATGTTCATCGGTCCATCAAGCCCGAACTCCTTGTTACCGTGGGCATTTGCACGCACCTCGGCTGCTCGCCGGTCAGCAAGTTTGAAACGGGCGAGCCCTCGGGCATTGCGGTTGACTGGCCAGGCGGGTTTTTCTGTCCTTGCCATGGATCAACATTTGATATTGCAGGGCGTGTCTTTGCGAATAAACCCGCACCCGATAACCTTGAAGTCCCAAGGCATATGTACCTCTCAGACAGTCGTATCGTTATAGGTCAAGACGAGCAGGGCGAGGCTTAGTAGTGGGCCAACAGCCCATGGCCCATGGTCCTGGCTCTTATTTTGTGTTTTAACTCTTACTGAGGCATCAGCAAATGGCGGCAGAAAAAATGGTTCAGGCCGATGGGCTTTTGGGTTGGGTCGATCGACGATTCCCTCTAATTTCCCTTTACAAGACTCACCTCTCCGAATACTACGCCCCAAAGAATTTCAACTTTTTTTACTTCTTTGGCAGCCTTGCTATGTTGGTTCTGGTGCTTCAAATTGTTACGGGCATTTTCCTCACCATGCATTACAAGCCCGATGCCTCGTTGAACTCAGCCGGTATTCCAGTGGCCTTTGCGAGCGTTGAGTACATCATGCGTGAGGTTCCTTTTGGCTGGCTTATCCGCTACATGCATTCCACCGGGGCCTCCGCGTTTTTTGTGGTTGTTTATCTGCACATGTTCCGTGGCCTTATTTACGGGTCCTACCGTGAGCCCCGCGAACTTATCTGGATTTTTGGCTGCCTAATTTTCTTGTGCCTTATGGCAGAGGCCTTCTTTGGTTACCTACTTCCTTGGGGGCAGATGTCTTACTGGGGCGCGCAGGTTATCGTGAACCTATTTGCTGCGGTTCCTTTTATAGGACCCGACCTTGCAATCTGGATTCGCGGTGATTTTGTTGTGGGTGACGCCACCTTGAACCGTTTCTTTGCCTTCCACGTCATTGCGCTTCCCTTGGTGCTTCTTGGCCTTGTTGCTGCCCACATTATTGCCCTGCACGAGGTTGGCTCAAACAACCCCGATGGCGTAGAAATTAAGACCAAGAAAGACAGCAACGGCATTCCTCTTGATGGCATCCCCTTCCACCCGTACTACACCGTTCACGATATCGTTGGCTTTGCAGGCTTCGGTATTTTGTTTTTTGCCGTGGTCTTTTTTGCGCCAGAGCTTGGTGGCTACTTCCTTGAATTTAATAACTTCGTTCCGGCCGACCCTCTTGTTACGCCTTCGCACATTGCACCGGTCTGGTATTTCACGCCGTATTACTCCATGCTGCGTGCCGCAACCGACGTCTTCATGTGGGTGATGGTCGCCAGTGCGGGATTAGGCGCCTTGGCCTTCTTTAGGATGTCGGGCAACTCCCTTGTTAAGCTCGCAGGTATTGCTGCCATGGTGGTCCTTGCCGTTTTGTTCCGCGTTTTCGATGCCAAGTTCTGGGGTGTTGTGGTTATGGGCGGCGCCGTGCTTGTAATGTTTGCGCTTCCCTGGCTCGATAAGTCACCCGTGAAGTCCATTCGTCAACGCCCGGGCTGGCAGAAATGGCTTTACGGTATTTTTGTTGTGAATTTCTTTGTTCTGGGATACCTGGGCGTTCTGCCCCCAACCCCAGCGGGAACACTCATTTCCCAGATCGGAACCGTGTACTACTTTGCGTTCTTCGCCCTGATGCCCATCTGGACCCGTATGGGTGATTACCAGCCAGTGCCCGAGCGGGTTCAGTTCCAGCCCCACTAATACAATCTGGGGCGAAGATCAACAATAACGGCGGGCAGATTCATTCGAGCCCGCCTTCTTTTGAAGGTGAATTATGGTGCGCATTGCAGAGCTCTCTGGTGAGGTAGGTTCTTCGGTTACTCGACCTGTGCCTGGGTTTGGTCGAGTGCTGATGGCCCTTTTGGTCGGCGCTGGACTGTCTCTGGGTCTTGGTCTGTCGTCCGTTAAGGCCGCAGGCCCTGCGGTTCCTCTTGACACATTCCCTACGCAAAAACTTACCGATCGGGCGGCGCTCCAAAATGGCGCCAAGCTTTACATGAATTACTGCCTTGGCTGTCACGGTATTTCGCAGGTGCGCTACAGCCGGCTTGCCGATCTTGGCCTTAGCCAAGATCAAATCAAATCCAGCCTTATTCTTACGGAATCCAAACTGGGCGATCTCATTAAAACCACCATGCCGCTTAAAGAGTCAGCCAACTGGTTTGGTAAGGCCCCCCCCGACCTGTCTCTCACCGCCCGGTCGCGTTCATCGGGGGCAGGCTCTGGCGCTGACTGGATCTACACCTACATGCGTGGCTACTACCTTGATCCCAGCCGACCCACAGGCTGGAATAACACGGTCTATCCGGCGGTCGGTATGCCTCACGTGCTTTGGGACCTTCAGGGCGAGCGAACCACTGAGTTCAAAAAGGTCATAAGCAATGGAGAAGAAACGCTTGTGTTTGATCGGTTTGTTCAGACTTCTCCCGGTAAAATGTCGCCTTCGGAGTACGATAATGCAGTGGCTGATCTCACGGCCTTTTTATCTTGGGCCGCAGAGCCCGCTGCCCAGACCCGCAAACAAATTGGCGTCTGGGTACTGCTCTTTTTAGGCATCTTTTTTGTCTTTGCCTGGCGTCTTAATGCAGCCTATTGGCGCGATATACGTTAGTTCTTAAGCTCGCCGTCGTATTCTTTTAGGGATTCAACCCATGATGGTCTTGTACTCGGGCACCACCTGCCCATTTAGTCAGCGTTGCCGCTTTGTATTGTTTGAGAAAGGGATGGACTTCGACATTCGTGATGTCGATTTATTTAATAAACCCGAAGACATTTCGGTGATGAATCCGTACGGACAGGTCCCTATTCTGGTGGAGCGTGACCTCATTCTCTACGAGTCCAACATCATTAACGAGTACATCGATGAGCGCTTTCCTCATCCTCAACTCATGCCCGCCGACCCTGTGCAACGTGCGCGTGCACGCCTGTTGCTACTGAACTTTGAGCGCGAGCTTTTTGTGAATGTTGAACCTCTTGAAAAGCAAGACACCAAGCGCATGGACAAGGCCCGTGTGGTGGTGCGCGATCGACTCTCTCAGCTTGCGCCCGTCGTGGCCAAGTCAAAATTTATGTTGGGCGAAGATTTCTCCATGATTGATGTGGCGCTCGCCCCCCTGCTTTGGAGGCTTGAGCTCTACGGTATTGAGCTTCCGAAAGCCGCGGCCCCCGTTCTAAAGTATGCCGAGCGTATTTTTTCAAGGCCTGCTTTCTTCGAGGCCTTGACCCCTTCTGAGAAGGTTATGCGTCGCTAGCCGTTGGCCCACCTAGCAACCGCCTTGTGTCCTCTTTCTACGCCAGGTAAGACATGACCGCAAGCGCAGGCGATGTAGCCTCCACCAAGCCGTACCTGGTTCGGGCCATTTACGAATGGTGCTCCGACCAAGGTTTTACGCCCTACCTTGCGGTTGCTGTAAATGACGAAACACGCGTGCCCGCGGCCCATGTTCGCAATGGCGAGATTGTTTTGAACATCAGTCCCTTGGCTACGCACCAACTCGTTATTAGCAACGAAGACGTGCGATTCTCCGCACGGTTTTCGGGTGTTGTTGAGAACCTGAAGGTGCCTATCTGCCAAATTGTTGCCATTTATGCGAAGGAAACTGGGCATGGCATGGCCTTTGATGTTTCTAAGCCCTTGGGGCTAGTCACTGATCCGCAAGGGCAAGGTTCTGAGGACGAGGATCCCCCGCCAACGGCACCATCGGGTCTTGTGGGCGTGGAGTCCTCACCCGCTCAGAAACTAAAGGCGGTTCGGTCGACCAAGGCCTCGGGCAAGCCAAGCCTGCGCCGGGTGAAATAAGGGTAATAACCCTTTAAAATTTGCATTGCGCCGCGTTAGCTCAGTTGGTAGAGCAACCGCCTTGTAAGCGGTAGGTCGTCAGTTCGAATCCGACACGCGGCACCAGTATTGAAAAGGCCTCTCGATCTCGGGATCTTGTAGACTTGGAACGGCTAAAGATGAGTGAACCTGACCGACGCCCGTCTAGTCAGGCTCGAGTCTGGGGCCGTTAAACATAAAGGAGACAAAGAAATGAAAACAGTTAGGTCTGGACTCTTCGCCGCCTT
The DNA here is from genome assembly GCA_945901825.1 of Bordetella parapertussis. Lineage (GTDB taxonomy): Bacteria > Pseudomonadota > Gammaproteobacteria > Burkholderiales > Burkholderiaceae_A > Hahnella. The sequence continues at coordinate 27,527 of CAMDMC010000018.1, forward strand.
CCTTTTAGCGGCCTCTGCTGGGGCGGTGGCAGCCGACAAGGTTCTCGTGCACATTAACGAGGGAACGGACAAGGCACCTGTGGTGCTCAACAATGTGAAAAATTTACTCGATGCCATGCCCAAAGACACCAAGGTTGTTATCGTCGGTCACGGCAAAGGAATTGACTTTATGCTCGTCGGTGCCAAAGATTCCAAAGGGAATCCCTTTGAATCCACGATGCAGACCTTGAAAGATCGCGGGGTCGAATTTCGTGCTTGTGCCAACACGTTTAGGTCGCGCAATTTGGACACCAAGACACTCTCTCCGGAGGCTACCATCGTGCCCTCAGGTGTGGCAGAGGTCGCTCGTCTGCAGTTAAAAGAGGGCTTCGCGTACCTGAAGCCATAGCCTGGTTTCTGCCTTCTGCTTATCCAGGGGTTCCCTGGATAAGCGTCCAGTCCTAATAACGACCGTTTAAGGCAAAAGCTATAACCCAGCATTCAGGGCCGCCGAGCATTGAATCTGGCTTAGGTGTTTGACGCGACAATGCCCGCGTCCTCAAAAAGCTTCTTAAGCTCGCCCGAGTCGTGCATCTCGCCCATGATGTCCGAGCCACCAATAAACTCGCCCTTCACATACAACTGGGGAACGGTTGGCCAGCTGGCAAAATCTTTCACAGCCTGCCTTACCTCGTCGTCTTCAAGCACATTCACGGTTGCAACCTGAGTGACACCACAAGACTTCAATAACTGGATGGCGCGACTGGAGAAGCCGCACTGCGGCGACTGCGCTGTTCCTTTCATGAAAAGCACAACCGGGTTGTCATGAATGGTCTGAGCAACAAATGCTTTGGCGTCCATGGCCGAAGCTCCTTTCGAACAAACGTAAGTTAAGCGTTAATTAAAAGAGACTGCTGCCACAGTTGACCTCGTCGCAGCAAACACCGTGACAGAATCATAGACGACCTAGGACATAACGGGGGCGTCCAGCCAGGTCGGTCATGGGTGTAATGTGCGAAAACCCCGCATTTTGAAAGCAGCCTACCACCCACTGCTGCTGACGGTTGCCATGCTCGACCGCGAAAAGGCCTCCGGCTGCGAGGCAGGCTAGGGCCTGCATGCCCAGCTCGCGCAGATCATTCATACCATCTTGACTCGGGCGAGAACCCGTAAGTGCGAAGGCGGGCTCCCACCCGAGCTCTCCCGAGAGAAACTCCGGGTCTTCAATTCCCACATAAGGCGGGTTTGAGACAACAAGGTCAAAGCCGCCTGTCCTTTCGGGCTCGGGCAGGGCTGCCGTCCACGAACCTTGAAAAAGATGAACATGGGCGCCAAGCCATGCGGCATTGTTGCGGGCGAGTCGAAGGGCGCTCTCTGACAGGTCCGTGGCGTAGGTGCGAACAGCAATGCCTCGCGCTTGGAGTTCAAGGGAAAGGGTGACTGCCAGGCATCCCGAGCCAGTGCCAAGGTCAAGAAGGCGCAAGGGTGATCCAGTCGCGA
>CAMDMC010000019.1 GCA_945901825.1 Bordetella parapertussis
AGCCACACGACCATGATCAATGGCATTGGTGTCGTAGGTTGGGGTGTTGGAGGCATTGAGGCCGAAGCGGCCATGCTGGGTCAGCCCCTTTACTTCTTAACGCCCGATGTTATTGGTGTAAACCTTACGGGCCGCCTGCCTGAGGGCACAACCGCAACCGACCTTGTTTTAACCATTACCGAGATGCTTCGCCGAGAAAAAGTGGTTGGTAAGTTTGTTGAATTTTTTGGTGAGGGAACGGCAAGCCTGGGCCTGCCCGACCGCGCAACCATTGCCAATATGGCACCCGAATACGGGGCGACCATGGGCTTCTTCCCCGTGGACGAGACGACGGTGGACTTCATGAATGCCACCGGCCGTACCGCGGACGAGGTTGACGCCTTTGAGGCCTATTTTAGGGCTCAGGGTTTGTTTGGAATGCCCAAGGCCGGTGACATTAACTACACCAAGGTGGTCTCGCTCGACCTAGCAAGCATTCGACCCTCGTTGGCAGGGCCCAAGCGGCCTCAGGACCGTATCGAGCTTAGCGCAATGAAGTCCTCATTTGCCGATCTCTTTAGTAAGCCCGTTGCTGAGAACGGCTTTGCAAGGTCTGCTGCTGAACTTAGTAAGAGGGTGAAGACAGGCGCGACCGACCTTGGTCATGGCGACATTCTTATTGCTGCAATCACGTCTTGCACCAACACATCAAACCCCGGCGTGTTACTGGCTGCCGGCCTTCTTGCGAAGAAGGCGGTTGAAAAGGGTCTCACCGTTCACTCGCGAATCAAGACATCGCTGGCCCCCGGAAGCCGAGTTGTCACCGACTACCTTACCAAGGCGGGGCTTTTGCCTTACCTTGAGAAATTGGGCTTTAGCGTCGCGGCCTACGGTTGCACTACCTGCATTGGTAATGCCGGAGACCTTCTGCCAGAAGTCAATGAGGCCATCGTGAATAACGATCTGGTCTGCGCAGCGGTGTTGTCGGGCAACCGCAACTTTGAGGCGCGTATCCACCCCAACCTGCGCGCCAACTTTTTGGCATCCCCTCCCCTTGTCGTCGCCTACGCCATTGCGGGAAGTGTTCAGGTTGACCTGGGCACCGAACCTGTTGGGCAGGGAACAAACGGCCCGGTCTATCTGAAGGACATCTGGCCAACAAGCCAAGAGGTTGCCGCCGTAATGGGCTATGCCCGCGACCCAGAGATCTTCCGGCGTCTCTATGGAAACCTCACCAAAGACCATCATCTTTGGAACAACATTCAAGGAACCCTTGGTCAGGTCTACGACTGGCCAAAGTCAACTTACATTGCTCGGCCGCCCTTTTTCGACGGTTTCTCCATGTCACCATCGGAAACAGTTAGCATCAAAGGCGCACGGGCGCTTGCCATTCTTGGTGACTCTGTAACGACCGACCATATTTCACCCGCAGGCTCCATTAAAGAGGCATCGCCAGGCGGGCGTTTCCTTACAGAAAATGGCGTGGTGAAGGCCGACTTCAACAGCTATGGTTCTCGACGTGGCAACCACGATGTCATGATGCGAGGAACATTTGCCAACGTTCGTATTAAGAACCTTATGCTTCCTGTGAAGGGGGACGGCAGTCGTGAAGAGGGTGGCCTAACGGTTATGCAACCCAGTGGCGAGCAGGTCTTTATCTACGATGCAGCTATGGCCTACCAGGCTCAAGGCACCCCCACCATTGTCTTTGGCGGCGAAGAATATGGCACGGGGTCCTCACGTGACTGGGCCGCCAAGGGAACCCAGTTACTGGGGGTTCGTGCTGTTGTTGCCCGTTCCTTTGAGCGTATTCATCGTTCAAACCTTGTGGGCATGGGGGTGCTTCCTCTGCAGTTCAGAACAGGTGAGTCTGCACAGACCCTTGGCATTGATGGCACTGAAAGCTTCGATCTCGATATTCCTGCTAGCCTCGCACCCCAACAAGACCTTGAACTCTCGGTGACGCGTAAGAATGGCGAGCAGTTTAGGGTTACGCTTTTGTGCCGCATCGACACACCCATCGAGGTCGATTACTTCCGCCACGGTGGTATTCTTCCCTATGTTCTTCGCGAGCTAATGGCTGCATGAAAACCTCCCCTTCGTCCCGACGCGGCAGGGCCTCACGTGAGGCCGATAGCCTTATTCAGCTCTCTGAGGGTCTCGCCCAGTCGGGAAGTCGCGCCGAGGACAGGTTCTGGGAGACACGGCTCGATGTTGAGATTGATGCACTTCTTGCCACAGGTGACGAAGGCTCTCTTAATGCAGCGCTCGATAGGCTTGCCGATCGAGAGTCGCGCGCCTATGAAGAGCTTGCAGATGCCATCGAGGGACGAGTGGAATCTGCCGAGGTCCAGACGAATGAGGGTTCACGTGACCTTCTGCTTTTTGCTGCACCCGTACTTGCCTGGTCACGCATGCCGTTACCCACGAGGTTACTTAGTGACTCCATTATTCGAAGCCTTAAAAAATCTTTGGCCGAGGAGGTTTTTTGCGAGGGGGTTGATCTGGCTGTGGCGAATTATTTTTTCTCCCCCGATCAGTTGCCCTCAAGTTTTGGTGAAACAGCCGAGCTGCGCGATCAACTGGCCAAGGCCCTGCCCTCGGGTGTATTCGAGGTAGACCCTCAGTCCTTGGGCGAAACCGCACAGTTTCTTGCCGATCAGCGCTACCTTCTTGGTGTTGCCAGCGTGAAGAAAGGATCTCCTCTTTTCCTCTGGCAAGAGGGCATGCTTAGTCGTGACGATGTACTTGCCGCCTGGCGTAAGTCGGGAAATGAAAGCCTAACGAATCTGCTTCCAGCCTGCGGCTTCGAACCCATGCTTCCACGAGCCTATTACGTGGCCTGCCGTGATGCAGACCGCGCAGCAAGACCGTTCTCGGTTACCGCATCCGTTGCCTTCTTATCAACCAGTCTTGGTATTGCACCCAACATGCTTATTGCTGTTATTGGTGGTTGCTACAACCGACAGCTTGAGGAGTATCGCATTGGCTTTATAAGTCATAGCGAAGACGAAGTTATTCATGGCGTTGTCTGGCCTTTACTTGGGCCCGAAGACGAGATGAGCGACGTCGTGGAAGAGATTGAAGCCATTCTTAAAGAGGCTGGCGTTCAAAAGATTGAAATGCTACGTCAGCGTATGCCCATGGAATACTGCGAAGACTGCGGCGCACCTTTGTATCCGAACCTCGAAGGCGAGATGGTTCATGCAGAACTCCCCGAAGACGGGGAATCGCCTACACAACACCTGCACTAATAATTTCTTGAAGGCTGGTTGAAAGTAAGGGGGCGGCTTTTACCAACAGGCTGCTCGCTAACCTTATTGGTTCTTAAAGGCTGGCCTGCGTTTTTCAACGAAGGCAGCCATGCCCTCTTTCTGGTCTTCAAGAGCGAAGACGGAGTGAAAAAGCCTGCGCTCGAAGTTCACGCCTTGGCTAAGGCTTGATTCAAACGACTGGTTGACCGACTCTTTCACCATCATGAGAACCGGTAAAGAATACTCGGCCATGACGGCTGCGGCCTTAAGTGTCTCGGCAAGAAGTAGGTCGGCAGGAAACACCCGCGAGACAAGCCCAGCACGCTCGGCCTCGTGGGCGTCCATCATACGAGCTGTGAGGCAGAGGTCCATAGCCTTTGCCTTTCCCACTGCACGTGGAAGTCGTTGGGTACCGCCTGCGCCGGGAAGAATACCAAGCTTAATTTCTGGCTGGCCAAACTTCGCCGTATCGGAAGCGTAAATGATGTCGCACATCATGGCCACTTCGCAGCCCCCTCCCAGTGCAAAGCCGGAAACAGCCGCAATAACAGGTTTACGAGCCGAGGCAATGGATTCCCAGTTGCGTGTAATGAAGTTGGACTTGTAGTTTTGCACATAACTGAAGTCCTTCATGAAGGCGATGTCAGCACCTGCGGCAAAAGCCTTTTCGTTACCGGTAAGTACTATGCACGCAATAGTCTCGTCAGCCTCAAAGCGTTCGATGGCCTTTGCGATGCCGTCCATAACGTCGTTATTTAGTGCATTAAGTGCCTCGGGCCGGTTTATGGTGATGAGACCAACCTTGCCGTGGACTTCTGTCAGAACGACATCTGCCATTGTTTGACTCCCAGATTTTGGTCGGGGCGAGATGATTCGAACATCCGACCCCTTGCACCCCATGCAAGTGCGCTACCAGGCTGCGCTACGCCCCGACCGAAGCCTTTCATTGTATCAAATGCGCCTGCTGAAAGGCGATCTGAGCGTGACCGGCCCTTTATAAAGAAACGGCCTAGCCCTTAAGTGCGCGAAGCACCTGCTCGAGTTCGATCCGAAGAGTAGGCGTAATTGTTGTGCTTGCTACGTCGGCAGAAGCCTCCACGATCTCGGAGTGAGCCTGGTCCTTCGCTGCCGGAAGGCTCTTTGTGGACGTGAAGTTTGCGGCTCGGGCGTCTGCCATAGCTCCAAGTGGAGTAATGGCCGAGAGCGAGTCAAGACTGGTCACCCGATTAAGCTCAGTAAGCCGAGAACGGGCGCCATTGATAGTGAAGCCTTCCTCGTAGAGAAGCTCGCGAATCCGACGAATCAGCATGACCTCGTGGTGCTGGTAGTAACGCCTGTTTCCGCGACGCTTGACCGGTCGAAGCTGAGAGAACTCTTGTTCCCAGTAGCGAAGAACATGGGGCTTCACATTGCAAAGCTCACTGACTTCACCAATTGTGAAGTAGCGCTTCGAGGGGATGGTGGGTAAGCTGATCTCGGCCATGTCAGGGCTTTGACTGCCTTAGGCCTCGATGGAACCCGAGTTACCATCGTTAAGACCCGCCTGCACTGCCTTGGGGTCCTGAACTACTGCTTTTAGCTTTTGACTGGCGTGGAAGGTAACAACACGTCTTGCCGAAATAGGAATGGACTCGCCTGTTTTGGGGTTTCGCCCAGGTCGCGATGGCTTGTCCCGCAGCTGGAAGTTACCGAACCCCGAAAGCTTGACCATTTCGCCTCGCACAAGGCAGGCCCTTAGCTCATCAAAGAAGGCATCCACCATTTCTTTGGATTCACGTTTGTTGAGACCAACCTGGTCAAAAAGAACATCGGCCATTTCCGCCTTGGTGAGGGCAGCGGAGTCTGCAGCGGCCTCCGGGGAAGCGCCACCTGCAACGGAACTGGATTTGGATTCGGTTAACACGGTTTACGAGGCCCCTCTGAGTCGCGCCTGGCAGTCTTTGACGACCCTGTTCGTGATTTCGCCAAGCAGATCGTCGACTTCCTGAACTTCAAGTGTTTTCTCAGTATCTTGAAATAAGAACCTGAAAGCAAGACTTTTTTCGTCTGAATTTATGCCTTGCCCGACGTACTGATCAAACAACATGAAGTTCACTAGTTTATCGTACTGTTTTGATTGATTTTTTAAGTCTTTAATTACACTGATTACCTGACTTAGGGGAACAGCCTTTGGAAGAATAAAAGCGAGGTCGCGTTCCATGCTGGGGAATTTGGACGGTGAGACCACGGACGGCCAAGGTTGTTTCACGAGCAGTTCAAGATCAAGCTCAAGGGCAAGGCTGCCCGACTGAAGCTCAAGTTCGTTTAGAAGACTGGGATGCAGCTCCCCAAACCAACCGCAAACCTGCTCGCCTGGGTCAATAACCAGGGCTGAGCGGCCAGGATGCAGGAAGCGATAGCTTTGCGAAGCCTCATGCTCGGTTAATGGACGCACCCGTATGGCTGCAGCGTCGCCTGATGAATACTGTTGCAAACCGGTGGCCTGAAGAAGGCCAAGCTGTTGAAGATCACCCTTTAGGTCAAAGAAGTCGACTGCCCTGCTTTCAAGCCCCCATTGCAAGGGAAAGGCGAGCCCGCTTGCAAAGGCGGCGAGCCTCTGGGGCTGCCAGACGCCCGGTACCGACATCGCGTCGGCCACATCGCCTGGCTCTGGCTGCCGGCTAAAAACACGGCCAATTTCAAAGAGGCGAATGCGCTGCTCTTGACGGGCTTGGTTCTCGTTGGCCACCCGCAGCAGGCCTGCAACAATGGACGGGCGCATGACGTCAAACTGGCTGGCAATGGGGTTGAGCAACTTAAGTAGACTGTCAGGGTTGCTTACAAACCACTGCGCAAGCTTGGAGTCGGTAAACCCATAAGTCACCGCCTCGTGGTAGCCAAGATTCGCCATCTGGGCGCGAAGGGTGTGAATGGAACGCGATGTTTCGGGGGCTAGGCGCGCCTGAAGCAATGCACTAGGCGCCTGCAGGGGGATGCGATCGAAACCAACAATTCGAGCAACCTCTTCCACAAGGTCTTCTTCACACTCCAGGTCGAACCGTTCAGCGCTGGGCTGAACCTGATAGATTGTTTCAGGGCCCTCCCCGGTGGACTGGCAGCGAAGCCCTAGACGCGCAAAAACCGACAAAACCTCGTCGGTAGCGTAACTTATGCCCATCAGCCGTTCCAGGCGGTGATGACGCAGCTGAACAGGTAACCGCGCAGGCGACTCGATATGGATATCGTTCACAGGACCCCAGTCGCCGCCACAATACTCAAGGATAAGTGCGGTGAGAAGCTCGAGCTCTTCAACCGTGGACTCAGCGCTCACCCCGCGCTCAAAACGATAGCCAGCATCGGACGAAAACTTCAATTTCTGACTACGACCTCGAATGGCATCCGGCCACCAGAAGGCCGCCTCGAGAAGAATATTCTTGGTGCCGGTGCTTACGGCTGTGCGCTGCCCGCCCATAATGCCTGCCAGAGCAACTGGCCCCTTCGAATCTGCAATAACGCCAAACGAAGGGCCAAGCGCGGGCGAGCTGCCATTAAGCAACTCGAACCGCTCGCCTTCTCGCGCCCAACGAACTTCAAGCTGAGCATCCTGCAGAGGTTCAATAAGGTCGAGGTCAAAAATATGGGTGGGCCGCCCAAGGGCCAGCATGACGTAATTAGACAGATCAACCAGAATGGAGATGGATCGTTGACCAGCCTGCTCAAGGCGCCGCCGAATGAAGGCGGGAGTAGGCTGGCTTGCATCGACACCGCGAATGATGCGGCTTGAGAATCGCCCACACAACGCAGATCCCGCGGTTCGTGCCTCATCGCGAATAGCAATACGTGGTGCCTCAGCAAGCTTAGGTGCTGCCTGCAAGGACTGGCTTTGTTGAAACTCGGGCTGCTGGGCAAGAGGCTGGGCCAATATCGCTGACAGCTCTCGTGCAACACCCCGAATCGAGAGGCAGTCGGGGCGATTGGGCGTGAGCTTAATTTCCAAAACCTTGTCATCAAGCCCCAGTGCATCGCGAAGATCTTGACCAAGGGTAAGGCTCTGCAGTGCGTTGAGCTCGACAATGCCTTCACTTTCCTCCGACAGACCCAGTTCTTTGCTGGAGCAGAGCATGCCCTGGCTCTCAACACCACGCATCTTGGCAATTTTTATACGAAAGTCGCCGGGAAGGACTGCACCGTCGACCGCACAGGCAACCCAGAGCCCTGCTCTGGCATTGGGGGCTCCGCAGATAATCTGCCGACTGGGCTCACCTTCGTTGACGCGAACCTGGCAGACCTGAAGTCGATCGGCATTGGGATGGCGCTCTGCCGATTCAATGAAGGCGACTTTAACGCCAGTAAACGCAGGCGCTAAGGCCTCCAGCGACTCCACTTCAAGGCCGGCCATCGTAAGGGCGTCGGCTATTTGCTCCACGGAGGCATCGGTTGGAACCCATTGGCGCAGCCAGCTCTCAGGCACTCTCATGGCGTGTCCTTAGGCAAACCGACGCAAAAAGCGCAGGTCGTTCTCAAAGAAGAGCCGCAGGTCATCAATGCCATAGCGCAACATGGTGAGGCGCTCGAGCCCGCTTCCGAAGGCAAAGCCAATGACCTCTTGCGGATCAAAGCCAAAATTCTGAATAACTTTGGGATGAACCTGTCCTGCCCCTGATATCTCGAGCCATCGTCCCTTAAGCGGCCCCGTTGAAAATCGCATGTCCACTTCTGCCGAGGGCTCGGTAAAAGGAAAGAACGAGGGACGGAAACGGATATCGAGGTCTTTGGTCTCAAAAAAGGCGCAGAGGAACTCGAAGTAAAGCCCCTTGAGGTCGGTAAAACTCACCTGCTCTCCCAGCCAAAGCCCTTCCACCTGATGGAACATAGGCGAGTGGGTGGCGTCACTGTCCACCCTGTAGGTGCGTCCCGGTGCAATGACGCGCAAGGGAGGCCGATGGCTACGTGCATAACGCACCTGCATTGGACTTGTGTGAGTGCGCAGCAAAAGGGACAGTCCATCGGCATCGCGTAGATCGAGATAGAAGGTGTCTTGCATCGAGCGCGCAGGGTGGTTCTCGGGATTGTTTAAAGCTGTGAAGTTTGTCCAATCGGTCTCAACTTCTGGACCATCTGCTACATCAAAGCCCATCGATTTAAAAATAGCCTCAACACGTTGCCAGGTCGTCATAACGGGGTGAAGACTTCCTGCGGACATACCGCGACCAGGCATTGAGATATCAAGACGATCCTGGGCCAACTTGGCAGCAAGTTGAGCTTGGGCAAGCGCCTCGCGACGATGGCTCAGTAAGGCTTCAATTTCGCCCTTAAGCGCGTTGATGCGAGCGCCCTCTAGCTTCTTCTGCTCGGGCCCAAGCCCCCCAAGCTTTTTGAGCTGCTCGGTGATGAGCCCCGATTTACCTAAGAATTTAGCCTTGGCGTTCTCAAGGGAGGCTGGATCGGAGGCTGCATGGAATGCCATGCGAGCCTCGTCAACCAGCTGCTGGTCTGTACCAGTGCCGGACATTTGGAATAGAGGCGAACGATGGCCTGGACGCCTGCGTTACTGCAGAGCGTCTTTGGCCTGCTTGACGATCGCCTCGAAGGCGGCCTTGTCGGTGACAGCAAGATCAGCCAGCAGTTTTCGGTCCATCGTGATACCCGCCTTCTTCAGCCCGTTGATAAACCGGCTGTAACTAAGGTCGTGTTGACGACAGGCCGCATTGATGCGGGTAATCCAAAGGGCACGAAAGACGCGCTTACGATTGCGCCGGTCACGGTAGGCATACTGACCCGCCCGCATAACCGCCTGCTTGGCCACTCTAAAGACATTGTTACGACGTCCTCGGAAACCTTTGGCAAGGGCAAGAATTTTTTTGTGACGCGCACGCGCGGTGACTCCACGTTTAACTCGAGGCATGGTCGGTCTCCTTTACGCGTAGGGCATCATGTCGCGAACCTGCTTCAGGTCGGACGGATGCACTGTAAGGGTTCCACGCAACTGACGCTTGTTTTTCGTTGTGCGCTTGGTAAGAATATGGCGCTTGGTGGCACGGCCACGCTTGATCGACCCACTTCCACGAGCCATAAAGCGCTTTGCAGCAGCCTTTTTGGTCTTCATTTTGGGCATTGAATGCTCCCCTTTCTAACAGCCCTGAAGGTGAAGAGCGCCGTGCTCTTGCTTTGAAACCTACAGCAGCCTAGTCAACGACTTCCACTACAACTTACCTTCAACTTCAACTTCACTAACAATCCTAGACGCCGGCCGCCGTCTTTTTGCGCTTGGGCGCCATAATCATGACCATCTGCCGGCCCTCGAGCTTGGGCATTTGTTCAACCTGGCTTAGCTCCGCAAGATCATCGCGGACCCTTTCAAGCATTCGCATTCCGAACTCTTGGTGGGCCATTTCACGACCCCGGAAACGAATGGTAATTTTGGCCTTATCGCCTTCTTCAAGAAAACGAGTTAAGTTGCGAAGTTTAACCTGGTAATCGTTCTCGTCGGTGCCGGGGCGAAACTTTACCTCTTTAACCTGAATTGTTTTCTGCTTCAGCCGTGCATCGTGTGCGCGCTTTTGTTCCTGATATTTAAACTTGCCGTAATCCATGAGCTTGCAGACCACGGGGTCTGCCTGCGGTGCGATCTCAACTAAATCGACAGCCTCTTCTTCGGCAAGCCGTAGGGCCTCTGCTAGCTTGACGATACCAAGGGCTTGATTATCGGCGCCTATAAGGCGGACTTCTAAAGACGTTATTTCAGAATTAACGCGATGTAGTTTTTCGGTAGCGATTATGAACCCTCTTCAAGATCTTGCTTAAACAAATTAAGAACATCCTTCAGGGGCATGACACCAAGGTCTTCCCCGCCCCTTCGACGAACAGACACACAGCCTGTTTCTTTTTCCTGGTTGCCCACAACCAGGAGGTAAGGGATTTTCTGAAGGCTTAACTCTCGGATTTTGTAGGAAATTTTGTCATTCCGCAAATCCGCTTCGGCGCGGAGCCCCTGGTCTTGCAACATTTTTGCAACATGGGCGGCATAGTCGGCCTGCCCTTCGGAAATACTTGCCACAACAGCCTGAATGGGAGAAAGCCAAACTGGAAAGGCCCCGCCGAAGTTTTCGATAAGAATACCGATGAAGCGCTCGAGCGAGCCCACGATTGCCCGGTGAAGCATAACCGGGTGTTTGCGGCTGTTGTCTTCAGCCACGTACTCGGCCCCAAGCCGCTCGGGCATGTTGAAGTCAACTTGAATGGTGCCGCACTGCCAGATACGGCCTAAGGAGTCCTTAAGGCTGTATTCAATTTTGGGCCCATAAAAAGCTCCCTCACCGGGTAGGCGTTCCCAGTCCACGCCTACCGTGTCAAGTGCATCCGAAAGAGCCTTCTCCGCCTTATCCCAGATGGCATCCGAGCCCACACGCTTTTCTGGGCGTGTTGAGAGCCTGTAAACCACGTCGTTGAAGCCAAAGTCTTTATAGACCTTTAGGAGTCGTTGGGTGAAATCTTGTACTTCGGCCTGAATCTGGTCTTCCGTGCAAAAAATATGACCGTCGTCTTGGGTAAAGCCGCGAACACGCATAAGACCATGAAGGCTTCCAGAGGACTCGTTCCGATGGCAGGAACCGAACTCACCATAACGCAAAGGGAGGTCGCGATAGCTTCGTAAGGCCGAGTTGTAGACCTGAATATGCCCCGGACAGTTCATGGGCTTGACCGCGTACTCCCTGTTTTCGGAGGCGGTGGTAAACATATTGTCTTTGTAGTGCTCCCAGTGCCCACTGCGCTCCCAGAGCGAGCGGTCGAGAATCTGGGGACAACGTATTTCCTGATAGCCCGAGGCGCGGTAGACCCGGCGAAGGTATTGCTCAATCTCCTGCCAGAGCGTCCAGCCCTTCGGATGCCAAAAGACCAGACCCGGCGCATTGTCCTGCACGTGAAAGAGATCGAGTGACTTCCCAAGCTTGCGGTGGTCACGCTTTTCGGCCTCTTCAATGCGATGAAGGTGCTGCTCCAGATCTGCCTTCGAGACCCAGGCCGTTCCGTAGACCCTTTGCAGCATTTCGTTTCGGTGGTCACCCCTCCAATAAGCCCCTGCGACTTTCATGAGCTTGAAGACCTTAAGCCTGCCGGTGGATGGCACATGAGGCCCGCGGCAGAGATCGACAAAACTGCCCTCACGGTACAAGGACAAGGGCTCATTGGCTGGAATGGCCGAGATGATTTCTGCTTTGTAATGCTCGCCCATCGACTTAAACAACTGAACTGCCTCATCGCGCGACCAGACCTCGCGGTGAACAGGCTCGTTCTTGGCTGCGAGCTCTTTCATCTTTTCTTCAAGGGCCTGCAGGTCTTCTGGCGTTAATGGCCGCTTGTAAGAAAAGTCGTAATAAAAGCCGTTGTCAATCACTGGGCCAATGGTGACCTGCAGGTCGGGAAAGAGTAATTTGGCTGCGTAGGCAAGCAGGTGTGCGGTGGAATGCCGAATAATTTCGAGGCCCTCGGGGTCATTCTCGGTGACGATTGCGAGCCGAGAGTCGACCTCGATTGGAAAAGACGTGTCTACAAGGGTGTCGTTCACACGGCCCGCAAGGGCGGCCTTGGCGAGGCCGGCACCAATGGATTCAGCAACCTGCGCAACCGTGACGGGATGATCAAACGACCGGGTAGAGCCGTCGGGTAGGGTGATTTGGACCATAGTGAAGCAGACCTGAGCGTCAAGACGAGAAAAAACCTGATTGGCATTGGTAGGCGCGATTGGACTCGAACCAACGACCCCCACCATGTCAAGGTGGTGCTCTAACCAGCTGAGCTACGCGCCTGCCGAAGCTTCCGATTGTAGGCATTTCGGCTGGCATTGGCAAAGTCACGGTTTCGTCATCAAACCGACACGAAGCTGTCAACGAAAAGTCGCATGCTGAGACCGTTGACTGTTAGACGTTTACTTGGAGAAGCAATGATCAAACATTATTTCCGTAAACTCGTGCCGCAGGCCTGGGCCCAGAAGTTTCAGAAATCTGACGGTTCTTATTTATTTCAGCCCGGCCTAGTTGGAAAAAAAGACAGCATTGCGGCGAATCTCCCTGTTTTTCGAGCGCCTCCATCCCTTGAGCTCTACGAGAAGTCAGAGCTCAACGAACGTTACACCATGTGCTTTGCGCGTAGCCTTGAGGAACTTCGCGAGGCGCAGCGCCTTCGATACTCCGTTTTTACGCAGGAATACCAGGCCACTATTTCGAGCCGGATTCCAGGTGTTGATGAAGATCTATTTGATGCCTACTGCGATCACCTAATTGTGCGTGACCAACAGTCGCAGGAGATTGTCGGCACCTACCGTATTCTCGACCCGCGCCAGGCCAAACGCTTAAAGGGCTACTACAGCGAGACCGAGTTCTTTATTACCCGCCTAAACAACCTACGTGGATCGATGGTTGAGCTTGGCCGTTCCTGTGTCCATCCCGATCATCGCAATGGCAGCGTCATTATGTTGCTTTGGTCGGGAATTGCTCGGTACATGCAGCACTTTGGGTATTCCAACCTCATTGGATGCGCAAGCGTTAGCATGCGCGACGGCGGCCGCACAGCAGCAAGCTTATGGGACATGCTTGAACGCAAGGCTCTCGCACCAAGCGAGCTTATGGGTTTTCCTCGACATCCCCTTCCGCTTGAACGTCTCGAGCGCGAGCCCAATGTCGTGGAGCCTCCCCTAATCAAGGGCTACGTACGCATTGGCGCGAAGGTTTGTAGCCCTCCCTCCTGGGACCCCGATTTCAACACGGCAGACTTTTTGATGCTGCTTAACCTGAACACCATGAACCCCAAATACGCCCGTCACTTCGGCATTCGGTCATCAACCAACTAAAAAGGATAAGGGCGTGAAACAACTACTCAACCGGCTTCTTGCGCACCTCAACGATTTGGAAGTCGAGCCCCACTTTGCCCCATTCTAAGCGCTCTTGATCGAGCGTGAAGCGAGTAAGCGGATGGCGGGCAAGCCACTGGCCCTCGACCTGAAGCTCAAAGGCACTGGCCTGAACCCTTAAACTCATCGCCGGAAGCCGGACGTTTACCCTGCTGCGGTAAAAGATAGCAGCAAGACGCAGGCAGGCAAGAGCCGCTGTCTGCAACCGGTCACCAAGACCTATCTGAACCTTCGCAAGCTTACCGACATGGCCCAACACCAAAAAATGCATCATCTGCTGGTCCTTCTTGGAAAAGCCTGGCATATCCGACTGCGCAACAAGGTAGGCCGAATGCTTGTGATAGCTGTTATGCGAGACCGAGTGACCAATCTCGAGTAGACGAGAGGACCAGTCGAGAGCACCTGCCAATGCCTGCCTTTCTTCAAGGCTACCCAGGTTGATCTGGCTCCAGAACTTGCTACTAAGGTTTGCAATACGAGATGCCTGGGCCTGATCGACCTGATAACGGGTCATGAACTGCTCGACAGTAATCGACCTGAGGTCGTGCTGACCAGCCCGACCAACCAGGTCATACAGTACGCCAAGGCGCAGAGCCCCCTCGGAGTACTGCATTTCCTGTATTCCAAGCTCCTCAAATGCCGCTATTAAAATGCTGAGGCCCCCTGGAAGAACAACACCGCGGTCGGCCTTGATGCTGGGAAGGTCGGCCGTATCGACCGAGCCCGACTTCACTAATCGTGTGACGATTTCCCGCATGGTCTCAAGCCGAATACCGTGCTCGCCCGTTAGCGTATAGCTCAGGTCGGCAATAGTACGGGCGGTTCCACTGGAGCCCAAGGCATAGTCCCAGCCCTGCGCCTTGATACCACCGGCCACAACCTGAAGGTCTTTCCTTGCAGCAAAAATGGCCTCGCGAAAGCCAGCCTTGGTGAGTTCACCCTTCGGAAAGAATTCATGGCTAAATCGGATGCAGCCTACAAACACACTTTCAAGGGTCAGTGGCTGGTCATCAACACCCACAATCAGTTCTGTCGAACCGCCACCGATGTCAATAACAAGTCTTTTACGGCCGTCAGCTGACAGGCTGTGGGCTACGCCGTTATAAATAAGCCTTGCCTCTTCCTTGCCAGCAATAATTTCAATAGGAAAGCCAAGTGCTGCCTCGCAGGTTCGCAAGAATTCTGGGCCATTTTTTGCCACGCGAAAGGTGTTGGTTGCGACCGCACGCACGGTCTTGGGAAGAAACAGGCGAAGCCGCTCCCCAAAACGCTGTAAAGCTGCCAGGGCGCGGGCCTGAGAGCTGGCATCAAGTCGCTTTTCAGACGAGAGTCCCGAGGCTAACCTAACGGCCTCTTTAAGGCTGTCAATTGGAATAACCTGAAGCCCCGATCGGGTGGGCTGAACGCGACCGACAAGCAAGTGGAAAGAGTTTGAGCCGAGGTCGACTGCGGCTACGAGCTGGGGCTCGTCGTCGGGCCCGGTGAAGGAGTCATCATGGGCCAAGGTTGAAGACCCTTGGATTACGCTGGGATCGCTGGTCATGCGCTGGATTATAAGCAAGGCTAAACTGTAGCCATCATGATCGCGTTCCAGCAGTCCAAAACCCAGTCTCGTTTTCTAACGGCACCGACCGCGGGTGAGGGCCAGTTTATTAATCGTGAGCTTAGCTTGCTTGCCTTTAATGAACGTGTCTTGTCGCTTGCAATCGACCCGTCAGTTCCGCTTCTTGAGAGGCTTCGTTATGTTTGTATTGTTTCAAGCAACCTTGACGAACTTTTTGAGATACGTGTCTCGGGCCTAAAGGCCAAGTTAAAGCAGCAGCCCAATGCAGTGGAAGCAGATGGTTCTTCGGCCGAAGAAAGCTTCAACAAAATTGCAGCACGCGCTCAACAACTGGTGGCTCAGCAATACGACATTCTCAACGACAGTATTTTGCCGCAGCTTGCCGAGAAAGACGTCGTCCTTCATTTCCTTGCCGACTTCAATGCACAACGGCGCGAATGGGCTCACAACTACTTTATGGAGGAGGTACTTCCGGTCCTAACCCCCATTGGCCTTGAGCCGTCACACCCTTTCCCACGCGTTCTTAATAAAAGCCTTAATTTTATTGCCACCCTGGAGGGCGAAGATTCTTACGGCCGCAGCAGTAAGCTTGCCGTGCTTCAGGCACCGCGAATTCTCTCAAGGCTCACGCCCGTCCCCAAAGAGGTCTCTGGCCATTCATTTGGCTTCATGATGCTTGGCTCGATCTTAAATAACGGTGTTGGTGAGCTTTTCCCGGGTATGACAGTAACGGGCATCTATCAATTCCGCGTCACGCGTAACAGCGACCTCTTCGTCGATGATGAAGAGGTAACCGATTTGCGAGAGGCCTTGCGTGGCGAGTTGTCTCAGCGCCAGTTTGGGGATGCGGTAAGGCTTGAAGTCTCCGACAACATGCCCGAGGAGGTGGTGCACAGGCTGTTAACCGAGCATCGCCTGACTGCAAAGGATTGTTACCGGGTCAAAGGTCCGGTGAACCTGGTGCGGTTGATGAACCTTCCCGACCTGATCGACCTGCCCGGATTAAAGTTTCCAGCCTACACACCGGTCTACCCAGCCACCTTTTCTGCGCAGGAGCCCTTTGAAGTCATCGCCAAGTCGGATCTATTGGTGCATCACCCCTACGAGTCGTTTTCAACCGTAACTGACTTCATTGCTGCCGCAGCAAGCGACCCTGCGGTGGTCGCCATCAGCATGACCATCTACCGAACAGGTCAGACCTCTGAAATTATGGAGTCGCTTATCACCGCAGCGCGCAGTGGCAAAGAGGTTACTGCTGTGGTTGAGCTTATGGCGCGTTTTGATGAGGAGACCAACATAAGCTGGGCGTCACGGCTTGAAAACGTCGGTGCCCATGTCGTTTTTGGCGTAGTTGGAAATAAAACCCACGCAAAAATGTGCCTTGTTGTTAGGCGAGAGAAAACGGGCCTCAAGCGTTATGTGCACTTTGGCACTGGGAATTACCATCCGCGAACAGCCCGCCTCTACACCGATTTTGGGCTCTTTACGGCCGACCCCACACTCTGCGCCGAGGCCCATGAAGTCTTTCACCAGCTCACGGGGCTTGGAAAGGCCAGGCCCCTCAGTAAGTTGTGGCAGTCGCCCTTCACCCTTCATAGTCAGATTCTGAAGGCTATTCGACGCGAAGTTACCATTGCCAAGTCGGGTGGACGTGGCTTGGTTATTGCAAAAATGAACTCCCTTGTTGAGCTCGAAGTCATTGAAGCACTTTACAAGGCAAGTCAGGCGGGGGTAAAGGTGGACTTGATTGTTCGCGGTGTGTGCATGTTGCGGCCGGGTATTAAGGGGCTCTCTGAAAATATTAGGGTACGTTCTGCGATTGGTCGGTTTTTAGAACACAGCCGAATCTTTTACTTTCGAAACAACGGCGCCGATGACCTTTATCTCTCGAGCGCCGATTGGATGGATCGTAATTTTTTCCGTCGTGTTGAAATTGCGGTACCTGTTTTGAACCGGGCCCTCAAACAACGGGTTCTTCGCGAAGGGCTCCGGGTGCATCTTCAGACCTCGGCCCAGGCCTGGCAGATGCGGCCCGATGGCAGCTATGAACTAAAGCGACCTCGGGCGCCTGTGGGCAGTTCCGCAGTGAGCCGGGCATCAACCGCCCAAGACCAGCTGCAAGCATTAATTGGTGTAAGCCCTCCGCCTAGACAACTGGGAAAAGAAAAAGGAAGGTAGACGTTTATGGCATCACGACTGCAAATTGACTGCCTGTCTCTAAGCTATATGGGGCCTCAGGGGCTGACAAAGGCAGTGGACAACCTGAGCATTGATGTTGGAAAGGGCGACATCGCCTGCCTTGTTGGCCCGTCGGGCTGCGGAAAAAGTTCTTTGTTGCGCGCTATTGCTGGATTCGTCGAGCCCAGTATAGGACGTATTCTTATTGACGGCCATGTCGTTACTGAGGGTTCAGTCTGCATGCCGCCTGAGCAACGCGGCGTTGGGATGGTCTTTCAAGACTACGCCCTCTTCCCTCACCTTACTGTTGAGGCCAATATTTTGTTTGGCCTGACCCGTGGCCGCCCCCAAGACGCCACCGCCGCCCATGGGAGTCGGGCGAAGGCTATGCTTGAACTCGTAGGACTAGCCGAGCTTCATGACCGAATGCCTCATGAACTCTCGGGCGGGCAGGCCCAGCGCGTTGCCCTCGCTCGCGCGCTCGCACCCGAGCCGCAAATTATCTTGCTTGATGAACCATTTTCAAGCCTAGACCCCTCGCTACGGGCACGTCTTGCCCGCGAGGTTCGCGAGATTCTTAAGGCTGCAAAGACCACCGCTATTGTCGTGACGCATGATCAGACCGAAGCCTTCACCATGGCTGACCAGCTTGGGGTCATGTTTGAGGGGCGCGTTGTACAGTGGGGCAGCCCTTATGAGGTCTATCACGAACCCTGCTCGGTGGATGTCGCGCGTTTTATTGGTGAGGGCGCTCTTATATCAGGCCGTCAGTGTGACCACTCTGTGACCACGCTTCTGGGAAGCCTCCCCTTAGCAGACTGTTGCTGTGATGAAGAATATCCCGAGAAACTGGTGCGCGTGCTTCTTCGTCCTGACGATGTGGTGCACGACGACGACAGCAGTCTGAAGGCAAAAGTTGTACAGAAAAACTTTCGAGGCGCTGACTTCCTTTATACGCTTGAGCTTCCAAACGGTGAACGAATCTTGTCGCTTGTTCCAAGCCACCACGATCACCCCTTAAACGAACCCATTGGTATTCGGCTTGAGGTCGACCATGTTGTTACCTTCTCGCAGGAAGAACAGCCTCAGGCCTTTAAGAACAACTAGGTTAAGACCACCACCCTCTTTCGTTTGCGTGAGACCTCGACGGCCTTAGCGGGCTGCGGCAGGTGCCTGCTGCACTGCAGGAGCAGCAGCGGGCGCATTTGCGGGCCCAGCGGGTGCAGGCGGGGCAGCCGGTGCGCCGCTAGCCATGGCATCTTGGCGCTTGCGACATTCGCTAAGCAGTTCAATCTTCTTACCTGCTGCCATCATGCCGGCTTGGGCTGCACAGATGGAGGCGAGCTTGTTATCGATATCAACCATTTGTAGCGCTCGGTCGTAGGCCTCGGTGGTGGAAGGGTCGTTCTTACCCTTTACGATTAACCGCAGGGCACCGAGCGAAAGAATACGCTCGGGAGTTTGCGCCGGCTGCGCCTTAAGAATGGCCTCCAGGTCTTGTAGCAGTACGCCGTTGGATAAGGCTTCCTTTACAGCATCAAACTGCTGGGCCTTCTCGATGAGAGAAGCAATAGAGGCCTGCTGACTCTCCGACTCTTTCACCAGTGCATCAAATTTCTGTTGGATCTCTTGAAGCTTCTCTAGCTCGGCCTGGGCCTGACTTGCTGATGAATATTGCATGAATGCAAAGCCTCCTGCGCCGCCCGCAATAAGAACCAGCACCACCACCACAATAATCATCTTCTTCACTTCAAAACTCCTTTATGGTGAGACACCTCATTGTCCCGCACTTTGTTTATGAATTCGGCAGCAAAGGCAGAGACTAAAATTTTTCAGAGCTGCATGGCCTGCGCGTAACCCGTCATTTCAAGGTAGCCACGCCCCATAAGTCTGTTTGCATCGTACAGCTCAACAGCGCCTTCCCAATAGACAATGCCCGTCGAGGATCGACCATCAAACTCTTGATTCGGCATCACGGGCCGAATCTCAAGCCTGCGGCCTGCTGCATGCAGAATCCAGGCTCTTGGATAGACCGCAAGCGAGTTCGGCGAGCGCCACTGGCCAACCGCCTCCCAGCGAACCGCAGCACCGGGGGTAAGGGCGACTCGATGCCCCAGTCGGTCGCGCTCATCAAACTCTGTCCAGACCGCCTCGGCCGTCTGGCTGCGAAGCTGAAAGGCCATCAGACTTCCTCCATCCAGAAGGTGAATGCCAATCCAATCCCAGCCGACTGCCCCGGGGGGCAGAATGCTGCTTGACCACTCGTGGTCGAACCAGCCAAGACCCTTGCTTACCTTGGGTAGCCCCAGACCTTGGCCTTGGGACTCGGCCTCAAGGTGTACCTGCATGTGCGTATGGCTGTAGTAGAAGCTTGCAAAATCATCGCTCGGTCCTTTCTGCGAGAAGCCGTTGGTGCCACGCAGGGTTGGCGACTTGGTGGGATCAAGGCTTAGGCGAAGCCGCGTCTGCGCGCCCAGCGTAAGTTCGGCTAGGTAACGGCCTGAATCGAGCCTTCGAAATATCCAGCCGTTGAGGCTGAGATCGGTGGTGGCCTCGGAAAAACGAACCCCGGCCACCCCGGCCCGGCCCGCTCGTTCATCGTGGCGGTGCAGACCTTTGGATGGCAGGGAGACTGCCGCATGGGCCAAGAGAAGCTGACGTGGCGCAAAGCGACTGGGGTTTAATTCACCAATGCCGGTTCGGCGTCGAAAGAACGTGATTTGCAGACCAAAGGCATTGGGACCCGAGCCCAAGCCTTGATCGCTGAGATCCCCCATCCAGGCTGTTAGGTACCACCACTCCGTACGAAAGGCGGGATGTGCTCCATGGTCGGCTGGAAAAACCAGTGGGCGAGAAACCACCTTTGCATAGTCCTGCCTGTTGGCTGTCGATGCACTCTGGGCCTGCTTTGACTGAGCACGGCCCAAATGCGGGTAACAGAGGCCTGAAGCCGCCGTGGCAAGAAGGAGCCGACGTCGGTTCACCAGTCTTGCCTGAGTTCAAGGTGCAGGGCACGCCCACTTCTCTGAAGCGAACGATGGGCTGTAAATACAGAAGCACTGACCGCAAGGCTAACAACACAGACCAGAAAGACAGCAAGTTCCGCGGTCGGAATACTAAGCTCCATGGTCCAATGAAAGGACTGCGGGTTTACTACATGGATAAGAATAAGACCAATACCAAGGCCGAGCAGAAGCCCCCAAAGGGCCACTGACCCAATAAGGCCAAGAGACTCCCAGGCCACCATGGCAAGTCGCTGACCTGCCGACTGACCAAGTTGATGTAACAGCGCGAATTCCTGCCGACGTAAAAGCATCTGCGCGGCACAGCCCGAGATCACTGCCACTAGCGCAACAATGAGTGCGGCAAGCTCCAGTGCATAGGTGAGCGCAAAGCTGCGATCAAAAATTTGCAACGAAAGCTTACGAAGGTCTTGCGTTGAGGCATACCGCAGATTCGGCCAGAGCCCAGGCTGCTTCAGCATCTTTTCAACAACAGTCGAGGCCGTCTCCTGAGGCGCAAGCCAGATGGATACCCCTGTAAGGCTTGTGTCACCCGTGATTCGGCGGTAGTCATCCCGATCAAGAATAACGGTGCCGTGCTGCCTACCGTAGTCACGGATGATGCCTAGAACATAGGCCTGCTGAACCTTGGGAATACCTTCTGCACTGGTAAGTGGCAGCTCAAAGACGGCACCAACCTTCCATCCGTAGAGGCGGTTCATGGCCTCCGAGACCCAGGCGCCTATGGCATTGGGGTCCGCGGGTGGTGGCTGCGCATTCCTCTGACCATCAGCCCGCCCCACCGTGTCGACAGGGGACTTAATCACAGGTAACACCGCCTCGGGGCGCATGCCATGAAAGTCCCTGGCAATAAGAGTTACCGCCGGAAGGTCGTCACGTAGACGTACGCTGGTCTGAAGGCTGGCATGCAACCTGCGCACCTCCGGCATACCGTTTAGGCTGCTGAGGTCTTTGTCTTGCAGCCGCTCGTTGCTCGGAAGATCGCGTGTGGAGATGTAAAGGTCAGCGGGCAGAACCTGTTCAAGCCAGGTGCCCAGCGAGCTACGAAAGCTCGTCACCATCACTGCCATGGCGACAGTCAGCGCCACTGCAGCCACAATACCTGCGCCAATTGCTGTTGAAGCGGCGGGGGCCTGCTGAAGCCGCCAGACCGCCATGGTTTTTGAGCTTGAGCCATGAAGGCCAAGAAGCATGCCGGCCAGAATACCTATCCGAACCACATCAGGAACAAGGAGCACGGCTGCAAACAACAGACAGGCAATGCCAAAGTAGGCTGCCAGTGCAAGGCCACCAATCGAAGGCGCAGCCATGGCTGCAAGGCCCAACAGGAAGAGCAACAGTGCAAGCCAACGCTGAGGCGAAGAGACCTTTGAGGCCTGCACCGCGCCCCAATGCAGACTTCGAACCGGGGACTGAGCCAGCGCCTGCATGCTTGGCCCTAGCCCACTAAGAAGACCCAGACCCACTGCAAGAAGAAAGAAACCAAGGAGGCCCAAAGGTGCAATACGAAGCACTGCCGACTGATCGGCAAAGTAGCCCGCTCCAAGATCGGCGCCTACTGTTTGTAGAAGTCCATTGGCAAGCAGCACACCAAGCGCTAGGCCAAGTAATCCGCCGAAACCTGCAATAAGAACCGCCTTAAGGAGGACCGTCGATCGAATGACCCAGGGCCGAGCCCCAAGCACGGCAAGCAAGGCAAGCTGTTGCTGTTGACGAAGGGTTGAAAGCCGCACAGCACTGTGAATAAGGAAGGCCCCCGTAAGCACGGCGACCAGAGCCAAAACCGAAAGGTTCACCCGGTAGGCGCGCGAAAGGTTGTTGAGCTGGCTTTCTTGATTCTGGGGCGTCAGCACAACAAACCCCTTCAGAAGCGGGCGGTCGGGACCAAGCAACTGCAGCGCCTCATTGAAGGCCTGAACCGACTGTCCCTGACGCAGGCTCAGATCGATCCGGTCAAGTTGGTCGAGCCGGCCAAATAGGCTCTGGGCCCCAGCAATGTCCATAACGCCCAAGGCTGACTGGCCGGCATTGTTTAGTCGGCCCGCGATCTGAAGTTCGATGGTCCCGTTCTCGGACTCAAAAACAAGCCTGCCCCTAAGGTCTTTTTCTAGGCCATCAAGGGCGGCCTGCGACAAAAAGATGGTGTTCTCGTTTAAAAGATCGAGAAGGGCTGCATCCTCGGCCGATGGCAACAAAGAGCGACTTACCGAGGCGGCTCGAAAAAGATCGATTCCAAGCACGTCAACCTGCGCAATACGGCCCCTCACCACAGGGCTGGCATCGAGAAGTCCAAGCCGGTCGCGATGCGCAAGCAGCTCATCAAGGACACGATCCGAAAACCCTTCTCGGTTGTCGTGCCTTGGAACAAGCTGCGCCTGTGCTTCACCGGCAAGCGTCTTCACGGCACGGTTCATCGACTCCACCGCAGACTGATTCACCAAATAAATCGACACAGCAAGTGCAAGACCAAGGGCAATACTAAGGCTTGCCACCGCCCACTGCCATGGCTGATCGCGAATGGAGGCCTTTAAGAGCCAGCCAACAAGACGTGCCTCGGGAAGCTTCTGCATGCTTGACTGGGCCTGAGACTAGCGCTCGCCTAAGGGCTGCTGTGACTCAGATAATTTATGAAGTCGACCTTGGACAAGCTCGTAGTGCGCATCAAGCTGCTGCGCTGCCTGATGCGAATGGGTCACCATAACCAGTGCGGCACCCATCAGTCGACACTGCTGACACAACAGGGTGAGACTTGCCTGCGCGGTTAAGGGGTCAAGGTTGCCGGTGGGCTCGTCTGCAAGTACAAGCTTTGGTGAATGGGCTAGCGCACGCGCAATACAGACGCGCTGCTGCTGCCCTCCAGAGAGTTCGTCGGGTCGGCCACGTCTGCGGTCTGCCAGCCCAAGCCGAATGAGCCATTCCTCGGCGGTATCTTGCGCAGCCTCAAAGGACTGGCCCGACAACAGCAATGGAACCATTACATTTTGCATGGCGTTAAGGTGTCCAATGAGGTGAAAGGCCTGGAATATAAAGCCAATGGTTGTGCGTCGGCAGGCCAGCCTTTCATCAGGCTGCATGCTAGCCCAGGAACGATTGGAAACTCTGACCTCTCCGTGTTGAGGTGTATCAAGGCCTGCAATGAGGTTAAGCAACGTGGACTTCCCGCAGCCCGACTCACCGGTAAGAGCAGCCTGATAACCAGCTTCCAGCGAGAGGTTGAGCCCATTAAACAGAAGTGGCTGACCCTCGTAGCCATGCCCGAGGTCCCTGATTTCAAGCAGGAGATTGCTGGACAAAATGGCTAACCCAATAGGCGCTTTGTGCATCGACGATGAAACGATGGATGGTGAATCCGGCAGGCTCGTCAATCACCAAGGCCTCATGCTGGCGGCCGCGGTAGGACAACGGGTAGGCGTGAACAGTGCTTGGGCTCACCACAACCGGAATACTGGCTAGTTGGGTCACACAGGCTCGATGAAAATGGCCGCAGACAATACGCTCAACGGTTTTAAAGCCGGCCAACACCTCTTCGAGTTGGCGTCTTTCTTCCACAACCATCGAGTCAAACAGGGCGCTGCCTGTTAAAAATGGCAGGTGATGCATCACCAGCACGATACGGTCATTGGGATAGAGGCTTAGGGTGTTGTGCAGCCACCGTTGTCTCTGCTCACACAAACGGCCAAGGTCTTTCCCTGGCTCAAGCGTATCAAGCACGATGAGCCGCACAACCTGGTCTTTGAATGTGAACAAGGGTGCAGAGTACTGGTAGTGCGTGTCTAAGGCATCGGAATGTCCGGCGTCTTTAAGCGACCCGAAGACCTCGGTAAACGCCTCGCGGGCATCGTGATTTCCGAGACAAAAGTAACGCGGAAGGCCCTGCGGAAGAGCTCGCAGGCTGGCCTCTAGTTCGCGGTATTCCTCCAATGCTCCGCGATCGACCAGATCACCTGTAAGAATGACGGCATCAAACTGCGCCTGGGTGCGGTAGGCTTTAGCGATCGCCTGCTTGAGGGCCTCGGCCCCCGAGTCTCCGGTCTTCAAGCGTTTTCCCGCAGCCTGCAGATGGGTATCAGAAAGCTGTAAAAGGGAGAAGAGAACCTGTTCCATAGGTACTATTATGCGTATGGATTCTTACACCCCTGTCATCATTATTGAAGGTCTTCTCGTTTTTGGCGTGGTTCTACTGCTTTATTACCTCCATATCCGGGAAATGCGCCAGATTCGGGCCAAAAAAGCGCAATTTGAACGCGAGGAGGCCTTGCGGCAGGCTCAGCCCCTTGCCAGTGACGCAGGCTCGGTCGAGAGCGGCAAACCCCCCAGCGAAAAGGCCTCCGTCACAGCCTCTTAGTTTTTTCCGCCCAGTGTCGATAGTGTATAAATGTGGATGAACAGACTAAAAACGTTTACTGACAAGGTTTTAGGTGGACCTCAGGCTTTTCTCGGCCTACTCTTGCTGGCCTTAGCAGTATCTGGCGGGCAGGCGCAGGTTACTTTGCGCATGGTCGGTGACGACAAAGACCGCAGTCGCCATTTCGTCGATATCGACCGCGTCGAAATCAAAGGTGACATTCGCGGCTATTGGCGTACTGTTAATCTTGCGCAAAAAGACGCTCTGGGCGCAATGAGCCTGCGACATCGGCAGGAAATCGATTGCAAGGCCGGGACCATCCGAACCATCGTGACCACCCATCACCAGGGTATTCGCGGCACGGGTCCAATCGTCATAACCCTTCCAGCAAAAGATCAATCATTTCAGCCTATCTCGTCAGAAAACATCGATCCCAAAGTGGCCAGCTTAATTTGCCAGGGCCAGTTTGAGCAGCGGGTGTTGAAAACCAAGTCGGCTAAACCCAAGGTCGACGCCGATGGCAACCCAATCCCCGAAGAGGCGGCCAAATAGATCTCTTGGCAAGGGTGTCCTAAACAGTCTAGCGCCCGAGGCGGCAACGAATTGCCGCTTTCATTCTGGGCCTCTATGCTGCCGAGGTAAGGTGAGCCGGCCTTTAGAAACACTGGTTTTTGCCGATTCCTATCCAAAGTAACTCGTTGGATTATTGGTCGGTTCGTCCGGCCTTGGAGCCCGCAATGACCCCTGAAGACTACTGGCCAACCCACAAGCCCATTAACCAGGTTCTGGTTTTTACGCTGCTTTTTCCGCTTCTTATTGGGTTGATGGTGCTTGCCTTTATTTTTCCAAAGGTGTTTCTTTCCATGGACCTTATTGCCTTCATGTTCATGATGGCAACCATCACCATCGCAGTGGTCATTGCCAAGCCAGGACTTCTCGTGCCTAAGCGTCGGCGTCGAGGTCAGCCCCGGCCCCCTGCCCTTAAAATCCTTCCAGGCCCTAAAATTCTGGTGAACCGCGGGGAACTTCAGAAGACCTCTCCCTTATTGCTTGGCCTCATTAATAAAGCGGGAAAGGCTCCTTCCAGCCCAGGGTTCGAACTCGTTCTTCATGAAGACCATCCCCTTTCCCTATCGGAGTACGACGAGATGCCGCAGAACTCCCGGGCAATGGCTGCCCAGCATCAGAAGAAAGAGCCCAATATGCGTGTCATATGGGCGCTTCTCGGCATCAGCTTTTTGTTTATTTTTTCAGCCTGGGTCTACTCGATGCTTCCGGCAAAGTTCGCCTCCTCGGCACCTGCTCAGATGTTCGCGCTAACCATCCTCTGTGCAGGCTTATTTGCCGCGGCCTGGGTTGCGGTCGTCCCCTCACCCGAGCAGCGCCACAAGGCGCGACAGGCCGCCGGGGTTGCCACAGCAGCGGCCAAAGAAGTTAAAGAGGTTCATGCCAAGGTCGAGGCTGCGGTTGTCAAGGTGGATGACGCGGTAAAAGAAGCGCATGCCGCTGCCGAGCGTGGTGACCCCGAGGCTGCGCTTGCTGCAGCAGAGAAGGCGCTTGCCTTTGCCAAGGAGGCCCATGGTGCCGCAGAGGTTGCCGAGCTTAAGGCCAGACTCGCCCCCAAGGTAAAGGCTGCACAGAAGGCCGCAAAAGAGGCACGAGCGCGGGCTGATAAGGCCGACCGCGATGCACGTTATGCCAAAGTTGCCGCCATGAAGGCTCTTAATAAGTTTGAGAAGGATCAAGAAGCCCAGGCCCTTGCCTACGAGCAGGAATCTGGCGAGGAAGAGGAAGTCGTTGAAATTGAAGAGGGTGAATCGCTTGAAGAGGTCAGGAATCGCCTAAGGCCGAAGAAGCCGAAGGTACCGATGGAGCTCTTGAGCTCGGCCAACTCCTACGACGACAAGGTTGCACTCATTCGCTTCCTGGTTACCGAAGACTCCGGTCGTGTCATGAAGGCCTTCCAGGCCCTGGTGAAGCCCTCTTGATCCTCGGGCTATACTCCGCGATTAGTAGCTTCTGCGGGCGTCGTTCAATGGCAGGACCTGAGCTTCCCATGCTCAAGACGTGGGTTCGATTCCCATCGCCCGCTCCAGTGTCTGCAATCGTGGCCTTGGTTATTGGCCTGGCCTTAAGCGCAGACGCGGCCTTGGCTCAGTTGCCTGGCATGGAAGAAGAAAAGCCGAACTGCCTGGTCAGCGAGTTCCGCGCTCTAGCGCTCTCATCCATTGAAATTAAACGGGCGGAGGCGGCGAAGTCTTGGATTCTCAACACAGGCAAAAACTGCTCGCTCGATCGGCTGCTTATCTTG
>CAMDMC010000020.1 GCA_945901825.1 Bordetella parapertussis
AATGACACTGCTGCGGGTTTTACCCCGCCTGGCCCATCAGAGAACCAGTGCAGCGCCCGCCGGGTTTAAGCGGCGAGAGCGAAACGCTCGTCGTTGGCGTTTATAGTTTTCCGAATGGATTTACGAGGTGATCGGTCCTCGGTATGCCCTGCGCTCCTTCATTACCCACGTCGAAACCAGGTCGGCCCCAAGAGACGTATTGTGGTCTTCTGCCGGGGGGAAGGCAAGCCTTTCTCAAAGAAAGATGAGTCTTCGCGTTCTGAGCCCAAAGCCTGCTTTATCCAATTAAGCCTGCGTCACGCAATTTACCTTGCTTACTGCCCTTAAGGTCTTCCAGGAAGCGTCGAACCAATTAGGATGCATAAATGCAGTCTAGGAAGGATATCGTGTGAGTCATCAGTTCAGCCTTGACCCATCGCGCTTTGAGGAGCATAGCCTCGTCTCGGGATCGACCGACAGGCCTGAGCTTCTTAACGACGACCGTCTAAGCGGCCAACAACACCTGTTCTTTCAGGTCTGGGTAAGCCCGGTGCTTAAGGTGGGCGTTTTCGGTTCGGGCCATACGCTCACCCAAGCGGGCGAAATCCCACTTTACGGCTATGTCATGACCTCGGGGGAGGCCCGTCGTCAGCCTGTCTCTGAGAATTCCCAGGAACTTCTTCTTGGGCCCGGCAGCGTGCTTGGTTTGGCAGAAGGCCTTGCCGGAATTCCATCCCTTTACACCGTCGAGGCCGTATCAACGGTGAACTGCAAGGTCATCCCCATTAACGAAGCGGTGGCAGACATTCAGCGGCTTAACTCCGGCATGAAGGGTATCTGCCGCTTCACGCTGGGACGCATTTTAAATGGGCGTATGGAGAACATTCCTGCATGGTTGCAGTGAAGGACTCTTCGAACCCCATTGACAGTGTGCTGCAACAGGGCGCACGTCGGTCGCGGGTTATTCAGCGCGATACCCATGAGGCCGTGCGGAATTTAAGTTCCGCCCTCACGGTTGGCTATGGGCCAAAAAAGGTTCCAGAGGAGCATCTGCCCAAGGTGGTCAACCCAGAGCCCGCGCCGGAGGCAGAACTAAAGCTCGAGCCGGTGGCAATGCCTCAGCCTGCCTCTGCCCTTAAGACACCCGCGAGGGCAAAACCTGCGCCAGCCTTGGTTGAGGTTCAGGCGTTACCTTCGGAATCCGTAAGTGCGGTGCCGTCGTCTCCCTTCACCCTTGGCCCCAACGAGGTCTTCTTCCCCGAAGGTCGGGTAATTTTTGAAAAGGGGGAGCAGGCTGATTTCTTTTACGTCTTGGTCTCGGGCAAGGTGGCACTTTTTGAGCCAAGCAATCAGTCCTTCACTGCTCATTTGGAGCCGGGCTCGTCCTTTGGAGAGCAGGCCATCTTGGCGGGTGGGGTTCGAAGTCTTACAGCCCGTGCCGCCGAGCCTACAGTCTGCAAGGCCATTTCGGCCAAGACCCTCAGCGAGATTCTGAATCAGGGGAAGGGCGTCACCAGGCCTTTGGTTTATGCGCTTCTGCTTGAACTGTCCATGACCAACGATCTAAAAAGCCAGGGGCTGACCTAGGTCTTACCTAAAGGCATGCAGGGCGAGACCGGCCCTGCATTTCAACAGACTGAAGGAGTCTTCAAGTCACGTACCATTTGGGCATGCATACCGCCATTCTTATTACAGGGCACAGTCGGGGTCTGGGCGCAGCCCTTGTGAACGAGGCCTCTGTCCATGGGTTTTCCGTGCTTGGGCTCTCCAGACGGGTCACAGGGCTTCCTGGTCTTTCAGAACTTAACAGGCCCAATACTCCTCAAGGCTCAACGGCAGGCTCGAGCAGGCCTTTGCTTTACGAGCAGTCGCTTGATCTTTCCGATGCCCGCGCAGTCGCCGGTTTTATTTCGGGTCCTGGGCTCGCTGGTTTTTTTGCCCAGGCCGATCGTGTTCTGCTTATTAATAACGCGGGCCTCCTCAGCCCCATCGGGCCGGTGGGGCGGCTATCAAGCCAGGCCATTTACACCAGCGTTGGGGCCAACGTCAGTGCAGCCATTGCCCTAACCGATGCTTTTTTGAAGGCCATCCCGGCCTCGGCCAGCGACCGCCGCGTCATGCATGTTTCAAGCGGGGCCGCGCGCTCGGCCTATGCGGGCTGGAATGTTTACTGCGCAACCAAGGCGGCATTGGATCATCATGCCCGTGCCGTGCAGCTTGAGGCCATGGAGCCGGGTCCTGCGAAGGGCCTGCGTATCTGCAGTCTTGCCCCCGGGGTCATCGACACCGAGATGCAGGACCAGGTGCGTGCCGCCCGGCCGGAGGATTTCCCGATGCAGCCAAGGTTTAACGATCTGAAGGCGCAAGGGGCCTTGCTGGCCCCGACGGACGTTGCGAAGCGTTTACTTACTTATATGGTCTCGGAGTCCTTCGGATCGGAGCCAGTGGCCGATTTGCGCTCCATTTCCCTTTAGAAGGCGTTTTCTTCAATGAAAACAGGGGGGTACCCCTGTGGCATGTTGTCGGCTTAAAACCGGTAAAATGGTGGATTCAAGCCGTTTCATGAAAATTTAAAGAAAAGAGTGCTTTTTAACCATGGAGTCTTTCGCTAAAGAAACCCTCCCGGTCAGTCTCGAGCAGGAGATGCGCCGGTCGTACCTCGATTACGCCATGAGCGTTATTGTGGGGCGGGCCTTGCCCGATGTGCGCGATGGTCTGAAGCCTGTGCATCGTCGTGTGCTCTTCGCCATGCACGAGCTTAATAACGACTGGAATCGTGCCTATAAAAAGTCAGCCCGTATTGTGGGTGACGTTATTGGTAAGTACCACCCCCATGGCGACTCTGCGGTCTACGACACCATCGTTCGTATGGCGCAGCACTTCTCGCTTCGTTATATGTTGGTCGATGGTCAGGGTAACTTTGGTTCGGTTGACGGCGATAACGCCGCGGCCATGCGATACACCGAGGTGCGTCTTTCAAAAATTGCCCATGAGCTTCTTGAGGACCTCGATAAAGACACCGTGAACTTCGGGCCGAACTACGATGGCTCCGAAAAAGAGCCGCTGGTTCTGCCTGCGCGCATTCCTAACCTTTTAATTAATGGCTCCTCGGGTATTGCCGTGGGTATGGCCACCAACATTCCTCCGCATAATCTCTCGGAAGTGGTGGCGGCCTGCCAGATGCTGCTTGCCAACGCCGATGTCACGGTGGACGAACTCATGGAATGCATTCCGGCGCCCGACTTCCCCACGGCCGGCATCATTTATGGCATTGAGGGCGTGCGCGAGGGCTACCGCACTGGCCGTGGCCGCTGCATCATGCGTGCGAAGACGCATTTTGAAGAGATCGACAAGGGCTCACGTCAGTCGATTATTGTTGATGAACTTCCCTACCAGGTGAACAAGCGAAGCCTGCTTGAGCGCATTGCCGAGCTCGTGAACGAGAAGCGTCTTGAGGGCATCTCGGACATTCGTGACGAGTCTGACAAATCGGGTATGCGGGTTGTGATTGAGTTAAAGCGCGGTGAGTTGCCCGAGGTCGTGCTTAATAATTTGTACAAGAACACTCAACTGCAAGACAGCTTCGGTATGAACATGGTGGCGCTGGTTGATGGCCAGCCGCGAACCCTGAACTTAAAACAGATGCTGCAAAGCTTTTTGTCGCATCGACGTGAAGTGGTGACACGTCGCACTGTTTTCGAGCTGCGTAAAGCCCGCGATCGTGGCCATGTCTTGGAAGGTCTTGCCGTTGCGGTGTCAAACCTGGACGTCATGATCGAACTCATCAAAACCTCGGCCAACCCTGCTGAGGCCAAAGAGGGGCTGCTTGGTCGAGCCTGGTCGGCTTCTCTGGTAACCGAGCTTTTAGCCAAGGCCAGCGAGACCAGCAAGGTGGAAGACTTCCGCCCCCTTGGTCTTTCAAGTCATTACGGTCTGAAGGACGATGGCTACTGGCTAAGCGACACCCAGGCCTCCGAGATTCTTCAGATGCGTCTGCAGCGTTTAACGGGCCTTGAGCAAGA
The DNA here is from genome assembly GCA_945901825.1 of Bordetella parapertussis. Lineage (GTDB taxonomy): Bacteria > Pseudomonadota > Gammaproteobacteria > Burkholderiales > Burkholderiaceae_A > Hahnella. Next base: position 4,002 of record CAMDMC010000020.1, read on the forward strand.
CAAAATTGTTGCGGAGTACAAAGACGTTATTTCGCAAATTGCCGACCTGCTTGACATTCTGGCTAAGCCCGAGCGCATTACGCAAATCATGTCCTCCGAGCTAAACGATGTGGGCACAGCCTTTGGTGATGCCCGCCGTTCATTCATTGAGTTGAATGCCGAAGAGCTGCAGACCGAAGATTTAATTACGCCGCAAGAGATGGTGGTCACGCTGACCCATGGTGGCTACATAAAGAGCCAGCCGCTTAGCGAGTACCAGGCGCAGCGTCGAGGGGGCCGCGGCAAAACCGCCACGGCTACCAAGGAAGACGACTGGATCGACCAGCTCTTTATTGCTAACACGCACGACACCATCCTTGCCTTTTCGAACAAGGGGCGTGTCTACTGGCTTCGTGTCTTTGAGGTGCCGCAGGGCTCACGAGCCTCGAAGGGCAAGCCTCTTGTGAATGTCTGGCCGCTTGAAGACGGCGAGAAGGTCACGGTTGTGCTTCCCATCAAGGCCTACGAAGAGAACAAGTTTGTCTTTATGGCGACCGAACTTGGCACGGTAAAGAAAACACCCTTGTCGGCATTTTCCCGTCCCTTAAAGCGCGGCATTATTGCCTGCTCGCTTGATGAGGGTGACTGCCTTATTGGCGCAGCCATTACCAACGGTGAGCATGACGTCATGTTGTTCTCAAATGCTGGTAAGGCCGTGCGGTTTGCCGAGGGCGATGTTCGACCCATGGGCCGTGAGGCACGCGGTGTTCGCGGCATGATGCTTGAGAAAGACCAGAGGCTAATTAGCATGATCGTGGCCGAGGATGAAAGCGACTTTGTACTTACCGCAACCGAGAATGGCTTTGGCAAGCGCACGCTTATCTCGGAACACACCCGCCATGGCCGAGGCACCAAGGGCATGATTGCCATTCAGACATCGGCCCGAAACGGCCGAGTGGTGGGGGCCTGTCGGGTGAGTGAGACCGATGAAATTATGTTGATTACCGACCGGGCGGTTGTGGTGCGCACGCGGGTGGCCGAGGTTCGCGCGCTTGGTAGGGCAACCCAGGGGGTCACCCTTATTTCGGTGGACGAGGGCAGTCGGCTTGTTGGCGTGCAGCGCATTGCCGAGCAAGACGATGACTTGAACGAAGGCTCGGGCGACAATTCGAACCAGGTTTCAAGCGACGACACGCCCCAGGAATGACCGACGCCCTTTTGCAGGTCTTCCTCCTTGTGGGGGTGGGCCTGCTTGTGGCGCGTCTGGGCTGGATTGACGAGGTCTCAACCCAGTCCTTTTCCAACCTTGTGCTTAAGGTCTTTCTGCCGGCCTTGCTCTTTCGAACCATGGCCACGGTCGACTTCAATGCCCTAAGCCTGCTGCCCATTTTCAATTACCTCTCGCTCACCATGCTCACCTATGCGCTCGCCTTTTTCTGGGCGCAACGCTCGCCGCGCATTGTGTCCGACCCCAGCCAACGAGGCCCGGCCGTCTCTTTGGCGCTTGCCTCCACCTTTGCCAATTCCATCATCATTGGTATTCCAGTGGTCAAGCTTTTCTACGGGCCCGAAGGCCTTGTCATTCTGCTCACCGTGGTCACCATGCATTCCTTGGTGCTTTTAACCACCTCGGTGCTTGGCTACGAGATGCTTGCCAAGAACCGTTCGCGACGCAGCCGGCTAATGACCCTGCGGCAGCTTGCCCAGTCGGCCCTCTTGCATCCGGTGGTGGTGCCTATTTTTCTGGGTGTCTTCGTGAGCTTTTTACAAATTGAGCTGCCCGTGTTGCTTGACTCCACGCTTTTGTCGATGGGGCAGGTGGCCATTCCTTGCTGCCTGGTTCTGCTGGGTGCCACGGTCTATCACTCACGCGGACAGATCGAGCCCCGTGCCGTGGGGCCGGCTGTGCTTCTGAAACTGGTTATTCACCCTCTTATTGTCTACCTGGGCAGTCGTTTTATTTTTCAGGCCGAGCCTTTAACCATCGCTGTTCTTACCAGTCTTGCGGCGATGCCCTCGGGAGCAAACCCCTACCTGCTTGCCCAGCGGTATAACCAGGGTGTGAGCATTAGCGCAACCGCCGTGGTGGCAACCACCGCAGTAGCAGCATTTTCGCTACCCTATGTGCTTTCTCTCTTCCCTGGGCCGTTTTCTTAACGCGTTTGAACGACCCTGTAACCTAAGGCCTTATGTCGATAGAGTGACCCTCCCACCATGACTTCGAAACGACCCTATAACTTTGCCCCCGGGCCTGCCGCCCTGCCAGAGCCCGTGCTTGAAAAGGCTGCGGAGCAGATGCTGAGCTGGGGGGGCAGCGGCATGTCGGTTATGGAAATGACCCATCGAGGCCCGTTGTTTACTGGCATTCATGAGCAGGCCATTGCCGACCTGAAAGAGTTGCTTGGCCTTGATGATGATTTCGAGGTGCTTTTTATGCAGGGTGGGGCCACAGCACAAAATGCCATCGTGCCGATGAACCTTCTTGCAAAGAATCCGAAGGCCGATTTTGTTCATACTGGCCACTGGTCGGCGAAGTCTATTGCTGAGACAAAAAAGTACGGCGATAGTCACGTTGTGGCAACGGCAGAGCCCGAGTGGGGGGAGGTTGCAAGCTTTGGCTATGTGCCGCCCGTCTCGCAGTGGTCGCCTCGCGAGCAGGCGGCCTACCTTCATATTTGTGGAAACGAGACCATTGGCGGGGTCGAGTACCACCAGTGGCCTGACATGGCAGGCCTCGGGCTAAACAAAGTTCCGTTGGTGGTGGACATGTCCTCGCACATTCTTTCAAGGCCCATGGATTTCAGCGGCATTGCGCTTGCCTATGGCGGGGCCCAGAAAAATATTGGCCCCTCGGGCCTCACGTTTGTTATCTTAAAGCGCAGTCTTATCGAAGAGCATGCATCACAGGCCATGGCCATCTGCCCCTCGGTCTTCGATTACCGAAAAGTTCTTGAGAACAATTCCTTGCTCAATACGCCTTCCACCTTTGCCATTTACATTGCTGGCCTGGTCTTTGACTGGTTGAAGACGCAGGGCGGTGTTGCGGCCATGGGCGAGGTGAATGCAAAAAAGGCCGGGCTTGTCTACGCGCTTATTGATAGCTCCAACTTCTACTCGTCCAGGGTGCATCGGGCCAACCGGTCGTTTATGAACATCCCCTTCTTTTTACCTGACGACAGGCTCTACGAGCCTTTTCTTAAAGGCGCCCAGGCCAGTGGCCTATTAAACTTAAAAGGCCACAAGGCGGTAGGAGGCTTGCGCGCCAGTCTCTACAACGCCATGCCGATTGAGGGCGTGGAGGCCCTGGTGGGCTACATGCGTCGTTTTGAGAAGGAGCAGGGATGACACCGCAGCAGCTGAAGTCCTTTCGCGATCAGATCGACGCCTATGACGACGAGATTATCAAACTCATGGTTAAGCGTGCTGGGGTCGTTCAGGCGGTAGGGCGCGAGAAACACAAGGTGGGGGCGGCCGTGTTTCGTCCCGAGCGCGAGGTTGAAATTATTGAGCGCATGTGTGCCAGCAACAAGGCCCTGGGTGGCCCTCTGGCCGATCAGTCCATTGCCACCATCTGGCTTGAGATTATCTCGGGCTGCCGCGCCCTTGAGCGGGTGATGAAGGTCTCCTACCTTGGGCCAACCGGAACCTACAGCGAGCAGGCAGTGCGCACCTTGTTTGGCCATCGGGTCGAGATGCTGCCCTGCCAAAGCCTTGATGAGGCCTTGCGTAAAGCCGAGACAGGCCTTACCGACATTGCGCTGCTGCCCGTTGAGAACTCCCTTGAGGGTACGGTAGGCCGCACGCTTGATCTACTTATAGCCACCTCTCTCAGTATTAGTGCGGAGGTGGCCATTCCCATACACCACAGCCTTTTGCATGCCACAGGTGACAAGCAGCAGGTAAAACGCGTTGTGGCCCATGCCCAGGCCTTGGCGCAGTGCCAGCGCTGGCTTGATACCAATATGCCAGGGGTTGAAACGCTGGCCGTTGCAAGCAATGGTCATGCGGCGGAGATGGCGGCCAACGACCCAACACTCGCAAGCATCGCGGGTCAGACCGCCGCTGAGCACTATGCCTTAAAAAGCATCGCAGATCGCATTGAAGACGACCCCTCGAACCGAACGCGGTTTGCTGCCTTGGGTGCCTTTGAACCCGAAGGCTGCGGGGTTGACCAGACCTCGCTTATTCTGTCGGTGCCCGATAAGGCCGGTGCCATGCTCTCTCTTATTGAGCCCCTTGCGCGGCATGGAGTCTCCATGAAACGGTTTGAGTCGCGGCCCGCGCGGCAACTCGGCGGTGCCGCCTGGCAGTATTTCTTTTTTATTGATCTTGTCGGTCATCGTAAAGACAGCAACGTGGCCCTAGCCTTGGCTGAAATTCAGCAGACAGCGGGCATGTTTAAGCTCTTGGGGTCCTACCCTTTATTTGAAAAACTCACTGCCTAGTCTTCTAAGCAAAGGTTCCATCTGCCATGCTCTCACTTAACCAGCGCGTACCCTCGTACCTAAAAGCAATTGCGCCTTACCAGCCCGGTAAGCCCATTGCAGACATTGCCCGGGCCTATAGCTTTCAGGAAAATCAGGTTGTGAAGCTTGCCTCCAACGAAAACCCGTTGGGCATGAGCCCGAAGGGTCGTGAGGCCATGCTGAAGGCGGCAGGCGACCTTGGCCGTTACCCGGATGGCAATGGCTTTGGCTTAAAGCAGGCCTTGGCCAGGCGGTTTGGGCTTTCAACCCAGACCATTACCCTGGGCAATGGCAGCAACGACATTCTTGAACTGGTTGCGCATGCCTTTCTGGCCCCTGGCAAAGAGTCGCTGATGAGCGACCATTCGTTCGCTGTCTATGCCCTTGCCAGCCAGGCGGTGGGCGCCACACTGGTCTCGGTGCCTGCCCAGTCGCACGACCTTGGCCACGACCTTGATGGCTTTGCCCGGCGCATCACCGACAAAACGGCCGTGGTCTGGGTTGCGAATCCCAACAACCCCACGGGAAGTTTTATTCCGGGCGCTCGTCTGGAGTCGTTTATTGCAGGCCTGCCCGCCTCGGTTCTTGTTGTTCTCGATGAGGCCTACACGGAATACCTCAGTGAGGACGAGGCCTACCCTGCCTTTGAATGGGTGAAGCGCTATCCCAATTTATTGGTCTCGCGATCCTTCTCGAAGGCCTACGGCCTTGCGGGGCTGCGGGTGGGGTATGGGGTTGCAAGCGCAGAGGTCACCGATCTTTTAAACCGGGTGCGCCAGCCCTTTAATGTGAATTCGCTTGCGCTTGCCGCGGCTGAAGCCTCAATCTTCGATGATGACTTCCTTGCGCGTTCGGCAGAGTTAAATCGCCAAGGCATGCAGCAGATTCAGCAGGGTCTTCAGGCCCTTGGAATAGGCTGGCTGAGATCCTGGGGCAACTTTCTGCTCATCGATCTTCAAGCGGCTCATCCAACAGTGCATGGTGCGGGTCTGCAGGTCTACGAGGCCTTGTTGTCGAAAGGCGTCATTACGCGGCCTGTGGCCAACTATGGGCTGCCCGGCTACCTGCGCGTCTCCATTGGTACGAAGGACGAGAACGAGGCTTTTTTAAAGGCCATGCCTTTTGCGCTTGAGTCGCTCAAGAGCTTGCAGGCCCATGCCTAATGATTGATCGGCTTTTGCTTGTGGGCTGCGGCCTGATGGGGGGCTCGGTGGCCGCGGCGCTGCGCGCTCAATGGCCCTCGGTGCAGGTCTGGGTGGTGGACCCCGTCTTTGGCGAGCAGGCCGTCGAAGATGGCCTCGCCCACCGTGCGTTTACGTCCATGCAGGCCATGCTGGATCAGGCCAAGCCGTCGGTGCCGTCCGTCTCACAAGGCCTGTTGTTTGCAACCCCCGCCCACGTTACAGCAGGACTTTTACCCAGCCTTGCCCAGGCCCTGCATCTGCCTTTTTCAGAAAACCTTCTCTGGATAAGCGAGCTTGGAAGTGTTAAGGCGCCGGTTTTAAAGGCCATGCAGGGTGTTGCCGAGGGGCCTGGCCGACAGGCCTTGCAGATGCTTTTTGTGCCAAGCCATCCCATGGCGGGAAGTGAGCAGTCGGGACTTCAGGCTGCTGAGGCCACCCTGCTGCAAGGTGCACGCGTGCTTATCTCACGACTGCCCGAGAATCAGCCGGAGGCCGTTGACAGCCTTGAGCTTTTTTTCAGCAGCCTTGGCGGGCTCCCCATTGCACTTCCACTTGAAGAGCACGATGAACTGCTTGCCGCATTAAGCCATCTACCGCACCTGCTTGCCTTTGGCCTTGCTGGCATGCTCGCCTCAGGCCCTTACGCGGCTGCAGCCCAGAGTCTGCACGGGGGAGGGCTGCGCGACACCACCCGCATCGCAGGCTCGTCTGCGGACCTCTGGTCAGGCATTCTTCTTCAGAATCGCGAGGCTGTCCTGGCGCTTATGACCCAGTACAAATTGAGTCTTTCTGAGCTCGTGCATGCGCTTGAGGCCAACGACGGGCAGGCCCTTCATCAGAGCCTGGACAGAGCAAGCCAGTGGCGACGTCAATTCAGCTAGGACTCGACCTGCGCCCACTGGCTCGGGGTAGGGTTCAGCTTCCTGGCAGCAAGAGCCTTTCCAACAGGGCCTTGTTGCTTGCAGCCCTTGCCCACGGCACGACCCAGATTACGGGCCTGCTTGACTCCGACGACACCCGGGTGATGGTCGAAAGCCTGCGGCGCCTGGGCGTGCAGCTGTCAGGCGATTTGTCGGATGCTGAGGGTCAGGGCCTCACCGTTGAAGGTGTGGCAGGCCAGTTTTCGGAGCCCCAGGACCTTGAACTTTTTGTTGGCAATTCGGGGCTCACCATTCGTACTCTGCTGCCTGCGGTGGTCGTGGCGCAACCTGCGGGCAATATTGTCCTTCGAGGCGTTGATCGTATGCACGAGCGGCCGATTGCCGACCTGGTGGATGGCCTGCGTGAGCTTGGCGCCTGCATCGACTACCTGGGTCGCGAGGGCTATCCCCCTTTACGCGTAAGGCCTGCGGTCCTTAAGCCCATGCAACGGCTGCGGGTCCGAGGCAATGTCTCAAGCCAGTTTCTTACAGGCCTTATGCAGGTGGCCCCCCTGCTTGCCGTGCAATGGGGCCGGCCCGTTGAGATTGAGGTGGATGGCCCTCTTATTAGTCGGCCCTACGTGGACCTTTCCATTCACATGCTGCGTCAGTTTGCTGTAAGCACTGAAGAGTCGCAGCCCGGCCAGTTTCGCATTACCCCTGCGCAGTTAAAGCCTGCTGCCCAAGAGTGGGGGGATGCTCGCGCGAGAACGAGCGCCGAGGAACCGGCTGGCTTGGGTCCCATCGGGCTTCAGAGCCCAGGCCGGCTTAAGGTCGAGGCCGACGCCTCGTCTGCCTCGTATTTCTTGGCCGCAGGTCTGCTGGGCGGTGGACCTGTGCGGGTGGAAGGCGTTGGCAAGGGTAGCCCCCAGGGCGATGTTCAGTTTGCCCATGCACTGGCCGGCATGGGAGCATCCATTTCATGGGGTGAGGATTTCATTGAGGCGCGGGCCGCAGCCTTCGATAACGAAGGCCGGCCCCTTGTGCGGGCGGTTAGTCTTGATGCCAACGCCATTCCCGATGCGGCCATGACCCTTGTGGCTGTGGCGCTCTACGCGCCTGCCGGGGCCACCACCAGGCTTGAGGGCATTGGCTCGTGGCGGGTGAAGGAGACCGACCGCATTGCCGCCATGGCCAATGAGGCAAAAGCCTTGGGGGCTACCGTGGTGGCGGGGCCCGATTTTCTTGAAGTTACGGCGCCAGCCCGCCTAAGGTCGGCAAGCATTGCCACTTACGACGATCACCGCGTGGCCATGAGTTTTGCACTTGCGAGTTTTGAACACCCTGGGGATAAGGCTGTGGATAGCCCTGTGGAAAACAAGGAGAAGCCAGGGGATAACTGGGTGGAAACCCCGCGGCAGACCCTTTCGTCTGGCGCTCGTCGCCTGGCTATCGAAGACCCAGGCTGTGTTGCGAAGACCTATCCCGGGTTTTTTGAGGCCTTTGCTGATGTCTGCGCTCAGGCGGTTCCGGTGATTGCCATTGACGGGCCCACAGCCTCGGGCAAGGGTACCGTGGCAGCGTTACTTGCCCAGAGGCTTGGATTTCACTACCTCGACAGTGGCGCCATTTATCGCCTGCTTGCCTTGGCCAGCCACGACCAGGGCCTTGCGGAGGACGATGAGCGAGGCCTTGTGGCCTGTGCGGGCCAGATGCAGCTGCAGTTTCAGGGCGACCGTATTTTTCTAAATGGACAGGATGTGAGCCTGGCCATTCGGGCCGAAGCCATGGGTAATCGCGCCTCCCGGCTTGCCGCGCTGCCCCTTGTACGGCAGGCCTTGCTGCGTCGTCAGCGTGATTTTGCAAGGCCCCCGGGCCTGGTGGCCGACGGCCGCGACATGGCCTCGGTGGTCTTTCCTCATGCACAGCTCAAAATCTTCCTCACGGCCTCGGCGCAGGTTCGTGCACAACGCCGTTACAACCAATTGAAAGAAAAAGGAATTCCCACTACAATTGAGGGCCTTTTAGCAGATCTTCTTGCACGTGACGAACGAGACAGTAATCGGGCTGTTGCGCCTTTAAGGTTTTTAGAAGGAACCGATATGGTCTTCTTAGATACATCTGAGAAGTCCGTATCACAGGCCGTTGAAGAGATTGAAAAAGCCTTCGCTACGAGGGCAGCTAAGCAGGCTTAACTGCTTTTCAATTCTTTTTAACATGGGTGCCCATTTGGGCGTAATTCCATCGTCGGCGCAGTCTGGCGATGTGTTCTTGAAATGGTTCGTTAATGTCACTTGAAACATCTATTGGCGCAGAAGCGCCGGAGTCGTTTGCGGCGATGTTCGCCGAGTCGGTTTCCCGACAAGAAATGCGTGCGGGTGAAGTTATTACCGCCGAAGTTATTCGTATTGACCAAAACCATGTGGTGGTTAATGCGGGCCTAAAGTCTGAAAGCTTTATTCCAGTCGAAGAGTTTATGAACGACCAGGGTCAGCTTGATGTCAAAGAGGGCGATTTTATTTCTGTGGCCATTGAGGCCTTGGAAGACGGCCGAGGCGAAACGCGGCTCTCGCGTGATCGAGCCAAGCGCCTTGCAGCCTGGCTAAGCCTTGAGAAGGCACTTGAGTCGTCCGAGCTTATTATTGGAACCGTAACGGGCAAGGTAAAAGGTGGCCTTACCGTGATGACCAACGGCATCCGTGCCTTTCTGCCTGGCTCATTGGTGGACACGCGTCCTGTAAAAGACACAAGCCACATCGAGGGCAAGACCCTTGAGTTCAAGGTTATTAAGCTTGATCGTAAGCGCAACAACGTGGTGCTTTCGCGCCGCGCTGTTATTGAAACAAGCATGGGTGAAGAGCGCAGCAAGCTGCTTGAGAACCTCACCGAGGGCTCAACCGTTACGGGTGTTGTTAAGAACATCACCGACTACGGCGCCTTTGTTGATCTCGGCGGTATTGATGGCCTCCTTCACATTACCGACATGGCCTGGCGTCGTGTCCGTCACCCCTCCGAGGTGCTTACCATTGGCCAAGAAGTAACCGCCAAGGTCTTGCGCTTCGATCAAGACAAGAACCGTGTCTCGCTGGGTATTAAGCAGCTCGGCGACGACCCATGGGAGGGCATTGCCCGTCGTTATCCCCAGGGCTCACGCCTCTTTGGCAAGGTTACTAACATCACCGACTACGGTGCCTTTGTTGAGATCGAGCCGGGTATTGAGGGTCTGGTTCACGTCTCTGAAATGGACTGGACTAACAAGAACGTGAACCCCGGCAAAGTCGTTCAGGTGGGTGATGAGACCGAGGTGTTGGTCCTTGAAATCGATGGTGAGCGTCGTCGCATTTCCCTGGGCATGAAGCAGTGTGTGGCCAACCCCTGGCAAGAGTTTTCAGGCACTGCAAACAAGGGCGACAAGGTCTCGGGTCAGATCAAGTCCATCACCGATTTCGGTGTCTTTGTGGGACTGCCTGGCAACATCGATGGCCTGGTTCATCTCTCTGACCTCTCTTGGACAGAAACGGGTGAAGAGGCTGTTCGCCGGTTTAAAAAGGGTGATGAGGTGGAGGCCGTTGTGCTTGCCATCGACGTTGAGCGCGAGCGTATTTCTCTTGGTATTAAGCAGCTCCAGGGCGACCCTGTATCGGGCTACTCCAACCAGCTTGAAAAGGGCGCTGTGGTGACAGGCACCGTAAAGTCGGTGGATGCCAAGGGTGCCGTCATTGCGCTTGCTGATGATGTTGAGGGTTATCTGCGCGCCTCCGACATCTCACGCGAGCGTGTGGAAGATGCGCGTTCGCATCTGAAGGAGGGCGATGAGGTTGAGGCCATGATCGTGAACGTCGATCGCAAGACACGGTCCATCAACCTTTCCATCAAGGCCAAAGACTCTGCCGATGCCGCCGATGTGCTTCAGAAGATGGCGGCTGAGACAACGAGTGCCAACTCGGGCACCACGAACCTTGGTGCGCTGCTAAAGGCCAAGCTTGACAGTCAGTCCGACGGTAAGGACGCCTAAGCGCCAGCCATCGTCATGACGCGCTCGGAACTGATACAGCGCCTTGCCGACCGGCTCGCAGGCCTTGACCGTGGTCAGGGCTCCGAGCTCGGTCCTCGCGACTGCGAGGTCTCGGTAAGAGTGCTGCTTGATGCCATGACGCAGTGCCTGGCCAATGGTCAGCGCATTGAGATTCGAGGCTTTGGAACCTTTTCGGTGAACAGCCGACCCCCGCGCGTCGGTCGGAATCCAAAGTCCGGCGAGATGGTCTCGGTTCCGGCCAAGCGTGTTCCACACTTTAAGCCTGGTAAAGAACTGCGGCTTAAAGTGAACCAGCTTGGGGATTCGGCCGATGGTGCCGATTGACCCAAGCTGGTTTTTAGCACTCCCTCTTCTTTTTATTCTGGGCTGGTTCTCGGCTCGGCTTGACCGTCGCCAGCAGCAGGCCCAGCGTCAGCTGAATCTCCAGCCTCTTGAAAAGGCCATTCAGGCCCTGGCAGCAGCCAACCCGGATGAGGCCCTTAAGCAGTTGCTGGTTGCGGTTCGCGAGGGCCCTGACATGCTCGGACTGCAAAGGGCCATTGCCGATCTCTTTCGTCAGAAGGGCCAGTCGGATCGTGCCATTGAGGTCCGCCTATCGATCCTTGCGCGTAAATCCATCAGCACCGAGCTTGAGCAGGCTTTGCTTTTGGAGCTTGCCCATGACTACATGGCAGCCGGCATTTTTGACCGTGCCCAGGCCTCTGCCCAGGCAAGCCTTGCGCTTGTAAAAGGGGAGCAGGCCGAGCCATGCCTGCGGCTCATGCTTGAGATTGCTCAGATTCGAAAGGACTGGACCGAGGCCGTTCGATTAATCGACCAACTAAGCGGCACCAGCCAGCACACGGACCAGACAAGCGACGAGGGCCTGCGCCGACTGCGGTTTCATAGCCTTGTGGAGGCGGGCCGTATCGACGAGGCCCAGGCCCTCTGGCCCGCGCATCCTCGCCTTCGGCAGAACACTTTGGAGGTGCAGGGGCTGCACCTCTGCCAGGCCTGTGGCTTTCAGACCCAGCGTCATTACTGGCAGTGTCCCGGATGCATGAACTGGGACAGTTTAAAAAGCCTGGGCCAAGACCAAATGGTGGGGGCCAAGGCCTAGGGCAAGTCACTAGCCTTTGGGGTTCTTCAACCCTAAAGGAGACCCTTGATGTCCAGTTCTGTTCTTGCCTCAACCGACGTTGTTCGTATTGCCCGTGCGGCCCTTGTTGGGCTTGGGCTGTCTTTGTTGGCCTCTGGCCCGCTTATGGCCCGCGTCGACCTGAACACGGCCAGCCAGTCGCAGTTGGAGTCCATTCGCGGCATTGGGCCAAGCATGTCCAAGCGCATTGTCGAAGAACGAAAACGCAATGGCCCGTTTGTGAGCCCGCAAGACTTTGCGCGCCGGGTCTCCGGTGTGGGGCCTAAAAAACTAAAGGCCTTTCAAGACGGTGGGCTGGTCATTGCTGCAAAGCCCTTGCCCGAGCCCAAGAGGCCCGCTGAGGCAAAAGCCGGCATCCACTCGCAATAATTCAAGTTCATCGGCTCGACCGGTTCCACCGGTTCCATGGGGTTAACCGGGTCCGCGGGGCCCATGGGTTCCATCGGGCCAATCGGTTCCGCGGGGCATTTCCTGCAACAATTTGCAGATGCCCCGCCTTTCCCTTTATCTGCGCCTTGCCCGGTTCGACCGTCCGGTTGGCGCGTTGCTTTTACTCTGGCCCACCCTCTGGGCCCTTTGGCTGTCGGCCCAAGGCAGTCCCGAGCCACTAAGGCTTCTAGTTTTTGTGGCCGGTGTCGTACTTATGCGTGCGGCAGGCTGCGTGGTCAATGACATGGCCGATCGTCGGTTTGATGGCCAGGTGAAGCGCACCGCCCAAAGGGTGTTGACGACGGGGGAGCTCTCGGTTCGTCAGGCCGCGGGTTTTGCTGTCCTTCTTTTTGGCCTCTCAGCGGGCCTTTTATTTTTTCTCAACGCCCTTGCCATCGCCCTTGCCGTCGTGGCTGCTCTGCTTGCTGCCTGCTACCCCTTGTTCAAGCGGTTTTTCCCCTTCCCTCAGCTTGTGCTTGGCCTGGCCTTTGGCTTTGGTATTCCCATGGCCTATGCCGATACCCTTGGCCACATTCCCTGGACAGCCTGGCTTTTGTTTGCGGGCAATTTGCTCTGGGTGGTGGCCTACGATACGGCCTATGCCATGGTGGATCGGGACGACGACCTTCGACTCGGTCTGCACAGCAGCGCCATTGCCTTTGGTCGTTTCGATACCTTGGCGGTGGCCTGCTCTCAGGCGCTTTTCCTTGGCTGTCTTGGGCTTGTTTTCTATGCCAACGGCCTTGGGGTAATTGCCTGGCTGGGCTGGTTTGTGGCCTGTGCCTATTCGCTGGTCTTGGTTCGGTCTTTAGGCCAGCGCGACCGCGACAGCTGCTTTGCCGTCTTTGCAAAGAGCCATCGGGTAGGCCTTATTCTCTGGCTTGGTTTGCTATTGCACTACGAGAGCTCACGGGCCCTTTTCTGAGCCGCGTCGATGGCGCAGGCAAGGGTCTGTTCAAGCCCCGCTGCGCCTAGAATTTCCATAGCGGCGGCCGTTGTACCGCCCTTCGATGTCACCTTTGCACGCAGGCTTTCGGCGGTTTCGTCGGAGCTATCAAGCAAGGCGACGGACCCTTTAACTGTCTCCCAGGCAAGCATTCTTGCCGTGTCAGGCGAGAGCCCTGTGGCCTGGGCTGCCTTGATGAAGCATTCAACAAAGTAAAAGACATAGGCAGGACCCGAGCCTGAGATGGCCGTCACGGTATTGATCGCGTCCTCTGTGTCGAGCCAGACCGTGGGGCCAAGGCCGCGCATCAGGTCGTTGGACTGCTCGCGATGGAAGGTCTGAAGCCCAGTCGGCGCATAAAGCCCGGTGATGCCCTGGCCCACCATGGCCGGTGTGTTGGGCATGCAGCGAACAATGGCCTCAAGCCCCGACCAGTCCTGCAGCTTTTGAACCGAAAGGCCTGCGGCGATGCTTAAAAGGGCAGGGCTTGAAGCGGCGTTACCCATGCCCATGCCCTTGGTGTTAGCCAGGCCAGAGCTCCCGCTCTGGGTCGTTTGGTTCAGGATGGGCAGCAGGGCCTCCTGAGCCTGTTGAGGCTTAACAGCCAGCACGAGCCAGTTGAACTCTGTAAGGGGTGTTTTTCGCAGTAAGTCCTCAAGGCGGGTAAACAAGGCGTTCGCCGCGAGTCCACCTGTCTGGGTCAGTGTTTTGTGCAGGCCCTCCGCAGGCTCGACCAGTTGAATGGCTACGTCAAGGCCTGAGCGCTTAAGGCCTGCAAGAATGGCCTGGGCCATGTTGCCGCCCCCGAGCATGAGAATGTTTAAGGCTTGGGTCATGTGAAGAACTCCCTTGTGTCTTGTGTCGTCGTGTACTGCGAACTGCGCTCTTTACTAACCCGAGTTAATCAACAGAAGGTGGCCTTAGCATGCTGCGAAGGGGCATGCCCAAAAGCCGAAGGACTGCAAAGTAGCCCAGCGCCGCAAGGGCAATGAGGCCAAAAAGCATCCCCAAGCGCAAGAAAGGCCGGGCCTGCTCAGCCCCCCAGTTAATGGGCTGGGTAAGCCAGACCAATACCGCTGCCATGACAATAGCGGCAAGGGCGCACTTTAATAAAAGCTTGCCCCAGCCGGGCTCGGGCTGGTAGGTTCCTCGTTGCCGAAGTCGAACAAGTAAAAGGCCAGCGTTAAAACAGGCCGCAAGGCTTGTGGCAACGGCAAGCCCTGCATGACCCATGAGGGGAACAAGCCCAAGGTTGAGCAGCTGGGTGAGCACAAGCGTTGCAAGTGCAATCTTCACAGGGGTTTTGATGTCTTGCTGGGCATAAAAGCCCGGTGCCAGAACCTTCACGGCAATAAGGCCCAGTAGGCCAATGGCATAGCCCTGCATGGCATAGGCAGTCATCGAGAGATCTTCTAAATCGAAAGCCCCGTAGTGGAAAAGCCCTGCAGTAAGACCCGGGGCTAAGAGGGCAAGACCAACGGCAGCGGGCAGGGCCAGAAGAACAACCAGTCGCAGGCCCCAGTCAATAAGCTTCGAGACTTTTGCGGGGTCGTTGAGGTTGTGGGCCTTGGTGAGGCTGGGAAGCAGCACGGTACCCAGTGCAACCCCAAGCAGGGCCGTCGGAAACTCCATCAGCCGATCGGCAAAACTAAGCCACGAGACACTGCCTTCGGCAAGCCGAGAGGCAATGTGGGTGTTGATGACCAGGCTGACCTGGGCGACCGAGACGGCAAGGCTTGCCGGCAGCATGAGGGTAAGAATGCGTCGCACCCGCTCATCTCGCCATGTGTCTGCCAGACTTTTAAAAGGCCGCCTGAGCATGCCGGGCAGCTCGGCAAGCAACCCTCGCCTGGTCAAAGCCCAGGCTTGCAGTGCAACCTGTGCAAGCCCACCAAGAACCACGGCAATGGCCAGCGCCCAGATGGGTTCCCGCAGGTAGGGGGTGAGAAGAAGGGCGCAGCCAATAAACGAGAGGTTAAGCAGCACTGGCGTGAAGGCTGGAATTTTGAACTCAGACCAGGTGTTTAAAACGCCTGAGGCCAGGGCGACCATGGAGATGAGCAGAATGTAAGGAAACATAAACTGGGTCAGTTCAACGGTGAGCTCGAACCGGGCCTTGTCGCCCGAGAACCCCCCTGTCATCAGCCAGACCAGCACGGGTGCCGCAAGAATGGCAAGCAGGCTGATGGCCGCAAGAATGATAAAAAGGCCAAGACCCACGCGCGTGGCCAGCAGCCTTGCCGGGTCGTCTCCGTCCTGCGTCTTCACCTGCCCAAGCACAGGCACAAAGGCCTGGCTAAAGGCGCCTTCGGCAAATAGCCGGCGCAGCAGGTTGGGCAGGCGAAAGGCCACAAAAAAGGCATCGGTCTGAGCGCCTGCCCCAAAAAGGCTGGCGGTCAGAACCTCCCGAACCAGGCCTGTGATTCGGGAGAGGAAGGTGAGCCCGCTGACTGTGGCGGCCGTCTTGAGAAGATTCATAAGAACGGCTATAGTTTAGGGCTTTTCTCACACTTCAAAACCTGCACAGGATTTCTATGGCGAACTCAGCCTCAGCGCGTAAAAGCGCACGTCAGGCCGCACAACGGCGGCTTGTTAACACCGGACTTCGTTCGGCCTATCGCACGGCGGTTAAGTCGGTGCGTAAGGCTTTGGCCGAAGGCAACGTTGAAACCGCGAAGACAGCCTTTCGCGCAGCCAGCAGCGTAATTGACCGCATTGCCGATAAAAAAATTGTTCACAAGAACAAGGCTGCCCGTCATAAAAGCCGTCTGTCTGCCGCAGTCAAAACAATCGCTGCCGCATAAATAGCGCTTCACCACGCGGGGCCCTAGCGCCTCTTTAGGTTACTGGTGTGGGTGCCTAGAGCGTGTAGGGGGTAGGGTGTAGGGTTTGAAGTTCGGGTAGTACGGCAAGATTCAGCCCGCCTCTTTTGGGCCACGGGTTCCAAACAGGGCAGACCCAACCCTTAGCCAGGTAAAGCCCTGGCTTGGTTCGGACTCTGCAACGGCTGCCTCAAGGTCGGCCGACATTCCCATCGACAAGACATCAAGCTCGCGCTGGCCATCGGACGCAAGCGCCCGATTTATGGTCTGCTTTAACTCACGAAGCTTGGCAAACCAGTGGCGTTGCTCGGCGAAATCGTCACTTGCCTTTGGAATCGCCATAAGGCCACGCAGCGCAAGGCGTTCAGCCTTGGGGTCAAGCCTGGCAATGGCCAGGGCAAGCGCAACAGCCTCCTCACCTGGTAGAACGCCTGACTTGCTCGCCTCTTCACTGATATTGACCTGAAGGCAGGCCTGAAGCGGTGCAAGCTGCGTAGGCCTCTGGTCGATTAGCCGCTGGGCAATTTTTAACCGATCGATGCTGTGAATCCAGTCCATGGTCTCGGCAATCTCGCGGGTCTTGTTGCTTTGAAGCGGACCAATGAAATGCCAGCGCACAGCCTGCTTAGGTGTACCGCCCTGCTGAGCCAACAAGGCCGCGACGGCCTCGCGCTTTTCAACGGCCTCCTGCACGTAGTTTTCTCCGAAGTCCCACTGACCTTCGGCAATGGCCTGAAGCACAGCCTGCGGGCCGAAGGTCTTGCTTACGGCAAGCAGACGCGCACGCTCTTCTTCTAGGCCTGCACTCTGGCAGGCCTTTTGAATACGCGCCCGGACCTCTTGAAAAGGCACCCCAAGACCTGTGTTTAAGTTGGCCATGGTCACTGATTAATGGTAATTGGTTATTGGTTATTGGTTATTCGGCAGGGGTTACTGGTTACTGGTTACTCGGTGCTGGGCGTTGACGGCTCCATCGCAGGCTTGGTGCGCACCGAGCCCGCCACCATGTCGAACCGCATCCACCGGCATTCAAGGTCCCCGTTATAGACAGGAATACGTCGTGAAGCCTTTAGGCGAAGCAGGCTATCGAGCTTGGGGTTGTCGGTAAGAAGCCAGGCTGTCCAGCCCGTGCAGGCCGACTTCATCCAGGCGCTCAGTTCACGCCAGTCCGACTGCACCGAGAGTCGCTCGCCGTAAGGAGGGTTGGTAAGCAAGAGGCCACCGTCTGTGGCGGGTGTGCAGTCGAGGGCGTCGCGGCAGGACCACTGAATACGCGTGGAGACCGTGCTTGGCAGTGCCCGATGGGCGTTGGCGATGCTGGTCTTGATCATGCCGGCATCAATGTCGGAGCCCTGAACCGACTCCACAAGGTCGGCCACAAGGGTTCGGCCGCGGGCGCCTTCAAGCATCTGCCAGCGCGATTGAATTTCTTTGCGCAGGGCCGCCCAGGGCACCTTCTGAAAGGCGCCGGAGCGGTTGAACTTCTCGCAGGCAAAGCCACGGGCTGCCGAGGGATGCCAGCCTGGGGCAAGCCCAAGCTGAGCCTGAAGCGCTTCGATGACGATGGTGCCGCTTCCGCAAAAGGGATCCAGGAGACGCAAGGCCTTTGAAGCCTCTTGGGAGGCCCCGAGGTCTTGGGCCTTGAAGGCAAACTGAATAAGCGCGGCAGCCAGGTTTTCACGCAAGGGTGCCTCGCCCTTTGAGAGCCGCCAACCGCGCTTAAAGAGAGGCTCGCCGCTGGTGTCAAGCGACAGGGTGGCCTTGTCACCGTCCACAAAAAGCCAGATGCGTTGATCGGGCGTCTGGGTGTTGACCGAAGGTCGCTCGCCGGTTTCCTGGCGAAACCGGTCGCAGATTCCATCCTTGGTCTTTAAGGCCGCAAGCGAGAGTGGCAGCTTAAACAGGGGCTTGCGGCCCTGGTTTGCATCCACGCGAATCGTCTGGCTGACATCAAAAAAAGAGTCCCAGGCAATGCGGCTTGCCGCCTCAAGAATGTCGTCGGGCGAGTTTAGTCGAAACTGATCAAGGCTAAGAAGAAGGCGCGTGGGAATACGGCACCAGAGGTTGGCCCGTGCAATGGCCATGGCATCAGCCCGACACCAGACGCCGCCACGGCCGCTGGAGACCTCCGTGATGCCTGGCTGAGCGCGAAGTTCGTCTTCGAGCGCCGGCTCAAGGCCTGCCGGACAGACGGCAAAGACCGCGTGGACGGGCGCGGCCACTAAAAGGGCTTAACCACCACCAGAATGACGGCGGCAAAAAGTAGAAGGACAGGGAGCTCGTTGAACCATCGGTACCAGACATGGCCATGGGTGTTCACCTCGGCCTGAAAGCGCTTAAGCTGACGGCCAAGCACATGGTGATAGCCCAGCAGCAGAAGAACGATAAGAAGCTTGGCATGCATCCAGCCGTTGCCTTGTGCAGGCATGCCAATACCAAAGCCCAGCCACAACCAAAGCCCGAAGACCATGGCAAGCACCATCAGCGGGGTCATGAACCGGTAAAGCTTATGGCTCATCAGTAAAAGCCTGCTGCGTTCGGGCTCGCCCTGCTTGCCTTCAGTCACCATGGCAAGGTTGACATAGATGCGAGGCAGGTAGAAAAGGCCCGCAAACCAGCTGGTGACAAAAATAATATGCAGGGCCTTCATCCAGAGCACTCCGGTGTCGGCAAAGGCATAAAGCAGGTAGCCTGTAAGGGTTCCAAGCACACCTAGAATAAGACTAGCCACGAATCTGGCCCTCACCTAGCACGACCCACTTCTGGCTGGTGAGGCCTTCGAGGCCTACCGGCCCGCGGGCATGAAGCTTGTTCGTGCTAATTCCAATTTCAGCGCCCAGGCCGTACTCAAAGCCGTCTGCAAAACGGGTTGAGGCATTCACCATGACCGAGGAGGAATCAACCTCGCGCAAAAACCGCATGGCCTTGCCATGGTTCATGGTGAGAATAGCCTCGGTGTGGGCAGAGCCGTACTGGGCAATATGGGCCATGGCCATGTCCATGTCTTTCACAACGCGAATACTTAAAATGGGCGCAAGGTATTCGGTGGACCAGTCTTCGTCGGTTGCGTCCACCAGGGGCTGGTGGCTTGGCGCTTGAAAGCCGCTGCCTTCAAGCAGCTTGCGTGTCGCGGGGCAGACGCGAAGCTCAACACCCTTCTGGGCATAAATACTGCAGATGCGCGGCAGAAAGGCGGGTGCAATCGTCTGATGCACCAGCAGCGTCTCCATGGTGTTGCAGGGGGAATAGCGCTGGGTCTTGGCGTTGTCACATACACGAACGGCCATCTCAAGGTCGGCCTCGTCGTCCACATAGCTGTGGCAGATGCCGTCCAGGTGTTTAATAACAGGCACCGTCGCCTCATTGGCAATGCGCGAGGTTAGCGACTTACCGCCTCGCGGAACAATGACATCGATGTACTGGGGCATTTGAATCATGGCGCCTACTGCAGCCCGGTCGGTTGTGGGCACAACCTGCACGGCATCACGACTTAGGCCGCAGTCTTCAAGTGCGTCTCCAATAAGCAGCGCAAGAAACTGGTTGGAGTAGATGGCCTCTGAGCCCCCTCGCAGCAGGCAGGCATTGCCCGACTTCAGGCACAAGGCGGCCGCGTCAATAGTGACGTTGGGGCGTGACTCGTAGATGATGCCAATGACACCCAAGGGCACGCGCATGTGGCCCACCTGAATACCGGAGGGCTGGCGGCGCAGCATGCTGATTTCGCCCACAGGGTCGTTCAGCTGAGCAACCTGGCGCAGGCCATCGGCCATGCCGGCCATAACCTTCTCGGTCAGGCGAAGCCGGTCAATGAAGGCGGCATCATGCCCAGCCTTCTCAGCCGCCTCAAGGTCTTTCTTGTTCTCAAGGGCAATGGCGGCGCTCTGTGATGCAACGGTCTCTGCAAGCCGGGTAAGGACAGCATTCTTCTCCGCAGCGCTTGCCCGCGCCATGGCCTGTGCAGCGCGACGCGCGCGCATGCCCATCTCATGAAGAAGACTCAGCGTGTCGGCGGGACTTGGCGTGGAGGAGGGTGCATTCATGGGGCAAGTGTTAGAACAAGACGTTCGAGCTCCGACCAGGGGTCGCCCGGAGCAATTCCTTTGATCATTGTATCGATGCGGCTTAACCGCTGCAGGGCGGGGCCCGACTTGTTCTCCGGCAGGCGTCGGCAGGCCTGGGCGCAGGCCCAGACAATCAGCGGCAAGGGCTCGCCTTCTTCTTGGAGCCCGCGAAGTACGCGCAGTGAGCGCGCTGCTCCGACGGTGCTGATTTGCTGGGCAAACTGAAAGGCGTTGTAGCGGGCATGGTTGGAGATGGCCTGGGCGAGCTCCTCGGGGGTTAGGGCCGCATCGGGATTGGACCTTGGGCTTGCCGCCAGCTTCTCAAGCTCCTGGTGGGCTGCGGAATAATTGCCTTCGAACTGGCTCGCCATAAGCGCCAGGGCCTCGCGGTTTGCTTTAAGGCCCTTGGCCTGAAGTCGCTTTTCAATCCAACTGCTCATTAGTTCAGGCCGTGGTGTTTCCACGGTCACGACAACGCCATGATCGGCCCATTGCGCAAGCCACTGGGTTGCAGCAAGTTTTTTATCGAGCCTGGGTAAGTGCACGAGCAGCGCGGTGGCATCGGGCGGGCTTGCGATCCACTGGGCCAGAACCTTGGCGCCTTCAAGTCCGGGTCGGCCTGTGGGCAGGCGCAGCTCAAAAAGCCTTTGGCTTGAAAAGAGCGAGCCCGACTGGGTCTGACCGAACCAGTCACGCCAGCGGAAAAACCGATCGGGCGTCTCGGAGATGCGCTCGTTGTAGCCCTGACCCTGGAGCCAGTGGCGGACCTGATTGGCTGCTTCAATTTGCAGGTAAGGGTCATCTCCCGAGACCGCCCAGAGCAAGGCGCCCTTTGCACTCGCAAGCTTGCCTGCTGCGGCCGAGATGAGGCCGGGGTAGGCCTCAGGACGAAGGGGATCGAACCGGATTTGCAAGGGACTGAATTCGCACGAGCCGCCTTAGGAGCTGCTGCTGAAGGTCGCGGGTGATGCTCTCGATCTGAAACCGTTCGGACTCGGCGGCTGCAAGCACCTCGGAATCGTTGACCGAATACGTGCGGCGAAGTTCAAGCGAGGCTGCAGGCTGAACAAGCTCGCCCACAGCGTTCTCAAGTCGTGCGTAAAGACTTGCACGCACCTCGAGCTCGCGAGGTCGACCAGCACTTGAGAAACCAACGGCCACCGTCTCGAGCCTGCTTTTCTGCAGTCGAATGACCAGCTGGGCATTAGCCCGTTGGGCCACCATCTGCACGCCGTAAAGGCTTGCTAGCTGCTCTTGCAGCTGCTGGCTTAAACCCTGCGTGACCGGGTTCACCGACTCATTCAGAATAAGAACCCGTTGAAACGAGAGACTCTGTTGACGCGCCTGAAACTTAAAGCCGCAGCCGGCAAGGCCGGCAGACCCAAGCAGAGCAAGGCCTGCAAGGCCTGCTGCCTTTTTTAAAAGGCGACGTCGGGCAGGCTGCTGGCCTTGATGAATCAGGCTTTGATGGGCGAGGGTTGGATGACTAGTCATGGGATGTTGGACTTAGGCCACCAGGTTCACCAGTCGGCCAGGCACCACAATAGCCTTTTTCAGCGGCCGACCCTCAGAGAATTTCTGAAAGGCTTCGGAGTTGATAGCGGCCTGTTTAATGGCTTCCTCGGTGGCCAGGGCCGAGATACGCAGGCTTCCG
>CAMDMC010000021.1 GCA_945901825.1 Bordetella parapertussis
TAGATCAAATAGTGTCGATCCACTCATGGAACTCTGAAGCCGTCTACGCGTTAAGGACCCTTGCCGATTGTCCTTGTGACTTAATTGGTTACACCCTCGTGTAAGCGCCGTGCCCGAGGGGACTGCTTTACCTGCTCTTGTTTCTCAACGTAGATATCCAGCAGCTTGCGAATCATGGGTTGATACCCGGTACGGTGCCTCATTGCCTCAGACTTAAAAAAGCAAGGCTCTTTATGCTAAGTAGAAGCGTGACTTTCACGCCCTCCTCGCGGTATACAAGATCACTTGCGGGGGGCAAAAAGACCTCTGGTTTTCGCCCTTTCAGGCAGAATGGGGCATGGCGCTTCAACCCGTTCCCCTTTTCCCCCTCGGGGCAGGTCTTTTCCCTGACGGGCTTCTGGCGCTGCGTATTTTCGAGGTGCGCTACCTGGATATGGTGAAGCGTGCTTTAAAGGAAAAGACAGGATTTGGGGTGATTCTGTTAAGTGAGGGCTCGGAGGTTCGCGCCCCCGACAAAACCGAGCGGTTTCATTCCGTGGGCACCATGGCCGAAATTGTGGATGCCGATGCCCTTCAGCCGGCCCTTCTTCTTCTGCGCTGCAAAGGCGGAGAAAGGTTTCGCGTTGAGGCCAGCCATCAGGCGAAGTATGGGCTTTGGATGGGCGATGTGGTGCCCATTGCCAATGACCCGGTGGTTGCCATTCCCCCAGACCTGCAGCCCGCCGCGAACCGCCTGGGCCAGCTTATTGCCGCCTTTCAGAAGAAGGGCGCCTCCGAAGAACAGATACCCATTTACCGCCCCTATCGCTTAGACGAATGCGGCTGGGTGGCAAACCGCTGGGCCGAAATGCTGCCCTTTAGCATGACCCAACGCCAAGAACTGCTTGAGGAAATAAACCCCGAGGCAAGGCTGCGTGCAGTGGTGGGCAGCATGGGAGATTTGTTTGAGGAGTAGCCGCCAGGCGAAGCTGGTATGGCGCTTGTAGGCTTGTTTTCGTGTTGCAGTTGAGAACTTGAAGAGGGACAATGATTAAGAGTGATTCATCTTTAATCAATCTTGCGGGCCTCCATGACAACTGTGAATACCAAAGTTCTGACTGCTCACATCCCCTTGCCTCTTGCCGACCAAATTGAAGCGCACGCCAATCGGCTTGAGCGCTCAAAAGGTTGGATCATAAAAGAGGCCTTGGCAGACTGGGTTGACCGAGAGGAGGAGCGCGATCGTCTCACGCAGGAGGCTCTTCTGGACATTGACCGAGGTCTTTTCGTCAGTCACGAGGAGGTGGAAGACTGGCTGAAAGATTTGAAGAAAGGGCGATCGACCGTAGCTAGAGTGAAGTAGCTTCTCCATGCGTATACGTTGGCTAAGCAAGGCGCAATCGGACCTGCATAGGCTTCATGAGTTCGTGTCGCCAATAAATGAAGATGCTGCCTTAAAGATGCTTGATGCCCTTGTTCAGGCGGTATCGAGCCTAAAAGAAAACCCGCGGCTAGGTAGGCGAGTAGCAAGTCAAAGCCAGGACGAGGTACGTAGCCTTGTTGTTCGCATCTATGAGATACGGTATGCAATTCGCGAAGAAGATATTTATATTCTTCGGATCTGGCACACCCGCGAGTCTCGACAGCGAGACACATGAATAAAGTTTGGTAAGGCCATGCACACTATTCTCCTTGACATCATCATCGCCATCACCGTTCTTGAATGGCTTGTTCTTCGTCTTATGATTCGGCTTGGGCTGCTCTTAAGTTTGTTACCGGGCGTCTTTTCCTTGTGCTTGCCTCCAAAATCAACGCGCCTGACGTATTGTCGCGGCCCTCAGTGCTTTGCCTGGCAATCGCGGGTATCGTTCATTCCATAGACACTTATTAAAGATTAAAACGGGAGTGATGGTGACGGCATCGGCGCGAACGAAGGGCACGACGAAGAGCAGCGCAAGGGCAGAAGGGGCAGTGAGATCGGGCGTAGCAAAAGTAGTATTACGTCGCCCTGCCTACCCCTTTGCCGCACTGGTGGGCCAGCATGAGATGCAGCGGGGACTTCTTATTGCTACGGTGGACCCACTGGTGGGCGGCGTGCTTATTCTTGGCGACCGTGGCACAGGCAAAAGCACCGCAGTGCGGGCGCTTGCCGATGTGCTTCCACACATTGACACCGTAAAGGGCTGCCCCTACCAGTGCGACCCGGCGAAAACCGCAGGGCTATGCGCGGCATGCAACCCGCTGCTGCAACCCGAGTCCGCAGCAGGCTCAAAGTCGAAGCCTGTTCCAGCTCCCAAGCCTGCACGCTTCAGCGTTTCGGTACCCGTGGTGGACCTTCCCTTGGGCTCTTCAGAAGATCGAGTGCTCGGTGCGCTTGACCTTGAAAAGTTGATGACCTTAGGCGAGAAGGCGTTTGAGCCTGGGCTCTTGGCCAAGGCCAACCGAGGCTTTCTTTACATTGATGAGATCAATCTGCTCGAAGACCACCTGGTTGATCTTCTTATTGATGCTGCGGCCTCGGGTGAGAATCGCATCGAGCGAGAGGGCCTAAGCATTGTGCATCCCTCGCGGTTTGTGCTGGTGGGCAGTGGCAACCCGGAAGAAGGCGAGCTGCGTCCCCAGCTACTTGATCGCTTTGGTCTGGCCGTAGAGGTGCGCACGCCACGCGACCTTGATCTGCGAGTGCAGGTGGTGCTGCGGCGCGAGGCCTTTGAGCGCGACCCTGAGGCCTTTTTGCAGGAGCATGCCGAGGCCCAGGCCGAGCTGCGTTCACGCCTGATCTCGGCGCAGAAGCGCCATGCAAAAATTGAATTGTCTGCGCCGCTTTTACGTCAGGCTGCCGACCTCTGCATGCGGCTTGGTACCGATGGCCTGCGAGGCGAACTCAGTCTTATTCGTGCGGCCAAGGCTGCAGCGGCCTTCGACGGTCTAAAGAAGGTAAGCCTGGGTCTTCTTCGGGAAGTTGCGCCCATGGCGCTTCGGCATCGGTTGCGTCGAGACCCTTTAGATGACACCGATGCCAGCGCTCGTGTGGCACGCGTGGTGGACGAGGTGTTGGTCTAGGGCAGCTGCGGTGAACCAGCGCACCAACGACGTCTACTTTGCCGTGGCCGCCTTGGCTGTTGCGCCCTGTGCCCTTGGCGGCTTGTGGCTGCGTGGCTGGGCGGGGCCACGGCGCGATGCGGTGCTTGGCCTTCTTGACCATTTTCTGCAGGCTGCCAGTCACTCCAAACCCCTACGTATTGCGCATCACACCCAGGCCGAGCAGCTGCACGATGGCCTTGACCTAAGCAGCAGCATGCAAGCCGGTCAGCCTGTTCTGCGCCCGGGGCTTGGCTATCGCGCGAAGGGTGGCCTTATTCAGCTGGCCATGGCCGAGCGTGCCTCTCGGGGCTTGCAGTCGCAGCTTGCTGTGTTGATGGACGACAAAGGCTTTGGTCTGGTGGCCTGCGACGAGTCGCTGCCCGATGAGGCCGGTGTTATGTTGGCATTGACCGATCGGCTTGGGCTTGGCCTTGACTTTCGTAACGAAGAAGGCCTTTGGCAAGCCGCCGAGCCGCTGGTGGGTAGCCCTCTAGCTAAGGAGTTCGTGCGCATCATTCCTAAGGCGCTTAAGGCATGGCCGCGCGTGGCGCTTGATGAAGAGGCGCTTAAGGCCCTTACCATTGCGGCGGGTCAACTGGGCATTGACTCCATGCGGCCTGTCTTTCAGGCGGTCACCACCGCGCGGCTGACTGCGGCCTTGCAAGGCCGCACTGCGCTTGAGGAAGGGGACCTGGCCTTTGCCGTGCGACTCTGTCTTTTGCCACGGGCAACCCGTCTGCCCGGCACGTCATCAGGCGAGGCTGATGACGAGACTGAGCGTGGCTCGCAGACCGACACCAAGCGTCAGAGTGACGACCAGCTCAACGATGATGAATCCAGGGACAACGCGTCAGACGGCGGTGATAACAATGTGCAGGAAGCCGAGCCGGTGGAATCACAGACGATGGTCGAGCCACCCAGTCAGAACGAGCAGCCAAACCAAGAGCATCAACCCCCTGACACCTCTATGCCCGACGGGTCCACCGATCGGCTCGTTGAGGCCGCCCTTGCAAGCCTGCCGCGCGATCTTCTTTTAAAGCTTGCAGCCTCGCTGTTGGCCTCGCACGGCAAGTCAGCCGGTCAGGCGGGCTCGGGCGCAGAGTCTTCCTCGGGCCGCGGTCGGGGCAGGCCTGTGGGAGCCATTGCGCGCAAACCACGCTCGGGCGAACGTCTTCACTTGCTTGCCACGATTCGAAAGGCGGCGCCCTTTCAGCGTATTCGGCGCTTGGAGAAGAGGGGACCGGATCAATCGGAATTGCGCATTCTGCTGCGTCCTGACGACCTGCATGTCTGGCGAGAGAAAAAGCGTCGGGGAACAACCACGGTCTTTGTGGTGGATGCCTCGGGCTCGATGGCCCTGCAGCGACTCTCTGAGGCTAAGGGCGCAGTGGAGTTGTTGCTTGCCGACTGCTATGTGCGACGCGACCGCGTGGCCCTGGTGTCATTTCGGGGTACGGGTGCGGACCTTCTTCTTGCGCCAACACGTTCGCTTGTGGCGGCCAAGCGCGCCCTGCAGGGTCTGCCGGGTGGCGGGGGAAGCCCCATTGCGGCGGGCTTAGAGGCCGCCGCCCGACTGGTTTATAGCCTGCGTCGTGAGGGTGACAACACGGTGCTTGTGGTGCTCACCGATGGCAAGGCCAACCTAAGCCGAGATGGCAAGCCTGGCCGCGAGCAGGCCTCGCTTGAGGCAAAAAGCATGGCCCGCCAGCTGGCGGTGCTTGCCGATAAGCGACTTCTTATTGATACCTCGGTGCGCAGCGAAACCATGGCCTATGACCTGGCCAAGGCGCTCGATGCCGTCTACCTTCCCATGCCCTTTGCTCGGGCCAAGGCCGTTGCCGATGTGGTGAAGGCGAGTGTTTAACGTAATTTGCGGGCCTTAAAGCGAGAGAGCCAAAATTCAAAACCCCCAGAGTTTTTCGAAGTTGAACGAGAGTTCGCGATGGTGGCGAATGGTGAGTAGGTAGACCACAGATGACTGCTCGTCGACTGAATACAAGATGATGTAGCTTTTATGAATGTACTCGCGCAAGGTCTGTAGGTTCGTGGCGGAAATTTGAGCAAGACTGGTTAGGGACTCAAGCGACTGAGGTTGCTGATTAAGAAAAGGCCTGCCACATGCGTCGCATAGCCTCCGCCACAAGCCCCGGGTTCACCTCTTGCACCAAATGCCCTCCCGTGCAGAACTGCAGGTCCGCCTTGGGGAAGTGGTCGCGGGCCACACGTCGCAAGCCGCTTGCAGGTATCCATCGGTCGTCTTCAGCAATAAGCAGGCTTAGCTCGGCTTTAAGTTCGTTGCCGCGAGCAAGCAGGGTGGGCAGGTCGGTACCCGCCATGAATTCAATGGCGCCTTTCACATGGCTGCGTTGGGCGAAGATACGGCGGTATTCCTCTTGTTGGTCTTCTGGAATCTGTGAGCCTGTTGAGGCAATGAGCCCGTCGACAAAACGGGTGCCACGGGCCAAGGCCGAGAGCCCTGCAACACTGGGGCTAGAGATAAACAAGGGTGTCAGCAGTGGCCCAAGCATGAGGTTGTAAAGCGCGGGTGGCGGCACAAGCGAGGGTGCAACGCCAAGAATCTTCTTAATGGGAACGCCAAGCAGTGAAAGCCAGATGGCCACTGCCGCCCCCGCGGAGTGACCCACGACAAGATCCAACTGTTCAACGCCAAGGTGTTTAAGAAGGGCCTGCAGGTCGTCGGCCATCTCGCGCAGCCCGTGGGTGGAATGGCGGCTGCAGTGCGTTGCATCGTGGCCGGGGAGGTCGGGAATTAAAAGCTGCAGGTCAGGCTGGCTGCGAGGTCCCGCGCTGTGACTTTTTAGTAGTTCATTCAGAACCGGCCGCCACGACACCCGGCTGCCACCGGTGCCGTGGAGCATGAGCACAACAGGCCTTGGGCCTTGCTCTGATTTGTCCGTCGCCGCGGTGAGGGTCGTGGCCGTGTCCGAGTTCGAGCCGTTAGTGGGGGCCATGGCCTCGCCCAGGGGCCCCCCGCGCCCAGCCGACCGCCAGCCCGACCAGGCGCAGTCCTGCACCTGGCAGTCGAAGGCCTCCAGGCCTGAGGGCATCGAAATTCTTGCGTAAGCGGGTTGACGGGACATGCTCAAGTGTCTACTCTGACTGTCATAACTTATTGTCACGTATAAATGACATTCTCAGGTTACTTTGGCGTGATGAAGAAAGGAAGGCCCGCCAT
Source organism: Bordetella parapertussis (assembly GCA_945901825.1). Classification (GTDB taxonomy): domain Bacteria; phylum Pseudomonadota; class Gammaproteobacteria; order Burkholderiales; family Burkholderiaceae_A; genus Hahnella. Next base: position 6,260 of record CAMDMC010000021.1, read on the forward strand.
GGCGATGCTGCAACGAATTGAACGTGTGCTTGAGGCAAGCCTGGTTGGGGCTGAGGCCAAGGGCTCGCCCCCAAAGCTTGGTCAGGCCATGCGCCATGCGGTCTTCCCGGGCGGCGCCCGCATTCGGCCGCAGCTGTGTATGGCTGTGGCCCTGGCCTGTGGGGATGACGACCCAAGCCTTTCGGAAAGTTACGGGGCTGCCCTTGAACTGATGCACTGTGCCTCCCTGGTTCACGACGATCTTCCCTGCTTTGATGACGCCGATCTTAGGCGCGGTCAGCCTTCGGTTCACAAAGCCTACGGCGAAAGGCTTGCTGTTCTTGCCGGCGATGCCCTAATTGTTCTTGCCTTCCGAACGCTTGTGGGCTGCAAGCCCAAGCATCTTGAGCGTCTTCCCGAGCTCACCGCCATGCTGGATCAGTCGGTGGGCCCGCCCTTTGGCATTGTGGCCGGGCAGGCCTGGGAGTGCGAGTCGCATGCGGTCTTGGCCGACTACCAGCGCGCTAAAACAGGCTCGCTTTTTACAGCGGCAACCGCGGGGGGTGCAGCAGCAGCGGGCATGGATCCCTTAGCCTGGAAGACCCTGGGCGACTGCCTGGGCGAGGCCTATCAGGTGGCCGATGACATTCGTGATGTCGTGGGCGATGCCAGCCTGCTCGGTAAGCCCGCGGGCCAAGATCAGACGCACGACAGGCCCAGCGCGGCAACCCTTCTGGGGCTTGATGGTGCGGTTGCTCTTTTTGATCGCCTCATGCAGCAGGCTATCGAGAGCATCCCCGCATGCAATGGTGCCGCGAAGCTTCGTGGGCTGGTCATGCAGGAGTCGCAGCGGCTTGTGCCCACCGAGGGCCCGCATAAGGTTGAGCGTAGGTCGTCGCTTTATTCCTAGCCAATGGACTGGTCTGCGCTTCGTGATCGGCTTTTAGCAAGCCCGCGGTTTCACCGCTGGATGCTTGCTATTCCAGGCCTGCGCGCCATTGCGCGACTGCAGTCGCGACGTCTTTTTGATCTTGTGGCAGGGTTTAGCTACAGCCAGGTCTTGCTGTCCTGTGTGGAGCTCAAGGTCTTTGAAAAGCTTGCTGCCGGCCCGCGTCGCGCCGACCAGCTTCAGCAGGAGCTTGGCCTGAACGACCGCAGCTTCGAGGTTTTAATGCGTGCTGCGGTGGCACTCGAGCTCTTGGAGTGGCGCACAGCGCCTTCTGGAGAAATTTCTGCAGCCGAGGTTTCCGAGGCATCGCGGGCCTACCTGGGCCTGGGCATGCTAGGTGCAGTGGTTGCTGGAAATAAGGCCATTGCTGCCATGGTGATGCACCACAAGTCGGTCTACCAAGACCTTGACGACCCCGTTGCCCTTTTGCGTGATCCTTCCAAAACCACGCAGCTGCGTGAGTACTGGGCCTACACGCGTGAGAGCATGGCCGACAACCGTCAAGCGCTTACGTTGCAGCAGGTCTCGGACTATTCCGAGCTTATGGCGGCTTCCCAGCCCTTGGTGGCCGAGCAGGTGCTGGCTGCCTACGATTTTTCTAAGCATCGCTGCCTTCTCGATATGGGCGGTGGGCAAGGCGCTTTTTTAGCGGCTGTCGCAAAGGCCTACCCGCGGCTACGCCTGATGTTGTTTGATCTTCCCGCAGTGGTGCAGAAGGCCCGCAGTGTTCTGGCCGATCAGGGCCTTGGCGGGCGCATGAGTTTTCATGGAGGAAGCTTCTTCTCCGACCCTGCGCCCACGGGTGCAGACCTTATTAGCCTGGTTCGGGTGCTCTACGACCACAGCGACGAGCGTGTCATGACCATTCTGAAGTCCGCCCGTCGCGCGCTGTCGGCCGAAGGCGGTTGGCTTTTATTGGCCGAGCCGATGTCCGGGACGCCGGGTGCCGAGGCCATGGGCGATGCCTATTTCGGTCTCTACCTTCTTGCCATGGGCAAGGGGCGGGCCCGCACTCCTCAAGAAATCGCGAAGCTGCTGGCCGCTGCAGGTTTTCAACGGGTTGAGTCCATTCCCACCCGGCTTCCACTTCAAACAGGCCTGATGCGGGCCTATGCAGCGCCCGGTTGAGCCCGTTGTCGACAAATATCCAACAAAAGTTGTCAACGCCCATTGACAAGTCTGTTGAAAAGACTAGGATGGAAACTGTAAGCATAACTAGACAGCAAATTGGTCCATAAAAAATGACACAAAGAACCGCACAGGCTGTGGTGCTGGAGGCACCCCGAACACTCGACTGGCGCAGACTGGCGCTCAGCGAGCCTGCGGCAGAGGACGTCGTTGTTCAAACCCTTTTTAGTGGTATCAGCACGGGCACCGAGCGGCTTTTCTACACCGGTGATATGCCCAACTTTCCGGGCATGGGCTACCCCCTGGTTCCTGGCTATGAAACGGTGGCTCAGGTTGTCGAGCTGGGTTCTGGCGTAAGCGGCTTTAAAAAGGGCGACACGGTTTTTGTACCCGGCGCAAGCTGCTGGGGCCCTGTTCGTGGGCTCTTCGGTGGCGCGGGCGCGCAGCTGGTGGTGCCTGCATCGCGGCTGGTTCATCTGCGTGACGACCTGCAAGAGCAGGCCGTTTTGCTTGCCTTGGCTGCAACAGCCCATCACGCCATGAACAGTCAGGCACTGCCCGACCTGGTGGTTGGGCACGGAACCCTTGGCCGTCTCACGGCTCGTCTTACCGTGGCGCTCGGCGGGCATCCCCTGGTCTGGGAAGTTAACGCCGCTCGCCGTCAGGGCGCGCAGGGCTATAGGGTCGTGGCACCCGAAGAGAGCAAAGGCCAGCGTTTTCGAACCATCGTGGATGTCAGCGGCCACGCCGCAAGCCTTAACGACTGGGTTGCCCATCTGGCCCCGGGTGGTGAATTGGTGCTCGCAGGCTTTTACACCGACCCGCTTGCTATGAACTTTGTGCCTGCCTTCCTTCGTGAGGCGCGTCTGCGCGTGGCGGCGCAATGGCAGCCCGAAGACATGCTTGCTGTGCGCAGTCTGGTTGAAGAAGGAAGGCTTTCTCTGGACGGCCTGGTGACACACAGCCGTCCTGCGACTGAAGCCGCCGATGCATACACACAGGCCTTTGACGACCTGACTTGTTTGAAAATGGTTTTGGACTGGAGGAATCTGCAATGACAGCGAACGCCCAAGGCGCACCGATTCAGTTCATGATGAAGACACGGCTTAGTGCCGAGGCCGCCATGGAGCCCGATCCGGTTCATACGGGCCCAGTAACAAAGGAAACCCAAATTATTGCCATCTACGGCAAGGGCGGTATTGGCAAGAGCTTCACCCTAGCCAACCTTAGCTACATGATGGCCCAGCAGGGTAAGAAGGTCTTGCTCATTGGCTGCGACCCTAAAAGTGACACCACCTCGCTGCTTTTTGGTGGCAAGGCCTGCCCGACCATCATTGAGACCTCGTCGAAGAAAAAACTGGCTGGCGAAGAGGTTGCCATTGGCGATGTCTGTTTCAAGCGCGATGGTGTCTTTGCCATGGAACTTGGTGGGCCCGAGGTTGGACGAGGCTGCGGCGGGCGCGGAATTATTCATGGCTTTGAGACCCTTGAAAAACTTGGCTTTCACGACTGGGGCTTTGATTATGTTCTGCTCGACTTTTTAGGCGATGTGGTCTGCGGTGGCTTTGGGCTGCCCATTGCGCGTGACATGTGCCAGAAGGTCATTGTCGTGGCCAGTAACGACCTGCAATCCCTTTACGTGGCCAACAATGTCTGTTCGGCCGTTGAGTACTTCCGCAAGCTTGGCGGCAATGTGGGTGTGGCCGGCATGGTCATTAACAAAGACGATGGCACCGGTGAGGCCGCAGCCTTTGCCGAGCGTGCAGGCATACCTGTGCTGTCGGCCATTCCAGCCAACGAGGACATTCGTCGCAAGAGTGCCGCCTACGAAATTATTGGCAAGCCCGACGGTCAGTGGGCCCCTATGTTTGAAACCCTGGCAATGAATGTTGCGCAGGCCCCACCGGTACGACCCAAGCCTTTGTCGCAGGACGAGTTGCTTGGCCTTTTCTCGGGCGATGTAGTGGGCCGCAACGTAGTACTTGAGCCTGCCACTGTGGTGGACATGGTGGGCCGCGAGACCGTGGTGAAACCCTCTTTGGAAGTGGTCTACGACCAAGCCTAAGGCCATGAACGCCCGTGCACCTATCCCCATCATTCCCGTTGAGTCGTTGAACTCAACAGCTGGATCAGCGCGTGCTGGCTCTGTTCAGCCCTCGGACGTCACGGACTCGCACGGCGAGCGCGTGATTCCTTCGCGCGAGCGGGCGAGTTCGTTGACCGAGGGCACTCTAAGCGAAGCGAGAGCCGAGGGCGCTTCAAGTGAAGCGCGGGTCGAAGGCGTTTCCTGCAACAACAAGCAAGAGCTTCATGCCGCCGCGAAAGCCGCTGGCAAGGCCGACACCCTTAACCAGTACGCCAAAGATTATCCCAAGGGCCCCCACGACCAGCCCCAAAGCATGTGCCCGGCCTTTGGCTCTCTGCGTGTCGGTCTGCGTATGCGCCGCACGGCAACCATCTTGTCGGGCAGCGCCTGCTGTGTCTATGGCCTTACCTTCACATCGCATTTCTATGGCGCTCGACGAACCGTGGGTTATGTGCCCTTTAATTCCGAGTCGCTTGTCACGGGCAAACTCTTTGAGGATATTCGTGAGGCGGTCTACGCCCAGGCCGATCCCGAGCACCTTGATGCGCTCATCATTATTAATCTCTGCGTGCCTACCGCAAGCGGTGTGCCGCTGCAGCTCTTGCCCAAAGAAATCAACGGCGTTCGAATTATTGGCATAGACGTGCCCGGCTTTGGTGTGCCCACCCATGCCGAGGCAAAAGATGTCTTAGCAGGCGCCATGCTTCAGTACGCCATGGGCGAGGCCCAGGCAGGGCCGGTTGCCGCGCCCGCTACTGGGAAAAGCGCACTGCCCACCATTACCTTGTTGGGCGAAATGTTTCCCGCCGACCCCATGCTAATTGGTCAGATGCTTGCCCCCATGCAACTGGCTGTGGGGCCGGTGGTTCCTACCCGCGACTGGCGCGAACTTTATGCAGCCCTTGACTGCGCTGCCGTTGCTGCCATTCATCCGTTTTATGCTGCAAGCATGCGCGTCTTTGAAAGCGCAGGCCGCCCCATTCTGGGTTCAGCACCTGTGGGCGTTGAAGGCACTGCCAGCTGGCTTGAGGCCATTGGTGCAGCAACCAACACCTCGGCTGAGAAAATTGCCGCGGCAAAGCAGGCCGTGCTGCCCATGATTCAGCAGACCTTGGCCAAGAGCCCCATTAAGGGACGCATTACCGTAAGCGGCTACGAGGGCTCTGAGCTTTTGGTTGCACGCATGCTCATTGAAAGCGGTGCCGATGTTCGTTATGTGGGCACAGCCTGCCCACGCACGGCCATGAGTGCTGCCGACCGTGACTGGCTTGAGGCCAAGGGCGTGCATGTGCAGTACCGTGCATCGCTTGAGCAAGACCTTGCCGCAGTCGAAGAGTTCAAACCCAATCTCGCCATTGGCACCACACCCGTGGTTCAAAAAGCAAAAGAGCAGAGCATTCCCTCGCTTTACTTCACCAACCTTATTTCAGCCCGGCCCCTTATGGGCGCCGCAGGTGCAGGCTCACTTGCCCAGGTGGTGAATGCGGCGCTTGCCAATCAAGAGCGCTTTAACGTCATGAAAGACTTCTTTGGTGATGTGGGCATGAAAGACAATGCGGGCATCTGGCGCGACACACCACAGGCTCGGCCCGAGTTCAAGGCCATCGTGCGTCGCCAGCAAGAAAAAAGGGCGGCCCGCCGCGAGAAGGAGGCCATAGGAACATGATGGTTCTCGATCACGATCGCGCAGGCGGCTATTGGGGTGCCGTTTATGTGTTTACAGCCATCAAAGGCCTTCAGGTGGTTATTGATGGCCCCGTAGGCTGCGAAAACCTGCCCGTGACCTCGGTTCTTCATTACACCGATGCGCTGCCTCCGCATGAACTGCCCATTGTGGTCACAGGCCTTGCCGAAGAGCAGCTTGGTCGCGAAGGAACCGAAGGCGCAATGAAGCGGGCACATGCGGTGCTCGACCCCGACCTTCCAGCGGTGGTGGTAACCGGATCGATCGCCGAAATGATTGGTGGCGGTGTGACGCCTGAGGGCATGAACATTGCCCGGTTTCTTCCACGTACCATCGATGAAGACCAATGGCAGGCGGCTAACCGCGCGCTCATGTGGCTCTGGACCGAGTACGGCATGAAGAAGGTTCCGGCCGTAAAGGCGCGAGCCGAGGGTGTAAAGCCCAAGGTGAATATTATTGGACCGGCCTACGGCATGTTTAACCTGCCAAGCGATCTGGCCGAAATGATTCGTCTTATTGAAGGCATCGGCGCCGAGGTGGGGATGGTCTTTCCCTTGGGAAGCCATTTAATGGATGTGCCTCGACTTGCAGAGGCCGAGGCCAACATCTGCATGTACCGCGAATATGGCCGCATGCTCTGTGAGGCCCTCGAGCGGCCTTACCTGCAGGCCCCCATTGGGCTTCACAGCACCACAGCCTTTCTACGACAGCTTGGTGAACTGCTTGGTCTTGACCCCGAGCCCTTCATTGAAAAAGAAAAGCATTCCACCATTAAGCCCATTTGGGATCTCTGGCGTTCGGTTACGCAAGACTTCTTTGGCACGGCAAGCTTTGCCGTGGTGGCCAACGAAACCTACACCCGTGGCATTCGCCATTACCTGCAAGATGAGCTTGGCCTGCCCTGCCAGTTTGCGGTGGCCCGTCGTGCAGGTGAGAAAACAGCAAACGATCAAGTGCGCGAGTTCTGTGCCAAGAAGGCGCCTTTAATTATGTTTGGAAGCTACAACGAGCGCATGTACCTTGCTGAACGGGCAAGCCGTGCAAGCTTCATTCCGGCCTCGTTCCCGGGTGCCATTATTCGCCGCCATACCGGAACGCCCTTTATGGGCTATGCCGGGGCGGTCTATCTTCTTCAAGAAGTCTGCAATGGCCTTTTTGATGCGCTCTTTCATATTCTGCCTTTGGGCACAGAGATGGATAAGGGCCTTGCAACGCCATTGGGCGCGCGAAGCATGCCCGAGTCGCAGATGGCCCGCAGCCTTCCATGGACGGCCGATGCCCAGCAACGCCTTGAAGAAAGGGTGGCTGCGCATCCGGTGCTTATTCAAATTTCAGTGGCCAAGCGGCTGCGGGATCGCGCTGAACGGCAGGCCCGCGAGGCGGGCGACAACCTGGTTACGGTCGAGCAGCTTGAGGCTGCACAAGACTTTCTGAACACGGGGGTGGTGGCATGAACCTATGCAATGCATCGGTCGGTCAACTGCTCCCTCCCGAACGTCGTGGCATGGTGCCGCGGCTGCCCCTTCCACGCGGGCCCGGCGTGGATTTGGCCGAAAGGTCAACTCTAAGGAGAACCTCCCATGAGCAATAACACAAGTATCTCCGGTCTCACCGACGAAGAAGCCCAAGAGTTTCACACGTATTACATGCAGGGCTTAGTGGGTTTTGCAGCAATTGCTGTCATTGCCCACATCCTCGTCTGGGCCTGGCGTCCCTGGTTCTACTAAATCTTTGAGTTCCGGAAGGAGGAACCGTTATGGCAGATATGGCTCACTCAACAAGTGTCCGTCAGACGATGCGCAGCGACTCGGTGGCTTTCATTGGCATCTTTGCTGTTCTTTATGTTGTTTTTCTGGCGGTGGCCCTGGTTGCACAGCTACTCATGCTGCGCTGGCGTTCCTGGCTCCCGGGAGCAGAGCAAGGTAGGACTTTGTTTGGTGGCGTAAGGGCAGCTGTCTACACCCTGATGTCCCATTTAACTTAATCGAGGAGGTCACGATATGTGGCGAGTATGGAAACTCTACGATCCGCTGCGTGCCATGGTGGTACAAGGCGTGTTTCTGTTCGGACTAGCAGCAATGATTCATCTCATTCTGCTAAGCACTGTTCGGTTCAACTGGATGGACGGTATGAGTCAGGTCGAGTACAAGGCTTCGATTCAGAATTCGTCGATGCCGAAGTAGTTGAAGTCGACATGACGACGCAGGCAGTCATCGGACACACGGCCTTAGGCCTGTCCTTTGGTTGCCTGCCCATTTTTCTTGGAGGGCGCTGAAAATGGCCATGCTGAGTTTTGAACGAAAATACCGGGTTCGCGGTGGAACCCTGCTCGGGGGCGACTTATTCGATTTCTGGATCGGCCCCTTCTATGTTGGGTTCTTCGGAGTCACAACAATCTTCTTTGCCTTCTTAGGCACGGCCTTAATTCTCTGGGGCGCCTCGCAGGGGCCAACCTGGAACCTTTGGCAAATTAGTATTGCGCCGCCAGACCTGAAATACGGCCTTGGGCTTGCGCCATTGCGTGAGGGTGGGCTCTGGCAGGTCATTACGGTCTGTGCCATTGGCGCCTTTGGGTCATGGGCCTTGCGTGAGGTTGAAATTTGTCGAAAGCTGGGCATTGGTTATCACGTGCCCGTGGCCTTTAGTTTTGCCATCTTTGCCTATGTGACCTTGGTGGTGTTTCGCCCGCTGTTGCTCGGCGCCTGGGGTCACGGTTTTCCCTATGGCATCTTGAGCCACCTCGACTGGGTCTCAAACGTGGGCTACCAGTTCCTGCATTTTCATTACAACCCGGCCCACATGATCGCGGTGACCCTGTTCTTTACAACCACGCTCGCTCTGGCGCTGCACGGTGCGCTCATTCTGTCCTCCACGAATCCCCCTAAGGGCGAACTGGTGAAGGCCCCCGAGCATGAAGACACGTTTTTCCGCGACTCTATCGGGTACTCCATTGGCACCTTGGGTATTCACCGGCTTGGTCTTTTCTTGGCCCTGGCCGCGGGATTTTTTAGTGCCGTCTGTATTGTTATTAGTGGACCCTTCTGGACGCGTGGCTGGCCTGAGTGGTGGGGCTGGTGGTTACGCCTTCCCATTTGGTCCTAACGTATAAGCCATACGCATAAAGAATAAGGAGAACATCGATGGCTGAATATCAAAACCTCTTTACCCAGGTACAGGTCATTGGTCCGCTCGAGCAGGGCATTCCGCTCGATCGCCCCCGTGACACCGCCGAACGGGTGGGCAAGCCCAGTCATTTCCACATCCTGGGCCGTCTCGGCAACGCCCAAATTGGTCCAATTTACCTTGGTTTTTTGGGCATTGCCTCGGCCTTTGCCTTCCTTGTTGGATTCACGGCCATTGGCTGGAATTACCTGGTGCAGGTGAACTACAGCCCCATTGAGTTTGTTCGCCAACTCTTCTGGCTGTCGGTTGACCCACCGCCACCTGCCTATGGGCTGCGAATACCGCCCTTAAATGAGGGTGGCTGGTGGCTGTTCTCGGGCTTCTTTATTACTCTGTCGATTCTGCTGTGGTGGCTACGCATGTATCGCCGTGCTGTGCAGCTGAAAATGGGAACCCACGTGGCCTTTGCTTTTGCCGCTGCCATCTGGCTTTACCTGGTTCTGGGTTTCTTCCGCCCTGTGCTCATGGGCAGCTGGGGCGAGGCTGTGCCTTTTGGCATCTTCTCGCACCTTGACTGGACGTCAGCCTTCTCGTTGCGCTACGGCAACCTGTTCTACAACCCTTTCCACATGCTCTCTATTGCCTTTTTGTATGGATCGGTCTTGCTTTTTGCCATGCACGGCGCCACCATTCTGGCAGTGAGTCGCTTTGGTGGTGAACGCGAAATCGAGCAAATTGTCGATCGCGGAACGGCCTCCGAGCGTGCTGCACTTTTCTGGCGCTGGACCATGGGCTTTAACGCCACAATGGAGTCCATACACCGCTGGGCCTGGTGGTTTGCCGTACTCACCTGCATAACCGGGGGTATTGGTATTCTGCTAACGGGCACCGTGGTGGACAACTGGTACCTGTGGGCGGTAAAGCATGGTGTTGCTCCTGCCTACCCTGCTGTTTGGGGCCCTGTTGTTGACCCAGCGTTGGTCGACCCACAGCTAGCGAAGTAATTGACGATAGGAGCGTTTGATGACTACATATCCTCGACAGGAGTCTCACGCAGTACCCATAGAAGAGGGTACGCGACCGAGGCCAACTCCCGTGTCGGCTTCCAAGAAGCCAGGCGTACTGGGATGGCGTGGGCTTGTTATCGGCATGGCTATGAGCCTAGGTTTAATGGGCTGTGAGCGCCTACCTGTCGATGTTAATCAGGGTGGCTACCGCGGCACGGGCATGGAGCAGGTTGTTAACCCACGCATCGAGTCGGTGAAACTGGCGGCCAATCAGGCGCCTGCTGCGCTTGAGCCCGCTGAAGAAGGCGGACCCAAGGCAAGCGAGGTCTATCAGAATGTGCAGGTCTTGGGCGATCTCTCGGTGGCGCAGTTCAACCGCCTGATGGTGGCCATGACTGCCTGGGTCTCGCCGGAACAGGGCTGCGCCTACTGCCATAACGTTCAAAACTTTGCCGACGATGGCCTCTACACCAAGCTGGTGGCAAGACGTATGACGCAAATGACCCAGACCATCAATGACCGTTGGCAGTCGCACGTGGGTCAGACGGGTGTCACCTGCTACACCTGTCACCGTGGCCAGAATCTTCCCGCAAAACGTTGGTTTACCGAGCCTGAGATGCAGATCGCAGGGCGGCTTCTGGGTAACGATTCAGGCCAGAACCGTGCAGGTGTGGAGGCTGTGGCAAATTCCGATTTACCCTACGACCCCTACACGCCTTTCTTACTAGAGAGCAATCCCATTCGGGTCAATGGCACCACCGCTCTGCCCACCGGAAATCGCATGTCCATCAAGCAGACGGAGTGGACCTATGCGCTCATGATGCACATGAGCGAGGGTTTAGGGGTTAACTGCACGTACTGCCACAACACCCGGGCCATTGCCGAGTGGGAACAAAGCCCGCCCGCCCGCGTCACCGCCTGGTATGGCATTCGAATGGTGCGTGAGGTTAATAACGAGTTCATTACTGGTCTTACCCCTATTCACCCGCCGAATCGACTCGGGGTCATGGGTGACATTGCCAAGGTGAACTGTGCCACCTGTCACCAGGGTGTGAACAAACCGCTTTACGGGGCGCAGATGCTTAAGGCGCACCCCGAACTCTCCGGCCCCAACGCGCTTAAAGACGCTATGGAGATCAAGGGTCCTGCCAAGCCGGTTGCTCCCCAGAGCCAAGGTCCTGAGCCAATGAACTCGTCAACGTCTTTTTCGAAGGGCTCCGCAAGCTTAGGGCAGCTTGAAGGCCGTGCAGTCGCTCGGGCGAATTAAAACGCTGTAGCAAGTGACATTCATCTTGCACCGATTGGAAGTGAAGTCCTCCGGTGCTCTTCGCCTCTAGGGCCCCCTCCTAGGGGCGTTTTTTTGACAAAAGAAAAGCTCCCTCGGGAGCTTTTCTTTTTTGGTACGGAATACAACTTTAATTTAACTCTTAACTTCCTTGAAGTTTTTGCACCATCCCGCTCTGGGTGTGTGCTGGTCACCAAAGAAGGAACATGCTGCGTACGCGTCCTTGTCTTTGCCATCCCAAAGCTGACACTTGCTGCACTCCTGCCCTGTTTTGTACTTTCTCCAGTTTCGATCCGCCTTAGGGTCGATTCCTTTTGCATCAACAACAAAGCCCATCGATTTGGCGTAGCTGTCATTGGGGTCGAGACGGTTACTTGCTGCCTGAACGCTTTGCAACGAGGAAAGGGCAGCGGCGCCTGCAACAGCTTTGATCATGAATACACGTCTGGAAACAGTTGTCATTATGGTTCTCCGTGATTGGGTCTTAAAAAGTTAATGGCGATAAAACGAATAGGGGCTTTGAAAAACTCAGTTGCCGTACCGAACGAGCCTAACAAAGAGTTTTGAGTCGGCAGGGACTGCCCTTAATCCCTCCTGCCCAAAACTCATCGCGTACCAGAGTGGCTCATAGCCTCCGGAGGCTTTCGCACTGTTTGTCCAAAAGAAGCTCGCGGGTGTACCAGGGAAGTTCTCTTGGCTAATACGAACACCGTCGGGGTTGAGACTGCTGGAAGCTATGCGGGCCAGTTCCGTAAGGCTAGGAAGACGCCAGTCTTGATGAAAAGGCTCTACTTGGTTGATCTGTTTGACTGCCTCGCGCGCCTGATCAAGACTAAGGGCCAAGGCCTGGCCTTTACAACGGGACAAGACCTCATCCCACCGCTGACCAAGCGAACAACGCTTCCAGGTAATCTGCGCATTGCGGTCCGTCAGGGTTCCATCTGCGTTGTCAACAAATCGATTCTCGTTCGTCGAGACAGAGATCAGACTCGTCTCGAGCAGCTTGTGCTGCGCACCCGCCTGGGCGCCGGCTAGGCTAAAAAAAACACCTAGACCGAGCGCCACCTGCTTCCATTGCAATAACCGGTAAGACGAAGCCATAGACATTGAAGGCAGGTTTTCAGACAGGTTAAAAAAACGACAGGTTCAACTTACTCCCGGGTGTCTTTGCCAATCATGGAAGGCTTGGAAGGAAAACCCTTACCGTACTCAACACGAACAGGCGATGTCTGCCGTGATGCAAGGCCCGGTTCAATGGGCTTGCCGCGGTGCAGTTGGAAGGCATAGGCCTCCATTGCTAGCATCTCTGGTCCCGTCACATCAAGGGCCTTACCTGCCTGAGGATTCTCGATGCACCAGTTGATCATTTCCCTAAACGTTGCGACGCGGTTAAACGCCGGAATGAACTTAGGAAATGTCTGTGGGTTAGCAGCAGCACCGTCGGGATGGCAGTTACCGCAGCCCAGCCCGTTGGTGCTCATTGAGGGCTTGCTGCCGTGCCAAAGGTCGTACCCTTCTTTGGATACGGCCCACAAGGCCTTCTGTTGCTTGTCGAGCTCCGCCTGCGTAAAGGGCTCGCGGGCCTGAACACTGCCTAAAGAAAATGCTGCTGTAAGTCCCACTGCACCGAGGGCTGTTAGCGCCCTGCTTGTAAAGGTTGTTTTCATCAAAGTCTCCTTAATTGACGAACACTGAATTAGGCTTTGAAGCCGTTCTTCATCCATGGGGTAAGTGAATCTGCAAACGGCTGGTGGTGAACGTTAATGCCGGCTGGGGAAATGTCTGCGTAGTAGCTGCCCATTCCGTCGGCCTCATTGCCAGGGTCTGCCCTGTACTGTCGGCTCTGGGGGAAGGCAAGCTCGACATCCGGATAGGGCCAGGGCCATGACGTGCTCATTGCGCCAACAGAAGACATGTTGCCAATCTTGTTGTAGATGGTCTGGTGGACATGGCCATGGAAAGAGAACGTGTTCTCAAACCTGGCAAGCATGGCACGAATTTCCGCGCCGTCGGACGTTCCGAAGCCCCAACGTGGGTAGTAGTCCCACAGAGGTGCGTGACTGAAGAGAACGATAGGCGTGTCGGTGGATTGCTTAGCGAGGTCTTTCTTGAGCCAAGCAAGCTGCTCAGCATGAATGCCCCACAGGCCTCCCCATGGTCCCTCAAGCATGGACATATGGGTCTGGCGCTCGACACCCGTCATTTTCTTGGCAGTCCAGAAGTCGTCAACGAGAATGTTATTCAGGCCGACAAAATGCACGCCCTTGTGATCAAACGACCAGTACTCTTTACGGCCCTTGCGCTGACCAGATTCAGGGTTGTTCGCACCGTAAAGACCGTTCCAGCCTGTACCCATGTCAACGTACCAGTCATGCTCACCGGGGATGATGACCATCTTGGACTTGATGTTTGAGAGGATCTTCTTGCCTTTTTCAAGCTGGTCCATCGTGCCGTCTTGGGCAATGTCGCCGCCGTAGAGTACGAAGTCAGGCTTAACAGGCAGGTTGTTCACCTGCTCAATGGCATCCATCAACTGGGTGTCAAACTTGTGGTCTTTGAAGCTGTAAAGATGTGAATCGCTGATGACTGCAAAGCGGAAAGGGGTGACCTTCTTTCCGGGCTGCGCATGCACTAAGTCAACAAGACCAAGGTTGACGCCGGCCGCGGTTGCCACCATCGTTGAAAGACCTGCCTTACCTGAGAACTGTAAAAACTCACGCTTACTACTGTTTTCAATTTTGCTGTCTGCCATTTGGAACTCCTTTAATTAAAGACAACTCCCTCGGTTAAAATAGTAGAACCATGTACTAAGTTCGTCTAGGACAAAAACATTAAGATTTGCTTAGCAGCCAATATATAAGCCAATCCGCATACATACAAATAGCTTTTGTCCCAGACAGAAACATGGGCGAAATTTAAGTTTCATAAAACTTCTTCGAAACCGGGTTTTCCCGTATGTGCAAGGGCTACTTTGAAAGGAGTTTCTTATGAGTACCCAAAAGCATCGCTTATGAATACGCGAGCGCCCCTCTGGCTGGGCAAATGAGGGGTCGCAACCGCGGTAAAAGACGTTCGTTTCCTGCTTCGAATAACCCTTAGCGGTTATTGAGATTCAAGACTTTTGGGATCCTTGCCCTTGTTTTCGATCTTGAACGGGTTGACTTCTGCGACCTCGTCATAGGTTCTGGGGCCGCCCGCGTACGGCAGGCGTGCCTCGACAGCAAGTGCAGGGTAGTCGTTGAGCATGCTTATGCCATTAAGTGGCTTACCGACCCCCTTGTGGCAGGTTGCGCAGGCCACCTTCGGATAGTCGCCTGAGGCGTTCATTCGATACAGGGGCAGCAAGCTTCCCACCGAATGCAGATAGGTGCTGTTGATATCTCTGACCATCCGAATGCCATACCAGGCCGTGACGCGTTGAGGGGAACTCTGCTCCCAGTTGGCGGCAGCCCGGGTGTTATGGCAGAAGGTGCAGTTCACGCCTAAGGATTGACTCATGTAGATCATGAGCCCATAGGTGTGTTCGCTTTGCTTGACAGAACGACGGTTCTCGCCCGCCAGCGCCCTTTCGCCCTGAACCCGAATACTGGGAGAGTCTTTATCTTTAAGAAAAATGGTAAGAGGGTCGTAGGGCAGGGATGTATTGCCAACGGTCTCAATACCTGGATGGTTCTGCCCGAATCGATGCCCAAGCATGGCAAGCTGATCTTTCTCATTGCCAATAAACTCGAACCAATCGCCTGAGGGCACAGGCTGCCCGCGATGGCAGGTGTAGCAGGTTACGCCGGTGTTACCCACGTGCTTTTTCCAACCTTCGTTGATGTTGCGAGTCATCTGCAACATATGCCTTGCGACAACCTTAGGGTATTTTTCATCGGAGGCAAGGTACTTTGGATTGTGGCAATAGGCGCAGCCCTCTTCGGGCGAGACCCAGACAGTGAGAGCCTGCATAAGCCTAGAAAACTCTTGGGTGTTGAGGTCGGTGAGCACCTGAATGTTGAGGTACTTGTCTTTAGCGAGGATCGGCGGGTTGGCTGGGTCGATCTCAGGGGGTGGCTCAGGCTCAGGAATGGCGTGAAGAGGTGCCTGGGCTCGCTGGGTTTTAGGGTCGTGGTTGAGCACCATACCTACGCCTCGGTAGCCCAGTTGCTCGGGCTTTGTAGCCTCAATTTTGGAGCCACCAGAGGCCGACAAAAGCGTAACAAGGGCAATGCCGACAATGCTCGCCAGCGCGGCGATTACGGGGATAAGAAAGAAACGCTTCATCCTGCCCTCCTGTCTACCTAGAGTATTGGGCTTGGGGCGCCTTTAAAGCCTACCGGGGCCTTGGTTGGTGACTAGAGACCCCAGTTTGTCCCAGTTCGATTGTGCAAAAGACCTTACTGTAATAATAAATTGACACAAGAAAATGTCAATGAATCTATACATAAGAGATCTTGATGAAAGTAGGGCTCGAGTGGAAAGAGAAGCAAAACGATGGGCGGTTAGACAAAGGGAGCGTTGAGAACAACCGTGGCAAGGTTCAACATTGCAGCAAAGCTCACCCAGGCAAGATAGGGCCAGAGGATAAGGGCGGCTCGTTTGTTGTAACGCATGGTGTGACGAATGAGAAAAACAATGGAGAGCCAAAGCAAGAGCACCTCGGCAAGAGCCCAGTCGGGCCGCTGCAGGTAGAAATAAAGCAGGCTCCAGCCCATGTTGGCCAGGCCATTCAGCGCCCAAAGCAAGAGCAGCCGTGCGCGACGCGCGCTAAGGCTTAGTTCATCTTCGGCCGCAGTGCGCCAGGCCAACACGCCCGACCAGGCCATAAGGATAAAAAGAATGGTCCAGGCTGGGCCGAATAGAAGATCGGGCGGCTTGAACCAGGGCTGCTCAAGGTTGTAGTACCAGTCATCGAGCACGGTAAGACCGCCGCCAATGGCCGCTACGCCAAAGGCAAGGCCGAGGGCCACCAACCAATCGGTGGCCGTACCGCGAGGGGCCATCATGCTCGGGCAAAGCCGAACAGGTGAGCCAGATCTTTGATGAAAATTCGAAGATGTGCCATGGGCTTGCGTCGGACGAGTCGTTTGTTCATGTAGGATTCAAAGGTAATTTGTTGCACGTCTTTGTCTCTGCAAATCTTAACGAACTGTTCGCGACGTTTGTCATTGCCGTACCAGAATTTTTGCAATAACCCCAAAACCCAAAAGACCCGGCCATGCTCTCTCATGAATCGCTTGCGTGCACTGGCAAGCGCGCGAGGTGAGTCGGTGGCGATCTTTTCTATGCAGGCCTCTGCTGCAAGCCGCCCGCCAAGCATGGCGTAATAAATACCCTCACCCGATGCCGGAGCGACCACCCCCGAGGCATCGCCCGCCAGAACCACATTGCGGCCGTTATCCCAGCGTGGCAGGGGCTTCAAAGGAATAGGGGCGCCTTCATGGCGAATGGTCTCTAGGTTGCTTAGGCCTGCCTGCTCGCGCAGACGGGCGGTGGCAGCCCTTAAAGAAAAGCCTTTGTCCATGCTGCCCGTGCCCACACTTAAATGCGGCCCATGGGGAAAGACCCAGCCGTAGAAGTCGGGTGAAATGGTGCCGTTGTAAATGACATCGCAGCGGTCCGCATCGTAGTCGGGATGGCTGCTCTGGCGGGTTTCGGGCGCAGGCGATTTTAAAATCTCGTGATAGGCAAACACGAAGACGCCCTTGTCGGCATCGGCAATGGCCTGGGCCGCGACCTTTGACTTCGCACCATCGGCACCAATAAGCAGCGCACAGGTGACCGTCATGTGGCGCTCGGCCGTGTCGTCGGCATGATCGCGCACCATGAGCTTGACCTTAAGCCCGTCGTCAGTCTCTTGGAGGCTCTCAAACCGACCGATGAGTCGCTTGGCACCATTGGACTGGGCGCGGCTGCGCAGCCATTCGTCGAAGGGGCCGCGATCCACCATTCCAACAAAGCCATTTTCAATGGGAATGTCCACCTTCTTGTCGCTTGGCGAGACCATGCGCGCGCAACGAATCTGCGCCACAAGCATCTCTTGCGGAATCTCAAAGTCCTGAATGGCCCGAGGGGGAATGGCGCCCCCGCAGGGCTTGATGCGGCCTGCCTTGTCAACAAGCAGAACGCGGCGGCCCGAAAGGGCAAGATCGTTTGCGGCCGTGGCGCCAGCGGGGCCTCCACCAATGACAATCACTTCGTAGTCAAGCATCGTCTGCATGGTGCTGCTCCTAATTCGCAAGCCCACTGGGGGCTGTGTGTGCAGGGGAAAGGGCTGTACGAGCCCCTTGAGGGGTGTGGGTGGACGGCACCAGCGGCGCTGTTGGTGCGGATGCCTGGGTAAGCTTGTTGCCTGAGCTGGTGGGCGTTTCCCGGATCTGACTTGCAAGCCTTGCTGCAACAACGAAGAGCAGGGCCTCAAGGCCAAACACGGTTGCGTAGGCCAGGGCAGTGTCGTTGATAAGGGCGCGGCTTATGTCTGAAAGACCCGTACCCAAGAGCCCGCCCGCCCCGAAGGCGAGGGCCTGGGCCGCACCCCAAAGGCCCATGCGTGTGCCTTCACGCCGCGCGCGGCCCTCGTTGGCAAGCCGCATCATGGAGGCAATGGCTGCGATGGAGAATGCGCCGTTGGCGACACCAAGCAGCATCACATTCCAATTAAGCGGCCAGCCCGGGCCATAAACGCCCGCTGCCACAAGACCCGCCAGTGCAAACCCGGAGGCAATGCATCCAGAGATCGTCCAGAACTTTAATGAGCCAAGCCTGCGACCGAAGAGTCGCCCACTGCCTGCCGCCGCAACCACCAGCATTCCAATAAGAATGCCCGAGTGCTGCAGGCCCGAGAGCTTGGTGGTCTCCCCGGGTGTGTAGCCAAAGACGCTTCCTGCAAACGGTTCAAGAATGAGGTCTTGGGCACTAAAGGCCAGCATGGAGACAAAAACGAAGATTGTGAAGTGACGGGCCTCGGGCTCGTTCCAGACCTGGCGCAAGGCAAGTCGAAAATTTAGCTCGGGCTCGGGCCTGTGCGCGGCGGCGTGGGGCTCGGCCTGCCGCTCAAGTCCGGCAAGTAGCAGTGCGGTTGCAACAATGGCAAGGCCCGTAACGGTTGCGGCAACGGCAAGCAGCCGTGCCTCGGAATACGGGTCGAGGAAGTGGCCTGCGGTGCCAGCCGTAATGGCAAAGCCAGCAATCATGAGCAGCCAGACCAGGGTGGCGGCCCCCGCGCGCCGGGTGTCGTCAACCCGCTTGGCAAGAAGAACCAGCACCGAGGTGCCGCAGGCGCTTACCCCCAGGCCAATGAGGAAAAAGGC
>CAMDMC010000022.1 GCA_945901825.1 Bordetella parapertussis
GCCGAGCTTGGTATCACCGCTGAAGACGTGGCAAAGCGTTTAATGGATTACGGTTTTCACGCCCCCACGCTTTCGTTTCCCGTAACCGATACGCTCATGATCGAGCCCACCGAGTCCGAGGGCCTTGAGGAATTGAACCGGTTCTGCGATGCCATGATTTCTATTGCCGGTGAAATTCAGGCGGTGCGCGTTGGGCAGCTTGACCGCCTCGATAATCCTTTAAAAAATGCGCCGCATACAGCCTCAGAAATTGCAGCGGACACCTGGACCCATGGCTACAGTCGCGAACAGGCCGCCTTCCCCTTGCCCTGGGTGAAGGCGTCAAAGTTCTGGCCCAGTGTGAAGCGTATTGATAATGCGGCAGGCGATCGCAACCTGGTCTGTACCTGCCCGCCGGTGGAGGCGTATGTCTAACTCGTCGAGTCCGGTTCAGCCCCAGTCGTCTGCCATGCAATCCATTCAGTCCATCGCGCTCGAAGCTTTGCATCAGGCCAGCGGGGCGAAGTTTGGTCCGTTTGCTGGTTTTAATATGCCCATTCAGTATGGCTTGGGCCTTAAGGCCGAGCATCTGCACACGAGACAGAAGGCGGGTCTCTTTGATGTCTCGCACATGGGTCAGTTGCGCGTTACCGCGCGCAATGGCGAGGGGCCAACGCTGCGTAAGGGTCTTGAGGCTGCGCTGCCCGTTGACTTTGAAGGCTGGCCCTCGGGCCAGCAGCGCTACAGCCTTTTGCTTAACGACCAAGGCGGCATTGAAGACGACCTTATGCTGGTCTGGCGGCCGGGTCCTGCACCCGAGGTGCGCATGGTGGTCAACGCGGGCAATCGTCAGGCGGACCTTGCAAGGCTTCAGGCGCTTGCTCCCGAACTTTTGTTTGAATGGGTTGATGCCGCACTTCTTGCTCTGCAGGGCCCAGATGCCGAAGCGGTGCTGTGCGCGCTTGATGCGCGGGCGGCTGCGCCTAGGTTTATGGAATCCATCGAACTGACCCTTGATGGAGCAAGATGCTTTGCCACACGCAGTGGTTACACGGGTGAGGACGGCTACGAGATATCTGTTCCCTCCGTGGCAGCAGACCGAGTGGCCCGTAAGCTTCTTGCCGACAACCGAGTTGCGCTCGTGGGTCTAGGCGCTCGGGACACACTTAGACTTGAGGCGGGCCTTCCTCTGCACGGTCAAGACATCGCGCCCTCCGTAACGCCGGTTGAGGCGGGCCTCTTGTTTGGTATTGCCCCCTCTCGACGACCCGGTGGTGTAAAAGCAGGGGGCTACCCTGGGGCAACGATTGTTGACCAGCAACTCGCCAAGGGTCCAGCGCGTCGGTTGCTTGCCTTTTCCTCCCAGGCCCCGGTACCCGTTCGCGCCCATAGCCTTGTGGTGCTTGAAGACGACACGATTGTGGGCGAGGTTACCAGTGGCACGGTTTCGCCAAGCCTTGGCCTGCCTATTCTCATGGCCAGTATTCAGGTGCACGCCATAAAAGAGCCTCTCTTTGCACAGGTCCGCCAGCAAAAAATTCCATTAACCCAAGCCAAGCTGCCCTTTGTTCCAAAGCGCTACAAGCGATAAAGAATGGCTTAAACGCCTGTTTTCCCTACTAAGGACTTAACTTGCGTTGGCTGAAATGGCCCTTTGCCGCACTCCTCACCTTAGTCGTCATTTACCAGGCCTATTTGTTCATGTCAGTGGCCTGGCTGGCTACAAACAATCCTGCAACGACTGCATTCATTACTGCTGAGAAAGATCGGCTGGCCCAACAGAAGTCGGCGAAGTCTATTCGTCAGACTTGGGTGCCTTACGCCAGCATCTCCTCAAACCTAAAAAGAGCGGTGTTGGCTGCAGAGGACTCGGGTTTCGCCGAGCACGACGGTGTGGAGTGGGAGGCCATTGAGAAGGCCGCGCTTGAGAATCTACAGAAGGGAAAGATCAAGCGTGGCGGCTCCACTATTACCATGCAGCTTGCCAAGAACCTCTTTCTTTCCCCCGACCGAAGCCTGCTTCGAAAGGGTCAGGAACTCGTCATTACCTTCATGCTCGAGGCTGTGCTTGAGAAGCGCCGAATTCTGGAGATTTATTTAAACGTTGCGGAGTGGGGGGAGGGCGTCTTTGGAATTGAAGCAGCTGCCCGGCATTACTATGGCGTTAGCGCCAGGCAGCTCACTGTTGAGCAATCGGCCTGGCTGGCCTCCATTCTTCCCGCACCAAAACGGTTCGATAAGAATCGTGGCAGTGCCTTCATTCGTGGCAAGGCCGAAGTTATTCAGGCCAGAATGCCCCAGGTTGCCCTTCCTTAAATTTAACGGCCACTATCGTTTTTTATGTAGCTTCGTAGGCGCTTTCGCCCGGAAGCGCCAGCTGGACAGGTTAGACTTAAGGATTTAGGCCAATAGAATTTCGGAACTCACGGAATTCACAAGGAGATTTGAACTTGTTGAAATTCAATTTCAATGCGCGCCAGGCTCGACGTTTGCGCGATTTCATCTCACTAAGTGTGGGTGCCGTACTGGTTGCCGTTGCCATCTTTTTATTCTCGGCGGGTGCAAACTGGGGTACCGACGTCTCTGCCACCATCTTCAAGAACTACCCACTTGCCTTGCTAGTTATCATGCCGGTTGGCTTTGGGCTGCTTCGCTATCTAACAGCCAAGTACGCACCGTTTGCCGCCGGCAGTGGTGTTCCTCAGACCATGGCTGTACTGCGTATGCGCGATGTTCGTGGCCAGCTCAAGGGCATTCTTTCGCCTGTTCAAGCGCTTATTAAGGGCATCTTTGTCTGCCTAGCGCTTGCCTGTGGGGCAACCGTCGGTCGTGAAGGCCCTTCCATTCAAATTGGCGCGGCCATCATGTCTTACTGGGCGTTTCGTATGGTCCGGCGCGTACGCGTCTCATCGAAAACCATTGTTATTGCGGGTGGAGCCTCGGGTCTCGCCGCTGCATTCAATGCCCCCCTTGCCGGAATTCTGTTCGCACTCGAAGAGCTTGCAAGGGGCAAAGAGGCGCGCTCCAGCTGGTTTTTGGTCCTGATGATTCTGACTGCAGGATTTTCATCGCTCACCATTTTCGGCAGCTACAACTTTTTCCCAATCGAGAATCGGTCGGATGTTATTCCATCGATTGGCTTGATGCTGGCCTTGGCCATTGGCTGTGGACTGCTTGCGGGTTTTATGGCCTGGCTCATGGTCAATGGCATTCCTGCCATTCTTCCGAAGACCAAAACGGCCGCAGGCGCGGGCGCTGTTGCTGCGGGCATAGGCTTTGTGCTTGCCTTGTTCGCATTGGCTACCGACGGCTACTCAATGGGAGAGGGTTATCACACGGCCTCAGAACTTCTTAATGAGTCCGAGGAATACTCCGACTTCCTTGGCTTTGGATTTTTTAAATACATTGCCATGACCCTAAGCTTTTCCTCGGGCATTCCAGGCGGTATTTTCCTGCCCTCGCTTTCCATTGGGGCAGGCATGGGTCACGATTTTGCGTTGTTGTTCAACCATTCCGAGGCACGGCAGTTTCTAGTCATTGTTGGTATGGCGGCTTTTCTTGCGGGTGTTATCCAGGCGCCCGTAACAACCTCTGTTCTTTTGGTAGAAATGACGGGTAACCAAAGCGCATTTTTATATATCTTGTTGGTCTCATTTGCAGGCGCCTACTCCTCACGCATCATTTTTTATCCGAGCCTCTACGAGGTCTTGATCGCCAAAATAATGAACGCTGAGCCCAAGAAACCGTAGTTTTGCTGTCCGGCTGAACCCCACCCCTGGCTGACACCCCGGTGAGGGGTAACCCCACTTTTGGCTTTTTGTGGAACTCGTTCAGAATACGAGTCGCAAAAACCATTCTTTACTAAGGGGGAAGTGAATGTCGGTTTCTCAGCGCCTTCGTCACGAACTGAACTGCCCAGAGACCGCTCTTGGGCGTCGTTACATGGTGCTGATGCTGGCCACCATCGTCTGGTCCATTTTTTTTATGTTCCTTACAGCCGAGTACCCTGGGTTCGCACCCGAGGGAAGCACGACGCTGTTTGCCATTGAAGGATTTATTTTTCTTGTCTTCTCGGTCGATTTTGTCTTACGGCTTATTTCATTAGACACACGCGACGGCAAGGCCATGCTGCTTTTGGTGGCCGATGCCCTTGCGATTCTGCCCTCGGCTATTGTCGTGTTTGTGCATCTTGGTCTTATGGAAGCTCAGCATGTTGAAGTGCTTGCACTGCTGAGGCTCTTCCGACTGCTTAGGGTTGTGAAGTTGCTTAGGGTCGGTAACCTTCTAAGCCATATTTTCGGGGTCTCCGTCTTCAGCCTGGTTTTTGGAACCATGGCAGCCCATCTTGGCATTCGGGTCTTGTTCCTAACGGTGGGTCAATCCATTGGCGAGAGTATTTATTCCTTCCTCGATCGACCTACGTTGCTTCTAGCAGTTACCGCTGTGGGATCGGTCTTCGGTATTGCCTTGGCCATCACCTTTAGCATTGTTAAACGCAAGCAGATCGATGTCACGGAACTTCATCGCACGTCCATGGATGCGGTTGAGACCTTTGAGCAAGACTTCAAAACTGTTTTTGCCGATGCGGTTCCCCAAGAAAAACGCGAGGCCTTGTTCAACACCTACCGGCGCGATATGCATCTTTTTGTTAATGCCGATCTGCCATACGAGGTCTTTAAACAGAAGACTAAAGACTTCCTCTACGAGATTCGTGAGGTCGTTAAGGGCCGCGCCAGTATGGATGTTCCTTACCATGCTGTGCTGGTTCAGCGCCTGTCTGCATTTCTTACGAAAACACAAATTAACTTTAACCCTGTGTTTTACGGATGGCTCAAACTTTTAGGAAATCTTTACTTTGTGCTTGTCATGGTGGCAGCACCTGGCCTGACAGGCCTGTTGGTGCAGATGCTTGTTATTTTTGTTTTTCAAGGCCTTGCCGTCATCATTGAAGACATGGATCACACCGTGGACAGCAATGCCACCATCTTCAATGCTAAGATTCTTCGGGTCTAGTTGATGTGTACTTACATTTTTGGTCTGCATTGTCCCAGAGGGGTCTCGAAACACCTAAGGGTTTTCATGAACTTTTCGGGATGGGCATGGTCGGCGGGTTGCAGATTTAACAACCCTCGTGTAATGTCTGCTCAAATTTTATAAAACTAGTGTCCATTTGGTTGATTTTTAGGGGGGTATATGCCGCGCCACGTCCGCTACGGTGACTATGTTCAGGCCATTTCGGTCGATTCCGAACAAATTAGTTACTCCAAACTCATGCCTGAGCCCGAGTTTGATTCTCAGGGCCGCGAGATTCCCCAAAAGCCTAACAAGCTCAAGCTTACGGGAATCGATGTTTACAGGCTTCTTCAGCCCTACCTGCAAACACGATTCATGGAACAGGTGAATGCAGTGGTGCCTCTTGCGGCCTATCTTGCACTCTTCCAAATTCTGGTTTTAGGGGTAAGTATTCAAGAAGCAGGAGTGCTGGGTCTTGGTCTTCTTGCCGTTATGGTCGGCCTTATGATCTTCCTTGAGGGTCTCAAGCTCGGTCTCATGCCTTTCGGCCAAATTATTGGCAGCAAGCTGCCGCTTAAACTTCCGCTTATTGGTGTTTTGTTTATTGCCTTCTTGCTCGGTGTCGGCGTTACCTTTGCTGAACCCGCCATCGGTGCCCTTCAGGTTGCAGGCCAAATCGTTGATCCCAAAGTGGCACCTTATCTCTACACCCTGCTTAATGACCGGGTGGACTCCACTGTATTGGTGGTGGGTGCCGGTGTAGGTGTTGCAGCGGTCATTGGAACGCTTCGGTTTCTTTATAACTGGAGTCTCAAGCCCCTCATCTATATGAGCCTGGTGCCTGTTTTTGCACTTACGGCGTATTGTTTTTTCAACCCCGACCTTCGCACTATGATTGGTCTGGCCTGGGATACAGGGGCGGTCACAACAGGCCCGGTTACCGTGCCTTTGGTTCTTGCGCTTGGAATTGGTGTTGCAACTGCTGGTGGTGCGGGTGAAAGCAAGCTGCAGGGTTTTGGAATTGTTACCCTGGCCTCGCTCTTTCCCATTATTGGTGTTTGTCTGCTTGCTATCTATTACCAAGTAACAGTGCCGGTAGACACTATTCTTGCCGAGGCTGCTGCTAAGCAGGCTGCCGCCGCGGCTGCTGCCTCGGGTGCGGTTGACTGGTGGACTGTCTCCCCATGGGCCGAGGTTGTCGGCGGCGTTCGTGCCATTGTTCCCTTGGTCATCTTCCTTATGATTGTGCTTTTCCTTGTCCTGCGCGAGAAACTACCCAATGCTTTCATTATTGTGTACGGCATCTTCTTGTCAGTGGTGGGAATGTGCGTATTTGCGGTAGGTCTTACCTATGGCCTTGCTAAGCTCGGCGATGGTGCGGGCAGCCTAGTTCCTGGGCTCTTTACGGCCATCGATGCCATGCCAAATGCGCCTTTGTATGCGGCTGGTGCGGGTATTTTTATCGCTGCCTTGTTTGCATTCGTCCTTGGTTTCGGGGCGACGCTTGCAGAGCCTGCGCTCAACGCCCTCGGTCTAACCGTTCAGAATTTAACGAACGGGTCGTTTAAAAAGTCCATGCTTATGTACTCCGTGTCGTTTGGGGTCGCCATTGGCATTATGCTGGGCATTGTTAAGCTTATTTTTGGTTTCAATATCCTTTGGATCCTCATACCGGGCTATGTTGCCGGGGTCATCCTTACCTACTTATCCACTGAAGAGTTTGTGAATGTGGGCTGGGACAGCGCGGGTGTAACCACCGGCCCTGTCACAGTGCCATTGGTTCTTGCAATGGGCCTTGGCTTTGGTAAGGCGGTGGGTGCGGTTGAAGGCTTTGGAATTCTCGCATCGGCTTCTATCTGCCCCATTGTCTCCGTGCTGGCGCTCGGTGTCTTTGTTCAGTGGAAAGTCAAGCGCGAGAACGCGCGTATCGCTGAAGAAACGGCAGCCGCCTAATTCCGGTTAACCTCGATTTAAGAAAAGGGAGTTTTAGAACATGGCAAAGCGCAAGCTCATTAGTCTGGGGGATGTCACTCTCATTACCTGCGTGGTTGAGAAGGGCCTGGCCGATACCATCAACCAATCGCTGCTCGATGCGGGAATTCAGGGCGCTACGGTTCACCAGGGCGTTGGCTCAGGGGTGCGTGAGCGCATGGGCCTCTTAGGTGTGGCCGTCGAAGTCGAGCGCGAAATCGTAAGCGTGATGGTCTCTAACGACCAGATGAACCGCGTCTTCGAGCGTATGTACCTTGCAGGTAGGCTCGACACCCCGGGTAAGGGCTATATCTACGCAACGCCCCTTACTCAGGCCGCCACCTACATTCCGCCTAACCTGCTCGATGCCCAACAAAATCGCGCACGAGGCATGGGGGTCTAATTATGAATACCCCAGCAAAACCAGTACCTAACCTCGATTACACCAGGCTTGTCACCTGCATCATGTACGAGGGCGGAGCAGTGCCTGTGCTTGAAATGTTACAAAAGCGGGGCATCAGTGAGGCCTATTTCTATTCCGTCCGTGGGGCGCCCATTGGCCGGTCCTCCGAGGTAAGCGGGCTTCCCGAAATCCCCAAAACCGAAATTCTTCATGCAGTGGTCTCGGCCGACCAGGCTGACTACATATACGAAATGATCTACGACATGGCCGAGCTCGGTCAGCCCAATCGTGGAGTCGTGTATGTGAATCGCTTGGCGCGGTCAACGCCGTTCGACCTGCCCGATGAGGCAACACTTGCGGCGACCTAAGCCAGCTTTGCCCACCTTTTATTAATTAAATGCGCATCCCTCAGCAAGGAGCATCCAATGAGTAACGAAACAACAGACCAAAGAATTAAAAAGAACCGTCGCCGTATTTACGATGCAGAGTCTTATGTAAGGTTTAACTCTGCGCAGGTTCTGGTGGGCCGCTCGGCCATCGAAGAAAACCGTACCTTGGCGCTTGAGTCCTTCACTGCCGAGGCCTCCGGTAACCGTGCGCTCTTGTCCTCAACGGTAGATGACGTCTATCGCAACCGCGTCATGCTTGTTGAACTACTTGAGCCTGCAACTCCTGAAGAGGAGCGTTTCAAGAACTCAATGCGAAACCGTGTCCGTATTGAAGAGCTCGAGCTGCTTGCGTCCATTAACCGCCGCGCTCTTGAAATAAATCAGAAAATGGTGGATGTTAATAAGCTTCTTATTGAAATTAATGTCATGGCGACTAAGTACAACGAAGAAGCCTTCGAGGCCGTCAATGAAGTCTCTACCGCCAACGCCAAGTGGCTTGACGGCGAGCTTGAGCAGGCTATGCGTGGTGCTGCCGCTGGTGACAATGAGGCACGTGTCACCGAGAATACTGCTCGCGTTACCGAGCTGCGTGAGGCGGCCGAGAACAACCGGGATGTTATTAAAAGTATTTACGAGCGTGCTGCCGAAAACCGTGCCCATCTTGAAAAAGACCTTGAAGACGTCAACGATCTGCGTAACGAAGTTGTCGGTCTTCGAGAGAAGATTGCGGCTAACCAGCACCGTGTTGCCGACAAAATTAGTGACCTGTAATTTTTAGTTTTTAGTTTGTCTTCTAAAACCCTGCACTTCCGGCCCTAATCCGGAGCTGCAGGGTTTTTATATGAAACCTGTTAACAGGTTAGCAATAAGAAGAATAGCCACAGCCACCCAGCCAATTCGACCAATCCATTTAAACATGGTCGTTCCTGTTTTCTAATAAATGTTTACGCAGTTCGCTTATTTCTCTGCGCATTAGCTCAAGCTCGTTTCGCATCGTTTGCATGTCATTTCCCTTACTTGACTCCTCTTGACCATGAATAGCGTTTAAAGAGTTCACAATCACCGCCACGAAAAGGTTCAGCACGGTGAAAGTGGCTGTAAGAATAAACAAAATAAAGAAGATCCATGCGTAGGGGTAGACCTCCATAATAGGCCTTGCAACGCCCCCGGCCCAAGCCTCAAGGGTCATCACCTGAAATAAGGTGAAGAAGCTCATGCCCAGGTTTCCAAACAGGTCTGGGAAATCTTGCCCGAAGAGCTTGGTGGCAATAACTGCATTGACATAGAAAAGTATCATCACGAGGCCGAAGACCGATGCCATTCCAGGCAAAGCACCTAAAAGCGCACCGACAACCTTGCGAATACTGGGTATTTTGCTAATAAGCCTTAAAACACGAAGCACGCGCAGTGAGCGTAGAACCGCAAAGGGTCCCGAGGCAGGAATAAGTGCAATACCAACGACAACAAAGTCGAAGACAGACCAAGGGTCTTTGAAGAATCGCCATCCACGAGCAAATAGCAGGCTAGCAATTTCAATAACAAAGACGCTCAGAATGGCATGGTCGAGTGTTGTAATTAACTTGCCCCACGATGCCATGATGCGGGGGCTGGTCTCCATACCAAGCAGAACCGCGTTAATAAGAATAAGGGCAATCACGCCATTCTGAACGCTTTTCAGAGCCCAAAACGCCTCTATTCGGTGTTTGAGTCCAAGCGCTACTGCGCCTTCTGAAGAAGGCTCCAAACTTGTACTCATTGTGCTTTACCGTAAGGGCTGTGTGTTGCTCTCTAGCAACTTTCGTAAGGCAGTTACTTCCTCATGAACAGCAGCCAGTTCCTTGCGCACGGTTTCCATGTCATTACCAAGGTCGGCAGATTCTTCCTCGTGAATGGTACTAAGCGAGTTCACGATAACGGCAATAAATAAATTAAGAACCGTAAAGGTAGCGGTAAGGATGAAGATAAAAAATAAGATCCAAGAATAGGGGTAGACCGCCATAATGGGGCGGGCGATATCCCCCGACCAACCTTCAAGTGTCATAACTTGAAACAGAGTGAACAGACTAAGCCCGAGGTCTCCAAAAAGTTCGGGGAAGCTCTGGCTAAAGAGCTTCGTAGAGATGACTGCGAAGACGTAGAAAAGAATCATCACAAGGCCAAAAACCGATGCCATTCCGGGTATGGCACCCAAAAGAGCACCGACAACTCGACGAATACTTGGTATTTTGTTCACCAAACGCAGCACCCGCAAAACCCTCAGTGATCGCAGCACTGCAAAGGGCCCCGAGGCTGGGACAAGCGCAATTCCAACAACAATAAAGTCAAAAACGCACCAGGGGTCCTTGAAGAAGCGCCATCCCCGTGCCGCCAAAAGACAGCCAATTTCGGCAACAAAGACGGCCAATATGGCCTGGTCAAGCGCGTGAAGCGTGTTTCCCCAGGCCGCCATAATGCTTGGGCTTGTTTCCATCCCAAGAATGGCTGCGTTAATAAGAATGACGGCGATGATGAAGTTTTGTACCGACTTATGGCCCCAGAACTTTTCAAGGGCCGCCTTCCAGCGTGGAAGGTGATCGTAAGAGGTTGCGTCAGCGGTCATAGTGCAAAGTGGATAGGGCTACTGGGTACACGAGGCCCCGAAAGACGACAGCGGGGTCCTAAACTCATGCGTAGTTTACGCCGAAAACCCAGCCCCAAATAGCCCGATCTTTACTTTTTACCGAAGCCTTGTCGCATGGCCTTCGAGGTTTCTTCAAACCTCGAGTTGTGGTCGCAGATAGCGGTGAGAGTCACCTTGGGTGCAGCATTCGCCTCATCACCTTCAAAGTCAAAACCACGGTATTTGCGATTTGCTACAAGCTTTAACCTTTGGTTCGACATTGCCGAAATACGCGCCGTGTTCCCTGAAAAACTGGCACTAACTCCGTTAGGCATAACGCGAACCATAAACACGTCGTTAGGCATGTCGCATTTATTGTTTAGGGTGACGGTCGACTGCACAAGAACAGGAGGGCCGATTCGACTCAAAACCTGGAAATAGAAAAAAAGCGCGCTGCCCACGACAATCACGATCGTCAGAAGGAGTATGAGCACCTTTTTTAGAACCTCCTCGTCAAGAAGGCTGTCGAGGTCGGTGCTCATCGACTAGCCTGCGAATCCGCTTGCTTGCAAACCAGTCGATTCAGATGATTGAATAAGGCGTCTTTGTTGCTATGGCTGATCCATGGGCCAAGCTTATTGTCCGTACCTACGGGGTCGCCTTGCGCCATGGGGTCTGGATAGCCAGCCACCGACACATAACGGTGCTTTTTATTAGGGCAGTCAAGAATGAGCAAAACCTTAAAAGAATGTCTCCCCGTCTCAGGGTCGGCCGCCGCCATGTCCTTCAGCAACCAAACAGCCTTCCATTCGCCGTAATCGCGCATGGGCTTACGGTCGAAGTACCAGGAAAATTCGGCATTGGCGCCTCCTGAAAACCGAATCCAGTCATTGGCAAGAACAGGTTTCGTCCCGCCCGCCCAAAGGCCAATTGAGATGGAAAGAAAAAATAAACCTTTCAAATTCATGCGCATAGCATCTATCTTAGCACCCGCGCGGGTAAAGCCTAGAGCAAGGACCACCTAGGGAGGAGAAAAATGCCCCTAGATGGTGAGCTCGAAAGGTCGCTGAACCTTCACTGTCTGACCAGGGCGCCTTACTTCGATGGAGGCGTGAGCCTTGGCCCGAAGCATGGCGCGTTCGTGAACCTTTTTCAGCTCGAACTCCTCACGAAGGCGATCGGATTCGTCAAAAACGGTTTCGAGCGTCTTGTCGAGCAAGAACTCGCGACGAACCTGCTGAACCCGCTGCAGAAGATTGTTTGTGACTAAAAGCTCTGCCGACATTTCTTCTGGGGCCTCATCAACCTCTAAATCGTCGAGGTTTTGGAAGAGTTCACAAAGACTCTGCAGACTGAAAGAATTCGCCACAGGGGTTAGCTGGTAGCCACCGCCGGGTCCGCGGCTAGCCGACACGAGACCCACGGTTCTTAGCTCTTTAAAGATAAATTCCAGGTAACTCACCGAGACATTAAGCAGACTTGATAGAGTGACGAGGCTTGTGGCCTGACGTTGGCGGTTCTGATGAAGAGCAACTAGCGCGTCAACAGCAACCATGGCTTTATTAGAAATATTCATAATTCAAGGGCCTCCTGAGACCGGTAGGTGAGTCGTAAACCAGACTGAAACGTGCAACATCAATGAAACCTAACCCCCAACCTCCCCGACTATTACTTGCCGTTTTGAATCGTTAGTGAGTCGATAGTTTAGCGTAAGACCGCTGCATGGCAAGGCATTTCTTTGAAAAACACAGAAATTATCCAACTCATAACTGACTCATGCCTTTGTTGTATGTTCTTGTTTGTCTGGGTTGAGTCAGAAAAGTTTCAGTAATCCTTATGGTTTACTCGGGTATAAGAAGTGGTTAAGGCGTCGCTCGGGCAGGACCAACCTAACTCCCCCCTGTCAATCCATGAAGTAAACTGCGAGACGCGGACACCTAGCTCAGTGGTAGAGCACTGCCTTCACACGGCAGGGGTCACAGGTTCGAACCCTGTGGTGTCCACCAAAAATCTTACGCTTTTTCAAACGCCTACAACACAGTCTTCAGACTGTTGCTCACCAAAAAGTAGTTAACTCAAAACTTAACTACTTTTCTTACATTTTCAGGGGCTGGGCGCGGGCAGGGCCTCATCACAAAGCGGTGCCTAACTCGACTCTTTTGAGGCAAGGGGTGGGTGGGGGAGGGCGTCACGAAGATTCAGCCCATTGCTTTCCGAGCAAGTTCTGCTTTAATCACACGTAATGACAGACGTCTACGACTTACCCAAAGACTTGCCCGTTCCCGTGGATGACGGAGGGGCTCTACATCTTTTAGGGCTGCAACTTCCGAATGTCCAATTACAGGCAACTAACGGCTCGCTGGTGAATTTAAGTGCGATAAAGGGAAGACTTGTTTTGTATTGTTATCCTATGACCGGTAGGCCTGACGTCGCTTTACCCGAAGGCTGGGATCAGATTCCTGGTGCTAGGGGCTGCACTCCACAAAGCTGTTCATTCCGTGATCATTACCAAGAAATTAAGGCTCTTGACGCGGAGGTGATGGGTCTTAGTGTTCAAGATACGGCGTATCAGAGGGAAATGGCTGAACGGTTACACCTGCCATTTAATATCTTGAGTGACTCGAATCATGAATTTCGAAAGGCATTGAATTTGCCAACCTTTAACGTGGCGGGTCTGACGCTTTTAAAACGAGTGACCTTGGTTATTGATAAGGGTCGTGTCCGAGCAGTGCACTATCCGATTTTTCCCAGTGATACTGATCCAAAATGGGTTATCGATCAGTTGAGACTACTCACCTAATCACTCAATTACCGCAAAAACCCCCTCGTGTTGAGAGAGGTCAAATGATTCTTCCCGTCACTACGATCACTGCAAGCTTACTCGGATTGTTTTTGGTCAAACTCTCACTCAACGTAATTAAGCTGCGCCTTGCTAATAAAGTCTCGATTGGTCATGCTGAGAATGCAGATCTTGAGCGAGCAATGCGTGCGCAGGGAAATTTTTCCGAATACGTACCTACCGCACTTATATTGCTAGCATTGCTTGAATGGAATCGGGCGCCATTGGAGTTGTTGATCTTATTGGCAGTCACATTTACGGCGGGGCGTTGGTTTCACTCGAGGGGAATTGTTGAGCCTCCTCCGAAATTCACGAATCGTGTTCGCGGTATGAAGCTAACGCTTTACTCGCTTATTGCGCTCTCCGCCTCAAATCTAGTGTGGCTTGGAATCAATTTTGCAGGTAGTACGCCTTAGTGACTGCGCTTATTTACGCTTAGTAAAAAAGACGGGAGTCACCGCTCCCACGGCCTCGGCCTTCACACGGCAGGGGTCACAGGTTCGAACCCTGTGGTGTCCACCAAAAATCCCACGCTTTTTCAAACGCCTACAACGCAGTCTTCAGACTGTTGCTCACCAAAAAGTAGTTAACTCAAAACTTAACTACTTTTCTTAGATTTTCAGGGGCTGGACGCGGGCAGGGCCTCATCACAAAACAGCGTGTAACCCGACACTTTTGGGGCAGGGGGTGGGTGGGGGTATTTGCTAAGACCTGGAGGATAAAGGGTAAGCATCCGGTCTACACCGTCTAGTTTTTGATCTTTTAGTTCCTCAGAATAAGTGTCCACCTATTTTTAAGCGGACGCTTATTCATGGAAGATTCTCCCTCTTTTTTCCTGCCCACGGCCCGGCATCGCTACACCCGAGCCCAGAAGATTGCCATGGTCGAGGAGTCGATGAGGCCTGGAGTGTCGATTGCCTCGGTGGCAAGAGCCCATGGGATCAATGCCAATCAACTTCACAAGTGGCGCTATGCGTACAAGACTGGGGTTCGTAGCCTGGGGCAAGAGCACTCGCGAGCCTGTGGGGTGGAGTTGTTGCCAATCGAGCTTCAGGCTCGGTCACTCTCTGAGCAAGTGTTGCAGCAAGCGCCGGAGCTTCAAAAGTCAGTAAAGGCGAGGAAGCGCGTAAGTGAGGGTCATATTGAGCTCGCGGTTGGGCAGTACCGGCTCTGTGTGCATGGGTATGTTCAGCCCGAAGCTTTGCGTGCGGTTCTTCAGGCACTGCGTGCATGATTGGGCTGCCTGCGGGGACCCGGGTGTGGCTTGCTGCGGGAGTGACTGATATGCGCAAGAGCTTTGATGGGCTAGCTGCTTTGGTGCAGCAGGGCCTGGGGCACAACCCTTTTAGTGGTCATGTGTTTGTGTTTCGGGGCAGACGAGGCGACCGGGTTAAGCTTTTGTGGTTCTGTGGCGATGGGATGTGTCTTTTTGCCAAGCGGTTTGAGCAGGGTCGTTTTGTCTGGCCGCAGGCCCAAAGTGGTGCGATCCATCTGACGGCTGCACAGCTCTCGATGTTGCTTGAAGGCATCGATTGGCGAGCGCCTAAACGTATGCAAACACCGCTGCAGGTGTGAGCGGATTGGGGGCACAAGGGCGGTGAGGTTTGAGATCGCTAAAAGACCTGAAGAGCCGCTTATTTATTGGCTTTACACGCAATAAACGCTAGCGATTTTGTGCCTGCTTTGGTAAAATATCAGGCATGCAAACGCATCCTCAACTGCCCAATAGTGTCGATGAACTAAAGGCCTTGTTGACGGCGCAGTTTGCTGCAAACAATCGGCTTCAAGTCGAGCGCGACACGGTGGTGATGCAACGCGATGCCATGGTCATGGAGCGCGACAGGGTTTTAAGCGAACGTGATTTGCTGAAGTTCGAAGCCCAGTCGTTTAAAGAGGCTAAGCGCAGCAGCCTTGAGGAGATCAAGCGTCTGACGCTTCTTATAGCCAAGCTCAAGCGCATGCTCTTTGTTTACCTGCAAATGATCTGGGCGATTGCACTCGGCTGGTTGCTCTTTGCACAGCTACCAGATGCAATCGCTCTAATCGGCATGGGTGTGATTGTCTGCGCGGGGCTCTGGCTGGCTTTGCATCGACAACGCCTGCTCCGCGTGACAAGGTAGGAATCCCCGTTTCCCTCTGCGACATTTAGTATGCTGAAATATCCTACATGCAGCTAGCACTCGTTCCTTCGTTGGCCTGATTTGAGTCATGCGACTTAGGCACATTGAAATTTTTAATGCCGTCATGCTTACGGGAAGCATAAGTGCAGCGGCTCGACTCATAAATGTCACGCAGCCCGCGGTCAGCAGGACACTCAAGCATGCTGAACTTCAGCTTGGTTTTACGTTGTTTGAGCGTGCTGCTGGACGCTTGGTGCCAACCACGGAGGCGCAGGCACTCTTTCCACTCGTCGAAAAGTTGTTTTTGGACCTTGACGAGGTGAGGCGCTTGGCAAGCAACTTACGCGTCAGTTCGCAAACGCGCGAGCTTAAAATTCTGACGGTTCTGGCTATGAGTCAATCAATTTTCCCCAAGGCGGTCGCACTATTTAAACGAAAATTTTTAGATATTTCGCTACATCATCAGGCGTTGCATTCACCACAAATTATTGACAGCTTGGTGCTGCAAGAGGCTGATGTTGGCTATTTGTTTGGGACCTGCAGCCACCCAGCTTTAAATCATCAATCGCTGCAAGATGTACCTATTTACTGCGTCGCTCCAAAAGGCATGCTTGACCGAGCAGTAACGCAATTAGGTCACATATCACCTGAATATTTGCATCACCTTCCCATCATCTCACTCGACAGCCGCGATCCAGTCGGCAGGACCATTGCCGATCTAATAACCCCTGAGGAGTCTTTACAGGAGAGGTATTCGATAGTGGTTCAAACCCATCATGTTGCTCTCGCAATGGCCCACGAGGGACTTGGGGTAGCACTGGTCGAGGGATGCACGGCAGCCTGTGCTGACTCAAGGCTCGTAGATGTGGTTGCTCTAAGACCAGCTGTTAACATTCCGGTGCTTGCTGCGTGGTCCAGTGCACGCCCCACACACCTAGCGGCTAGAGCATTTACCCAATGCATGCAACAGGCGCTTACCAGCAATCTGCCCTAGCGATTAAGCTTCCATTTGCTGCGCCAGTTGCTCGGCGGTTCCAAAAGCCAACGTTAAGCCCAGCATGCCATGCCCTGTGTGCATCCATAAGTTTCTGGGCCCACCGGGCAGTCGTCCTACAAGTGGTCTTCCAGTCGGTGTGGCAGGTCTGTGTCCAAACCAGGGAGCTGTATGTCCATCGAGACTCAATCTTGGAAAGAGTGCTTGCACTGCCTCAAGCATTTGCTCAATGCGACGGCCATCTAATTTCGTGTCATGGTCGCGAATTTCAGCGAATCCAGCGACACGTAATTGATCTCCTAACCGCGCGAATACCAGTTTTCGGGATGTATCGGTCACGCTGACGCGCGGTGCAGCGTTCGCGCAGCCGTCTAGGTTTAAGGTGAGGCTGTAGCCTTTGAGGGGATAGACCGGCACCCTAAACCCTCTCATTGGCAAACACGAAGCTACCAACGCTCGTGACCTGGTACCTGCCGACAAAACATAATGGTCAGCCTTAAGACAACCCAACGATGTCTCGGCCCCCACAACTCTTCCCTCGCTAAGTGATAAGCGCACGACATCCCGCTCCATGTCGAACAGGACGCCTTGGCGAATCAACCAAACCCGCAGCCGCTGGCATAGCAGCAGGCAATCGGCTACGCACTCATTTGGGGTGTAAACCGCCCCCGCCATTTGATCGCCATAGTCACGAAGTGCCGGTTCAACCTTTATAGCCTCAGATGCCGACAGTAAGTGCTGCTCACACCCCAATTGCGCCTGCAAGGCGACTTGTCGCTGGGCAGCCCTCAAGGAGGTCAGCGTTGGGTAAACCACTAACTTTCCGGTTTGAGCGTACAAGCAATCAATGCCTGTCGTTGCCAGCATGTTTTCCAGTACCTCGCGACTGATTCGTCCAAGCGCAAGTAAGTGCAGCGTGGTTTGAATCGAAACCTTGCGGCGGCTGGCCAGGGCAAATAAGAGTAACCACTGCCACTGAGCTCCGCTCCAACTTGGACGCCAAGCAAAAGGAGACGATGCGGAAAACAATAAACTGGGCAATTGCCTCCAGACCCCCGGATCAGCAAGGGGTTGAACATAGCTGTAGCTCAACTGGGCACCGTTGGCAAAACTTGCTCCTTGCGCCACATCCGAGGAAGCGTCAATCACACGTACGGCAAATCCCTTTTGATTTAGCGCCCAAGCCGCGGCCAAGCCGGCAATACCTGCCCCAATCACCAATACAGTCTTGTTTTTTTTACACTGATTTGCCATGGCAACATGCTACTGATCGCAATCCGCACTGTCTTATGCCAATGGGCAAACAGACCATAACGCCAGGTTATAGAGTCACTTGAAAAAAACATGCGGTGTCTCGACACTGAGACACCGGTCTACCACCTACACTTCTGTTATGACTACAAGCCGTGTATTTCACCGTCACCTCCGTAGCGCGCCGATTACCGCTGTTGGCGGACAAGGCATCTACATAAACGACAGCCAGGGCCGTTCATACATTGATGCCTGCGGAGGTGCGGCTGTCTCGTGCCTCGGTCATGGTCACCCCGACGTGCTCGCCGCCATGCATTCCCAGATTGACCAGTTAGCCTACGCGCACACCAGCTTTTTCACGACCGAGGTTGCTGAAACTCTTGCTGATGAGCTCATTCGAACCGCGCCTACCGGCATGTCTCACGTGTACTTTGTTAGCGGTGGCTCTGAGGCAATGGAGGCTGCGCTGAAGATGGCCCGTCAGTACTTTGTTGAGACCGATCAACCTCAAAGGAAATACTTCATCGCAAGGCGCCAAAGCTATCATGGCAATACGTTAGGCGCCCTGGCGGTTGGTGGTAATGCATGGAGACGACAGCCCTTTGCACCTATCCTGATCGATGCCAAACATGTCTCCGCCTGCTACCCCTACCGTGAACAAGGCCCCTCGGAAACCCCGGAGGCTTACGGCTTGCGTCTTGCTCAAGAACTCGATGACACCATCACGGCTATTGGCCCGGAGTCGGTAATCGCCTTCGTTGCAGAGACAGTAGGAGGAGCGACCGGCGGAGTGCTGGTTCCTGTTCCCGGCTATCTACGCGCCATTAAAGCCGTTTGCGAAAAACATGGCGTCCTACTAATCCTAGATGAAGTTATGTGCGGTATGGGGCGCACCGGCACGCTGCATGCCTGTGAACAGGACGACGTGATCCCCGACATTATGGCAATAGCCAAAGGTTTAGGAGGAGGCTATCAAGCAATTGGCGCCGTCATGGTGCAGCACAGCATTGTCGAGTGCATGCGCACTGGGAGTGGCTTTTTTCAGCACGGCCATACTTATCTGGGTCACCCAGTCGCGTGTGCGGCGGCATTGGCCGTTCAACGCGTGATTTCACGCGATCAGCTTCTGCCTCACGTTCAAACTCACGCGCACATATTTGAACGCATGCTACTTAGCGCATTTGAAGATCACCCTCATGTCGGCGACATTCGTGGACGCGGTTTCTTTTGGGCGGTTGAATTAGTGGAGGACCGCGCAAGTAAGCAATGGTTTAACCCGTCACTTAAGATTCACGCCCAAATTAAGGCAGCAGCCTTGAGGGCTGGACTGATGGTCTATCCCATGGGTGGAACCGTCGATGGCCAGCATGGAGACCACATCCTTCTTGCACCGCCCTTTATTGCCAGTGCCCAAGATCTTGAGACGATCGTTCAGAGACTCCAGGATGCGATTAATCAAGTGTTAAGGATTGATAATTAAGACCACGCTACTTACATGAAACACAGCGTAAACCACTACATTTTAAGACGGCTTGCTCAGGGTAGCATCCATGCTGTCCTAGGCTCGGTCCGAATGTGTGCCGGACATTTTTTACCTTTAAATTTTAAGGAGACCATAAGATGAAAACCCTATCTGTTTATTTAGGCGCCGCCACCCTGGCGAGCTTAACTGTGGCGCTGGCCACTCCAGCGGCCTACGCTCAACAGCAAACCTTTATCACAATCGGAACCGGTGGTGTCACAGGGGTCTACTACCCCGCTGGTGGTGCCATTTGCCGACTCATGAACAAAGACCGGAAAGAGCACGGTATCCGTTGCTCTGTGGAATCCACCGGCGGATCGGTATACAACGTCAACGCCGTTCGCTCAGGCGACATCGAATTTGGTGTGGCCCAGTCCGACTGGCAGTTCCATGGCATGAAGGGTACCAAGGCCTTTGAAAAACAGGGCCCCATGCCAGAGCTACGCTCAGTCTTCTCACTGCACCCAGAGCCTTTCACAATTCTGTCGCGCAAAGAGGCCAATATCCAGTCTTTTGATGATTTGAAGGGCAAGCGCTTCAATGTAGGAAACCCAGGCTCCGGAACGGCAGCATCGATGGACGAGCTACTTACCGCCATGGGACGTAATCGCTCATTCTTTGGGCTCGCCGGTGAACTCAAGCCCGATGAGCACGGCGCTGCGCTCTGCGACAACAAGATCGATGGCTTTTTTTATGGAGTCGGCCACCCCAGTGCAAACATTCAAGATCCCACCACGAGTTGCGGTGCGAGGCTTGTTCCCATCACTGGCAAGGCAGTCGACAAACTTGTAAAGGAAAATGCCTATTACGCTTACGCTGAGATTCCGGGTGGTCTTTATGCCAATAATCCGAATGCGGTGAAAACCTATGGCGTGAAAGCCACGTTGGTTACGAGTGCCAAAGTCTCAGATAAGGTCGTCTACACCTTAGTGAAGTCGGTATTCGATAACTTCGAGGAGTTCAAAAAGCTTCACCCCGCTTTTGCCAATCTCAAGCCCGAGGACATGATCAAGGCGGGCAACTCCGCACCCTTGCATCCTGGCGCTGAGAAGTATTTCCGTGAGAAAGGTCTCCTGAAATAATCAAGACCGATAGAGAGGTCCAGGCCCATGAGGCCGACCTCGGCGGCAGAAAGCCCGAGGGGTTTTCTGCCGCCGTTTTGTTATGGGGTTGCTTGGCCTGGGCCCTATTCCATCTTTGGGCCTCTTCACCGCTTCCATTCTTTGTTGGGTGGGGTATCTTCAATGACAGTGAAGTTCGATTTATCCACCTCTCGTTCGCCAGCTTCCTAGCTTTTCTGACTTTTCCCGCTGTTAAATCGTCGTCGCGCTTCGACATCCCATGGTTCGATTGGGCTTTAGCCATTGCATCGGCCTGCACCATTGCCTACCTATTCATCTGGTATGAGGCGCTGTCTTCGCGGCCGGGTAATCCAATTGCTGCTGATATTGCGGTGGCGACGATTGGTGTTCTTTTACTTCTTGAGGCCACCAGACGAAGTCTTGGGCTTCCAATGGTTATCTTGGCCTGCTTTTTTCTTGCCTATGTTTTTCTCGGCCCACAGATGCCCGCTATGCTCGCCCACAAAGGAGCGAGCCTCGCAAAGGCGGCAAACCATTTTTGGCTCACTACCGAGGGAGTCTTCGGCGTTGCCCTTGGGGTCAGTGCTAGTTTTATTTTTATGTTCGTGCTCTTTGGTTCATTGCTCGAGCGGGCGGGTGCGGGGCATTACTTCATCATGTCGGCTATGTCCTTGTTGGGTCATTTTCGTGGCGGGCCTGCCAAGGCCTCAGTGGTTGCATCAGCCAGCACGGGAATGATTTCGGGTTCATCAATTGCCAATGTCGTAACAACAGGCACTTTCACCATTCCCCTAATGAAGAAGGTGGGGTACCCAGCGCATAAGGCCGCTGCGGTGGAGACAGCGGCTTCTGTCGATGGTCAAATCATGCCTCCGGTGATGGGTGCAGCGGCGTTCCTAATGGTTGAGTATGTCGGCATTCCCTATACCGAGGTCTTAAAGCATGCACTGCTGCCTGCCGTCATCAGCTACATCGCACTCTTTTACATTGTTCATATTGAGGCTATGAAGGCGGGCATTCAGGGCCTCCCCCGCCGTGCGCTGCCGCCAGGACAACACCAGAGAGCAATTACATGGGGACTCACGCTCTCTGGCCTCATCATTTTTGCCTCGGTGATTTATTTCGGTCTGCTGTTCTTGAAACGTGTGTTTCCCGAGCATGCCACATGGATTCTAGTCGTGAGTCTCTCACTAGGTTACCTGCTTGCACTTCGTCACTCGGCCCGGCAAGAGGTTCAGTCCATAACTCGCGCGGAGGACCTTACCGAGACTCCAGCGGTTGCAAGCACACTTCAGAGCGGGCTCCACTACTTGTTGCCTGTAATCGTTCTGATTTGGAATCTTATGGTTGAGCATCTATCGCCGGGGCTCTCTGCCTTCTATGCCACGGTGGTGCTGATCATGATCGTCGCGACGCAACGCCCTCTTACCGCCCTTTTTCGGGGGCAGTCCGATTGGTCCAGCCAGATGATTGCTGGGCTGGTCGATCTTCGGGAGGGCCTGGTGATGGGCAGCCGCAATATGGTTGGCATCGCGATTGCCACAGCTGCCGCCGGGATTATTGTTGGCACAGTGACCCTCACTGGGGTTGGACTGGTCATGATTGAGCTCGTAGAGGTTCTGTCTGACGGGAATCTTTTGCTAATGTTGTTTCTAGTGGCAATTATTTGTCTCATCTTAGGACTTGGACTGCCCACGACGGCAAATTACATTGTGGTTTCCACCCTCATGGCACCCGTCGTGGTCGAGGTGGGGGCACAGAACGGTCTTCTGGTTCCCCTAATTGCGGTGCATCTCTTTGTCTTTTACTTTGGGCTCATGGCAGACATCACCCCTCCCGTTGGACTTGCAACCTATGCTGCTGCCGGCATTGCCAAGACCGATCCCTTGCGCGCTGGCATAACTGCTTTTGCATACAGCATACGCACAGCCATACTTCCATTTATGTTCATCTTCAATACCAAGCTCTTACTTATTGGTATTGAGGGGCCGTTGGATTTGTTACTGGTGGTGAGTTCTGCTGTGGTCGCGAGTATGCTCTTTGCTGCAGCCACTCAGGGCTTCCTCTTGCGTAAGAGCCGATGGTGGGAAACGTTGTTAATGCTCCTGGTGGTACTTGCGTTGTTTCGGCCGGGCCTATTTATGGATATGGTTGCACCGGCCCACGAGAGGGTTGCTCCCAATCATTTCATGTCTATTGTTGGATCTGCTCCCACCAGTACGCATCTGCGTATTTTTATTCGGGGCCAGACCCTCGAGGGGGATGATATCGAAAAGGGAGTTCTTCTCCCATTGGGTCCTGAAGACACGCCAGAGAAGCGCCTTCAATCTATCGGCATGCGTGTGGTGTCTTTTGGTGGCTCCTTGCAGATTGCTCAGGTTCGATTTGGTAGCCCGGCTGCAAAGCTTGGGGTACAGCAGGGCTTTGAGATTGTGGCGCTTGAGGCTCCGGTGAGTCGCCCAGCAAAGGAGTGGATGTTCATTCCTGCGCTCATAATTCTATTGCTCGTTGTTTTTTCTCAAAAGTCACGAAGACCGTCTTGATCCGTTTGTAGTGAGCTAAAGCGCCACCACTCCGCCATAGCCCGAGGTGCATCGGTTTTTAGGGGTTCACAGAGTTTAGCTAGCACCTTACTCTGCAGCGCCAGGTGGCTGCGGATCCACTCAGCGGGCTGCTGACCAAGTATCGAGCAGGGCCTGCTTGTTTGTTGTCCTGTTTCCGGGCAGTTTGTGGGCAGGGGGTGGTCGGGGGGGGGTCTAGGCGAAGTAGTCAACAATCACGCCCAATTACCTCCCGTAAGCCCTGCGGCGAGTAAAGTGCGCCATGACCACCATTGACATCTTCTGCAACGAATCTATCGAAAATCTTCAAGAATCATCAGCCCTATGCAATCTGTGCGTTTCTCATAGGTTGGGTTGTCGTGGCCTGTAAGGCCAGACTGACGTAAGGACACCAAATGAACATCCATAGCCATTACGCAGATCTACTCAACGCAACCTATGAATCCATTTTGTTTGCTGATTGTTCTGGAATCATCCAATTTTGGAACCCAGGCTGTGAGCGAATGTTCGGATTTTCATCTGACG
The DNA here is from genome assembly GCA_945901825.1 of Bordetella parapertussis. GTDB lineage: Bacteria > Pseudomonadota > Gammaproteobacteria > Burkholderiales > Burkholderiaceae_A > Hahnella. The sequence continues at coordinate 23,249 of CAMDMC010000022.1, forward strand.
AGGCCATCGGCCAAAGCCTCGACATCATCATTCCCGAGCGTTTACGAAAGGCACACTGGAAAGGTTTTTTTGAAGCGGTAGAGCGTGGAGATACCCTCCCTGGAAGGCGCCCAGCCCGAACAAAGGCTCTCTCTCGCGATGGCGGCATCATCTACGTAGAAATGAGCTTTGCCATGGCCCACGACGCAGCGGGAGCCGTCATCGGGTCTGTGGCTGTTGCACGTCCGGACCAAAGCCGAAAAGAATCCGAGGAGGCGCAGGCCACGACAGAGAACAGCTGCCCGTTCTCCACGTAGCGTGTTCTTGGGTAGAAGCGCCAATTCTATTGCTGCACTATTTCCAGGCAGTTTTTAGTTAGAGGGTCTACCTCTCCCAAGGCCTAGGCCTGCGCTTGCTCTGCAGCTCCGCGATGGCCATCTCACCCATCAGGGGTGCTGCGTAGAACCGATCAATCATCTCTGGGCTGGTACGAGCGTTCCTCGCCAGTTTCAGCGTGTCGATACTGGCACCGTAGAGCAATCTGAACATGATGCTGCTGTGCCTGAGGCTGTAGATGGTCCTAGGATCGCCCTGCGGGCTCATCTTGATACCTAGCATGTTGTTTTGCATCCAAAACTGACCCGGGTCAGGTTTCGGTGCAAATTAACACTCAGAGGTCTTAATTCCGCACGCGAAGTGATCCGATCGGTACTCTTGTCACCACTCCCAAGGCCCCGGCTGCAGTTGATCTTGTGACCAAGACCTCGCTTAAGCCTAGCCTCAGACTGTTCGTTGAGAAGGACGCCATAGTTGTCGACTGAAGCGCCTAAGGGTTCGCTGACTTCAATAGAAAGCCATCACGAAAGCCGTTC
>CAMDMC010000023.1 GCA_945901825.1 Bordetella parapertussis
GGGGCCCCCCCACGTCTGTAAGCAACCTTGCAACAGCGGTCTAGACTAGTACCGGTAGGTGTCGGCCTTGTAAGGACCTTCTACGGGTACGCCAATGTAGCCTGCCTGCTCTGCGCTAAGTTCGGTAAGCATCGCGCCAAGTTTGGCGAGCTGCAACCTTGCCACCTTTTCATCGAGGTGCTTAGGCAGAACATAGACTTTGCCTTTTTCGTAAGACGCCTGGTGAGCAAAGAGTTCAATCTGGGCAATAACCTGATTGGCAAAGGAAGAGCTCATGACATAGCTGGGGTGGCCGGTTCCGCAGCCAAGATTCACCAGTCGACCCTGAGCAAGCAAAATAATGCGCTTGCCGTCGGGGAAGATCACGTGATCAACCTGGGGCTTGATCTCGTCCCAGGTGCAGCTTGAGAGTGCCGCGACATCGATCTCGTTGTCGAAGTGTCCGATGTTGCAGACGATGGCCTGATCCTTCATGCGAGCCATGTGATCGTAGCCAATAACCGACTTGTTGCCCGTGGCTGTTACAAAAATATCGGCCTTGTCCGCTGCGTAATCCATGGTAACAATTCGGTAACCCTCCATGGCGGCCTGAAGCGCACAAATTGGATCGATCTCGGTAATCCAGACCTGGGCTGAAAGGGCACGAAGCGCCTGGGCCGAGCCCTTGCCAACATCGCCATAGCCACAGACGACAGCAACCTTACCTGCCACCATGACATCGGTGGCACGCTTAATGGCATCGACCAGCGACTCGCGACAGCCGTAAAGATTGTCGAACTTGCTTTTTGTGACCGAGTCGTTGACGTTGATGGCGCGAAATGCAAGCTCACCGCGTGCAGCCATTTCGTTAAGTCGCAAAACGCCCGTGGTGGTCTCTTCTGTCACGCCAATCATGGCGTCGAGGTGCCTCTGGTAGAAGCCCGGGTCGGCCCCAAGCCGCTTTTTAATTGACTTGAAAAGTTCAATTTCTTCTTCGCTCTGGGGGTGGTCAAGCACGCTGATATCACGCGCAGCCTTAGCGCCAAGATGCAGCAAAAGGGTGGCGTCGCCGCCGTCATCAAGAATCATGTTGGTGCAGCCACCATCGGCCCAGTCGAAGATGCGATGGGTGTAGTCCCAATACTCTTCGAGGGTCTCGCCTTTTCTAGCGAAGATGGGTACCCCAACCTCTACCATGGCTGCTGCGGCATGGTCTTGCGTTGAGAAGATATTGCAAGACGCCCACCGAACCTGCGCACCAAGGGCGGTAAGGGTTTCAATGAGCACTGCCGTTTGAATGGTCATGTGCAGCGAGCCAGTAATACGCGCGCCTTTTAAGGGTTTTTGATCCGCATACTCTTTGCGTATGGCCATAAGACCCGGCATTTCAGTCTCGGCAATGGCAATTTCTTTGCGCCCCCAGCCTGCAAGGCTTAGGTCGGCAATGACGTAGTCGGGGTTCGTTTTGGGTTTTAAAACGGCGCTCATCTCGCGCTCCTTTCATTTCGTAGGGAATCGCGAGCGCCGTTACTATAAGGACCTATTCAAGCCTGGGGGCAAAGCCTCGCAACGCTCCTTGAACAGAATTAAATTGTGACCTGGTCGTTGGGCCTGGTCAAGCGCTTTTCAACGCGAAACCGCCCAATAACCAGGATTATTTAAAGGCATGCGGCCTTAAGCGCCTCGGCCTTGTCGGTGGACTCCCAGGTGAAATCGGGCTCTTCCCTTCCGAAGTGACCGTAAGCCGCAGTGTTTCGATAGATGGGCCGCAAAAGGTCAAGCATCTTCACAATGCCCCTGGGTCGAAGGTCAAAGACCTGGCGCACCGCCCGAATAATTTTGTCATCGGAGACCTTCCCGGTGCCCTCGGTGCTTACGCTAATGGAGGTGGGCTCGGCCACACCAATGGCATAGCTCACCTGGACAAGCGCCTTTTCGGCAAGGCCTGCGGCAACGATGTTTTTGGCCACGTAGCGGCCCGCATAGGCGGCCGAGCGGTCAACCTTGGATGGATCCTTGCCTGAAAAAGCTCCGCCCCCGTGCGGTGCTGCGCCACCGTAGGTGTCCACAATTATTTTTCGACCCGTAAGGCCACAGTCGCCCTGCGGACCGCCGATGACGAACCGACCGGTGGGGTTTACCAAGAATTGGATTGGCCCCTTCACGAGGTCTTTGGGCAGAACGGGCTTGATGATCTCTTCAATAACCGCTTCCCGCAGCTGCTCAAGGCTGATGTCGGGGCTGTGTTGCGTGGAAAGCACCACCGTTTGAATGGACTCAGGCCTGCCGTTCACATAACGCAGTGTCACCTGCGACTTGGCATCGGGCCGCAGCCAGGCAAGCCGACCGTCTCGTCGCAGCATGGACTGCCTCTCAACGAGTCGATGGGCAATGTGAATGGCCGCTGGCATGAGTGAGGGTGTCTCGGTGCAGGCATAGCCAAACATAAGGCCCTGGTCACCGGCGCCCTGGTCCAGGTTGTCGTCCTGGGCTTTGTCCACGCCTTGGGCAATATCAGGGCTTTGCTTGTCATAAGCAACAAGAACCGCGCAGCCTTTGTAATCAATACCAAAGTCAGTGTTGTCGTACCCAATTTCTTTGAGCGTCTGGCGCGCAACCTGGATATAGTCGACCGTTGCCCGACTGGTAATTTCGCCTGCAAGAACAACAAGCCCTGTGTTGCAAAGAGTCTCGGCCGCAACCCGTGATTTCGGGTCTTGTGCAAGTAAAGCGTCTAAGATGGCATCCGAGATCTGGTCGGACACCTTATCAGGGTGTCCTTCTGACACCGATTCCGAGGTAAAAAGATAATCGTTGGACATGGCAAGCTTCCTTCACGCAAAACATGACGACAGGCTGCGGAGGCTAAGAGGGCTTGCAATGCATGCAAACGCTTTAGCGGTATTTATCATCATGTCGCCCCGCAAGTTGTCGATTAAATCGGCGACAGAGAAACTATAGTGAGCCTTGAGGGTTTTATCAAATGGGGCTCCTTTCTACCCCTCGGCCTGGCCCGCGCCTTGGGCAGTCTTCTGGGCATTCTCACCTGGCTTTTTTCTGGCAAATACAGGCGCCGCTTTCGTGAAAACTGGTTGTTGGCCCGGGCGCATTTCAGGGCGTCTTCTGAACACCCTGTGAAGAATCCCAGCATGGTTCGGGCCTTGGCTCAGGCCGGCTGCCTGGCCGCTGAACTGCCTGCCATTTGGTGCAACCCGAAAACGGTGGACCGCATGACCATCGAGGGATGGGATCTCGTGCAAGGCCTGCTTGCGCGAGGCCAGGGTTTAATTGTGCTCACCCCGCACCTGGGCGCCTTTGAACTGGGCGCGCGCGCTTTCGCTCGGCGACATCCCATTACCGTGCTCTATCGGCCTTCACCCTCGCCTACGATGGAGAGGCTCCTGCAAAGGTTTCGTCCCGCAGACCAGTTAACGGCGGTGCCCGCTAACGGCCAGGGTGTGCGCGCCCTTTTACGCACCCTAAAGTCGGGCGGTGTCATCGGCATTCTTCCCGATCAGGTTCCCTCCCAGGGCGAGGGCGTCTGGGTAAATTTCTTTGGTCGGACTGCTTACACCATGAGTCTGCCGGTTCGATTGGCAGAGGTCACTGAGGCACCTCTTGTCTGGGTGCTTGCCGTTCGCCGTCCCGGCGGCTGGTCGCTTGTATTTAAGGCCTGGCAGTCGTCTGAACCGGGGCCCCTCGACAACTCCGAACGGCTTGCCTTCGATCTTCAGGCGATGAACCACCAGCTCGAAGACTTGATTGGCCTTGCACCTGAGCAGTATTTATGGGGTTACAACCGTTACCGCGGCAGGCCCCCGCCGCAGGTCAGCTAGTCTGCAGGCCTGCGCATTTACCGTCCATAATTGCGCTCATGCGAGTCCAATTCACCAAGATGCATGGCGCAGGCAATGATTTTGTTGTGATTGATGCCCGCCACAATCCGTTTGATGCCTTGATGCGTCCCGAGGCTATTCGTAGGCTTGCAGACCGTCGGTTCGGAATTGGTGCCGATCAGGTGCTTTTTGTTGCTAATCCGTCTGTGCAAGAGGCGCAATTCGACTATCGAATTTTTAATGCCGATGGCCTTGAAGTCGAGCAGTGTGGCAATGGCGCGCGATGCTTCGCGCGTTTTGTTGCCGAGAAGGGGCTGGTCTTAGCCAAAACGTTTAAGGTCAACACTCTTGCAGGCCTTATTGAGCCGATGCTTAACGACGATGGCGGTGTCACGGTTGACATGGGCCCGGCCCAGTTCGACCCGAAGGCCCTTCCCCTTCAGGTCGAGGGGCTTAAGGCCAAGCAGCATGAAGGTCAGTGGCTTTATTTGTTTGAGCCCGAGCATCCTGGCATGGGTTTTAAAAGCTTCTGGGCGGCCCCTGTCTCTATGGGCAACCCGCATCTTGTTCAATGGGTTGATGACCTGCAGACTGCCTCGGTGGAGACAATTGGCAGATGGCTTAATGCCCACCCACGACTTCCGAAGGGGGTGAATGCCGGCTTTGCAAGTCTTGATCCACAGACCAACTGCCTGCATCTGCGCGTCTACGAGCGCGGTGCTGGCGAGACCCTTGCCTGTGGCACGGGGGCGTGTGCGGCAGCGGTGTCCGCCTTGGCCCAGGGCCATCTTGCTCAACAAACGCCGGTTCAGGTGGTGACACGTGGGGGGCTCCTTCGTATTGACTGGCGAACTGGAAATGCTGAGCCAGACAAGAAAACGGTGTTGCTCACGGGGCCTGCCGTCACCGTGTTTTCTGGGGAGATTGAGTTATGACCGACGACCAGGTGAAGGCCTTTCTTTTGCAGCGGCCTGGTTTTTTCAAAGATCACCCCGAACTTCTTTTTGCACTTGAGATTGAGGCCGAATTCGCCGATCAGGTTCAGGGTGGCTCGGTGGTCTCCTTGGTTGAAAAGCAGGCTGCCCTGTTGCGCGCCAAGGTTCGCCATCAACAGGATCGCGTGGCCCAACTGCTTCGGGTGGTCGAAGAAAACAACGCCATTCATCAAAAGCTCTTGGGCTGGGTTCGCAGCCTTTTGTTGGCCAGAACGCAGAGTCTGCGGGTGAAGCAGTCGGTCGGTGGGCTCGCCCAGGCCTTTTCGGTTCCCTTGGTTAGGCTTGTGGCCTGGCAGCCCGAGATTGAAAAAGTCTTCCGTGGCCTTCAGCCCGATTGCCAGGTTCTGTCTGCACTTGCGATCGATCACGAGACGCAGGGCCGACTAATTGAGATGGCAACGGCCCTTGCGCATCCGGTCTGCCTTCCTGCGCATTCCTACCAGGCCGGGCTTGGTTTCATTGGGGTGGGTGCAAGAACGGGATCGCAGGACCTTGGAATCAACCCATCGGGCTCCGTTGCCCTGCTTCCGTTAAGGGCGGGTCTTGCGCCAAAGGCCGCAGGGCTGATGGTCTTGGCCAGTGATGACCCGGGCCGGTTCAGTCAGGACCATGGCATTGATTTCCTTGTAAGCATTGCCGAGCTTGTCAGTGCCTGCCTTCTTGGCGGAGCCCTTTCGCGGTCCGTCAAGCTCAAAAGGGTAAAGGGCGATGCAGACGGTTGAGGCTCACTTATGCGTGACCGACGATTATGTCCAGAGCTACCTAGAGAGTCTGCGCGGTCGTCAGTTTTCCGACCAGACCCTGCTTGCCTACCAACGCGAACTGAAGGAACTTAAGGCCGCCCTGACGGAGCCCTCGTTGCAGGCAAGCCCCGTGGCTGCGCTGCGTGCGCATTTGGCGCAAGCCCGAGGCGCTGGACTCAAGTCCTCAAGCCTTGCTCGACGCCTTGCGGCATGGCGAGGTTTTCTTCGCTGGCTTGCAGAGACCAAACTCGGCGCTTCCCCGCAGGCAGCCCTTCTTCTTGGCCAGCTAAAGGCGCTTCGACCCCCGCGGCCTGGCAGGCCCTTACCCAAGCTCTTGTCGGTGGAGGAGGCTGTGTCCCTAGCCCAGGGCCCTGACGCACTAGAGCCCAGGCAAACAGGCGACCTTATGAACGATTGGGACGCCGCGCCAATGGGCTCTCGGGCGTGGTATGCCTCATGGGCAGTGGTGCGCGACCGGGCGGCCATTGAGCTCTTGTACTCCTGTGGGCTTCGCGTCTCAGAGCTTACTGGGCTTGACACCCAGCCCTCGGGCCCTTGGACCGGGTGGCTTGACCTGCAGGCAAGCGACATTGTCGTGGTGGGCAAGGGCAATAAGCTGCGTAGGCTTCCTGTGGGCGCCCCTGCCCTTAAGGCTGTTCAGGTCTGGCTCGAGCTGCGTGCACGGGTTCTTCGTGAGCTGCACCTTGAGCCTGACAAAGGCCCAGTCTTTATTGATCGATCAGGGGAGCGTATGAATCGTCGGGCCGTGCATCGTCTTGTTCAGGTAGCCGCCGAAAGGCTAAAGCTCTCGCAGCCGGTGCACCCGCACATGCTGCGACATTCCTTTGCGAGTCATCTTCTGCAGTCCAGTGGCGATCTGCGCGCCGTTCAGGAGCTGCTTGGCCATGCCCAGATAACAACCACGCAGGTCTACACTCACCTTGATTTTCAGCGACTTGCCCAGGTTTACGACCAGGCCCATCCACGAGCCCGGCGTAAGATCAAAGGCTTTGGCACAATCGGGTCATGATTCCTGTCACCATCCTTACTGGCTTTCTCGGCGCGGGCAAGACCACGCTTCTTAAACGAATCCTCACCGAAGACCACGGCCACCGGATTGCGGTCATTGAAAATGAATTTGGTGAAGAGAGCATCGACAACGATCTTCTGTTTCATGACCAGACCGAGCAGATTATCGAGATGAACAACGGCTGCCTTTGCTGCACCGTGCGCGGCGATCTGGCGGCGATTCTTGGGCGGCTGCAGTCGCAGCGCCAGGCCAATGAGCTTGCCTTTGATCGCGTTGTGATTGAGACCACGGGGCTTGCCGAACCCGGCCCTGTTGCGCAGACCTTTTTTGTGGATGACCAGGTGGCCGAGCATTTCCTTCTTGATGCGATTATTACGGTGGTTGATGCTGTGCACGGCGAGCAGCAGTTAAGTGACCATTCCGAGGCACGTGCTCAGGTAGGTTTTGCCGACCGACTTCTTATTTCAAAAGCAGATAAGGCAAGCCCAGAGGCGTTGCAGGCGCTTCGGGCAAGGCTTACCCGAATGAACCCCCGCGCCGCCATTGGCGAGGTCCATTTTGGTCAGACCCCCATTGAGGCGATCTTGGATATTCGGGGTTTCAATCTCAATGCCGCCCTTGAAATCAACCCTGACTTTCTTGATACCGATCAGCACCACCATCACGATGATGACGTCTCATCCTTTATTTTTAAGGCCAGCCGGCCCTTCGACGCCGACCGTTTCGAGGCGTTTATGTCGGCTGTTTCCCAAACCTATGGGCCCCAACTCTTTCGATACAAAGGCCTTCTTTGGCTCAAAGGCCACGATAATCAAATGATCTTTCAGGGTGTTCACATGCTCATGGGTGGTGATAAGGGCAGAGCCTGGAAGCCGCAAGAGGCTCGCGAAAGCCGGCTTGTTTTTATTGGTCGAGACCTTCCCAGAGATACAATCGAAAAAGGTTTACAGCAGTGCCTGGTCTAAAGCCTGCTGGAATGGATCGTCGTTTGTTCTAAAGCTTACATACAAAGCCCATTGGCGCACTCCGACGGGCGGATCCATTGGTTGTTTTTGTTTTGTAGAAAGTAGGCGTTATGAAAGAAGTCGTTCAACAACCCATCGCATCGGATAAAGATCTCTTGTCGCAGCCGGGCTCCGAGTACATGAGTCCCGCGCAGCTCGATTACTTCCGACGAAAACTTCAGAGCCTGGAGGCCGAGCTTCGAGTCAATGCGGGTGAGACCACGGAGCACCTCCGAGAGACGGTCTTGGTTCCCGACCCTGCCGATCGCGCAACCATTGAAGAAGAGCATTCGCTTGAGTTGCGAACGCGTGACCGTGAGCGCAAGCTTATAAAGAAAGTAGAGCAGGCCATCGCCCGCATTGATTCAGGGGACTACGGCTACTGCGAAGAAACGGGCGAACCCATCGGACTGCAAAGACTTCTAGCCCGTCCAACGGCAACACTCTCGGTTGAAGCACAAGAGCGTCGCGAGCTTCGCCAAAAACAGTTTGGCGACTAACTCCCCGCCGCTCGCCAATCCATCGTGACCGAGCCTACCCTTCAGGCTGGCCAAAAAGCAGCGCTTCTTGCTGAGGCGCTTCCCTACATTCGTCGGTTTCATGGCAAGACCGTCGTGGTGAAGTACGGCGGCAATGCAATGACGGACGAGTCATTGAAGCGCGGCTTTGCTCATGATGTTGTCCTTCTTAAGCTTGTTGGCATTAATGTTGTGGTGGTTCATGGGGGTGGGCCGCAAATTGAAGAACTCTTAAGCCGGGTAGGCAAAAAGGGTGAGTTCATTCAGGGCATGCGCGTGACCGACTCCGAGACCATGGACATTGTCGAGATGGTGCTTGCCGGCAAGGTGAACAAAGAAATCGTCGAGCTTATTAACCATGCGGGTGGCAAGGCGGTTGGCCTTACTGGCCAGGACGGCGGACTTATTCGTGCCTCAAAGCTCATGATCAACTCAACGGACCTTCCCGATCAACTTCTGGACATTGGCCATGTCGGCCAGATTGAGCAGGTGGATCCCGACATCGTTTATTCGCTTTTGAAGTCTGGTTTCATTCCAGTCATTGCGCCGATTGGTTCGGGCAACCAGGGCGAAACCTACAACATCAATGCCGATCTTGTTGCAGGAAAGATTGCCGAAATTCTAAAGGCCGAGAAGCTGGTTCTTATGACCAACACCCCCGGCGTGCTCGACCGCAAGGGTCAGCTCATCACCGGGCTGACCGCCAAGGAGGTGGACACCCTTTTTGCAGATGGCACCTTGTCGGGAGGCATGCTTCCAAAAATTAGCTCCGCTCTTGATGCAGCCAAGGCTGGCGTGCATTCTGTTCACATTATTGATGGCCGTGTTCCTAATAGTCTTTTACTTGAAATCCTTACGGCTGAAGGCGTAGGTACCATGATTCGATCGCACTGAGAAGGTGTGATTGGGTCTTTATGCCAATTCATAAGCGTCGTTACAGCAAAGCGTTCACTGGGCAGGTCGGGCGGGGGCCTCGGCTTTGGCTCTTTGACCTTGACAACACCCTGCATGACGCAAGCTGGCGGCTTATGAAGGAAATTAACCGTCGTATCACGCTCTACATTCAGGCAAGGCTTAAGCTCGATGAGGAACAGGCCTCGGCGCTTAGAACCCGCTATTGGAAGCGTTATGGGGCCACCCTTTTGGGATTGGTTGCTCATCACGGAGTCGATGCCGCAGATTTTCTCGAAAAGACACATCCCATCGAGACGCTGGACAACTACTTCCTTCCAAACCCGGGTCTTGCACGAAGGCTTGCGGCAGTTAAGGGCGAGCGCTGGTTAATTACCAATGCGCCCCGAGCCTATGCACAAGAGGTTGTTAAACGGCTCGGCCTGCAGCATTTTTTTCATGCTGCAATCCATATCGACGAGATGCGTATTCATGGTCGGCTGCGGCCTAAGCCCTCGCCCTTACTCTGGGCCCGTATTCGTCAATGGTCCCGGTCAACTGTGGGCTGGACAGACCCATATGGTCGTGAACGCATGGTTGTTGATGACAGCGACGGCAACCTACGTTCGGCCCATCGCCAAGGCCTGCGTACTGTCCGGTTCAACGGTTCCCCAAGCCATGCACGCCTTGGCTGGCGCCTGGGACGACCCTTTTCTGCCCGACGCCCCAGTTTTGTTCGGCATCAAGTAAACTCATGGTCGACCTTGGTGCGAAGGATTGGGCCTCCCCAATCCTTATAGGGAGTTCTGTCATGACCGACGTTGAAGAACCCGAGCGCTCACGAAAGCGACTAAAGCCTGGCGAGCGCAAGCTTCAGATCCTGCAGGCCATCGCTGCCATGCTTGAAGAAGAGTCGGAGCGCATTACAACTGCTGGCCTTGCGGCAAGGCTTCAGGTATCGGAAGCCGCGCTTTATCGACACTTTGCCAGCAAGGCCCAGATGTACGAGGGCTTACTTGAGTTTATTGAGCAGACCATTTTTGGTCTCATTAATCAGATTGATTCCGAGTCCGACCCCGCCGAACACAAGGCACGCTCGATTGTCTTAATGCTGCTTAATTTTGCGGAGACCAACCCGGGGATGACTCGGGTATTAACGGGCGAGGCGCTTGCTTACGAGAACCTGCGCCTGCAACATCGCGTGAATCAGCTCATCGACCGTGCAGAGGCCTCACTGCGACAATGCCTCAAACTTCAAAAAGAGCCTGGCCTGCTTGACCCCGCGCTTCAGGCGAGCCTTGCTATTTCCTTTGTACAAGGCCGTTGGTTGCGTTTTTCAAAGACCGCTTTTCGGGCAGCGCCCAGCGAGTCAGCCGAAACAATTGTCGAGGCCCTATTCTTCACCAAGCCCGCCGCAGACTGAGCAGCCCCTTCGCGGGCGAAAGCGCATTGTTTCAAGGCCTAGGCTGCGGGCTTCAAACTGCCAGAGCTGACCAGTTGGTGCTGGTATTCCCATGAGAACCTTAAGCGCCTCATTGGCCTGCATGAGCCCGACAAGTCCCACGGCGGTTGAGACAACCCCATAGGCACCGCAGGCCGCATCCACCACCGCGGGCTGCTCGTCTTCTGTCGGAAAGAGGCAGGCATAACAGCCCGAGCCCCGTTGCCGAGGATCGACCACCAGGAGCTGCCCGGACCATTGCAGGGCCGACCCGATGACCAGCGGCACCCTAAGCCGATGACAGGCTTCGTTAATAACCTGCCTTGCGGCAAAGCGGTCGGTGCAGTCAATCACCAGGTTGGCATTAGAAAGAAGGCCCTGCGCGTTACTGGCGGTGACTGCCTCAGCCAAAGCCTCTATCTGGGTTTCGGGATGGAAGGTGCCAAGCCGCTCTGCGGCCACCTGCACCTTGTCTCGCCCAGCATCGTCGAGTCCAAAGAGGATCTGACGAGGGAGATTGGAGATTTCAACCTTGTCAGGGTCGATGAGCCGAAGCCGTCCAAGGCCGGCTGCCGCGAGGTACAGGGCCACCGGGCATCCCAGGCCACCAACCCCAACAACGGCAACGCTTGAGGACCTTAGCCTACGAAGGCTATCCTCCGAGACCTCTGGGGCAAGCAAGAATCGGCTAAAACGGACCAGGTCTCCATCCGAAGGCTGCGACATGCCCAGGTAGCGTTGTTATTGGGGCCTAATCGATACCTTGAGGAACGGCAGACGTTAGGACGGGCTGACCCTTAAGGTGATTAAGGGCCTGCAAGAGCTGAAAATCGTCCTCGGATCCGAATTCAATGGGCTTGGCAGCAGGCTTGGCTTGTTCGACAGCCGCGCTGTCCTTGGATGAACTGGCAACACCAGCGGCATTCGCACCCCCCGTGCCGGGTTCGGATGTCGCGCGAGCGGGGGGCTGCTTTGAAGAGCCCGCCTCCGCCTGATTCTTCTCTTCCAGGTGGCGATTGAGGTCGGCCTCGCGCACCCTGAACTGCTCGGTGACGGAACCGGACTCCGACTCTTCAACCCAGAAGTCGGGCCGAATGCCCTTGGCCTGAATCGACCGACCGGCAGGTGTGTAGTACCTGGCCGTGGTGAGCTTAATGGCCGTGCTGCTGGTCAGCGGCAGGATGGTCTGAACCGAGCCTTTACCAAAGGTCTGAGTGCCAAGAACCACCGCCCGCTTGTGGTCCTGAAGGGCGCCGGCAACAATCTCGGACGCGGAGGCCGAGCCGCCGTTGACAAGAACAACCATGGGAAGCGTTTTGGCCTTGGCGTTGAGCCCCGTTAGGGGGTCCGAGCCGCCGCGCAGGTAGTCCGAAGGCTTGGCGGCAAAGGAGCGTTTGGCATCGGGCTGGCGGCCATCGGTGGTCACCACGGTGACGTTATCGGGAAGAAAGGTTGCCGAGACACCAACCGCGGCATGCAGCAGGCCGCCCGGGTCGTTGCGCAGATCGAGCACGATGCCTTTGACGGGCTTTGTCTTATCCGCCTCGGCCTGCTGTAGGAGTTTATTGAGGTGGCTTACCGTGGAGGCCACCGTGTGCTCTTGGAACTGGGTGATTCGGATGTAGGCATAGCCCTGCTCCAGCCATTTCGAACGTACGCTTTGCACGCGAATGATGTCGCGCACAATCGTGACAACAATAGGAAGTGGCTCCGATTTTCTGGAAAGCGTGAGGTTAATGGAACTCTTGGGCTTGCCCCTCATGAGCTTCACGGCCTCTTGAAGGTTCATGCCCTTGGTGGCCTTGTCGTCAATTTTAATAATGAGGTCGCCTGCGCGAACGCCTGCACGGGCTGCGGGCGTGTCTTCAATGGGTGAGACCACCTTCACATAACCATCTTCAAGACCCACTTCAATACCGAGCCCCCCAAACTCCCCCTGGGTTCCCACCTGCAACTCTTTAAAGGCCTCTGCATCGAGGTAGGCCGAGTGGGGGTCAAGCCCGGAGAGCATGCCACTAATAGCCTCAGTAATAAGCTTTTTATCGGCGACGGGCTCGACGTAATGGGCCTTGATTGCGCCGTAGACGTCGGCGAATTGGCGCAGTTCTTCAACCGGAAGTGCAAGCCTACCTTCGCGTTGTGCGGCAGCCGAGATGCCCAGGCTGAGGGCGACTCCACCAATAAGTCCAAGGCCAACCCAGCCGGTTGCCTTTAAGCGATTTGTCATAGCCATCGTTAGTTACCCCAGCGTCACCGGCTGGGCCTTTCCTTGTTGAGCAATCTCAGCCAATGCAGCATCAATCACCGCGGGTTCCGCTAAATAGTAGTGCGATTGAAGCTTAAATTGGTCATTAAATTCCAGCACCATGGGCTGGGCTGTAGGGATATTAAGCTGCAGAACTTCGTCCTCTGAAAGCTTTGCCAGCAGCATTAGAAGGGCACGAAGCGAATTTCCATGGGCCGCGATCAGCGACCTTCTACCCGATTGAAGGTTTGGTAAAAGCTGCTCGTTCCAGAAGGCCTCCACCCTGACGACCGTATCGGCAAGGCACTCGGTGAGCGGAATATTTGATTCGCCAAGGCCTGCCCGCAGGTACATTGGGTCAACTGCCGTGAAATGGGGGTGGTCGGGGGTCATGGGATCTGGCCGTACTGAGAAGCTTCGCCGCCATAAATGGACCTGGGCTTCGCCGTACCGTGCAGCAGTCTCCGACTTATTAAGCCCCGACAAGGCGCCGTAGTGCCGCTCGTTAAGTCGCCAGTCGGCATGAACGGGAATGTTGGACTGGCCGAGGCTTTCAAGCACAAGCGTGCAGGTGTTTGAGGCCCGCTTTAAAAATGACGTAAAGGCCAGGTCAAGCTCAAGGCCCTTTTCGCGAATTAGCCTGCCAGCCTGCCTCGCCTCGTTCTCCCCCTTAAGCGTAAGGGGAACGTCCACCCAGCCTGTAAAGCGGTTTTCGACATTCCACTGGCTCTGACCATGGCGAAGAATAATGACGGGAACGGGCATAATAGAAGACGGTTATTTGGGCTGTCTGAGGATAAGGCTTCACAGCCTTGGGTTTGCTTGGAAGAGCACGGTAAGCCCTTATTCTAACGTTTTGCCCTCACTGGTGAAGAAATTAGGGGTCTGCATTGCAATTTTTTATTGACAATATTTTCCTTGTTGCGGCCGCGTTTGTGAGCGGGGCTTTACTTGTCTGGCCCATGGTTGTTCGCGGGTCTGCCGCACGTCAGGTGAACACGCTTGGAGCCACCCAACTTATGAACGCGGAGGATGCTCTGCTTATCGATGTTCGCGAGACCACAGAGCTCTCAAAGGGGTCCGTGCCCCTGGCCGAGCATATTCCCTTATCTACCATGGACGGCCAGATCGACCAGGTTATTAAAAGAACGACCTCGGGCAAAAAGACAAGGCCCGTCATACTCATGTGCGCCAGTGGTTGGCGCTCCGCCCAGCTTGGAAAACGTTTTCGCAAGGCGGGTCTCGAGCAGGTCTACAGCCTTGACGGCGGCTTTGATGCCTGGAGGCAGGCGGGGTTGCCTGTCTCTAAGCGCAGCCCAAAGGACTAGGTCACGCCTTATGGCCAAAATTCTTATGTACGCCACAGCCAGTTGCCCGTACTGCCTACGGGCAGAAGCGTTGCTCGCGCAACGGGGGTATGCCGACGTTGAAAAGGTTCGGGTGGACCTTCAACCCGAAGAGCGGGAGGTGATGATGCAGCGAACCGGCCGACATACCGTGCCTCAGATTTTTATTGGTGAGCGACATATTGGCGGATGCGATGACCTTATGGCTCTTGACGCCTCGGGTGGGCTTTTGCCCTTGTTGGAAGCCGATAACTAGACAAGGACGCCTTGCATGACCGACAACAACTCCAATTCCAACTCCCCGACGCCGGACCAGACCAATCCCGCCAATCAGGCCACAGGCCCCGATGCCGAGGCGGCAAGACCCGTCTTCACCCTTCAAAGGGTCTACCTTAAAGATTGCTCACTCGAGGCGCCTCATGTGCCCCATATTTTTCTTGAGAAACAGGAGCCGCAACTCGAGTTTCAGCTCGACACGGCCGAGCAAGAGCTTGGCAATAACCTGGTTGAGGTTTTAATTCGCTGCACGGTGACCTGCCGATTTGGAGACCGGATTGGTTTTCTGGTTGAGGCCAACGAGGCCGCGATCTTTGAAATAGCCAATGTCAGCGACGAGCAACGCACACTGTTGAAGGGCATCACCTGCCCCACCATTGTCTACCCGTACCTTCGTGCGAACCTGTCGGACCTAATTCAGCGCTCAAGCTTTCCCCCGTTCCATCTTGCAGAGATCAACTGGGAGGCTTTTTATCAACAGAAGCAAGCCAAAATGGCAGAGTCGGCCGCAACCCGTCAGTGACGGTTTCTGAACGCTTCTCCGTTCCAGCCGTCCTTCTTGGAGCGGGAGCCTGGGGCACGGCCCTTGCAATCCACTGGTCCAAACGTGCTCAGCCTGGCCAGGTAGCCCTCTGGGCGCGACGTCCAGAATTCCTTACGAAGCTTGCAGACTCACGGCTCAATCAGCGCTACCTTCCTGGCGTTGGCCTGCCCGATGCGCTGGAGCTCAGCGCAGACCTCAGGCTCAGCCTTCTGGCGTTTCGCGAACGTTCGCGGAGCAGCAGCCCGCCCGGTGGGCTTGTTGTTCTTGCCTGTCCGGTTGCTGGTCTTTCAGATCTGGCCGCCCAGGTTACGGAGACGCTTGGGCCTGCCGAGCCGGGCGAGGGTCTCATCTGGCTAAGCAAGGGGCTGGTTCAAGACGACGAGGCGTTTTATTGGCCCTCGGATCTGGTTCGTCGCGCGATGAAGGCAGACTGGCCGATGGCAGCGCTGACCGGCCCATCTTTTGCCATGGAAGTTGCAAGGGGGCTTCCCTGTGCGCTCACCGCGGCAAGCACCGACCTTGCCTTTGCAAGAAGAATTGCCCGCATCTGCCACGGCGGCGGCATGCGTATTTATGCAAGCGATGATCTCTTAGGCGCTGAGCTGGGCGGAGCCGTGAAGAACATTATGGCCATCGCCGCAGGGGTAGCCGATGGCCTTGGTCTTGGCGCCAATGCCCGCGCAGCGCTTCTGACCCGTGGCCTTGCCGAGACGGCGAGACTTGCCGTGGCCCTAGGTGCAAGGCCAGAATCCATGCTTGGTCTTGCCGTTCTGGGGGATCTTGTGCTTACCGCAACCGGTGACCTCTCGCGTAATCGCCGAGTGGGCCTTGGTCTGGCAAAGGGTGAGTCCCTTCAGCAAATTCTTACGGGCCTTGGTCATGTGGCAGAGGGCGTTAATGCCTCAAAGGCGGTGGCCGGCCTTGCTCAGCGCTTCGAGGTGGACATGCCCATTGTTCAGGCGGTCTGCCAATTGTTAAGTGGTGAGCGTTCGGCCAAAGCAATGCTCTCGGAGCTCTTGTCGCGAGATCCGGTCGACGAGCTTGATGCCAGCATTGCCGAGGCGGGCAAAGACCCCGGCACGGGCTAGGCTTGTTGGACTTGTTGTCGCCAGGCCTCGTAGACGGCGATGGCCACCGCATTGGACAGATTCAGGCTTCGGCTCTTTGCCTGCATGGGTATTCGAATTCGCTGGTCTTCTGGAAAGCAGGCACGTTGGTCCTCTGAGAGGCCCCGCGTTTCAGGGCCAAAAAACAGCCAGGAGCCGGCCTCAAGTTCGCAGTCATAAAGTGTTCGATGCCCCTTTGTGGTGAAGGCAAAACTCTTGGAGCAGCCTGCAGCATCAAGGCCACGCTCCGTCCAGAAGGCAGCCCAGTTGGAATGCACTTTAATGTCGCAGAACTCATGGTAGTCAAGGCCCGCTCGCCGCATCTTGGCGTCATCCAGGGGAAAACCAAGCGGCTCAATAAGATGGAGTTGAGCCCCCGTATTGGCGCAAAGCCGAATGATGTTGCCGGTGTTCGGGGGAATCTCGGGCTCGACAAGGACAACCTTGAGGTTGAGATCCGTGGTTAAAGAGTGCCTGCTCATTGGGATGGGTGTCATGGCTGGAATTCTAGGACCTAGAGGGCAAAAGCCTTAGCCCGAGCGCGCCAGAACCACCAGACCAAGCACTCGGTCACCGCCTACGTGCAGGGCCTCTATGCAGGCGCTGGCAGTTGCACCGGTTGTAAGCACGTCGTCTACAAGCACGACGGGCTCTTCTGCTTGAGGGGTCGTTGCGCCAGGTTCGTGGCAAGAGGCATGGCAAATAAGCCCTCGCAGATCTGAAAGCCTTTGCTGCCTTCCGAGCGAGGCAAGGGTGGGGCTACTCTGGCGTTTGACCAACCGAGAAAGGTCATAGCCCAGGCCCCAGCGCCGGGCCAGAACCTGGCAGACAAGCCCCGGAAGATGAAAGCCACGCAGGACCAGGCGGCTCGGGTCGGCGGGAACTGGAACAAGGCAGCATGGTCTTTCCAGCCACAGCGGCGCGGGAAGCCTTCCTGCAAGGCGGGTGAGCCTTTGTGCGGCCGACCACTGGGGCCCGTACTTGGCCCTTCGTATAAGGCTCGCGATCTCGGGGCCGTAGCTTGAGGCGGCCAGTACGGGCAGATTTAAACGTGCCGCCGTGCGTGATGCCCGCCATGAGCTAGGTGGCTCGGGGGCAGGCAGCAGCTCCGGGCTTGGATCGGCCATGAGCCATTTAAGAGCCTGCAATAACGGGAAGAAATTCGCCATGGCCTGCCTTGGACGGGTTGGGTGAAATTGATGACGGCTTGCTTGCCTGGGTCTGGCCTGTTTAAGTGCTTTTAGGGCGTCGATCCGGGTGCGGCTGACTATACTTTCAGGCTCGTGCGCGCCTCTCTCACCCATCCTGTTTTCAGTCACCTCGGTCAGGCCTGTCTTGATCGGCTTGAATTTATGCGCCCTGCGAAAGGGCCAAGGCTCTGGCTCGGCCCCTCCCCAGGCGGTCTTTCGGTCTCCCAAACCCTTGACTGGGCGTATCACGACCCTCTCAAGGGCTCCCTTGCGCGACTGCCAGGGTCAGGCTACGCGGTGGTTATTGATACAGGCTCATGGCAGACCCATGGCCTCCACAAAGACTGGTTTTCTGAGGTTTATAAGATGCTTAGCGATGGTGGGGTCTATCTTTTTGCCGGCCTTGGCCCCTCGAGCCTTAAGGAGCTGCGGCAAACCCTCGACCATCTGGGGCTGAAGGAGGCAGGCGGGCTTCTGCCCCAAGGCCTGACCGAGGCCTGGACGGATATGCACGACCTGGGCGACCAGCTTCAGCAGGCTGGGCTGCTCAGCCCCGTAATGGAATCCGACCCTTTGCGTTTCAGCTACCAGACGCCCAAACAATTCCTTAAAGACCTTCGGGCCTGGCCTCGGCCCGGGGTCTGGCGAGCCACCCATATGGCGAAAGATGGCCCGAGGCTTGGCGCCCAGGCCTTCAAGGCGGGCTTCAAGGCCCTTAATTCGCCCCAGTCGGCCGGCATGGTGCTGGACTGGGAGCTGGTGGTCGGGCATGCCTGGAAGCCCGAAGCGATAACGAAAAAAAAGCCAGAAACAGAGGGGTCTGGCTTTTCTCCGCTGAAGTTCTTTCGAAAGAAGCCCTAGAAGACGCTCTGCCTGGTCTGGATGTTTATTCGTTTGTCGTCATATAATCGCCGGGAGTGTTTCTATCACCCAAAAAGAGCGTGGTGCCAAAGCAGCGCCGAGGGTGGGTGTCGCAAATGTGTTAACCGCAAGGGGGCGTCGTGTTAGCAGTTTTAGGCCAGTCAAGCTGGGAACTTAAGAGAAACTGTTCTCTTTCACCCTATCAACTCTTGGGCTTGTTTGCCTCAATGGCCTGCGTTTCTTTGGGGGTTGGTCTGGCCTGGGCATGGCAAGGGAACTGGCCGATTCTGCCCTTTGCGGTTTTGGAGTGTCTGGCTCTTGGGCTCGCCTTTATGTTTTATTCTCGGCATGCCCAAGACCGTGAGCGCGTTGTGGTCACTGCCGAGGATCTTCAGGTGGATGACCATTCGGGGTCAACAGTTGTCTGCCGCAGTTTTTCTCGTAGGGGTCTAAGGGTGGCGATCGACGAGGTTACAGGCCTTATCGTCATTCAAAGCCAAGGGCAAGAGTCGCGCATTGGCCGGTTTCTAACTCGGCCCCAGCGACAGCAGTTTTTAAAAGATCTTCGCCGCGCCTTGGCTGATCCAGGCGGGCCATTTTTTAACCAGTCGGGTCTTGGTATCTGATTGTTCTAGGGGGCATTAAGGGTGAACACGTTCGTTACGTCTGCAATTCAAAAACTGGGTCTTATGGCTGCCGGTCTTTTAATGCCTGTCTGGCCGCTTGCCAACGACATGACCACGAAGTACAACCTGCGAACCCCGGCATCGGGCATGGCCGAAGATATCTACGGGCTGCACAACTTTTTACTTATTGTCTGCCTCGTTATTTTCGTGGTTGTCTTTGGTGTCATGTTTTATTCCATGTGGGCCCATCGCAAATCCCGTGGCCATAAGCCCGCCGATTTCCACGAAAGCCATACCCTTGAAATTGCCTGGACTATCGTTCCCTTCTTAATTGTTGTTGTCATTGGTGTTTATGCAACCCCGGTCGTCATGGCGCAAAAAGACACCACCAATGCTGACATCACAATTAAAGCCACCGGCTATCAGTGGAAGTGGGGTTACGACTACCTTAAGGGAGAGGGTCAGGGCATCTCTTTTCTATCGACGCTAACCACCCCTTATGAGCAGCGCGTAAACCAGCAGCCCAAATCCGACAACTACCTCTCAGAGGTTGATAATCCCCTGGTGGTGCCCGTGGGCAAAAAAATTCGTGTTGTGACAACGGCCAATGACGTTATTCATGCATGGATGGTTCCGGCCTTCGGCGTTAAGCAAGATGCCATCCCCGGTTTTGTGCGTGACACCTGGTTCCGAGCTGAAAGGGTAGGGACCTTCAACGGGCACTGCGCCGAGCTCTGCGGCAAAGACCATGCCTTCATGCCCATTGTCGTAAAGGTTGTCACCCCCGAGGAGTACTCTGCCTGGGTTACGGCACAAAAGGCAAAGACAGCGCAAGTTCAGGCGGGTGCCCAAGTTGCGCAGGTCGCTCAGTAAATTAGCAATCAATGTTCTTGTTCCGACACGAAGGAAGATAGGAGAGTTTTATGAGTGCAGTTCTTGAACCTCAGGGCCTTGCTGGCCAAGACCACAGCCACGATCACGATCATCCTCATGGCTGGCGGCGTTGGGTCTACGCGACCAACCATAAAGACATCGGTACCCTCTATCTTTGGTTTAGCTTCACCATGTTTCTCTTTGGTGGGGTGCTGGCCCTAGGCATTCGAGTCGAGCTCTTTCAGCCAGGCATTCAGCTTGTTCAGCCAGAGCTCTTCAACCAGCTCACCACTATGCATGGGCTCATTATGGTGTTTGGCGCAATCATGCCGGCCTTCGTGGGTTTTGCGAACTGGATGGTCCCCCTGCAAATTGGCGCCTCCGATATGGCCTTTGCACGCATGAACAACTTCAGTTTCTGGCTGATGGTTCCTGCGGCCCTTCTTTTGGCGGCCTCCTTCTTTGTTCCAGGCGGTGCTGTTGCAGCAGGATGGACACTCTATGCGCCCCTGACGCTTCAAATGGGTGTTGGCATGGACATGGCCATATTCGCCCTTCATATTCTGGGCGCCTCCTCCATCATGGGCTCCATTAACATCATCACCACCATCCTGAACATGCGCGCTCCCGGCATGACCCTCATGAAGATGCCCATGTTTGTCTGGACCTGGCTTATTACGGCCTACCTGCTTATTGCGGTGATGCCCGTACTTGCCGGCGCCATCACCATGACGCTTACCGACCGCCACTTTGGCACGGCGTTTTTCAACGCCGCGGCCGGTGGTGACCCTGTCATGTACCAGCATATCTTTTGGTTCTTCGGGCATCCCGAGGTCTACATCATGATTCTTCCGGCCTTTGGAATTGTCTCGGAGATCATCCCCACCTTTTCTCGCAAGCGTCTGTTTGGCTACAGCTCCATGGTCTATGCCACAGCCTCCATTGCCATCCTCTCCTTCGTGGTCTGGGCGCACCACATGTTTACAACCGGCATGCCACTTACCGGTCAGCTGTTCTTTATGTACGCCACCATGCTTATTGCAGTGCCAACGGGCGTGAAGATCTTTAACTGGCTTGCGACCATGTGGCGCGGCTCCATGACCTTCGAGACCCCTATGCTCTTTGCTATTGGTTTCATTGTGGTCTTCACCATTGGTGGGCTTACCGGAGTCATTCTTTCCGTTGCGCCGATTGATATTCAACTTCACGACACCTACTACGTTGTTGCGCACTTTCACTACGTACTTGTTGCGGGCTCATTATTTGCATTGTTTGCCGGCGTCTACTATTGGCTTCCTAAATGGACCGGCCATATGTACGACGAGACCATGGGCAAGGTGCATTTCTGGGCCTCGATGATTTTCTTCAACATCACCTTCTTCCCCATGCACTTCCTCGGGCTTGCTGGAATGCCAAGACGCTATTCCGACTACCCCATGCAATTTGCCGATTTCAACGCGGTGGCCTCGGTTGGTGCGTTTGGGTTTGGCCTCTCGCAACTCATTCTGCTTTACGTTGTGATCAAGTGCATCAAGGGTGGTCCCAAGGCAGCCGACAACCCTTGGGATGCTCGCTACGGCCTCGAATGGAGCGTGCCTTCACCGGCGCCTTTCCATACCTTTGAGACACCTCCCACGGTCAGGTAAAACTCGTGGCTGATTCACCACGTCGCCAGAATAATCTGCGGCTGGCCCTGGTCCTTGCTTCTGTGGCCGCCGCTTTTTTTCTGGGTATCGTTATTAAGTACGTGCTGTATCCCGTTAGCTAAGAAGGTTGCCCATGTCCGAGCTTGTTGAGGTTCGCCAAAAAGACAATGCCCAGATGCTTGGGAAGCTTCTTATGCTGGCTATTCTTATGTTTGCCTTTGGCTATGCGCTGGTGCCCCTCTACAACAAGATTTGTGAGATTACGGGTATCAATGTTCTTACTGCCAAAGAAAAATTAAATTACGACGAAGCGAAACGTTTTGCTGAGAATACGCAGGTGGATGTCAATCGGCTTGTTTCCGTTGAGTTCGACGCCAACGCCCATGGGCCCTGGACATTCAAGCCCCGCAATAACGTGCTCGAAGCGCATCCCGGTGAGTTGCTAACGGTTGTCTACGAAATTACCAATAACCTCGATCGGGCTGTCTCGGGTCAGGCCATTCCAAGCTATGCCCCCAAGCAGTCCGCCAGTTACTTCAAAAAGCTTCAGTGTTTTTGTTTTGAGCAACAAACCCTGCAGCCCGGAGAAACCATGGAGTTTCCAGTGGTCTTTGTGATTGACCCCGAACTTCCCGACGGCATTCGCAACATCACCCTAAGCTACACGTTCTTTGAAGTGGGAGCCCCTGTTGCACGTGCTCCAAGCTCAGAGGCGGTGGGCCAGGTCCCCGCAACCGAGGTTCGGTGAGTCCAATTGAAGGGTTCTGAATGACCGACATCAAGCAGGCGGCCCGTCGTAAGGCAAGACTTGGACAGACCATAGGGGCTGTTTTGTGGTCATTTTTTGGGGTTCGTCGTTCGGCCAGTCATGAAGCCGACATGGCCGAGCTCAACCCCGTGCATGTCATTGCCGTTGGTGTTGCTGCTGCAGCTATTTTTGTACTGGGCCTAATTGGGCTGGTGCGTATTATTACAAGCTAGGTTTTCATAATAAGAGTCTGAAGGGGGGAAGTAGATGTCATCAGCAACGCACGGCCACGCGCCTTATTACTTTGTTCCATCACCGAGCAAATGGCCGATGGTTGGTGCCATAAGCATGTTCTTTTTTATGGTGGGCATGTCCGGTACCGTCAACGACGAGGCCTATGGACCTTATGCGTTGGCCCTTGGCCTGGGCATTCTCGCCTACATGTTCTTTGGCTGGTTTGCTGAAGTTATTCGTGAGTCGGAGCAAGGCAGCTACAACGATCGCGTTGATGCAAGCTTTCGGTGGAGCATGGGCTGGTTCATCTTCAGTGAGGTCATGTTTTTTGCGGGCTTCTTTGGGGCGCTTTTTTATGCCCGTGTTATTGCGATGCCCTGGCTTGGCGATCTCGATCACAAGGCCTTCCTCTGGCCAGACTTTTCCGCCCAATGGCCAAATGTTGGCCCAGCAGCTCTGGTCGAGTCTTTTCAGACCATGGGCCCTTTCTGGATTCCCACCATTAACACGGCACTGCTTCTTACCTCCGGAGTCACCCTAACTATTGCCCACCACGCCTTGCGTGAGAATCACCGGGAGAAGGTTCTGTTATGGCTGGGCCTTACCGTTGTTCTCGGTGCGGTGTTTATGGGTTTCCAGGCCTATGAATACATCCATGCCTACCGTGACCTCAATCTGAAACTATCCTCAGGCATTTTTGGCTCGACCTTTTACTTGTTAACGGGCTTTCATGGTTTTCATGTGTTCGTGGGAGCCTTGATGCTTCTGGTGGTCTGGTTCCGAGTTCTTAAGGGCCACTTCAGTGCCGATCGGCATTTTGCCTTTGAAGGCGCAGCCTGGTACTGGCACTTCGTTGACGTGGTCTGGCTTGGTCTTTACGTGATTGTTTACTGGCTGTAGGTTGCCCAAGGCCTGAGACTTGCACAGTTGTTCATGCTGAATCAGGGCACTTCGCCGTGATTCAGCCCTGCACTGGGCAACGCAGGTCAGCAGAGAGTAACAGGGTGGTACGGGGGGTGATAGGGGGCTGGTAACCGGCTGTAACGGGAGAGCCCTAGTAGCGCAGGCCCGAGGTCTCAATCCAGCCAAGCCAGTGGGCAATAAGCAGTGAAATAAATAAAGCAATCGAGAGACCCACCCGAAGGGCCAGCGCCTTCACGGTGTTATTACTCTGGCCCTTATCACGCATAAGATAAAAAAGCGCCGATCCGAGGCTTGCAATAATGAGTAAAAAGGCAATAGCAACAAATATCTTCATATGACGCATTATCGGCTAAACCCTGCGGTTCTGTTCTGTCTTGGCCTTGCAATTCTTGGGCTTGTACTTGCCCAATGGCAGTGGAGCCGAGCGCAGTTTAAGGAGCAGCAAATTGAACGTGCGGCAACCAACTCATCGGTTGGTCTGGGCCCCGGAGTTCAAAGCGCACTAGGCGGGCCTGGTCTTGGCTGGTCCCAGAACCAATCCGCCGATTCGCTCGATCAGAAAACCTTCTTGCTTCAAGGCGGTGAGTGGATCGCCGCCTCCCAAATTTTTCTTGATAACCGCGCCTTAAACGGTCGCGCTGGGGTTCATGTGCTTACAGCAGTGCGTTTTGAGGACGGGTCGATAGGCTGGGTCAACAGGGGATGGGCGCCCAAGCATCCGGGCAGCCAAGGCCCCGTTGCGCTGCCCTTTATTCAGGCGTCCGTCCACGCGCCCCGCCAGGCCATTCTTGATGAAGGCTTTGAGGTGGTGGCCTATCAGAGTCTTATGCGACGCGTGGAACTCTCTGAGAATGATGGCGCCCTTCG
>CAMDMC010000024.1 GCA_945901825.1 Bordetella parapertussis
CTTACGGGAGGACCCCTAAGCGCCTACGAACCTCAGTCCGAGTTCCTTTCGTTGTTGGCAACTGCCGATGGCAAGGCGATTGCCTCGCGGGGGCGATGGAGCCTGTCGGGTCGTTGGGCTTTTTGGCTCAAGGATTACATTGACCGGGACTTTGTAAGGCGCTTTTAACTGACGCTGGGGGATTCGTCGCCGCTTGCTAACGGGCTTTCAGTCTTCGGTTTGTGCAGGCCGACCTTCTGAGCTACTCTTTTGTTATGTTTGATTACAACATCAGCCCATACGAAAGCATGCTCACTATCCGCCTCCACAACGCGGTATCTGAGGCTGATATTTTGTTGCTTATTCCCAAGGTCGATGAGTATCTTGAGCATCACAAACGGTTGGCTGGAATTATGTTGATTTCCAAGGACTGGGCGGGCTGGGAAAGTTTCGCAGCGCTTCGGGCAACCATGACCTTTCTAAGTGGTCACCACAACAAAATTAGTCGAATAGCCTTGGTAACGGACTCTGTGCTGGCCGACCTCATACCCTTATTCGCCGGGCGCTTGGTAAATACCACCATTCGGCATTTTCGCTATGAAGATGAGGCGAGTGCCAAGATCTGGCTAACGGATTAGTCCTTGCTTCCAATGTAGCGCTTCACCCACTCGTCCTCGAGCGATTCCATCTCGCGATCAGCCAAAGCTGGGATCGCAACACACAAAAAGTGACGCCCACCGCACGTACGCCTTGCGTAGACGGCTTCCTTAGGTGGGCGTTTAAAAAACAATGTGAGTCTTTATGAAGTCATTTCAGCAGGACTGGTTATCGAATGTCCGCAACGATCTCCTCGCGGGCCTCGTTGTTGCCCTGGCTTTAATTCCGGAAGCAATTGCCTTTTCAATCATTGCAGGCGTTGACCCGAAGGTGGGGCTTTACGCCTCGTTTTGCATTGCTGTTGTCATCGCTTTTGTGGGAGGGCGCCCAGGCATGATTTCAGCAGCAACGGGGGCCATGGCACTTGTTATGGTTACTCTGGTGAAAGATCACGGCCTTCAGTATCTTTTGGCAGCAACGGTTCTAACAGGAGTGCTGCAAATTATTGCAGGCTGGGTTCACCTTGGAACGCTTATGCGCTTTGTTTCACGCTCAGTCGTTACCGGCTTCGTGAATGCATTGGCAATTCTAATATTTATGGCCCAGCTTCCCGAATTGACCAATGTCACTTGGCAGGTCTACGCCATGACTGCGGCGGGTCTTGGCATTATTTATGGCTTTCCTTACATAACAAAATCCGTTCCCTCGCCATTAGTCACCATTGTTGTTCTAACCGCGGTCGCCATTTCTTTAGACCTAAGTATTCGAACGGTTGGCGATATGGGTGAGCTTCCCGACAGCTTTCCGCTTTTTCTTCTTCCTACTATTCCCCTGAATTTTGAGACCCTACTTATTATTTTTCCCTACTCATTGACACTAATGGTGGTCGGCCTGCTGGAATCGCTAATGACGGCTACGATTGTGGATGACCTAACAGACTCAGGCAGCAATAAGAATCGTGAGTGTGTGGGCCAGGGCGTTGCAAATATTACCTCGGGGTTCTTTGGCGGCATGGCTGGATGCGCCATGATTGGCCAGTCAGTCATTAATGTGAAATCGGGTGGCCGCGGCCGGCTCTCAACGCTTTCGGCTGGCATATTCCTAATGCTTATGATTGTGTTTGCAAGCGACTGGGTCGCTCAGATACCCATGGCAGCCCTTGTGGCGGTGATGATTATGGTGTCAATCGGCACATTCAACTGGAGTTCTATTCGTAACCTTAAAGACCACCCAAAAAGTTCAAGCGTCGTTATGCTGGCGACAGTCGCTACGACAGTCGCAACACACGATCTTGCCAAAGGGGTGCTTGTCGGTGTTCTGCTCTCGGGTTTTTTCTTTGCCCATAAGGTTGGTTTAATTATGCGAGTGCGCTCGCTTGCCGACCCTGATGGATACGCAAGAACTTACACCGTCATTGGCCAGGTCTTTTTTGCCTCAGCCGATCAGTTCATTGCCTCATTTGACTTTAAAGAAGTCATTGAAAAAGTTCGTATTGATGTAAGCCGTGCACACTTCTGGGACATCACGGCAATCAGTGCCTTAGACAAGGTCATACTTAAATTCCGTCGCGAAGCCACTGAGGTTGAAGTAATTGGGCTAAACGAGGCGAGCGCTACGATGGTCGATCGCTTTGCTACGCACGATAAAGACGATGCGATTGAACGCATGATTAATCATTGAAGGAAACGACATGAATGCGACAGCCAAAGTGCTTGCCTGTGTCGATCGTTCCTCCTACGCAGCCCATGTTGCCGATGCTGCCACCTGGGCTACAAAGGTCATGAACGCCGATCTCGAGTTTCTGCATGTTCTTGACCGACACCCTGAAGAGGGTACGTCAGATGATCATAGTGGCGCGATTGGTTTTAATGCGCAGGAGGCCTTACTCACGACCTTGGCGCAGAAGGACGAAGCCCGGGTTCGAGATATGCGGCAGGCGGGACGACTATTTCTGGGCGAGCTACGCGAGCGGGCTCACACCGCGGGTGCGGCGCAGGTGGATATTCGACAGCGCCATGGCGAGTTGCAAGAGACAGTCATGGAGCAGCAGCGTGATTTTGACCTGCTTGTTCTTGGTCGCAGAGGCGCGTCTGCCGGGGTTACTCACCGTGATCTTGGCAGAAACGTCGAGAATCTTATTCGCTCGTTGAGCCGCCCGATCTTGACTGTCACCGATTGGTTTAGGCGACCCCAGAAAGCCCTTATAGCCTTCGATGGTCGAGCCTCCACCCGCAAATCCATCGAGCTTCTTTCTCAGTCTGCCCTATTAAAAGGGTTGGAGGTGCGCTTAGTAATGGCTGGCCCTAGGCAAGGTGAGACGACGAGGCAGCTTGATTGGGCAAGAGACAAATTCCTTGCGGCCGGCTTTCAAGCATCCGCCCATTCAATGCTGGGTGACCCTGAAGTCGTAATTGCAAGGGTAATCAAAGAAGAGACTATTGATCTTCTTGTGATGGGCGCCTACAGCCATTCCCCGATTCGGGCACTGCTTTTCGGAAGCAAGACAAACGAGCTTCTTCGATCGGCGAGTGTACCGACACTGCTCGTAAGATAGATGCTTGAGTTTTTAACTTTTGGTGGCCGGGTCGCCATTAAAGCGATCTCCCTTATGATTCGTAGCTGGTAAAGACTAAAGCCACCTCCGCCGAGCATCAGCATAAAGTAGTCGCGAGTGGCTGAGGTTTTAAGCGATTGAAGTCAAACGAGTTGAAGGGAGTGCTGGCGGTGCTTGGACCACTTGGGCGAGGTTTGGTTGTTGGGGCTGGCCTACTGGTTATCTCTTTTTATGTTTATTCCGACTACCCCTTGCTCTCATTGGGCCTGGTGTTGCTTGCCATGGCCGTGGGCTTTTGGCTTCGAAAGCCATTGCTGCAAGAGCAGTTTCTAAGGCGTGGTATTCCTTATTACCTTCAGCAAATCGTAGCGGCTGATACCAGCCTGCATCAAAGGCTTATGGTGGCTTCCGGTCGTAGTTTTACAACCACGCTTGACCGTTTCGAACTTAAGTTTTCTTACACATCCCATCTGTCCGAGCAGACTCTCCTTCAAGACAAAACGCTGTCTCTAATGATGCTTGATGTCATCGATCGTCGCACGGGGTTTAACCTTTGTAGCTTCCAGCCTTCGCCAAACCCTGTTGAAAAAGACGGTGACTTCCATCCCAAAACCTTCGGGGATGATTCTGTTTTAGCTCTACTTGAAGCGGAGCTCATAGCTCATTTATCCGTGCTGAAGAACCTGTCCCAGGCTACAGGTAGCGCGCCTGTTGGGCACGAGAGGAAACAGTAGGGACAGGGCAAGAGCAGTGGCGTTTGACGCTGACTACAGCTTCTGTTTCAATCCAATAGCCTCTTAAAGGGAGTAGCCTACTTTGCCTGAGGTTCTCGGGCTTAGCGGAACTGTCGTCAATACGTTTTCATGAACTTGGCAGGCCATGAAAACCGGCAGTTCTAACCAGGGTCTGCATCTACCAATGCATGCGCTGGGCGGCAAGACTGACGGGGATCCTTCTACACCACTCAAAGCTTTGCCAGCCTTGAGATAGAGGTTCCTAATTTATGGTCACCATTGGTACCCCACTGCTTTGGCTGTTTTTTAGCCTTTTTGTACTTGTCGCGCTTGCCGTTGATTTTCTTGCACTCAATCGCCAAGGCGCTCATACCGTCAGCATCAAAGAAGCAACTATCTGGTCGCTCATATGGGTGTCGGTCTCTTTCGTTTTTGTTGCCTGGCTCTGGTGGTACCTTGGGGGCCTTGACGAGGATCCTGCAGCGAAGACGCTTGCCAATGCAAAGGCGCTTGAATTTGTTACGGGTTACCTGGTTGAAAAAGCACTGGCAGTAGACAACATTTTTGTCTTCCTAATGCTTTTTACCTATTTTTCCGTACCTCCTGAGTTTCAGAAGCGTGTGCTGATGATTGGAATTCTTGGGGCTCTGGTTCTGCGCGCCATCATGATTCTATTGGGTGCCTGGCTTATCTCGCAGTTCCATTGGGTGATGTACGTTTTCGGTGCGTTCCTTGTTTATACGGGCGCGAAGATGTGGTGGGCCGCAGGCCAGGAACCCGACCTTGACAACAATCCAGCCCTGTTGTGGGTGAAGCGCCGCATGAAGATTTCACCGCATTACGATGGTGAGCGTTTCTTCACCGTGGTGGATGGCGTAAAAATGGCTACCCCTTTGTTTGTTGTTATTGCACTTATTGGAATTGTTGATGTTATTTTTGCAGTGGATTCCATACCTGCTATTTTTGCAATTACAACGGACCCGTTTATTGTTCTCACGTCAAATGTGTTTGCCATTCTAGGGCTTCGAGCCATGTACTTTGTTCTTGCAGGCATGCATGAGCGTTTTCATTTGCTCTCCTATGGGCTTGCCATTGTTCTGGTCTTTATCGGCGTGAAGATGCTGCTCATCGACATTTATAAAATTCCCATTGCATGGTCCTTGGGTTTTACTGTGACGACGCTTGCCCTCACCATGTTGCTTTCTCTGCGAATACCAGCCAAGCTAGGCGAGTCTGGCTCAGCCTTTCCTTTTGAGCCCAAGCAGAAGTCAGACCCAGACACGAAGTCGCAGTCTGAAGGGGGTTAGGGGGTTTGTAGTAAAGTCTGGGCAAAGACGGTTTAAGTGCTTCTTAAAAAAGGTAGTGACTTTTATGCCCAGTGCGTACTTTATTAATCCCGAGCAGGCCTCTGTTGAAGAGATCAATCTGGACAACGGTCTTGATTCCATAAAGAAATGGATCGGCCAAGACAGCATCGACAGTGATGAGGTGGGTCGCGATGGCGATCTTCTCTTCTTCGATGAGGCCTGTTTTATTCGGGCAAAGCCCGATTCCAAAAGGTTTAAGCTCGACACGCTTGCACCGGTCGCTGGAAAGGGTGTTTTCGTAGGCTCTGCCGGTGGACCAGAAAGCCTTAAAGATCCCTCAGTTACGCTCGAGGCACTCAAGGCGCGAGTGGTTTTTTCCTAGTTTTTTAGCGCACGTCGAGCCCTTAACCTTCAAAAGCGGTTCTTTTCTCAGTTCAGCTGGGGTAGCTCCCTTGAATACCGAATCCGTCACAAGTGTTTTTCGCCCGGCGGCGCGCACTATATTCAATACCCCCGTGGTTACGCCTTGTCTGCGGGTTGGCTCAAAGCTCTTTCTTCGTATGCTTGGCTGGCGTTTTCAGGGCTCGATTCCAGGGCAGATGCAAAAGGCTGTTGTTATTGCAGCCCCGCACACTAGCAACTGGGATCTCCCATACAGCCTGATGGCGGCCTTCGGCCTGGGCCTGCAGCTGCATTGGCTTGGTAAGGCAAGCCTGTTTGGGTTCCCGTTCCAAGGTCTTATGCGTTGGCTGGGTGGCATTGGCGTTGACCGAAGCCGACCTGGGCAATTGGTGTCGGCGGCTGTTAACTGTTTCGAAAACACCCAGAGGCCTCTGTTTCTTATGATTCCGCCAGAAGGAACGCGAAGTAAAGTTCGCGAATGGAAAACGGGTTTTTATTACATTGCTCAGGGTGCTCAGGTGCCTATTATTCTGGCCTACATGGACCATGCAAAAAAAGAGGCAGGTCTTGGTCCATGCCTTGATGTTACTGGCGATGTCGATGTTGATATGGCAACCGTGAAGGCCTTTTATGCCCCTATTCAAGGGTTTAGGCCAAACCAGTTCGATGCCAGTTAAGATAACGTTATTCGGTTAGGTCTGAAACGCCAAAGTCTCCCAGGGCCCAGCATCGGTTCATTTCAGTTGAACGTCTTAGAGCCCGTGCTGAATGCTTGGGCTGCGCATGGTGACAAGTTCTTCGGCGGCGGTTGGGTGGACTGCCAGTGTTGCATCAAAGGCTGCCTTGGTTGCCTTCATCTGAAGGGCAATTCCAATAAGCTGCGACATCTCACCTGTGTCTGGGCCAATGCTATGAAAGCCCACGATTTCATCGTTGTCACGATTCACAAGCAGCTTAAAGAAGGTTCGCGAGGCATGGCCTGAGACGGTTGCCTTGAGCGGCCTAAAACTGGACTTGTAGACATCAAGCCTTGGGTAGATAGCAAGAGCCTGCTCCTCGGTAAGGCCCACAGTACCAAGCTCGGGCGTTGTAAATACAGCGGTTGGGACAAGGCTATGGTTAACGGTAATGGCCTTGCCCCCAAAGACATTATCGGCAAAAGCATGGCCCTCGCGAATCGCCATAGGCGTAAGGTTCACCCGGTTGGTGACATCGCCGACTGCGTAAACGCAAGGCAGATTGGACTGAGACCATTCATTTACGGCAATGGCTCCCTGGTCGTTTAGTTCAATGCCAGCCTCTTGAAGACCAAGGTTTTCGGTATTGGGTTGACGACCAATTGCCTTAAGCACGATATCGGCATGAAGGCTCGCGCCATTTTCAAGGCTGACCTCAAGGCCTTCAGATTTTTTCACCACCTTGGTGATGACCTGACGATGATGAAGCGTCATGCCTGAAAGCCTGAGCTCCTCAGTAAGCAAATGTCGAAGTTCTTGGTCAAAACCACGCAAGACCAGATCGCTTCGATAGACAAGGTGCACCTCCGACCCAAGGTGCTGCAATACGCAGGCGAGTTCTAAGGCAATGTAGCCCGCGCCCTGCACGACAACTCGCTTCGGCTGGCGGGTAAGTTTGAAGAAGTCATTGGAGTCAATGCAGAGCTCATGACCGGGGATGCGGGCGTCTGTGACCGGCCTCGCTCCCGTGGCAATAAGAAGCGTTTTTGCAGTAATTTTTTCTTGCTCGTTAATAACGATTGTGTTGGCGTCGCCTAGGCGTGCATGGCCTTCGTAAATTTGTACTCCTGACTTCTCAAGGTTACCCCGATAGATTTGTTCAAGCCGGTCGACCTCGCAGTCTCGATTTTTAACCAGGGTCTCCCAATTAAACTTCGGTGTATCCATACTCCAGCCATAGCCGCGTGCTTCATCAAACTCAATCGCAAAACGGCTTGCATAGACCATAAGCTTTTTTGGGACACAGCCCCGAATGACGCAGGTTCCACCAAGCCGGTATTCCTCAACCAGCGCAACTCTGGCACCGTAGCCTGCAGCAATACGGGCTGCGCGCACACCGCCCGAGCCACCTCCAATTACAACCAGGTCGTAGGTCAAAGTTGTTTCCTTTAAAAGCAATTTGGGCCTAAGCCAATATCAATGTCAATATCAATGCCAGGCTACACGTCAGCGTCAACGTCAATTTCACTGTCCCTGTTGAAGTGCGAACACGAGGCTATGGACGCTTTTTATAGCGAATCTGCGTGAGGCCGAGCCCTAAGAATACC
This sequence comes from Bordetella parapertussis, assembly GCA_945901825.1. Classification (GTDB taxonomy): domain Bacteria; phylum Pseudomonadota; class Gammaproteobacteria; order Burkholderiales; family Burkholderiaceae_A; genus Hahnella. Next base: position 7,858 of record CAMDMC010000024.1, read on the forward strand.
AAGATGATCCCTGGCCATGCCGTTGGGTTTATAGCCTCGTTGAGTAGTAGCGAGGCAGAGCCCATTCCAAAGACAGGAACAAGAAGTGTGAATGGCGCCACGACAGGTGCGGGATGACGTCGCAGCAGCCAGGCCCAGCCACTGTAACCAAGCAGACTTGCACCGATGGCATTAAACAAAAGGCTTCCCCAAAAGATGGTGTCGCCCGCCAAGAGAAGGTCTGCCGCTCGCTGCCATGGGGCGATGCCCTCGATAAGAAAAGAAAGTGGCAAAAGGGAAATAGCCGAAACAAGCGATGCCCAGATCACCAAAGGGAGGGCTGAGACTGGCCCCATGGACTTAATAAAGGTGTTACCAATGCTCCAGCCGAGGGCGGCAAGAAGGCTTGCGCCAAAGGCAATAAACGGCATGCTCTGGCCTAGGTCAAGGCCTACCCAGGCAATACCACTTGCCCCTAGGCTCACCCCAACCACCTGACCCACCGTGGGGCGAACCTGGTGAATAAGAAGGGCAAGAAGAAGGGTGAAGAAGATCTGGCTTTGTACAACCAGTGAGACCAGACCCACAGGCATGCCAAGCCAAACAGCAAGAAAAATAAAACCAAACTGCATGCTAAAGGCGGCAAGCCCATAGCCAATTAGAAGTCGTAAGGGTATGGCCGGCCGGGGGATAAAGAAAATGAGGGGCAGTGAGACCAGGAAAAAACGCAGCGATGCAAAGGTGAGGGGTGTGACCTCATCAAGCACCCATCGCATGGTGACAAAGTTTGTTCCCCAAATTGCCATGACGCCAAGGGCAAGAAAAAGATGGGAAATAGGCATGGGGGAGAGGCGCTTCGCAGATGGAAAGCGCGATTATGCCGGGTCTTCGAGCAAGATCTTGCGGTAGTGATCAATGAGTTGCTGGCTGCCGACGCTTGGCGTGAGATCTTCGCGATAACTTTGTGTGCTTGCGTCCCAGGTAAGCATGGACTCAGTGGCGTAGTAAAGCCCAATGCGGGCGTAGTCAGCCTTTTTCGCAAGACCCGAATGGAAGCGTCCAAGCAGGCTTAACGTGGCAATAACCGCCTTAAGCAGACCGATGGGTACATGGCGAACTTTGACTGGACGGCTTAGAAGCGCTTGCATCATGGCAGCCTGGTCCATAGGGCACAGGGCAGGGCCTGGGCCGCCAACAAGCAGTGTCGCATTAGATCGTTCAGGCTGGTTCAGGCAGTCCACTAAAAACTCGGCCAGATCGTCGTCCGAGATGGGCTTGCAATAGGTCAGCCTCCCATTTCCAAAAACATAAAAGGGCCCACCCTTTTTCACTCGTGTCAGCTGGCCGCTTAAAGATTTAAAAAAGGCCGTGGGTCGCACAATGCTGTAATTAAGCTCCGAGGCCTGCAACTCCGCTTCAAATTTTAGTTTGGCATGCTGAAAGGCAAGCTGGGGTTTCTGAACACAGATGGCGGAAAGAAGAACAAACGTGGTCACCCCGCATTCCTTGGCCGCTGAAAGCAAGTTGGCATTGGCCTGGTAGTCAACCGCCCATGCATCCTCGGCTTGGCCTGTTCGTGAGGCCATGCAAGAAATCACGGCCTTCACAGGGCCACTTGCCTTTTGGGCTTCTAGGTCGAGGGCTTGTTTACAGGCCTGGGCGCTGGCGAGCTCTTGCCGCGAGAACGACCTGACCGCATAGCCACGCTGAATGAGCCTTTTTAGGGTGGCCTTGCCAATGGTTCCCGTGGCGCCCGCAAGTGCAATTACCATAGTGGCGATAAGCATAGCGGAGATACCGAATGAATCGAATGTTGCGCCAGGTGGGCCAGAGGCTTGCGGCGTTTCTGGTTAAGCCGGTTGACCACAGCCAGGCCTCTCCGCCTTCAACCAGCCTTCATCTGCGGGCGGCCCTGCAGCCGGGTGACGTTCTTTTGGTGGAAGGCTCTTCGCGAATTAGCATTGCCATTAAGTACCTAACCCAGTCCACCTGGTCGCATGCAGCTCTCTACGTGGGCGAGGAGGCGTTAGGCGGCCGTGCCCCAGGTGGGCATTGTTTTGTTGAGGCCGATGTCGTGGAGGGTGTGCGGACCGTAGGCTTTGAAGAGTTTGACAGCTGTCACACCCGCATCTGTCGGGCCAAGGGGCTCTCAACAAAAGAGCGGCAGGCGCTGGTCTCTTTTGTAACCCATCGCATTGGCGATCAGTACGACCTTCGAAACATTATTGATCTTGCACGCTATCTTTTACCGACACCGCTTGTGCCAACCCGGTTTCGGCGTCAGCTTCTAAGTCTTGGAAGCGGGGAGCCCACAAAGGCCATTTGCTCGTCTTTAATTGCAGAGGCCTTTGAGTCGGTTCGTTTCCCCGTTATTCCCAATGCCTATGGGCCGGCGGTGTCGGCAACCGAGCAAAAAGTGGCCTCAAGCCTGGGTCTGCAGCTCTATAAGCCTGCGCATTCGAGCCTGGTGACCCCACGCGATTTTGATGTCTCACCTTATTTTGAAGTGATTAAGCCAACACTTGTTTCCCAGTTTAATCACCGGGACCTTGAGTGGGTCTCTCAGGACGACTCCGTCTGAATGACGCATACAATGCCAGGCATGAGACCAGAGACGCCCTGTATTGCCATTTGTTCAACCGCCCAAGGCGATGACATCTGCCGCGGTTGCGGACGCACCTTCGATGAAATCAGTCGATGGATTTTCATGGATCAGGCCGAGCGCGATCGGGTCTGGGACCGCATCGAGGCCGAAGGCACGGCCCTTCGTTTCACAACTTACAAAGAACGGGCGTAAAAAAAGGCCTCCTTTTTTAAGGGAGGCCTTTTTAAGTTCAATGACTTCAGCGGGTTGTTGCTTGAATGCCTTCTCGCACCCGAAGCAAGATCCCTGAGGCCATTTAGGCCTGAAGATCAAACCGGTCAGCGTTCATCACCTTCACCCAGGCGGCGACAAAGTCGTGCACGAACTTCTCTTGGTTGTCGTCCTGTGCATAGACTTCGGCGTAAGACCGAAGAATGGAGTTTGAACCAAACACAAGGTCCACCCGTGTTGCTGTCCAACGCGCCTTGCCACTCGAGCGCTCAATAATGTCGTAACTGTTACGCCCCGTAGGCTTCCAGTTATAGGCCATATCGGTCAGGTTCACGAAGAAGTCGTTGGTCAAAGCCCCAACACGGTCGGTGAACACACCGTGCGCACTACCTCCATGGTTTATGCCCAAGACACGCATGCCGCCTACAAGCACTGTCATTTCGGCAGCTGTTAAGCCCATAAGCTGCGCCCGATCCAAGAGCATTTCCTCGGCCGAGACCACGTAATGTTTTTTAAGCCAGTTACGAAAGCCATCCGCAAGGGGCTCCAAAACCTCAAAGGACTCGGCATCGGTCTGCGCTTGGCTCGCGTCGCCGCGGCCGGGGGCAAAGGGCACGTCCACCGGAACGCCCGCCGCCTTGGCTGCCTGCTCAATGCCAAGGCTGCCGGCAAGAACAATAAGATCGGCCATGCTTGCACCCGTCTCCTTTGCAATGGGCTCAAGCGCCTTTAAAACTTTTGTAAGGCGTGCGGGCTCATTGCCTTCCCAGTCCTTCTGAGGGTCAAGTCGAATACGGGCACCGTTGGCGCCGCCTCGGAAGTCCGAGCCTCGGAAGGTGCGAGCGCTATCCCAGGCGGTTGCCACCATCTCTGCAACCGATAGTCCTGCCGCTGCAATCTTCGCCTTGACCGCCTTCACGTCGTAGCTGTTTGAGCCTGCAGGAACCGGGTCTTGCCAAATGAGTTCCTCGCTGGGCACTTCCGGACCGATGTAGCGCGTCTTCGGACCCATATCGCGGTGCGTGAGTTTGAACCAGGCCCGTGCAAAGACGTCTGAGAAATAGGCGGGGTCCTTGTAGAACCGTTCGGAGATCTTCCGATACTCAGGGTCCATCTTCATGGCCATGTCGGCATCGGTCATGATGGGGTTGTAGCGAATCGAGGGGTCCTCAACGTCAACGGGCTTGTCGTCTTCCTTGATGTTGATGGGCTCCCACTGCCATGCACCGGCGGGGCTCTTCTTAAGTTCCCATTCGTAATTAAGAAGAAGGTAGAAGTAGCCGTTATCCCATTGTGTGGGATGTGTGGTCCATGCGCCCTCAATACCGCTTGTGACGGTATTGCGACCAATGCCACGGCCTTTTTTGTTTAACCAGCCAAGCCCTTGGGCTTCAAGCTCTTCGCCTTCGGGGCTTGGTCCGAGGTCCTTGGCCTTACCGTTGCCATGGCACTTACCAACCGTGTGGCCACCCGCGGTAAGCGCAACGGTCTCTTCATCATTCATGGCCATACGGGCAAAGGTCAGGCGGACATCTTGCGCCGTGCGTAAGGGGTCAGGCTTACCGTTAACTCCCTCGGGGTTCACGTAAATAAGGCCCATCTGAACCGCTGCCAATGGGTTCTCAAGCGTCTCGCGGTTCTCGCCGTCGTATCGAGTCGAGGCAAGCCATTCTTTCTCCGAGCCCCAGTAGACATCCTTCTCGGGGTGCCAGATATCGTCGCGACCAAAGCTAAAGCCAAAGGTCTTTAGGCCCATCGACTCGTAGGCAACATTGCCTGCAAGAATAATCAGGTCAGCCCAAGACAGTTTATTGCCGTACTTTTTCTTAATTGGCCAAAGCAGCCTGCGTGCCTTATCAAGGTTGGCGTTGTCGGGCCAGGAGTTGATGGGGGCAAATCGTTGGTTACCCGTTCCTGCGCCACCTCGGCCGTCGGCCACCCGGTACGAGCCTGCCGCGTGCCAGGCCATACGAATCATGAGGCCACCGTAATGACCCCAGTCGGCGGGCCACCAGTCTTGGCTGTCGGTCATAAGCGCCCGAAGATCCTTCTTAAGGGCGTCGACATCCAGCCCCTTCACGGCCTTGCGGTAGTTAAAGTCCTTCAGCGGGTTGGTCTTGGTGTCGTGCTGGTGAAGAATGTCCAGGTTCAAGGCGTTGGGCCACCAGGCCATGGTTGCGTTGGTTTGGTTGGTGTTGCCGCCGTGCATCACGGGGCATTGTCCGGTTGCGTTAGTCATTTATTAATCCTTTCAATGAGAGTGCATTGAAAGATTAGATAAATTAACTTTGACTGACTAATTGTTTGTTACTAACAGCCTCATTGCCAAAAGCTTGCGCTCACAGGGAGTGGTAGATTATGCGCATCATTAATGCGCATGGAGTGCAAGATGCCTACTAGCCCGGTTGTGCAAACTGCCCGAAGAGGGTCGGCCATGAAGCGAGCAACGAACCTTAGTTTAAGTGGCGATGTTTTAGAGGCAGCCAAGAAACTCGACATTAATATCTCCGAAGTCTGTGACTCGCATCTGCGCGAAGTCGTGCGACAGGCCCAGGAGCGTCAATGGCGTGAGGACTACGCCGAGTTTGTTGCGGCCTACAACGCCACCATGGAGTCCGAGGGCCTTGCGCTTGATGAATGGAAAAGTTTCTAGTGGCGCGGTTCGACGTCTATTTGAATCCGAGCGCTCTAGCAGAGATCACCCCTTACCTTGTCGACGTTCAAAGCGATCTGCTTGACGGCCTAGAAAGCCGAACGGTCATTCCCTTGAGGGCTTTGAAGCATTTCCCCAAGGTTAAGCTATCAACGCGCCTAACGCCTTTGTTCGTTATTAACGGGCAAGAGTGCTTACTTGAAACCCCCAAGCTTGCAGCTGTTCCTATCCGAGTCTTGAAGTTACCGGTGGCTTCATTAAAAAGCGAGCAAGGCCAGATCGTTGCGGCGTTGGATTTTTTATTCCAAGGGTATTAATCCTTTGCCCCACTAGGGCCGCAGGCCTACCGCTTCCGGGTTAAGCGGCATGTCAGAGCTACACCCGGCCATACGTGCAACAGGGGTTGGCAGGGCAATGGCAAGCCAGGCTCCTTCGCGCCGAAGGCGATGCCGTTGCTCCGGGTCGGCCTCAATCCACCACCAACCGCCCGGCTTGCGGTCGAGCACAGCCAAGGGCAAGCCCAGTATCTTTTCGGCGGGCAGTTCGGGCGCCCAGACCAGACTTGGCAGGGGCTCAGCCCGACTGCCTTGAACAATCAGCCAGGCCGCAGTCAACCCAATGCCAAGCAGAAGGAGGAAAAGAACGGCAGCGCGGTGTGGCATTGCCTTAGGCAGGCTGTTGAGCGGGCGGCCGCCTAAAAAGTGTCTCTTGAATGGGCAGGTGGACCGCTGCGGCAAAAAAAGCAAGGGCCACACTCATCCACCAGACAATGTCGTACTGACCGGTGGCAGAGTACAAAAAGCCTCCAAGCAAGACACCCACAAACCCGCCAATTTGATGCGAAAGAAAGACAAATCCGAAGAGCGTGGATAGGTACTTATTTCCAAACATAACGCCCACAAGCTGCACTGTGGGTGGCACCGTTGAAAGCCAAAGCAGGCCCATTACGGCGCCATAGCCAAGGGCCGTGAGTGGGCTCATGGGAAGAAGTAGGAAGGCAATGGTGGCAAGCCCCCGCAAAAAATAGATCCACGAGAGCAAAAGTTTTCGTGAGTAACGTCCGCAGGCAATGCTTGCCGAGTAGCCTCCAATAATATTAAAGAGCCCTACCATCGCAATGGCCCAACCAGCTGTGCTGGCAGAGAGCCCTAAATCAGTCAGATAGGGTGGAAGATGCACCGTAATAAAAGCAAGGTGAAAGCCACAGACAAAAAAGCCTAGCAGTAGCAGCCAAAAGCTACGGTAGCCGAAGGCCTGGTGAATGGCCTGTTTTGCAGACTGTGCAGTGGACGTCAGGCTTGGCATTGCAGTTGTGGACGGCGCCTGCGCGGCACTGGGACCTCGGGGGCGCAGTGCAAGGGCAAGAATAGGTGTTGTTGCAAGCGCGCAGGCCATGATGATGATGGCTGTTGTCCAGCCATAGGCCTCGATAAAGGCCTGGCCGAGAGGCACGACAAGGAACTGCCCAAGACTTGCCGAAGCGGTGCCCAAGCCCATGGCCCAGGCGCGGCGGTTCTCGGGCATAAGCTGGCCAAATGCCGCAAGCACCGTGTTGTGTCCCGCCCCGCTCATACCCAGGCCCACCATAAGACCTGCTGTTAGCGAGTAACTGGTGGGATCGGTTGAAAAAATAGAAAGGGCGAGCCCTGCTGAAAAAAGTAGGCCGCCACCGGCAATGACCCGCCAAGGACCGAACCGGTCGGCAAGCGCGCCGGCAATGGGCTGACCAACACCCCAGGCCAGGTTCTGGATGGCCATTGCAATGGCAAAGGCCTCACGACCAAAGCCAAAGCCTCCCTGATCAATAGGGCCTGCAACAGGGTTAACGAATAAGCCGAAACTTGCTCGTGTCCCGAAGGAAATAAGACCAATAAGGCAGCCCGCCGCCACCAAGACCCAGAGGGTGATGGATAAGGGGGAGGGCCGGCCAGTCATGGCCTACACTAAAGGGAGCGGGCCGCTGGCCTTGGTTTGGCAGGGCTGCGGGGTCGTCCAACGCCGGCAGGGCGAGCCTGACCAGGGTTGACACGGGGCTTCGCGCGACGAGGCTGCTCATCGCGTCGCAACGAACCTCCGGGCAACAAACTTAGGTTAGTAAGCCGCTCAATGTCGCGCACCAGGCCGCGTTCGGAATGGTCACAGAAGGAAATGGCCACCCCACTTTTACCCGCCCGGCCTGTGCGACCAATGCGGTGAACGTATGACTCTGCAACCGTAGGCATATCGAAGTTCACGACATGAGACACCTCGTCAACGTCCAGTCCGCGGGCTGCCACGTCGGTGGCAACAAGAATTTTTCTTGCCCCCGACTTAAATTGGGCTAATGCCTTATTGCGCTGACCTTGTGTCTTATCGCCATGCAGACCAACGGACTGAAGACCCGCTAAATTAAGGGCCTTCTCAAGCTTGTCAGTCCCGCGTTTGGTACGCGTAAAGACAATTGCGCGCTCAACCTCTCGCTGGGCAAGCAGTTCAATTAGCCGCTCGCTTTTATCAGCCTGGTTAATAAGAATGATTTCTTGACGAATATTGTCGGCGGGTTTGGCAACCGATGAGACTGAAATCTGCTCGGGGGTCACCATAAAGGCCTGTGCCAGGGTTCGAATGGGTTTGGGCATGGTGGCGGAAAGCAAAAGGGTCTGCCTTTTTGCCGACGTCTTTCGCATGATTTCTTCGATGGCAGGAATAAAGCCCATGTCGAGCATTTGATCGGCCTCATCAAGAACGATCTGGCTGGTCTGGTCTAGCCGCGCGCGGCCTGAGCGCATGTGGTCAAGCAGTCGGCCGGGCGTGGCCACAACAATATCAACACCCGTAGCAAGGGCGCGAATCTGAGGCGTGGGGTTGGCTCCGCCAACCACAAGACCGACACGGGGCTTCATGAACTTTCCATACTCACGAATGCTGTCGGCAATTTGTTGAGCCAGTTCGCGTGTTGGCGCAAGAATGAGGGTTGTGAAGGCACGACTGCCTGGCTTGGGCCCCTCAACATGACCAAGTTTTTGGTTGGCAAGCCGATTGAGAATGGGCAGCACGAAGGCGGCGGTCTTCCCCGTTCCTGTTTGGGCGATGCCAATGATGTCAAGACCTGCAATCATTTTAGGAATGACTTGGGCCTGAATAGGGGTAGGCTTTTCATAGCCTAGGCTGGAAACGGCACGCAACAATGGTTCGGCAAGGCCGAGTTCGGTAAACGAAGACATAAAATCTTTCATTAATGTAGCTCTACACACGCACAGAAAACGGGCGCACGGGACGAAGCTACGGGTTGTGAAGGCGCAGAAAAAAACCGCGACGATTGCGGTCGGCCAGGCAACAATGAAAGACTATGGGATCTCTGTCAGAGAAGGGTATGGCTAAACGCAAACTGGACTATACGGGAATTTACTTAGTTACGCCAACCTCCTGTTCCGAGGGATCGGGTTCAATGATCGCAACGGGGCTAACCTGCATGGCGTCTTCCTGCGGTTGTTGAGCCCTAATTTTCGCTTCTTTCGCCTGCCTATGGCGCTCTTTTTTATCCTCTTCAAAAGCCTTGCGCTTGGCACTTAGCTCGAAGTCTCGTCTAAGCTTGAAGAGGAAAAAGCTCAGGAGCGCCAGGTTGGCAAGCCAGAAAAAAGGAATAAGCCAGTTCATGGTGAGGCGAGAAACATTTAACAAATGAGATGGTGAAATTATGCCTTGTGAATTTGATGCCTTTGTTTTCGATGCCTATGGCACGTTGTTTGACGTTTACTCGGTTAAGGCAAGCGCCGAGCGGCTCTACCCCGGCCAAGGTGAGGTCCTTGCAAAGCTGTGGCGCGACAAACAGGTGGAGTACACCCGGCTCATATCGTTAGCCGACCCGACAGCTCCTACTGGTAGTCGTCACTACATGCCGTTTTGGGACGTGACGCGGCGGGCTTTGCATTTCAGCCTAAGTGCGCTTGGCCTTGATGCATCCGAGGTGAACCAGAATCAGCTAATGGCCGAGTACGAAAGGCTTTCTGCCTTTCCTGAAGTCCTTCCTGTTTTAACGCAGCTAAAGAAAGAAGGCCACCAGATTGCCATTCTTTCAAACGGCAACCAGAGCATGCTGGGGAAGGCGGTTGAGTCGGCTGGGCTTACTGCCCTTATTCATCGTGTGCTTGGGGTCGATGCCTTGCGACAATTCAAAATTATGCCCGGGGTTTATGACCTTATTTTTCAAGACACTGACGTTCCTAAAGAGAAGGTTCTATTCGTCTCAAGTAACGGTTGGGATGTTCTTGGTGCCAACTGGTATGGCCTAAACACCTTTTGGGTGAATCGTCAGGGCCTGCCTTTTGAGTCCTTGGGTCCACCTCCACGCTTTCAGGGAAACGATTTAAACGGTCTGTTGGCCTTAGGCTAAACCTTCTTAGCCCGCAGTCTCGAGGAACTGATGCGCCGATAGCTCTTGGTAGAGCGAACTTGTCTGTAAAAGACGTTCATGGCTGTCAATGGCAAGGCACTCCCCATTATCAAGCACTGCAATTTGTGTGGCACGGCGAACGGTTGCCAGCCGGTGTGCAACAACCAGGCCTGCACGTGAGGGTAGCCATTGGGCGAGAGCCGCCTGAACGGCTCGCTCTGAAAGGCTATCGAGCGCAGAGGTGGCCTCATCGAGAAGAAGAATGGGGGGGTTGCGCAAAATGGCTCGAGCAATCGCAATGCGCTGACGCTGCCCTCCCGAAAGCCGAACCCCCCGCTCACCAAGAAAGCTCTCATAGCCCTGTGGAAGTGCCAAGATAAAGTCGTGGGCGTGGGCGGCCTGCGCGGCTTCTTCAACCTGCGTATCGCTAGCCTCAAGTAACCCATAACGAATGTTTTCTCGTGCATTGGCTGAAAAGACCACGGGATCTTGCGCCACCAGACCCATCGAGGCGCGCACTGCGGGCAGGCCCCAGTAAGAAAGCGGCCTGCCGTTGATACGGATGGTTCCGCGCTGTGGACTATAAAACCCAAGCATCAGCGCAAGAAGGGTGGACTTGCCCGCACCGGAGGGGCCTACTAGCGCCATTGTCTGGCCCGAGCGCAGCTGAAACGACACACCCTTAACAGCCCAGTGGTCCGGTCGCGAGGGGTAGGCGAACCAGACATCATCGAACTCGATGGTGACTGGGGCCTCAATGGCCGCGGTTGCTGCCGTTGCCGCCGTTGCCGCCGTTGCCGCCGTTGCCGCCCTTGTATTTGCCTCTGTGGATGATGGGTCTGGCGCACCGTGAACTTCTTTGTCTTGCATAAGGTCAAGAAGACGTTCCGTAGCGCCCGCAGCACGTTGCAGGTCACCAAAGACTTCAGCAAGCGCCGCAATTGCCCCTGCGGTAAGTACAGCATATAAAACAAACTGGGCGAGTTGACCGGCGGACATGCTACCCGCCACCACCTGACCGGCCCCAAGCCAAAGCACAAAAACAATAACTGCAAAGGCAAGAACAATGGCAACTGCCGTAAGCCATGACCGCATTTGATTGCGACGGGTTGCAACCGCAAAGGCTTGCTCCACGGTGTTGGTGTAGCGCCCTGATTCATAGTCTTCGCGGCCAAGCGCCTGCACGGTGGTCATGGCGTTAAGCACCTCACCAGCAAGTGCACTGGTGTCTGCGACCTTGTCTTGGCTGTCCTTTGAAGCCTTACGCACGGTGCGGCCCAGGGCAAGAATGGGAAAGATCACCATAATCAGTAGACCCAACATAAGCCCCGCAAGCCAGGCACTTGTTAAGAGCATCATGATCATGCCCCCAACGAAAAGCACCAGGCTTCGCAAGGAAAGCGAAATGCTTGTGCCTACAAGGGTCTGAACCAAGGTGGTGTCAGCCGTTAGCCGCGAAAGTACCTCGCCGGTTTGAAGCGTCTCGAAGTACTGCGGAGGGCGTCGCAATACGTGCTGGTAAACCTCGGAACGCAGATCGGCCACCACCCGCTCGCCCAACCAGGACATGAAGTAGAACCTTAGTGCTGTGGCGGTGGCCAGAACAACCGAGACCCCCAATAAAAGCCCAAAGATCTGGGCCAGGTCGTTTCCAGACAGCAGGGCTTGGTCAATAAGCTGGCGAAAGACCAAAGGAACTGAAAGCGTTGCCGCAGCCGAGAGAACGAGGAAGGCAAAAGCGGCAATCCAGCGGCCCTTGTAGGTTGCAGCCATTCGAAGAATAGGCCTGAGCTGCTTAATTGCAGAGGCATTGCGTCGCGGAGGGAAAACCGGTGTCTGGGAGGGCATAATGAATTGGTCTTAATAAAAAAGGAGTGGCGTGTGGCTGAGCTAATTCTGGGTCTTGTTTTGTTTTTAGGGGTGCATGCCCTGCGAGTTTTTGCAGGGGGCACTCGAGAAAAACTTATTGGCGCTATGGGCCCATTCGTGTTCAAGGCTTTCTACGGCATCGTCTCGATTATTGGGCTTTTACTGATTGTCTCAGGCTATGCCGCCGCGCGCATTGAGCCGGTTGTTTTGTACACCCCACCCATGGGCCTGGCTCATGCATCATCCTTGCTTACGCTCATTGCTTTCATTTTGCTTGCTGCCGCCTACATCCCAGGAAACATTATTCTCAAAAAGCTTAAGCATCCCATGACCCTGGCGGTCAAGATCTGGGCCTTTGCCCACCTTCTGTCCAACGGCACACTTGCCGACGTTCTCTTGTTTGGTGGGTTCCTTGTCTGGTCGGTGCTTGTCTACCGGTCGGCCCGCCGCCGCCGGCCTGTGGACAACCCAGGTCTTAGCAACCTGCCGGCTCTCATTGCCTCACGCCCCCCCTCCATGCTGGCGAGCCTTTTAACCCTTGGTATTGGAATGGGAGCCTGGGCCTGGTTTGCCTTCCAAGGTCACGCCCTGCTTATTGGCGTTGCCCCTTTTGGAGTGATGTAAACTCTTAAATAGTGGCGAATTAGCTCAGTTGGTTAGAGCGACGGAATCATAATCCGCAGGTCCGGGGTTCGAGTCCCTGATTCGCCACCATTCTTTCTCTTTTCTATCAATGACTTAGCAGCGTTTATGCAGTTGATAGAAAATTTGAAAGTATAAAAGTCTTTAGTTTTATACTTTCGGCGACTTCAGAACGACAACTCACAATTCATTCTGAACTGCGGGTTGTATAAAAGTTCTTGATCCTCCAGACCCCCCTTGTTCAACAACAGGAATGGAGATTTCAAATGACTAAGCAAGTCGCCCTCTATGTTCGTGTCTCAACTTCCCAGCAACCGTTCAGAACCAGTGAGGTGCCCTTCGTGAGGTAGCGAATAGGTCTGGGTACTCAATCGTTGAGGAATATCGTGACGAAGGCATCTCAGGGGCAAAAGGACGCATTGACCGACCTGCCCTTGACCGAATGTTGAAAGATTGTGCCAAGAGACGATTCGACATGGTCATGGTCTGGGATATTTCACGACTTGGAAGGTCTGTTCAGAATCTCATTGAGGTCATGAACGAACTACAGTCGATGAAAGTGGATCTGTTCTTTCTTCAACAGGGTCTCGACACTTCTACTGCATCGGGACGAATGATGTTCTCGGTCTTCGGTGCGTTGGCAGAATACGAAAGAGAGTTGATTCGGGAAAGAACTCTAATGGGTCAACAGCGGGCAAGGGCAAAAGGTGTGAAGTTCGGACGACCACGCACAATTACTGAGAACACGAAACAAGCAATTCGTCTAATGCGTGAGCAGGGATTGGGTATGCGAAAGATTGCATCGACACTTGGATGTGGTGTCAGCACTTGTTATGCAGCGATGGGGTGATTTGGCAATTAATTTGATACAAAACCTGAATGAATTAACAAACTTCTTCGAAATTCGTTGTGGAAACTAACAAAAGTAAATATATTTAAAGGAGTGTAAACAACCAATTTACTTCGCATAGGAAACTTTCACATGATGAACCTTAATCGAACACGAAATCTTCGGTTCTCTATATGCTTTGCCGCAATGCTCTCGCTTGTGACTACCAACGTTGCTATGGCAGAAAGTTGCGATGCATATCCTTATCTCCCGCTTGAGAATGTGATCGAGTTCGAGGGCAAAGGACGATTCAAGATTCTTGCAACGGCAAGTGCATCCGTCACTTTTGACGAACCAACGGAGGTTATGAGTGCTCGTCGCGAAGCGGAACTACTTGCAAAACGGTCAATCGCGGAATACATCAACCAGAGACTCACGAGTGAAGACAGCATCTCATCAGAGATTCAGAAGAGCAAGACAAACACGCTTGCCGCTGACGGATCTAGAGTTAGTGCCGCTCAGCGAGATGAAGTGAAAAAGCAGTTGAGCGCTGTAACGACCAGAGCAGATGCGGTGTTGAAGGGTGTGACAGTTGTAGGAAGTTGCTACACGAAAGGTCGGGAGATGAGAGTTACGGTCGGAGTTAAATCCGACACTGTTAACAACGCAATGAACTTAGAGACGTTAATGGGCGCTGGACGCGCCTCTACGTACGGCAAGCAGTCTAATTCTCAAGCAGAGTCGCCGAAAGACCAGAGCAAACCGAGTCGTCCGGAGACGCAAGGTTACGATGCCAGCAATCAACTGAAGAAGTTTTAGCAACTCTTTTCTACCCTAGTCTGGGAGCATCTATGCAACGCTCATTCTTGCTTTTTCCGGTACTTCTTGCTGGATTCGTCTCAAGCAACGTGGTCTATGCAAACTCAACTGTATCATCGAGGGGTTTCGGTGAAACCGAATTAAAAGCAGTAGAGGATGCAAAGAAGAAAGCAATCGCAAAAGTCTGCGGTGAAACTATTGTCGGAAGTAGTCGATTGCAGACCGATACGGAAAAGCGAACAAAACTTAACAGCGGTGGAGCATCGTCCCGCTCTCTCGACAGCACGACTAAATCTTCAGACGACAGCATTGCACTCGTGGGAGGCGCAATAAAAAGTCACAAGGTCATCAGCGTCGGTGAAGAGGGTGGCGTTAAGTATGTCGATCTACAAGCAGTGGTCTCGGACTGCAAAAGCGGTGATTCTGTACAGGCGACCATCGACAACAAGGCGATGATCTCGCAACTAGCGAAGATTAGTTCTGAACTTAAGAATCTCTCTGGCAATGACAGCGTAATCAAGAATCCTAAAACTATCGCACAGAAGTATCACAACGCTAGGACTTTATCTCAGCGCGGCGAGATAGACGCAGCGTTGAATGCATATCAATCGGTACTCAAAGAAAAAATTATATTTGCTGATCCAATTCAAGACTTTGTGACGCTATCTAAGCGACTATATGGAGTCGAGGGGTCTAAAAAGTTCATAGAGAAGTCGCTGCCGCATCTTCGCGATCGTCCAGAGTACCTATACGCCCTTTCACTTTCCGACGAAGCACTAATTCAGGATTGGGATCGAGTGCGGCAGAGCAGTAGCACTTTTCCACCGCTCGCATTTGTCGACCTTAAGAGTCGCTATGGAAAATGTTTCTCTGAGCGTAAGGATACGAACCCGTGTCTAAAGGAGATAGTTGAATTGCCTGGCGCACGAGCAATTTCGGAAAGATTAATTGCTTTGGAGAAAAGTGGTGGTGTGCTTCAGTTTTATATTGATTCAAATAAGGCATCCCTAGATACTGAAGACTTCAAAGATATGTTCAGCGATAGGTTCTGGTCCATGTTCGACCTCGACAAGTCAATGCGAAATTCGAAGAGTGACGTTGAAAAGTTAGACTTGTTGATGGAGAGTGCAAAGAGTCGGGGTGTTGAAATCGATTCGGACCTTGAGAAGAAAATGAGTAGGGTTAGGGAGGCAATGAAGAATGCACCGCCAAACCCCTTTTCTGCCAAATGAATACCTAAACTGGATTAACTACGCTTTCAATTCTTAGTTCCTCACCACTGCTAGCAACACGACATCATTGCACTTCGTCTTTGTTGCGGTCTTCTCTACATCTTTGAGAAACTCGGCACCTTCTCTCTGAAAGTTGTGACCGAACATTGTGAGGTCTCTGCGAAGAATCGTGCAGTTGTTTGCCTTGGAGCACTCACGGTCAAGTATCTGTAGTTCTCTTCTCATTCTTTCTACTCTTTCTAGTTCTTTTTCTGAGTGCATCGTGACTCTGCACGAATGTCTCTGACGGTCTCT
>CAMDMC010000025.1 GCA_945901825.1 Bordetella parapertussis
CCGCCTCGGATGGGTCGGGAAGGCTTGCGCAAAACCCTTTTAGGCTGGGAATAATTCCGTTGGGACTGCGGTGGGGCCGAAGTCGGACCTCGCCGTTTTCTTCATATTCTTCGAAGGGTTGTCGGTGATACACCAATACAAATCGGGCCGATTCTGTCATGGCGTTAGGTTTCCTTTGGTCTTGTTATAGCCATCCAAGCTGCCTGAACGACTCATGAATGCCTGCAGCGCCATCTTGGCTTGCAAACATAAGGCCTGGATTTGCTTTTCGATTTAGAAGCTCTTCTTTAAGCGCTGGCTCGGCGTTAGCAACCACCACTGCGGGTAACGGCAGGCTTAGCATCGCTAGATCGTTCAGGCTGTCTCCTGCCACTAGAACCTGGTTGGCATTAAGCCCCCAATAAGCCATGAGCCAGTTCACTGCGAATCCTTTGTTGACGCCCCGAGGTAGCGCATCAAGGTACTGGTTGTCAGAAATAAGGCTGTCAAAGCCAAGCGCCTCAATGCGTCTCGCTGCGCGTTTGGCGACTGTGGGGTTGGTGAAGTTCAGGCTGTAACGGCGCGGGCCCAAGATGGCCTGCTCACTAAGACCCTGGTGAAGGAACTCCTTAAGCTGCTCTCTTAGAAGATGCTGCCCGTCTTTCCAACGGGCGTGCACAAGACTTTCGTAGTCTTGGCTTAAGGCGTCGCCATTGCTGTCCCAGATGCTTGTACCGACATCGCCGATAACAGCACTAGGCCTGGCAAGCTCAAGGGAATTGATGGCTGGAAAAATACGCGGGTGGCCGCGACCCGAGACATAAACGAGACCAATACCAGAGGATTCAATGGCCTTAAGCAGACACACTTGGTCCTGCTTGGTCCCGCCAAGAAAAGTGCCATCTAGATCCGTAAAAAGAAATTTCATGAATATTTTTATAAATATAAATACTTAGCCAGAGGGTCGTCCTATAAAAGCCTGGTTTGGCCTGCTGTTTGTTGACCATCTGTTGAGGTGAATGACGAGGCATCGGGCGAGTGATTCACCTGGCATGCCACGCAGTGATTACAACAACATGCCTAGACCTTGGTTATTCGTTATTGTTACTCTTGGCGCGCCCGGCAGGATTCGAACCCACGACCCCCTGGTTCGTAGCCAGGTACTCTATCCAACTGAGCTACGGGCGCGCGGTCCGTAGAAGCAACGAAAGCCTTTTAAATCAAGCGCTACAGTGTACCACTGCCACTTGGCTGTGCATCGCCCTCACTTGCTGCAAGGGCCGTCTTCATAAGATCGGCCATGGTTCTTGCCTCAATCTTATCCATAATGTTTGCACGATGGGCCTCGACGGTTTTAATGCTGATGTTGAGGTCGTCTGCGATTTGCTTGTTGAGCCTTCCATAAACAATACGTTCGAGCACCTGCTGCTCACGGGGTGTCAGCCGGGCAAGGAGCTCCTTGGCGCGTTTCGCGCCATGGGTTTTTTCCTCGTCATCACGCAGTTGCTGAAAGGCCTTGGCTACAAGGGCGCAGAGCTGTTCGTCATTGAAGGGCTTTTCAAGGAAGTCCACGGCACCTTTTTTCATACTGTCGACGGCCAGGGGAACGTTGCCATGCCCTGTGATAAAAATAAGTGGAATGCGAAGGCCGCGCTCCAGCAACTCTTCATGCAACTCGGTTCCAGTCATTCCGGGCATTCGTACATCAAGAATGAGGCAGGCTATTTGATTTGAAAGCTTAGGAAGGCTTGCGAGAAAGCGCTCAGCGCTCTCAAGCGAGGTAACTCGAAAGCCATTGGCCTCAAGTAGCCATCGCAACGAGTCGCGAACCGCCTCATCATCATCTACAACATAGACCATCTCAATCATTGTGTTTTCTCCGTTACAGGCGATCGTTCGCTCTCGGGAACAGGCTCCAGTGGCAGGCTAAACTGAAATAGGCAGCCACCCTCAGGGTTGTCTTCGAACCAAAGCCGGCCCTGATGAGACTCAATGATAGACCGACATATGTTCAGACCCATGCCCATGCCCTCGGTCTTTGTTGTGTAGAAGGAATCAAAAATATGGTCCCGCACCTCGGGGGCCATGCCCTTGCCATGATCACGGACGGCAAAAACAATTTGGTCGTCCCGGGTTGCCACAAAAAGTGCCAGCTCTTTTTCCAGAGTGTCTTTCATGGAATCCATGCCGTTTTTTAAGAGATTCATGAGCACCTGTTCAATCAGTATGGGGTCCACGTGAATGGCAGGCAGGTTAGGAGCAATGGATTTTTTTATCGAGATGCCCAAGGACTGCGCGTCGATTTCAGCCAGTCCGAGGGCATCGGCAATAATGGCCGAGGGGTCTACAAATTTTCGTATTGGGTCGCTGCGCTTCACGAAGCTTCGTATCCGGCGTATCACTTGGCCTGCTCGCTCCGCTTGTCTTGCGGTTTTAACCAACATACCCTCGAGTTCTTCGCACGATAGGTTCTCGCCTCGTTGGGCTGCGGCCCGAACCTTTGCGGCAGCCCCCATGGTGTAGTTTGATATGGCCGTTAAGGGCTGGTTGAGCTCATGGGCAAGCGACGAGGCCATCTCGCCCATATTAATTAAGCGCGAGGTCTGTTCAAGCCTCTCGTACTGAAGCCGCTGGTTTTCTTCAGCAATATGACGTTGCGTAATGTCGGTTGCCACGACCAGTTGCACCAAACGACCGTCCACCCATTGAATGCTTCGGCTACGGACATCGAACCAGCGTTGCACAGCTGCGTTAAAAAACTCCCGACTGTCAGCCCACGGGGAGCGATGCGCAGCACTTAGAAGCCTGTGGCCAATTTCTAAAGAGTCGCCGAACCATTTGCGATAGGCCTCATTGGCAAAAAGCAGCTCGTCCTCGGGCGCGGGTGGGGCAACCGACACCGCCGCATCAAGGGACTGCAACACTGTAATGAAGCGCTCCTGCGCCTGTGCAAGTTCTGCCCGAATACGACTTGGCTCGGTGATGTCAGTGACGGAAGTCATCCAACCGGCCTGAAGCCCATCCGGGCCTCGTAAGGGCGAGGTGTACATACGGCAGATCAGTCGCCGCCCGTCGCTGTGCATGACATTGACCTGGGTGTTGACTTGTTTTAAGTCACCCTTAAGTAGTCTTTTAAAGTTGACCTCAAGCTGGCGGCGTTCCTCGGGGGGCCAGTAAGGGAAGGGTGGCTCGGCCCCCACCAAAGACTCTTGAGGCAGGCCAACAATTCGACAAAAGGCTGGGTTGACATACGTAATGCGCCCTTCGGGGGCAATGGTGCGCATGCCGGTCGGCATGGAATCTTCCATGGCTCGACGGAAGGCGATTTCGCGCAATAGCTCCTGCTCGGCGCGAGGGTGACCAGGGCGTAGAAGGCTTAACAGCCACTCTTTCATGCTCGACAGTGTAACGGGGTTTAAGCAGAAGGCTGGTGGCATTTCTTAATGTGAAATGTTATGCCGCATCGCGAAAATTCGCTTGCTTGAGAGAAAAAAGCCTCGGACAATCAAGCTATTGCAAAAGGAGACTTCTCTATGTCCACGCTTCCTCCTCATGTCAGCCAGCAGGTCCATACCGCCGCAGACACCGATCCTCAGGAGACCATCGAATGGCGTGAGGCCCTTGATGCCGTCATTGCCCGCGAGGGGCCTGAGCGGGCACGGTTTCTTGTTGAGACCCTTATTGACGAAACGCGCAGGGCCGGTGGCTTTATCCCGTTTTCGGCAAACACCTCTTACGTCAATACCATCCCGGTCGCCCGGGAGGAGCATTGCCCTGGCAATTTGGAGTACGAGGAACGCCTGCGATCTTGGATGCGCTGGAATGCCATGGCCATGGTGGTGCGTGCCAATCGCCACGATGGCGATCTTGGCGGCCACATTTCAAGCTTTGCCTCGTTGGCCAACATGCTTGGTATTGGCTTTAACCACTTCTGGAAGGGCCCTGACCATCCTCAGGGTCAAGACCTTCTTTTCATTCAGGGGCATTCCAGTCCTGGAATTTATGCACGAGCTTTTCTTGAAGGCCGCTTAACGGAAGATCATTTAAATAACTTCCGTCGCGAGGTCGATGGCCAAGGCCTATCAAGCTATCCCCATCCGCAGCTTATGCCGGACTTTTGGCAGTTTCCAACGGTCTCGATGGGTCTTGGCCCTATCATGGCCATCTACCAGGCGCGGTTTCTTAAATACCTTCATGCCCGTGGAATTACAGACACCGCCGAGCGGAAAGTCTGGGCCTTCTGTGGCGATGGCGAAATGGATGAGCCGGAGTCCATGGGGGCCATTGGATTGGCCTCGCGCGAGAAGCTCGACAACCTTGTAATGGTGGTGAACTGCAACCTGCAGCGCCTTGATGGCCCCGTTCGAGGTAATGGCAAGATTATTCAAGAGCTCGAAAGCGACTTCCGCGGTGCGGGCTGGAACGTTATAAAGGTGATCTGGGGCGGTTACTGGGATCCACTCTTAGCCATGGATCACGACGGTATTCTGAAAAAAGTCATGATGGATACCGTGGATGGCGAGTACCAGAACTACAAGGCCAATGACGGTGCCTACGTTCGTAAGCATTTCTTTGGTAAGCACCCCAAGTTATTGCAACGTGTTGCCACCATGTCGGACGACGACATCTGGCGTCTGAACCGCGGAGGGCATGACCCCCATAAAATCTACTCCGCCTTCTCGGCTGCTTCACGTCACAAGGGGCAGCCCACGGTCATTTTGGTGAAGACCATCAAAGGCTTTGGCATGGGCAAGGTGGCCGAGGGCCGCAACACGGCGCACCAGACAAAAAAACTTGATGACACCGCCATTAAAGAGTTTCGTGATCGGTTTGGCATTCCTATCTCTGATGAGCAACTGGCCTCTGTGCCTTTCCTTAAGCCTTCCGATGATTCCCCGGAGATGAAGTACATGCAAGAGCGTCGCAAGGCTTTGGGTGGCTATCTGCCGTCGCGCCGTGTGAAGGCTGAGGAGTCTTTGGTGGTTCCAGGCCTTGATGTCTTTGCCCCCGTACTTGAGCCAACCGCAGAGGGCCGTGAAATTTCAACCACCCAGGCCTATGTGCGTTGCCTCACACAGCTATTGCGTGATAAGTCCCTAGGGCCTCGCGTGGTCCCCATTCTGGTGGATGAGGCACGTACCTTTGGTATGGAGGGATTGTTCAGGCAAATTGGTATTTACTCTGTTGAGGGCCAGAAATACGAGCCCGTAGATCGCGACCAAGTAATGTATTACCGCGAGGACATCAAGGGTCAGATTCTTCAAGAGGGTATTAACGAGGCAGGCGGCATGAGCTCGTGGATTGCGGCAGCAACGTCCTACTCCACCAACAACCGCATCATGATCCCCTTCTACATTTATTACTCCATGTTTGGCCTGCAGCGGGTGGGCGATCTCGCCTGGGCGGCAGGCGATATGCGCGCGCGAGGCTTTCTGCTTGGCGGAACGGCAGGCCGCACCACGCTCAATGGCGAGGGCCTACAGCACGAGGATGGGCACAGCCAAATTCTTGCCTCAGCCATACCCAATTGCGTGTCCTACGACCCCACCTTTGGTCATGAGGTTGCCGTGATTCTTCACAGCGGATTAAAGCGTATGGTTGAGTACCAAGAAGATGTCTTCTTCTATCTCACGCTAATGAACGAGAACTACGAGCATCCCGGTCTTGTTAAGGGAACAGAAGACCAGATTCTTAAGGGCATGTATCTTCTGAAGTCGGTGGGTGAAAAGAAGGCCAAACAGCGTGTTCAGCTTATGGGCAGCGGCACCATACTTCGAGAGGTTATTGCCGCAGCCGACCTTCTTGCGGCTGACTTCGGCATTGCCAGCGACATCTGGAGCTGCCCAAGTTTTAATGAACTGCGCCGTGAAGGGCTTGATGCCCAACGCTACAACCTGTTGCATCCCACCAAAAAGCCCCGTATGGCCTTCGTCACCCAGCAGCTACAGGGTCACGAGGGCCCTGTGGTTGCAGCAACCGACTACATGAAGACTTTTGCCGACCAGGTTCGACCTTTTATTCCTGAAGGACGTCACTACACCGTTTTAGGTACCGACGGCTTCGGCAGGTCCGACACCCGCGCGAAGCTTCGTGAGTTCTTTGAGGTGGACCGCCGTTATGTGGCTATTGCTGCGCTCTACAGCCTCATGCAAGACGGCGCGTTGGATGCAAAGGCTGTTGACGCGGCCATTAAGAAGTACGGAATCAACACCGAGCGGTCGAACCCCGCAATGGTTCTTTAAGTCATCTCATTAAAGGAAGACATGCCAATGGCACACATTGAGATCAAGGTTCCGGACATTGGGGACTTTAAAGAGGTGGAGATTATTGAGGTGCTGGTTTCGCCGGGGGATTCGTTGTCGGTGGAGCAGAGTCTTATTACGGTGGAGAGTGACAAGGCCTCGATGGAGATACCGAGCTCGCATGCCGGGAAGCTTATTAGCTTGTCGGTGAAGGTGGGCGACAAGGTGGGTGAGGGGTCGGTGCTGGGCGTTATTGACGTTGCGCCGTCTGCCCTTGCTGCACCGCCTGCGGCGGAGACACCCACCTCAGCCGAAAAGATCACGTCTTCGGAGGCCATCTCAGCCTCGGCTTCGTTGACTTCAGCAGGAGCGAGGGCTGTTGGGACCGAGGGCGTGAAGTCCTCGCCCGAGGGGTCAATAGCCAGGGCTCCATCAGCAACGCTCGCCGCTGCCGCCTCCCACTCGCCTGTTCAAACATACGTGGGCAAAGCCGACCTCGAGACCGAGATGCTCGTGCTTGGCGCAGGCCCAGGGGGCTACTCCGCCGCCTTCCGAGCCGCAGACCTTGGCATGGGCACGGTGTTGGTGGAACGTTTTGGCACGCTGGGTGGTGTCTGCCTGAATGTGGGCTGCATTCCGTCCAAAGCGCTGTTGCACGTGGCTGCGGTAATGGACGAGACCAAGACCATGGCAGCCCACGGCATTTCTTTTGGTGAGCCTCAGGTCGACCTCGACAAGCTTCGTGCCTGGAAAGAAAAAGTAGTGGGTAAGCTCACCGGTGGCCTTTCCGGCATGGCCAAGGCCCGTAAGGTAACCGTGGTGCAAGGTGTAGGCCAGTTCCTTGACTCCTTTCATATCGAAGTCACGAACGACACAGGGGTCAAGCAGGTTATTAAGTTTGGAAAGGCCATTGTGGCGGCTGGCTCGGAGGCCGTGAAGCTTCCTTTCCTTCCGAATGACCCCCGCGTAATGACCTCCACCGGCGCACTTGAGCTTCGCCAACAACCCAAGCGAATGCTTGTTATTGGCGGGGGCATTATTGGGCTAGAGATGGCCACTGTGTATTCCACGCTGGGTGCCCGGGTTGATGTTGTCGAGATGATGGACGGCCTGATGATGGGCGCGGACCGCGACCTTGTGAAGGTCTGGCAGAAGTTCAACGAGCATCGGTTCGACAACATTTGGTTGGGAAGTAAAACCGTTGGGGCCGAGGCTAAAGTCGATGGTATTTATGTTCGCTTTGAAGGTGGTAAGGCTCCGGCAGAGCCGCAACGCTACGACCTTGTCCTGCAGGCGGTTGGTCGTAGGCCCAATGGCAAGGCTATTGCGGCAGAGCGTGCTGGTATTGAAGTGAACGACAGAGGCTTTCTAAATGTCGATGCCCAGATGCGTACGACACAGAGCCATATTTTTGCGATTGGCGACCTTGTTGGCCAGCCCATGCTTGCCCACAAGGCTGTTCATGAAGGGCATGTGGCGGCTGAAGCCGCGGCGGGGCAGAAGTCCTTCTTCGATGCCCGTGTTATTCCCTCTGTTGCCTACACCGATCCGGAAGTGGCCTGGGTGGGCCTTACCGAAGAAGAGGCCAAGGCCAAGGGCGTAAAAATTGAAAAGGCTGTTTTTCCGTGGGCCGCCTCTGGCCGAGCCATTGCCAATGGCCGTGACGAAGGCTTCACTAAATTATTGGTGGATGCCGAGAGCCACCTTGTTGTGGGTGGTGGCATTGTGGGTACCCATGCAGGTGACATGATTGGCGAGCTGGCTTTAGCCATTGAAATGGGCTGCGACCCAACCGACATTGGCAAGACCATTCATCCTCATCCCACCCTGGGCGAATCGATTGGCATGGTGGCCGAAGTCTTTGAAGGCATTTGTACCGACTTGCCTCCAACAAAGAGACGTTAGACCCCCAATAGCTTTTTGGCTTTGGCCGCCTGCAGCCTGACCTGGCTCGGTGCTGTTCCGCCCACATGGTCTCTGGCCTGCATGGCGCCTTCAGGATTCAGGACCGCATAAACATCGTCTTCAATAAGGCCCTGAAAGCTTTGCAGTTCAATCAAGGAAAGATCTTCCAGACCGCACTGCTTGTCTACGGCCTTACGCACGGCAAGGGCTACAGCCTCGTGGGCATCCCGAAAGGGTAGACCCTTCTTCACTAAATAGTCTGCCAGGTCGGTTGCGGTGGCATAGCCCTCAAGCACCGCAGCCCGCATGGCCTCAGCCTGGGGTTCGAGCCCCGCCACCATGTCAGCAAAGGCCTTCAAGGTATCGCGCACGGTATCGGCCGTGTCGAACAAAGGCTCTTTGTCCTCTTGATTGTCCTTGTTGTAGGCAAGGGGCTGGCCTTTCATTAGCGTTAGCAGAGCCACCAAATGCCCGTTCACCCGACCAGTCTTGCCCCTGGCAAGTTCAGGCACGTCGGGGTTTTTCTTCTGGGGCATGATGGAGGAGCCCGTGCAGAAACGGTCGGGCAGCTTGATGAAGCCGTAGCGGCTCGTCATCCAAAGAATAAGCTCCTCGGACAGTCGTGAGATATGGGTCATGATCAGCGCGCAGGCGGCGGTGAACTCAATGGCAAAGTCACGGTCGCTTACAGCATCAAGCGAGTTCTCGCACAGGGCCTCAAAGCCCAGCGTTTTTGCCACCCGTTCGCGGTCAATGGGGTAGCTTGTACCGGCAAGCGCGGCCGCACCCAGGGGCAGTCGGTTCACTCTGCGACGCGCGTCCACCAACCGCTCGTCGTCACGCGCAAACATGGCCTCGTAGGCGAGCATGTGATGGCCAAAGCTTATGGGCTGGGCCACCTGAAGATGGGTAAAGCCCGGCATGATGGTCTCTGCATGGGCCTCGGCCTGGCTAATAAGAGCAAGCCTTAAGGCCTTGAGCTCCAAGCGAATGGCATCTATTTCTGCGCGCAGCCAAAGCCGAATGTCGGTGGCCACCTGGTCGTTGCGACTGCGTGCGGTGTGAAGTCGTTTGCCTGCATCGCCGACAAGATCGGTCAGCCGCTTTTCAATATTCAGATGGACATCTTCAAGGGCGATGGACCACTCAAAGCGGCCCGCACGAATGTCGTCCAAAATGGTGGCCATACCCTTCTCAATGGCCTGAAGGTCGTCTTTTGACAGCAGGCCCACATGGCAGAGCATCTCGGCATGGGCCAGTGAGCCCTGAATATCGACCTCGGCCAACCGCTGGTCAAAGCCTACCGAGGCAGTGTAGCGCTGCACAAGTTCGGAGACGGGCTCGGCAAAGCGCCCCGACCAGGCTTCATTTTTGTTGTTCAAGGAATTTGTCATGGCTGCATTACGTAATGGCGGTGGGGGTGATTATCGCATCGCGTGAACGCCGTCTTACCGACTGGCGTGCTGCAGGTCGTTATCAGACACTTTTTCAGATCAGGTATTTCCCTTGCAATTTGAATATTCAATGTTTAAATTGCAAGGATGTTTAAGCGCCTTGCCACCTCTAAGGTCGATCGTGCCTTGGCTCGAAGCCCCGCCGTGGCAATCCTTGGCCCTCGACAGGTGGGCAAAACAACACTTGCCCGCGCTGCCGCCGCCGTGCGTCCGGAGTCGATTTATCTTGATCTAGAGACCGCCGCCGATCAGGCCAAGCTCGCCGACCCGCCCCGATTTTTCGCCTCACGCCGCGGATCTCTGATGGTGCTTGACGAGGTGCAGAATCTGGCCGAACTTTTCTCGGAGTTACGCGCAGAGATCGATGCTGATCGCAGGGTAGGGCGGTTTCTTCTGCTTGGGTCGGCCTCTTTTCAGCTGCTTCGTCAGGCGCAGACTCTTGCCGGACGGCTCGAGGTCATTGACATGGCGCCGCTGCTCTTGCCCGAGGTCACGCAGCGGTTCGAAGATATCGAGCAGCTATGGGTGCGGGGAGGTTTTCCTTGCAGCTATACCCCACTGGCTGATGAAGACTCCTGGCAGTGGCGACAAGACTTCATTCGACATTTTTTGAATGTGGATCTCCCCGCGCTTGGCATTGGCGTAGACCCTCCAAGCATGGGGCGATTCTGGCGCATGCTTGCGCATTTAAATGGACAACTTTTAAATGCCTCGGTTTTGTCGCGTTCTCTTGGGGTGTCTGCTCCCACCGTGAGCCGTTGGCTTGACCACCTGGTTGATGCGCTTGTTGTGCGCCGGCTTGAGCCTTGGCATGCAAATCTTGGAAAGCGACTGGTTAAATCTCCAAAGATCTACCTTCGCGACACGGGGCTCTTGCACGCACTACTTGGAATTCGTGACGCGGAGGCCTTGGCCGGTCATCCTGCATCGGGCGCCTCTTGGGAAGGTTTTGTGGTGGAACAGATCTGCGCCCGATTACCTGCAGGAACACCCACCAACTTCTACCGTACCTCGGCCGGCGCCGAGCTGGACCTGGTTATCGAGCATGAAGGCCGGCTGGTCGGCATTGAGGCAAAGCTCTCGTCGGCGCCCACTGTGACCAAGGGATTTTGGCAGGCATGTGAAGACGTCGGTGTGCACGAGGCATGGGTGGTTGCGCCGGTGCGCGAAGGCTGGCCCATTGGAGACAGTGCCCGCGTGGTGTCGCCAATGGAGTTACCAATTTAATTTGTCATGGCTGCATTACACTAGAAGAATTATGTGGATTATTGCATCGCGTGAAAGCCGTCTTGCTATGTGGCAGGCCGAGCATGTCCAGGCTTTACTGCAGAAGTCCTCAGGTCAGGCTGTGAGCATACTGGGCATGACCACCCGTGGCGACCAGATTCTTGACAAGACACTCTCCAAGGTGGGTGGCAAGGGGCTTTTTGTCAAAGAGCTTGAGACTGCGCTTGCCGAGGGCAGGGCGCATCTGGCCGTGCACTCCTTAAAAGACGTGCCCATGGAACTGCCCGAGGGCTTTGAACTTGCCGCTGTCATGCTGCGCGAAGACCCCCGTGACGCCTTTGTCTCCTCAGAGTTTGAAAGCCTGGAGTCTCTGCCCAATGGGGCTGTAGTGGGTACCAGCAGCCTTCGTCGTGAATCCCAGCTGCGTCATCGGTTTCCCCATCTCAAGATTGTTCCCCTGCGGGGCAATCTTGATACCCGGCTTGCCAAGCTCGACCGCGGCGAGATGCAGGCCATTATTCTTGCAGCAGCCGGTCTGAAGCGCCTTGGGTTGGTCGAACGTATTCGTCAAGTCATTGCCCCGGAGCTCATGCTTCCTGCTGCGGGGCAGGGCGCCTTGGGCATTGAGATTCGGGCAGGTGACCAGCCAAGCCATGCTCTGGTCTCTAGCCTTGCCGATGCAAATACCTTTGAAGAGGTTCGCGCCGAGCGGGCGGTATCGCGTGCCCTAGGCGGAAGCTGCCAGGTGCCGCTTGCAGCCTATTGCACACGTGAGGCCAATGGCCAGCTTCGCCTGCGCGCAAGGCTTGGCATGCCCGATGGCTCGGTTCTGCATGCCGTCGACCTTCAAGGGGAGCAGCCCGAGGCCCTTGGCATGCAGGCGGCGCAAGAACTGCGTGGCATGGGGGCCGATACGATCATGGCGGCGCTTAATCAGGCCTCTTAATGCCGTGAACAGCGCTAAACCTGCGCTGGTCATTGACACACGGCCCGTCTGGGAGTCGGGTACGAGCGGTCTTCAAGCACCGAACCTGTCTTACGTTGCAGCGCCTTTGCAATTCTTACGCCGGCAGCCGCAGGATCAATTACTTAAGCAATGGTTCGATCTTAGGTTCGCCGAGGCAAAAGACGGCGCTGCAGTGGCGCTTGTGGCTACAAGTCCCGCCTCGGTCGAGGCCTTGCAGGGTATGCCTGCACTCTGCGAAGAACTGGCGAAAGGGCTTTCGCACAAGCCTGCGCTTTTTGCCGTGGGCTCTGGGTCGGCAAGCAGCTTGGCTGCATGGGCCGCGTCTTGTGGGCTCGACCCCGTGGTGATCTCGCCACCCAAAGGGTCCGGTGTTGAGGCTTTTCTGCAGATCTTTCAGGCCAACACCGGGGTGCCTGCGCAACAGGCCAATAGACTTTTTGTCTTATTGGAATCCACCAGCAATCAGCCCGATCTCGCCCTGGGGCTTCGCGAGAGCGGCCTTCGAGCCGCGCGCTTTGGTCTCTACGAGCGCATCGACCACCCCTTGGAACTCTCGCTGGGAACCACTGAGTCTTCCATGGCTTGTGTGGTGGTCTCAAGTTCGGCCTTGGTCGGTCCAGCCATCTCAGGCCTTCAGAAAAATGGATTCAACCCTAAAGAAGTGTTTTGGCTTTGCCATCACCTCAAAATTGCGCAAGCACTTGAAAAAGCCTCTGTGTATCGAATTCATCAACTCGCAGACCTCAATCCTCAGACGATTATTACGAAGGTCATCGAGTTGTCGCGCATGAACGACTAAACTAAGCACATGACCACTTCCGATTCATCCACCACCGAAAAACCTGCAACTGCAACGACCAGCGACGACTCGCGAAAGGCCAGCCCTTCAGGGTCTTCAGCGGGTGCTGCCAGCACACCCTCTGCAACAGGCTCTAACACCAAGGCCGGGCTTGTACTCGTGCTCGTTATCGTCTTGGTTCTTGTTGTGGGGGCCGGTTTTTTAGTGAAGAACAACGAGACCGTTGCCCGACAGCTTCTTAGCTGGAATGTGCAGATTCCTGCCTGGCTTTTGCCCGCCTCGGTCTCGCAGCAGTCTGTCGGCAACGGTTCCAACACGGCATCGCAGTCGTCCTCAGGCGAAGAGGGCGTTTCGTCTCAGGCCCCTTCAACAGGCGCGTCCACTGGCGGGGCAGACTCCTTGCGCCCGGGCAGCCCGCCTGACGCATCCGCCAGTGCATCGGGTGGTGTTATGCAGGGCGCTACCTCGACTGCGGCCCAGCCCCCTGCACCCATTCGACCCGCACCCCAGCTTGACCCTGCTTTTCGTAAGTCACTTCAGGATATCGATAGGCTGTCTCGTTCGTTACTAGCCCTGCCTGCTGGGCCTCAAAAGCCCAGCCTACCCGAGGCAGCTATGCCGAAACCCTCGGGCAGTCTTCTTGCTGGCGCAGCAGAGCAGCCCGATGTCCCAATGCTCGAGCCCGGTGTCTTTGATAAAAGCCTGCAGTTCTTGCAGAGTCTTGTGCGGGTGCAGACTGTTCAAGGCCCCGACCTTGCCGCTCGGCCCCAGGCTTTTTACCAACTGATAAATCAGCAGATGCAGGCCCAGCTTGCGGCAGCACGCCTTGCCCTCTTGCTTGGCGAGGTAGCGCTTGCCGGGCGTGAACTTGAGCAGACAGAGTTACTTCTTGAACGTCACTTCGATCGAGCCGACCCCAAGGTCTTTCAGTTGCAGGCCGAGTTCTCGGGGCTAAGACGTCAGGTTGAGTCTTTGCAATGACAAGGAGCCACCCGTGAAGTGGTTTCTTGCCAAGCTCATTGGGCTCGCCGTACTTATTGGGCTCGTGCTGGCCCTGCAGTCCAAGGGGGGTATGGTCAGCATCTGGTGGGATGACCTTCGAATTGATCTCTCGTTGGCAACCGCCATTTTCGCGCTTTTGGCATTGCTCTTGGTTGCGGTTGTCTGGGTTCGTACCTGGGACTGGCTTCGTGCCTTTCCGGATCGAATTCGTGGTTTTCGTCAGCGCAGTCGGGAGGCGAAAAGGCTTTCGGCACTGGCCGACATGGTGCTAGATTATTTTGAGGGCCGTTTTGCACGTGTGACCAGTTCGGCCAAGCGGTTTGAGCGCGATTTCCGCGCGCTCAGTGCGCCAACCGATTCGCTCATGCGGCTTGCCGCGGCTCTTGCCTCGCGCGCAGCCCATCAAATTAACGACTACAGCCTGCGCGATTACTGGCTTGACCGACTGAGCACGAATGGACAGAAGGTTGACCATCCGCAGCTTCAGGCACTCACCCAGGCGATGTTTGCCCTTGACGACCGTGACCCCGAAAAGGCCAAGTCAATCCTTTCCAAAGAACTTGCCTCCGAGCGCAAGCAGATTCACACCATGCGCATGATGCTAAAGCTTGCCGAGGCAACGCTCGATCTGCCTGAGGCTTTTCGGCTTGCGCGGTTGCTTGAGAATCGCCATGCCCTTCAGCCCGAGCAGGCGCTTGAACAAAAGAGCAGGCTGCTTAAGCAAAGCCTTGTGAATGCAACGCCTCCAGCCACAGCAGCGCAGATACGTGCCGCTCAAGATTTATTAACATCAGCTGAGAAGCAGGAGCCTTCATTGGTTGCTCCCCTTGCACGCGCATGGCTGACTGCAGGTGTGCATCGCGAGGCCCGCCAGATGCTTGAGTCTGTTCTAAAGCGCGGGCTGCATGAGCCTCTTATTGAACTCTACGGAGGCTGCCTCGATAACCCTTCTGAGCAACTTAGTCGCTTGCAGGGCTGGCTCGCCCAGTCGCCCTCGAAGACAACCGGGTATTCAAGTCTGCTTGCCCAGGGCCTTTTGGGTCTTGCCGCGGGTGACTGGCAGTTGGCCAAAGACCGGCTTGAACAAGCCGCCACACAAAAGAAAACGGCCAAGGTGCAAATGGCCTTGGCCGAGGTCTACAGCGTGCTGAACGATCTTCCTGCGAGCCGTGCAGCGCTTCGCACCGCACGGGAACTGGCAGACTAAGTTACAGAATGGGCACGATCAGCAGTGCCACGATATTAATAATTTTGATAAGCGGGTTTACAGCAGGCCCTGCCGTGTCCTTGTAAGGGTCGCCCACGGTGTCGCCGGTTACAGCAGCCTTGTGGGCATCAGACCCCTTGCCACCGTGGTTGCCGTCTTCAATGTACTTCTTGGCGTTATCCCAGGCGCCTCCCCCCGTGCACATTGAAATGGCTACGAAGAGCCCCGTGACAATGGTGCCCATAAGCATGCCACCGAGGGCCTGAGGGCCAAGAATAAGACCCACTGCAATTGGCACGATGACAGGCAGTAAGGATGGAATGATCATTTCTTTAATCGCGGCTGCCGTCAGCATATCCACAGCTTTGTGATACTCGGGCTTTGCCGTGCCCTCCATGATGCCGGGAATCTCGCGGAACTGGCGGCGCACTTCGGTTACAACCGCACCCGCGCAGCGGCCCACCGCCTCCATGGCCATCGCGCCAAACAAGAAGGGAATAAGACCACCAATAAAGAGACCCACAATCACCATGTGGTTGGACAGGTCGAAAGAGACCGACTGTCCCGTCTTTTCAAGCGCATGGGTGTAGTCGGCAAAAAGAACCAGTGCTGCAAGTCCTGCCGACCCAATGGCATAGCCCTTGGTAACCGCCTTGGTGGTGTTGCCTACAGCATCAAGGGGGTCGGTGATGCTTCGAATCTCGGGCGGCAACTCGGCCATCTCTGCAATGCCACCGGCGTTGTCGGTGATGGGGCCATAGGCATCAAGCGCCACGATAATGCCCGCCATGGACAGCATGGAGGTTGCTGCAATGGCAATACCGTAAAGACCGGCAAGTGAGTGGGATGCAAGAATGGCTAGAACCACCGCAATAACAGGCCAGGCGGTGGACTTCATTGACACGGCAATGCCTGCAATGATATTTGTGGCGTGACCAGTCTCTGATGCCTTGGCTACATGACGCACCGGTGCGTATTCCGTGGCAGTGTAGTACTCGGTAATAATGACCATCGCCGCGGTTAACAGAATTCCAACTACCGCCGAGCCCCACAGGCTTGCAACCGTCATACCGGGTGCAATGCTTGCAATGTTGCCCATGAATGCCTCGGTGACGAACCAGAAAAAGACAATCGACAACAGCGCAGCCACCACGAGGCCCTTGTACAACGCGGTCATAATTTTGCCTGTGCCACTGTAGCGAACAAAGAAGCAGCCAATGATGGAGGCAATAATTGATACGCCGCCCAAGGCCAGCGGGTAGATGGCGGCAGATTCGCCAAGGCCTTTTAAGGTCAGCGCCCCTAAAAGCATGGTGGCAATAACGGTAACGGCATAGGTTTCAAAAAGATCGGCTGCCATGCCTGCGCAATCGCCCACGTTGTCGCCCACGTTGTCGGCAATTACAGCGGGATTACGCGGGTCGTCTTCGGGAATGCCTGCCTCCACCTTACCAACCAGGTCAGCGCCGACGTCTGCGCCCTTGGTGAAAATGCCACCACCAAGACGGGCGAAGATGGAAATAAGAGACGAGCCAAAGGCAAGTCCAATAAGTGGCTGCAGTGCCTGGTAGACATCGTCACTCTGGCTGCGCATGACACCGTAGAACACCGCAACGCCAACCAGGCCCAAGCCAATGACGAACATGCCGGTGACGGCGCCGCCCTTAAAGGCTACGTTGAGCGCGGCGTTAATGCCTCCTTTTGCTGCCTCCGCGGTTCTTACATTGGCCCGAACATTAATGTTCATTCCAATAAAGCCTGCAGCCCCCGACAGAATGGCACCCACCGCAAAGCCAATGGCAGTAGGTATTCCTAGGCCAGGAATGACCGCAATAAGAACGAAGATAATGACCCCGACAATGGCAATGGTCTTGTACTGCCGAGCCAGATAGGCCGAAGCACCCGCCTGAATGGCGGCGGCGATTTCTTGCATACGTGCGTTGCCCGCGGGCTGAGCCAGAATCCATCGGCTTAAGACAAGCGCATAAATAATTGCCAAGACCCCGCAGGCTATGGCAAAGGTGAGTCCGTCCATCATGACAACATCCCCCTAAAAGGTTAAGAAACAGCAGACCGCATGGAATTGAGTGAGCAGTCGGAAGTGTAAGCCAATGCTCTTTGGAACTTTTGTCGGGGCGCTAGGCTGCAGGCTCGCTTCGGCTTTTCTTTGCCCCAACCTAGGGGAATCCCTTATGATGAGAGCCTTTATTGGAGACCTCTGCTCATGGCCCTCAAAAGCGTTTCGGCGGGCAAAAACTGCCCCGAAGAATTCAATGTCATTGTGGAAATCCCCGCCCACAGCGACCCTATTAAATACGAAGTCGATAAAGACTCGGGTGCGCTTTTTGTTGATCGCTTCATGATGACCTCGATGCATTACCCCTGTAACTACGGGTACGTGCCCGAGACGGTCTCCGATGACGGAGACCCGGTGGACGTGCTTGTTATCACTCCGTTTCCCGTGGCCATGGGTGCCGTGGTGCCCTGCCGTGCCATTGGCGTTCTAAAAATGGAGGACGAAGCAGGGCAGGACGCCAAGCTTCTGGCGGTTCCAATTGACAGAGTTCTGCCCATTTACAAACACTGGCGCAAACCTGAGGACATCGCGCCCGAGCATCTTCATCAAATTCAACACTTTTTCGAGCATTACAAGGATCTTGAAAAGGGAAAGTGGGTGAAGGTGCGGGGCTGGGAAGGGCCTGAGTCGGCAAAACAAGAAATCATCGACGGCGCTCAACGCTACCAAAAAAGTCTTTCCTTATAGGGCGCAGCCCAGCAACGGAAAGTTAATAGGGGAAGGGCTAAGGGGCTGAAGGATTAGGGGGCTAAGAAGCTAAGGGGCCAAGCCCGAAACCTTAAACGCGGTGCGCTCCTCAAGCTCGTTGAAATAAGACGACATTCCCTCGCCTTCCCTTTCTAAAAAGCGGGTTACGGCATCCCGAAATCTGGCTTCGGAAATCCAGTGGGCTGAGCCCATTGGAATGGGCTCAAAGCCTCTTGCCATTTTGTGCTCCCCCTGGGCGCCACCTTCAAACCGTTGAATGCCCTGGGCAATCGCCCACTCAATGGGCGTGTAGTAGGCCAGCTCAAAGTGCAGGCAGGGCACGTACTGGGTAGACCCCCAGTACCGGCCATAAAGCACGTTCTCATTTGCCTCTGCGTCCCGATGGTTCATGAGCAAGGCGCAGGCAATGGGCTTGCCGGTGGCGTCTTCGGCAAGGCTTAGCACCAGGTTCTCGGGCATGGCCTGCAGAAGGCCCGTAAAAAAGCTTTCTGAGAAGTAAGGCGGGTTGCCATGTTCATAGTAGGTATTGGAATAGCAGCGATAAAAAAAGGCGAGTAGGTCTGGGCTTATGGCTTCGCCTTTCACCATCCGGCAATGAAGCCCCGCCTCGCTTACCTTACGACGCTCGGCCCGAATCTTCTTGCGCTTTGGCTGACTGAGCTGGTCTAAAAAAGCTTCGAAGTCCGTGTAGTTTTTGTTGAACCAATGAAACTGCACGCCCTTACGAATGAGCCAACCGGTGCTCTCCAGGGCCTCCTGGTCCGATTCATGGGCAAAAAGAATATGGCAAGACGACAGACCGGATTCCTTCGTTAGCTGTGAAAGTGCCACGGCAAGGGCATGTCGAGCATCAGCGCTGACCCCCAAGAGCCTGCTTCCAGGCACTGGGCTAAAGGGGCTTGCCACGAGCCACTTGGGGAAATAATTCAGCCCTGCCTGCTCATAGGCTCGCGCCCAGGCCCAGTCAAAAACATACTCGCCATAACTGTGGGCCTTGGCGTAAAGTGCGGCCGCTCCCACCAAGTCGTTAGCCTCCGTAAAAAGCAAAAGGGGCCGAGCGGTCCAGCCGGTCTGTGGGCCGGCTGACTCGGTCTGCTCGGCAAGTCGCAAAAAGGCATGCTGCATGAAAGGGGTCGGGCGCGGGCTGGCGGCCACAAGTGCATCCCAGGCTACTGGGTCTACCTCGGCAAAGCTGGCCGCAAGCTGCATGCGATAATTCATGTATGGCCCTTCAAATTGCGATTGCTCAAATCAACGCCTCCGTAGGCGACCTTGCCGCAAATGCTCAAAAAATTCATCAGGCCGCAGTAACGGCGGCGGAAAAGGGTGCCGATCTACTGCTAACACCTGAACTTTCACTGGTGGGTTACCCGCCTGAAGACCTGTTGTTGCGCCCCTCGTTTCTGCGTCGCAGCCAGCAGGTGCTCGATGAGCTCGTGGGAAAAAGCCAAGAGCTTCCCTCGCTTACCTACCTGGTGGGCTATCCACGCGAAATTGACGGTCGTGTTTACAACGCAGCACTTATTTTTAAAAATGGCTCCGTGCTGGGTCATTATGCCAAGCTCGAGCTACCGAACTATGCCGTCTTTGACGAACAGCGCTATTTCCAGCCCGATGGGGCGCCTTTTGTATTTGAGGTAAAGGGTGTGCGTCTGGGCGTTAACATCTGCGAAGATGTCTGGTTTCCGCGTGCCGCCGCCATGGCCAAGGCCGAGGGTGCCCAGGCCCTTTTGGTTATGAACGCCTCACCCTTTCATTTAAACAAGCAGAACGAGCGGCTCGAGGTGGTTCGCGCCCATGTTGTGCGCCATAAAATTCCAACGGTTTTTTGCAACCTGGTGGGTGGGCAAGACGAGCTTATCTTTGATGGTGATAGCTTTGCAGTCGATGGTGAGGGCCAGGTTACTGCGCGAGCAGCGCGCTTTCAAGAAGATCTCTGCATCTGGAGTTTCAATAGCCCTGGCCACCGTTTTGAGGGTGAACTCACCGTCGAGCTTGACACCGATCATCAGGCCTACGAGGCGCTTGTTTTGGGTACGCGCGATTACGTTTTGAAAAACGGCTTTCGTGGTGGCATTGTGGGCTTGTCGGGCGGTATCGATTCTGCCCTCACGCTTGCCATTGCAGCCGACGCCTTGGGCCCCGATCAGGTAACAGCAGTCATCATGCCCTCGCGTTACACCGCCACCATGAGTGTTGACGATGCGCGCGCCTGCGCGCGGGCCCTTGGTGTTCAGACTCTCGAAATTAGCATTGAGTCTGCCTATACAAGCTTCGAGCAAGGTCTTGCGCCTGCGTTTGAAGGCCTTGCCCCCGACCTTACCGAGGAAAACCTCCAGTCTCGTATTCGCGGCACTTACCTTATGGCCTTGTCCAATAAAACGGGGCGGCTTGTGCTCACCACAGGCAATAAATCGGAGCTTGCTGTGGGCTACTGCACGCTTTATGGGGACATGGCCGGTGGCTACGCGGTCATTAAGGATCTTCTAAAGACCATGGTCTACAGGCTTTCGCGGCTTCGAAACGCCCGAGGTCTTAAGCACGGTGGAGTCGAGGTTATTCCCGAAAGAATTATTACCCGGGCCCCAACGGCAGAGCTTCGGTTCGATCAGACCGACCAAGACAGTCTGCCTGCCTACGATGTGCTCGATGACATCTTGGAGCGTTTTGTTGAGCGCGGCGAGGCGCTCGGAGCCATTCAGTCCGCCGGGCACAGTCAAGAGGTCATTGAACAAGTCATAGGTCTTTTAAGACGCTCGGAATACAAGCGTCGACAAGCTGCTCCTGGACCTCGTATTAGCCCACGTGCTTTTGGTCGCGACTGGCGCTTTCCCCTTACCAACCGTTTTTCTGAAAAGGAGCTTTTTTCATGAAGCTAATTACCGCCATTGTGAAGCCCTTTAAGCTCGACGAGGTTCGTGAGGCGCTTGCAGACGTTGGGGTGGCAGGCCTTACGGTTACAGATGTCAAGGGCTTTGGGCGTCAAAAAGGGCATACCGAGGTCTACCGCGGCGCGGAGTATGTGGTTGACTTTCTTCCCAAAATTAAAGTTGAAGCGGTGGTTGCTGACGAGCTCGTTGAGCGCGCCATCGAGGCCATTACCGAGGCCTCGAGAACGGGGCGTATTGGAGACGGCAAAATTTTCGTGCAGCCCGTTGAGCAGGTTATTCGAATTCGTACAGGCGAGACTGGCGAAGAGGCGGTGTAAAAAAGGGGGGCTTAAGGCCCTAGTTTTTACTTTCCTTTGTGCCCTCCCTTTTCCTGTAAAATGAAGAAAATTTCTTCATTTTACAGGTTTTAGGTTATGCTTCTTCGATGATCGCCCGCGACATTGAGAGCCCCCTTAAAAAGCTTGCCACAAAGTTTCCTGTCGTCACCCTCACGGGTCCAAGGCAGAGCGGTAAAACCACCTTGGCCAGGGCGTGCTTTCCTCACCTGGCATACGTAAGCCTAGAAGACCCTGATACTCGGCGCTTTGCCTTGGACGACCCAAGAGGTTTCTTAGGGTCTTTATCAAGCGGGGCCATCCTCGATGAAATTCAGCGGGCCCCAGAACTTTTGTCGTACCTCCAAACTCTGGTTGATCAAAACCCCATTGCAGGGCGATTCATCCTTACTGGAAGCCAACAGTTTGAGCTTCTGCGGCATGTCTCTCAGTCGCTTGCGGGTCGAACAGCCTTATTGAAGCTCCTTCCTTTCACACTCGGCGAATCGGTCCGCGCATGCGCGGGCCCTCCTTCGGTTAAGAGCCTCGAGGGAACCTTGTTTACAGGCTTCTATCCGCGAATTCACCATCGCGGCCTCGACCCCACGCAGGCACTTGGCGATTATTTTTCAACCTACATCGAGCGTGATCTTCGGCAGCTTGCTGCTGTCCATGATTTGCAAAGGTTTGAGCGCTTTGTGCGCCTCTGCGCTGGGCGTATTGGTCAGGTTCTGAATCTGGTTAGCCTGGGTAACGACGCGGGTGTCTCGCATGCAACTGCAAGGGCCTGGGTTGATTTATTGCAGACCAGCTACGTCCTGCACCTGCTTCCGCCTTGGTCCACTAACACCAGTAAGCGCCTCATTAAGTCTCCCAAGTTATTTTTTATCGATGTTGGTCTTGCTTCTTGGCTCTTGGGTATTCGGTCGGAAGACCAGTTAAAAAGAGATCCCTTGTATGGCTCACTCTTTGAGAACTTCGTTGTTATTGAGGCCATGAAAGACCGTCTAAACAGGGGGGAATCTGCCGAAATGTATTTTTATCGGGATTCCGAGGGTAACGAGATTGACCTGCTTCTTCCGCTGGGTCGGCAGGTTCATGCCATTGAGGTCAAGGCTGGCCAGACGGTTACAAACGACTATTTCCGGGGCCTGAGAAGCTTCGCAAATACATTCCCAGAGGCCTTAGCGGGAGGGGGAGTTGTGTTTGGTGGTGAGGCAGGACAGGCTCGAAGCACCTGGCCGGTTTACTCATGGAAAGCTCTCGCCCAACGCCCTTAGCGCGACGACCTAAGCAGCACAATTACCGCGCCCGAGCCCCCCTCGTGGGCGGGGGCCTGGCAAAAGGCAAGCACCTCGTTTAACTGCATAAGCCAAGATCGCACCTTGCTTTTTAGCACCGGCATGCGACCCTCCGACCCTAGGCCCTTGCCATGAATAACCCGCAGACAGCGACGGTCCGAGCGCCAGTTCTGGCGAACAAAACCATAAAGTGCCTCGCGGGCTTCCTCGGAGCGCAGCCCGTGAAGATCAAGCTGGCCCTGCAAGGCCCAGTGTCCGCGCCTTAGTCGTCGAAGGGTATCTGCCGAGATGCCGTTGCGTGTAAATGAAAGCGCATCGTCGCTATCAAGCAGCGTGTCGGGGGTAATGTCCGAGAGCTGACTCTCTTCAAGAGCAGCACGTTCATCAAGCATGCGTTGCTTCGGAATGGGCTTGGGCTTTGGCCGAAAGCCCGCATCCGGATGCCGCTCGTGGCGATGCCGAATGGCGCCCGCGGTTGCCTGCTCAAAAAGCGCCTTTTCGTCGTCGTTAACCACCGCTATCAAGGCTCTCAAGGTAGCGTTGGGCATCAAGTGCGGCCATGCAGCCTGTGCCCGCACTGGTTACGGCCTGACGATAAATATGATCTTGCACATCGCCTGCAGCAAAAACGCCTTCAATATTGGTTGCCGTGGCATTGCCCTCAAGGCCACTGTGCGTTTTGATGTAGCCATTGGCCATGGTCAGCTGGCCTTCAAAAAGATCGGTGTTGGGCTTGTGTCCAATGGCCACAAAGACACCGCTTACCGCAAGCGTTTT
>CAMDMC010000026.1 GCA_945901825.1 Bordetella parapertussis
ATACGGTCAAGGCCAAGCAGCGTCGATAAACGATGGGCAATGACCAGTACGGTTTTGCCTTGGCAAAGCGTGGCAATGGATTGTTGAATGAGTGCTTCGGTTTGGCTATCAAGCGCCGAGGTGGCCTCATCAAGAATTAAAATAGGGGAGTTCTTTAAGAATGCTCGGGCAAGGGCAACCCGCTGACGCTCACCACCCGAGAGTTTAATGCCGCGCTCGCCCACCAAGACATCTGCCCCTTCCGGTCGCGACTCAATGAAGGGCATGCAGTGCGACAGGCTCGCAGCGCGAAGAAAGTCTTCCTCGTTGGGGTTGGGGTGGGAGTAGGTGATGTTTTCCCGAAGCGTTCGGTGGAAGAGTTCTGGTTCTTGAGGAACAACTGCAATGGCGCCATGAAGGCTTGCCAAGGTAACCTCGGAGATCGATTGATCATCAATGGTAATAAGGCCTTCGTGCAGGTCGTACTGACGTTGCAGCAGTTTGGTTAAGGTACTTTTACCCGCCCCCGATAGACCAACAAAACCAACGTGTTCGCCAGGCGCGATGTGAAGGTTAAAGTTCTTAAACAGAAAACGCCCATCAGGCAGCCGGTAACCCATGTTAATAAAGCGAACCTCTGCCTTTGAAATCTGCAGGTCTTTCGCCTGGGCCGATTCCTGAATGTCGTGCTCGCTGGAAATAAGTGTTAAGGCCGACTTCAATGTTCCGATTTGCTCGAAGTAAGACAGCAGTTGGGTGGACAACCCCCATACATTGGCTACAAGTATGGCGGCAAGCGAGACGACCATAACGACCTCCCCAAGTCCAAAGTCGCCGTTTAGGTAGGACTGAATGGCAAGCCCAATAAATGCACTTTGAAAAAGCAACAAGAGGGAATAAAGAACGCCGAACATAAAGATAAGGAACCAACGCGTTCGAACGGAGGCGGCCTTTTCTTGCTCCAGCTTGGCGAGAACGTTTAGCCGCTCGCGAATGGTTTTTACGCTTGAGCGAACTGTTTGCATATGACTGGTAATGTCAACCAGAGTGCCAGTGGACTCCGATACCTGGTCGCCAAAGTCTTTAAAGAGCGGGACGCACTTTTTGGCGAACCAGGCTGAGAGCGCCAGAAAGCCTACGAGCCAGGCGATGAAGATCCAGAAAAAGTGGCTAGGTGCGGTCGATAAAATCACCGCTGCAAGAAAAATAGCCATGATGACCCGAACAAAGCCATCAAAAATAATGCCGGTGAGGCTAATCATGGCGGCCCCCGCCTGCTTGACCTTCTGGCTTAGGCTTCCAGCAAGATGATCTTCAAAAAACTTCTGGCTGTGGCCTTCAAGCCAGCAGTAGACCTCCAGTTGTGCGCGCTTGCGTATCTCTGGCGCCGTGTGGATGTCAAGCCAGTCTCGCAGCCTGTTGGCAAGTGAGGAGGCATACCAGGCCCCCATAATGAGCGCGAAGTAAAGCCAGACATCCGCCGTGTTAACAGGCGTCTGGCTTAAGGTGTTGATCATGGACTTCATAAGCACAGGCTCAAAGCCCATAAAGCCAATGCCCGCAACACTTAGCAAGACAAGACCGAGAGCCCTAAGTTTGAAGTGACGAAAAATAAGCGACCAGAAGAAGTCGTAGGGGTCTTTGCCCGGGGGGGCGGCTTTGAGACTGGTTAGTTCAGCAGGGTTCAGGCTCAGGGGTACCATCAGGCTATTCGCTTAAGTAGGGGCGGAAAGAGCAAACGTTAACGTTATAAAGAAGAGTAAGGAGATAACGGATGGACCTTAGGCTAAATGATAAGCGAGCCCTGGTAATGGGCGGTGGTGCTGGGCTGGGACGGGCGGTGGCCTTGTCGCTTGCCGCAGAAGGGGCCCACATTGTTGTGGCGGGCCGAACGCAGGCTAAGCTGGATGATGCCGTTGCAGAAATAACCGCAGCCGGTGGTAAGGCAAGTGCCTTGGTCTGGGATCTCACTGAACTTAACCAGATTGAGGCTCGGGCCGCGCAGGCCGCTAGCCAACTCGGCGGGCCCATCCAAATTCTTTTTAATAATGGCGGGGGACCCTCGCCCGGAACCGCTTATGGTCAGGCTGCCGATGCCTGGCAGTCTCAGTTTCAGAACATGGTGCTCTCCATTATTCGTCTTACCGACGCAGTCCTGCCCGGCATGCTTGAGAAAGGCTGGGGGCGCGTTATTACAAATGCATCATCGGGCGTAATCATCCCCATTCCCAACCTGGCCATGTCGAATACCCTGCGCAGCGCCTTGGTGGGCTGGTCGAAAACCCTGGCCAATGAGGTTGCAGCCAAAGGTGTGACGGTGAACATGGTTCTTCCTGGCCGGGTCTACACCGACCGAATTGCCTTTCTTGATAACGCCAGGGCAGGTCGCGAAGGAATTAGCCTTGAAGAGGTTGAAAAGAAGTCCAAGGCCACTATTCCCGTGGGTCGCTACGGCCGGCCTGACGAATACGGAGATTTCGTCGCCTTTCTTGCTTCGGAGCGGGCAAGTTACATCACCGGCTCCATGCATCGCATCGATGGCGGTGCAACCCTTTCGGTCTAAGCCCCCGTTTTTAGGGCGGTTTTTACAACCGTCCGGCCATAGGCCGATTTCCCCTTCGAATTACTGGGCTTATGCCAAGGGTTCTCCCCATTGTGACCTTTGCGTTTGAGTTCTAGAGTGAGGTGGAAATTCCAACTAACTTGGAGGAAGTCATGCCGGTTCAACTCACTGTTAATGGTCGGTCGGTATCCGTCGACGCCCCAGCCAACACCTTGCTCGTCCAGGCTCTCCGCGACCATCTGAAGCTTACCGGTACGCATGTGGGCTGTGATACAGCCCAGTGCGGTGCCTGCACCGTTTTAATGAACGGCGATGCCGTGAAGTCGTGCAATGTTCTTTTGGTGCAAGCCGAGGGCGCGCAAGTTGACACCATCGAGGGCCTGGCTGCAGAGGACGGAACCCTGCATCCCATGCAAAAGGCCTTCAAGGACTGTCATGGACTGCAATGCGGTTTCTGCACAACGGGCATGGTGATGAGTGCGGTTGACCTTTGTCGCAAAAATCCCAAGGCCACTGAGAGTGAAATACGTGACCTGCTCGAGGGCAATATCTGCCGCTGTACGGGTTACCAAAATATTGTTCGCGCTGTGAAACAGGGCGCCGAGGAAATGGCGGCCTAACTGTTTAATTGAAAGGGCCGAACGGTAGGCCTTTTTTAGAAGTTTTGTGCAAAGTTTTCTTAACAAAGTCTTACGCGCAAATGCCTCAGTTAAATCTTCACTTAAGGAGTTGTCGCAATGGGTGCCTCAGATTTCTCTAGCCTTCCCTACATTGGTGAATCGGTTCTTCGCAAAGAAGATGTTCGCTTCCTAACGGGCGCGGGCCAGTACACCGACGATGTGATCCTGCAGGATATTTCTTACACCGTTTTTGTTCGCTCGCCCCACGCCCACGCGGTCATTAAAAAGATAAATAAAGCAGCAGCACTTGCTGCACCTGGGGTTCTTGCTGTCTTTGATGGCCAAGATGTAGCCGCCGATAAGGTTGGGGGGCTGCCTTGTGGCTGGCTCATCACCAGCACAAACGGTGAGCCCATGAAAGAGCCGCCTCACCCCATTCTTGCGCAGGGTAAGGCCCGTTATGTGGGCGATGGTGTCGCCATGGTGATAGCCACGAGCTACGAGGCGGCAAAAAACGCAGCCGAGCTTGTCGAAGTAGATTACGAGGTTTTAGGGGCGGTTGTCGATGTGCGCGATGCGCAGGCCCCCGGTGCTCCCCTGGTTCACGACGAGGCACCCGAGAATCATTGCTACAAGTGGGCCATTGGCGACAAAGCCAAGGTTGATGAGGTCTTTCAAACGGCCGCACACGTCACCAAGCTCGACCTGGTGAACAACCGGCTTATCCCCAACGCCATGGAGCCAAGGGCAGCTATTGGCTTATACAACCGAGCCTCCGACGAATACACACTCTACGTATCGAACCAAAACCCGCACGTTGAGCGGCTCTTGCTTACGGCCTTCGTTATGGGCTTGCCCGAGCACAAGGTTCGGGTCATTGCGCCCGATGTGGGCGGCGGCTTTGGGTCCAAGATCTATCTGTA
Source organism: Bordetella parapertussis (assembly GCA_945901825.1). Classification (GTDB taxonomy): domain Bacteria; phylum Pseudomonadota; class Gammaproteobacteria; order Burkholderiales; family Burkholderiaceae_A; genus Hahnella. The sequence continues at coordinate 4,086 of CAMDMC010000026.1, forward strand.
TGCAGAAGACGTCTGCGTCACCTGGGCGTCAAAGAAGTTAAACCGCACCATTAAGTGGACAGCGGAGCGTTCGGAGTCGTTCTTAACAGACGCCCACGGCCGCGACCATGTCTCGCACGCCGAGCTTGCTATGGATAAAGAGGGCAAGTTCTTGGCCTTGCGGGTTCACACCGATGCCAACCTTGGTGCCTACCTATCCACCTTTAGCACCTGCGTACCCACCATTCTTTATGCCACCCTGTTGGCAGGCCAGTACACAACTCCGCAGGTGTATGTTGAGGTAGATTCCTGGTTTACCAACACCGCGCCTGTTGATGCCTACCGAGGTGCGGGACGGCCCGAGGCCACGTATCTGCTTGAGCGCATCGTCACGCGAGCCGCCTGGGAGCTTGGGCTAAGTCAAGACGAAATTCGCAGACGTAATTTTATTACCGAGTTTCCCTACCAGACCCCTGTAGCCCTTCAATACGACATTGGTGACTATCACAGCTGCATGAACCAGGCCCAAGAGCTTGCGGATGTAAAGGGCTTTGAGGATCGTAAGAAGGCCTCGGAGGCAAAGGGCATGTTGCGCGGCATGGGCTATTCCAGCTACATCGAGGCCTGTGGTCTTGCACCGTCGAATATTGCAGGCGCCTTGGGTGCACGCGCAGGGCTTTTTGAATGCGGCGAGGTTCGGGTGCATCCTACGGGCAGTGTTACGGTCTTTACCGGCTCCCATAGTCATGGCCAGGGCCACGAGACAACCTTTGCCCAGGTGGTGGCCGCACGTCTTGGCATTCCTGTTGAGAATGTCGACATCGTGCATGGCGACACGGGTCGCGTTCCTTTCGGCATGGGCACCTATGGCTCGCGTTCGATATCGGTTGGGGGCTCGGCCATTATGAAGGCGCTCGATAAAATCGAGGCGAAGGCCAAGAAAATTGCGGCTCATCTGCTTGAGGCCAGCGACACCGATATCGAGTTTGCTAATGGTGAATTCGTGGTGAAGGGCACCGACAAAAAAATACCGTTTGGTCAGGTGGCTCTTACGGCGTACGTGCCACACAACTACCCGCTTGACACCCTTGAGCCAGGCCTGAACGAGACCGCCTTCTACGACCCCACCAACTTCACCTTCCCCGCCGGCACTTATATTTGCGAGGTGGAAGTTAACCCGAAGACAGGTGAGACACGCGTTGACCGATTCACCGCGGTGGACGACTTCGGCACCATTATCAACCCGATGATTGTCGAGGGCCAGGTGCATGGAGGTCTTGCACAAGGCATCGGACAGGCGCTTCTTGAGAACTGTGTCTACGACCGTGACTCCGGACAGCTGCTTACGGGGTCTTACATGGACTATGCAATGCCCAGGGCCGATGACCTTCCCAACTTTAAAATTGGCCATGTCTGCACGCCTTGCACGACCAACCCTCTTGGTACGAAGGGCTGTGGCGAGGCTGGTGCCATTGGCTCACCTCCTGCAGTGATGAATGCGGTACTCGATGCCTTAGCGCCTCTGGGCGTGAAAGACATGGACATGCCAGCAAGTCCTCACCGCGTATGGAAGGCCATTCAAGAGGCAAGGGCCTAGTTTGGGTTTTCGTTAACCAAACAGCCCATCTCAAGACATTGAAGGAGACTCACCATGTATCGCTTTGATTATGAAAAGCCCACAAGCCTTGAGGCTGCCTGCGCTGCGGTGGCTGCTGGTGCCCATGCCTTGGCCGGAGGCCAGACGCTTCTTGCTTCAATGAAGCAGCGGCTTATGCAGCCCGAGAAGCTTATTGATCTCTCTTCTCTTAAAGATATTCAGGGCATCTGCATGGATAAAGATGCCTTGGTCATTGGCGCGATGACACGGCACCAGGCGGTGGCCGCCAATGCCGAGGTGATCGAGCACATTGCAGCCCTGGCCAGGCTGGCAGGAGGCATTGGCGATAAGCAGGTGCGCGCCATGGGCACGTTAGGGGGATCAATCTCCAACAACGATCCCGCTGCCTGCTACCCAAGCGCTTTGGTGGCTCTAAATGCAACCGTTCAGACCACCAAGCGAAGCATTGCGTCAGACGATTTTTTCCTTGGTCTTTATGCCACAGCGCTTGAACCGGGTGAGCTGGTGAAGGCCGTTAGTTTCCCCATTCCCGAGGCCAGTGGCTATGCAAAATTCAAGCAGGCTGCATCTCGCTATGCCTTGGTGGGTGTCTTTGTTGCCAGGTTTGCATCGGGTGTTCGGGTGGCCATTACGGGGGCTGGCAACGGCGTTTTCCGCCATGCCGGGCTCGAGGCAGCACTTACGAAAGACTTCTCGGCCAAGGCGGTGGAGTCGGTTGCCATTGATGCCAGCGAGCTTAATGGTGATATTCACGCGTCGGCCGACTACCGCGCTGCCTTAATTGCAGTTCAAACCCAAAGGGCGGTCGAGCAGGCCCTGGCATGACGCAGGCTATTCCGGCCTCTGCCCCTCAGTGGGTCGAGGCCCTGCGGTCGGTGGGGTACTTCGCCGACCTTCGCCTAGCAACGGCTATTCATTTGGCTGTGGGTTTGGGCCGGCCTTTACTTCTTGAAGGCGATCCTGGCGTTGGTAAAACCGAGCTCGCGAAGGCGTTAAGTCAGCTTTTAGGACGTGAGCTTGTTCGGCTTCAGTGTTACGACGGGCTTGACCATCGCGATGCCCTGTATGAATGGAACCATGCTGCGCAAATGCTCCATTTAAGGCTAAGCGAACAGCATCAGTCTGCCGAGCAAATTGAGCGCGAGCTTTATTCGGATGCCTACCTTATTGAGCGTCCGCTGCTTAAGGCACTTCGTGCCAAGGCCCCCGGGGTTGTACTTCTTATTGACGAGGTGGACCGGGCCGATGAACCGTTTGAGGCGTTTCTTCTGGAATACCTCGGCGAGTATCAGGTGTCCATTCCTGAGCTTGGCACGGTAAAGGCCGACCGGCCCCCCATTAGCCTGCTTACTAGCAATCGCACCCGCGATCTTAACGATGCCGTCAAGCGCCGTTGCCTTTTCCACTGGATGGAGTTTCCCGACCGCGATCGCGAGCTTGCAATTGTAAAAAGTCAGGTGCCGCAAGCTAGCGAGCTGCTTGCCCAGCAGGTGTCAGACTTTGTTGCACGACTGCGCAGCCAGCCGTTCAACAATGCCTTTTCAAGGGCGCCAGGTGTTGCCGAGTCGGTTGACTGGGCCAAGGCTTTGGTTGCCCTTAATGCCTTGCGGCTTGACCCCGAAATTGTGGAGTCCACCGCGGGCGTTTTATTCAAGCAGCGCGACGACATTATGGCTCTGCAGCCCCTCATTGATGAGCTCTTAACACCAGCCAAAGCTGCATAAAGGTCTTCGGTTATGGCGCTTGGTGATGCCCTTCAAAACAAGCTTGCCGATAACGTTTTTGGCTTTTGCCGAACCTTACGCCGGGCTGGGCTTGCGGTAGATAGTCGTCGTATTGCACTGGCCCAGCAGGCCTTAGGCTTTGTGGATATTGGTAGGCGTGATGAAGTGCGTGCAGCGCTTGAGGCGGTGTTGGTAAGCCGGCAGGAGGACCGTATTGTTTTCTACGAGCTCTTTGATGCCGTCTTTCGTAATCCGGATATGGCCAGGCAGCTTATGGCGCAGCTTCTGCCTCCGAACAAGGCAGGGGAGCGCCCCGCGCGAAGGCCCCGTAGCCAAGAGGCCCTTCGCTCACCGTCTGAAAAGGCGTCCCTTCGCAGCACGGAACAAAACGAGCAGTCGTTTGAAATTGACATGGCCATGACGATGAGCGAGCTCGACCGCCTTCGCCAGGCTGATTTCGAGCAGCTCTCGGCATCAGAGGCTCTAAGGGTTCAGCAGCTTGCTCGCCGTATCCCGCTTTGTCTGCCTCGTTACAAAAGCCGGCGTCAAGCGTCGTCTATGCGTGGTCGTCAGACCGACTGGCGCGAAACAGCCCGCAGGGCTCACCGAAGTTATGGTGAGATGCTTAGGCTTGGCTACCAGGAGCCAATGCGTCGCCCGATGCCTTTGGTGATACTTGTTGATATCTCGGGCTCTATGGAGCGCTATGCGCGAATGATTCTGTCGTTTCTTCATGCGGCAACGCATGTCAGCAAGCCTCATGTCTTTGCCTTTGGCAGTCGCTTAACGCCTTTATCGAAGGTCTTTCGTCAGCCCGATACCGACCTGATGCTTCTAGAGGCGGCCCAGGCCATTCCCGACTATGCCGGTGGGACACGTATGGCGCAAAGCCTGCAAGAACTTCGTGCCAAGCACCGTGCGGCCTTTGTCGGCCGGCGTAGCCTGGTTCTTGTAATTACCGATGGCCTTGACACCGGAGAGCCTGGGCAGCTCAACGAAGGGATGCGTTGGCTGCGCTCGGTGGCAGGCCGCCTTCTGTGGCTTAATCCATTGTTGCGCTATTCGGGTTATCAACCCCTTGCGGCGGGTGCCTCCACTCTGGCACGCTTCAGTGATTCCATGATGGCCGTGCATAACCTCGAGAGCCTCGAGGTCTTTTCGCAGGCTGTCGAACAATTATTAGGACGAGATTCGTTATGCAGATGAATGGAACACGCCAGCTGGCGGTCACACCCGAGCAGGCCTGGCAGGCACTGAACGACCCTGAGATGCTTAAGGCCTGCATCCCTGGCTGCGACAGGTTTGAAGCGGTAGCCGACCTGCAGTACGCCATGGGTGTTTCTATTCGTATCGGTCCGGTGGCCGCCAAGTTCTCCGGAACGGTCACGCTTGCAGATGTTGTTCCGCCAAGCTCTTACGTCATTCACTTCGAGGCGCAGGGTGGTGTTGCCGGTTTTGGCAAGGGCAGCTCAAAGGTTCAGTTGATTCCGAATGATCAAGGCGTTGAGCTGCAGTATGAGGTTCAGTCGCATGTGGGAGGCAAGCTTGCCCAGGTGGGCCAGCGGCTCATCGATGTTGCGGCGAAGTCTCTGGCCGAAGACTTCTTCAAGCGGTTTGAGGCAAAGCTTGCTGAGCGTCACCAGGCCGAGCAACCGGGCTCGGGCCTATCGGAAGACGTTGGTGCATCCAAGAAGACAGCAAGTGGCCCTATAGAAAATACCCAGGATGGTTTTTTTGGAGTTCCACGCTGGGGCCTGTACTTGGCGGCAGCAGTGGCTGCGGGCCTGGTCATCGCTTTTGCACCCGCCTCGGGAACCTAAATCATGTCGTTTGAATGTGTGCAGTCAATAACGCCTAAGGAAGTGAGACGAGCCTATGGAAAATCTTGACGTCATTGTGCTTCAGACACTAAGAACCTGGCGGGCTGCGGGTCGCCAGGCCCTTCTTGCGACCGTGATTCGAACCTGGGGTAGCTCCCCAAGACCCGAAGGCTCCATCATGGCGCTCTCAGAGGATGGTGCCGTTGTGGGTTCTGTATCAGGGGGCTGCATAGAAGACGACCTCATTCGCCAGTTTTCCAAGTCGCGAGCAGGCGAATTTCCTGGCGGGCCGCCAAGGCGCCTTACCTACGGCGTGACGGCCGATGAGGCTCATCGGTTTGGCCTTCCCTGCGGAGGAACACTGGAGCTTTTGCTTGAGTTCAACCCCGAGCTAAGTCAGCTTGAGCTTCTTCTTGATGCCCTGGCTAAGGGAAGGCTTGTGCAGCGCCGTACGCTTTTAACCACCGGCGCGGTCACACTGGACGTTGCCGAGCAGCCCAATCGAATTCGGCTCACCGACACGCATTTGGTGAACACCTTCGGCCCACAGTTCCGAATGCTCATCATTGGCGCCGGTCAGCTCTCTGAATACTTAGCCACCATGGCCAATTTCTGTGGCTTTGCCGTTACGGTCTGCGATCCCCGGCAAGAGTATCGAACCTCCTGGTCTGTCCCGAATGTAAGCCTTCTTAACGATTGGCCCGATGATGTCGTCAAGGCCTTTCGCCTCGATCGACGCAGCTGCGTTCTTGCGCTTACCCACGACCCGAAGCTTGACGACCTGGCGCTGCTTGAGGCACTGGAAACCGACGCGTTTTATGTAGGGGCCATTGGCTCACGACGCAATAACCAGCAACGTCGCGAACGGCTTGTTGAGCATTTTGATCAGACACAAGCCTCGGTAACCCGGCTTCGTGGTCCTATAGGTATCTACATTGGAAGTAAAACACCCGCAGAAATTGCTGTCAGTGTGATGGCCGAGGTGCTTGCTGTGAAAAACGCTGTTCCGCTTCCCCGTGATATGGACGTTACGACGGCTAAAGAGCGCCTTTTACGAAAACCCGACCCTCAGACAGCCTAGTGCCTTACGAGCTTGGGCGGGTCCAGACGGCCCATTGATTACCACCGGCTGCCTTTGCCTCGTACATGGCCTGGTCGGCCTTTACAAGAAGTTCGTTGGCTGACCGACCATGCAGAGGGTATACGGCCACCCCAATGCTACTGCCTAGCCGAGCCTGAATGCTGTCAATTTCAAAGGTCTGGGTGAGGCGTTTGAGCACGCGACGCAGCAAGGGTGAGATTTCATCCATATTGCTCACTTCGTGAAGAAGAATAATGAACTCATCGCCACCGTAGCGTGCTATGAAGTCTTCTTGCCGAGCCGATTGCTTTAGGGCCTGAGCAACCCAAATTAAAACCTTGTCCCCAAAGCGGTGGCCGTGGGTATCGTTCAAAGGCTTAAAGCCATCAAGGTCAAGAAAGACCACTGCCATTCCAAGCTTGTGCCTGTTTGCCTCATCAAGCCAGGTCTGAAGCATGTTCGTAAGCGCTGCCCTGTTCGGAAGCCGTGTAAGCGGATCGTGCTCGGCCGCATCTTTAAGCGACTGGTTTGCACGCCGAAGCTGCACCTCGTTTTCTACAATGACGCGATAGGCTCTGCGCAAAATAAGGGCAAAGAGCCCAAGCAGAACAAGGGTGATGGTGAGCGTAAGAAAAAAGGCCTTTCGTCCTAGCTCGGCGAGAATGAGTTCGGTCTCATCGTAGGCAAACCGCAGCGACAGCCAGCCCAAGAGGGTGCCTGCTGTAACCGGCTGCCATGCAATAACCCGCCCATCCGCACCTAACTCTTCAAAGGCAATGGGGCTCTTTGTGGCTTCGGGAAGGTTAATGCTCCTCGTATCGAAGATGGGGCTCGGCAGGCCCTCATCGTTAATCTCAACCTGGGCTAAGGCGCGTCCGTCGGGGTCAACAATAAGCGCCGATTCGAGACTCGGGTTCGATAACGCCTGCACAAGCCGAGACTCTAAAAGCCCGAAGTCTTTGACGGCGAGTCCTTCGGTCATAGCAATGCCAATGCCCTCAGCTAATTGGCTTCGCGCCTGCTGTTGCTGCTCGCTTAGAATAATTTTCGACTCGTAGTAAACCCAGAACGCACCCGTAAGAATCATCAGCAGTGTGGCGGCAGTAAGCCATGCTGCCGTCGCCACGACGTAGTTTGATGAAAGGGTTGGGCGGTCGCTGCGTCGTAGCACGCTTTTTCGCAGCAGAGTTAGTTTTTGTTTTCGTTGATAACGAATTGCTCTATGCCCAGTTTCTGAAGCGGTGCATAGTCTTTGCTGTGACTGGCCTTGGCGGGGTTCGGCATTTGGACCTGGTTTAGAAGGTTTTGTTGCTCGGGCTTAGAGGTCATTTGCAGAATATGTTTTGTAATTGCCGCACGCAGTTCGGAGGAGACCCTTGGGTGGGCTGAAAAGGGGTGAGCTCTAAAGCCAGGGGTTTCGTAAAGAACGCGCAAGGTTGCTCGAAGTGACTCGGGCTCGCGCAAGAGGGTGTTGTTTACGCCCCCACCGGCTTTGGCAGAACCAAGCGCCACCGACCGGTAGACATTGGTGTGTGTTTTCACATAACTTGCTTTAAAGCTCACGCCTTGATCGGCCAGAATGGAGCGAATAAGCAAGGAGGCAGCAAAGGCATTGGGTGCGGGAAAGCTAAGCGTTGCGCCCTGAAGGTCGCCAAGACTTTTTGCAGGGCTGTCTTTGGCCACTACAAGAATGCCAGTAAGAAGCCGGGTATCGGCCAGCATGGCCTCGTAGCCCTGGGCTTTAAAGGCCATCACCTGATGGTAGGGGTTCATAAAGGCAAGGTCGTAACGCCCTTGAAGAAACTCAGACTCAAACTCTGGAATGCTTGTTGACACAGAAAGAACAAAGCACACGTCGGTTGATTTCCCAATGTTCTCTAGAAAGGGGCTCCATCGCTTCAGTGTCTCTGTTGCTGGAAGTTGTGGAACAACCCCCACGGAAAGCCTTTTTGGAGAGCCTTGGGCATGGTTATTACCAAGGCACTGCCCTGGTATAGAGGACTCGCTGACGAGTCCCTTGTTCGCTGGCGGGGCGGCAACAGCATGCAGCACGAAGGCTAGCCCAGCGCTTAGCAAAAGCGCACGAGGACCCTGAACTTTGAAGGCTGTGAACATGAGGCGCTTAGATCCTTAAAACCTTAAACCTTCAGACCCTGAAACTGTTGCGCATCCACGGCTGGTGAAAAGTAAAAGCCCTGAGCAAAGCATCCAGGCATAGCCTTTAAAAGATTAAGCTCTCTTAGCTTTTCAACCCCTTCAACGGTAACGCGGTATTTATGCTCAAGCAACATGCTTACAAGGCCTTGCAGAATGCTGCGTCCTTTGGGAGATTCCGCAGCCTTTACTAAAAAGAGTCTGTCCACCTTAATTTCTGAAATGGGAAGTTGCAACAACCGTAGAAGGCCTGAATAGGCGGTTCCGAAGTCGTCCAAAGCCAGGCTAAAACCGGCCTTTTGAACCGCACTCATGAAGTCGGAAAGGTCCTCTTCGTTAATTAAGGCCACACGCTCAGAGACTTCTAAGTTGATGAGGTCTGGGCTTAGGTTACATTTTCCAAGCTGCCTGCTGGTCTGCTCAATGAGGTCGGGTACCTTGAGGTCTTGCTCCGAAAGGTTAATGGCAATGGGCACTTCTTTGGCTTTGCGTTTTAGACGAACAAGCAAGGCAACCGTCTGTCTGGCAACTGTTTGGCTAATGTCACAGATCAGGCTCGATTCTTCTGCAATGCCAAGAAAGTCTTTTGGCATCAACAGCCCCTTTTCAGGGTGCTTCCAACGCACAAGAGCCTCACCACCCACCACCTGGTTGTTACGAGGATCAATTTTAGGCTGGAAGTAGCTCACGAACTCGCCTCGTCTTAAACCATCCCGTATCTCCGTCTCGCGCTTCATGCGTGCAAGGCGTAACCGACGATGACGCAGATCATACCGTTGAACAGGGCTATGAAGACTCGTTCGGGCGAGTGCAAACGCAGCCTTGTCAAAGGCGAGCTCTTGGCCGACATGGTAGCCAATTCTGGGGTCGGTCTCGAGCATCAAAGCCTGACCCAACATTTTCATAGGTTTCTTTAGCGCGGCCATGAGGCTGTCGATAAGCGCTTGAAGGCGGTGTTCATCAAGTAAGGTCTTGTGCGTTACCAGAGAAAGCAGCAACAGGTCGCCCTGTTTTGAAACCTTGTACTGAAAGGCTGGTCTTTCCTTTGGATTTGCCCCTCGGTCTGAAGCGAGCTCTTTAAAGGCGCAAAGCAGACTCGTCTGAAGTCGTTTACTTGCGCTGGCGCAGAGCTCGTCTTGCGCCTTGCCCCCGAAAAGAATGTCGGCCCCGAGAAGGCCATGGCATTTCAATGCAAGGCTTAGGTAGGTCTCGTTTTTAAGGCCTGCACCTGGGCCTTTCAGCCCAAGGCCTTGGACTGGAGGCTTATACGATTTCTTAGCGCTCGTTTGCGGGCAGTTCGTGGTAGTAGGCATGGACAGCCTCTTGACTTGACTTGGTGGAATTTAACGCAACGGCCGCTGCATCAAGCAGGCCAGCTTCGGTCTGAGCATCAAGGGGGAAAATTGAAATACCAATGCGTGCGCCCTTCCATAAGTCGGTGGGGATGGGCGGCGAAGCAAGCATGGACTGGAACCGGTCGACAATTAAGGCAACATTGTCTGGCGTGCCGACGGCATTAAGCAGTACTGCAAACTCATCAGCACCAATACGCCCAACCACATCGTCTGTACGAACAAGCCTTTGCATATTCTCGGCCAGTGCAAAGAGCATTTCATCACCAATTTCTTCACCCAACGCCTCGTTTACCTTCTTAAAGCCAATGAGATCGACATGCATGCAGGCAAGCATATGGCCCGAACGGGTTGAGCGCGAAATGGACTGACGAAGCGACTCCTCGAAGTAACGACGGTTAGCGAGACGCGTTAGGGGGTCGATACGGCTTGTCTGGCTTAGTTCGTCTTCAAGACGTTTAATCTCGGAGACGGCATTAAGCCATCGCTCGGATATGCCGATGAGAATGCGGGCATGCTCACGCTCATTCGCTGATAAGGGCTCGCTGCGGATAATAAAAAGGCCGTAGGAGTGGCCCTGTACTTCGAGCCATTCGGTTTGGCTGCCCGGGGAGGGCGTTTCAAACTGTCCGTCAGGGTCGAGGGCAGCAATGCGAACCCGGCAATGAAACAGGTTAGAAAGCCCAAGGCATAGCGCCTCAAGCCCTGCTTCAAGTCCATGCTCGCGAACAACATTTTTAAGAAGATCGAGTTCAGCTAGAGAGGGCGCAAGGTCGGTTGTCATAAGGCAAAATCTCACAAATGAAGCTAATTAAATAAAGCGAGTTGGAGTCAATGTTAACTTCTGTTGGCTCGAGTGTAACGGGCTTTTCTTGCTGATTCTTTGCGTTAGAGACCTGATGGGCCCCGAAAAAGCCAAGGCTGGTCCATAAGTCTGCTACCCGCAAGCCCTAAGGCGCGGTCGCGCAACCATGCCATGGGGCCCGTAAACTGAAAAACTCTGCCATTGCGCAGGGACTGGCGTTGAACCCGGGCATTGCGCTGCCAGCGTTCTTGGGCGGCACGTTGGCATTTGTCGTGCAGCGTTCCCGAGCCAGAGGTTAGATGATTGGCCAAAGCACAGGCGTCCTCAATGGCCATGGCCGAACCTTGTGCCTGATGAGGTCGCATTGCGTGGGCGGCATCACCGATAAGAAAGACATTGTTTTTGTAGTGATCTTCAGGCGACTGCATGGTTGGGCTTGCCCAAAGCGGCCAGCTTGACCAGGACTCCGCGGACGTTGGTATCCATTGCAGGCTGGGGTGCAAAGCCTGCAACAACAGCCTCACCTGATCGGTGCTGGCAAGGCAGGACCAGCCAGCCGCATTCGAGTTGGTGTCTTCACTGGTAATGAAGCCCACAAGGTTGTAGTGAAGGCGCGTGCCTGCGGCCACTGGCATAACCATGGGATAGCCCACCAGATGATGATGGGGTGCTGTCCAGACTGCAATTTCCTGCTGTTGGGCCTCGGGCACATTGTTAAGTGAGGTCACCACGCTTCGCAACGCTAGCTGGCCTGTAAAAAAAGGCTGCCGAAGGGCATTGGGTTTCCCCAGTCTGCCCTTGGCTTGCTCAAAGGGCTCGAAGTAAACCTTTCTGCAGGCGCTTCGCCGACCATCTGCCCCTACAAGAAGCGTGTCTTTGTATTCAAGGCCTTGGGTCGTTCGAGTTTCATTGGACTTGTGCTGGGATGCAGTCGGTAGCGGGCCCTCTTGATCGTTGTTAAAGGGGCTTGCCCAGTTCACCGTATGGCCGCTTTCATGAAGCCGAGCGAGCAGCGAAGACTGTAATGAAGCCCGATGCATGGTGAGGTACTTGGCGCCATAGCGGCGTTCAAAGTCTTCAAGTGAAAGGCGGGCGAGCCTTTTGCCTGACTGCAGGCTGTAAAGACTGATGCATTTTGGGGCAAAGCTTAGGGTATGCAGTGCATTCGAAAGGCCAAGGTCATTTTGTAAGAGCCGCACCACATTGGGGCCAAGTTGAATACCCGCGCCGTCGCTTGAAGGGCCTGATGCAGCTTCATCAATTCGAAGACATTCGGTGCCGAGTTCACCTGGGCCGTTGGCCTTCGCCCTTTGGGTAAGCGCCACAGCGAAACTCAAGCCAGCAATACCTGCGCCCACGACGCGAACTTTATATGGCCAGACCATGGCCTCAAGTCTAGACGTCTTTTGGGATTCCTGGTCGAAGCAGTTGCATCATTTTGCGTGTCCAATGGCGAATGTTGTAGCGCACAAGCCTTTTCTCCATGGCTTGAAGCCGTCGCATTGCCTCTTCGCGTGGCATCACCAAGGCCTGTGAAAGACCACGGTCAAGGCTGCGACTGGAATAAGGGTTAACATGAATGGCTTCGTCCAGTTCAATGACGGCGCCGGTGAACTCCGAGAGCACCAACACACCTGCACGGCCCGACTGGCAGGTAACAAACTCCTTGGCTACAAGGTTTAAGCCGTCACGCAAGGGTGTAATAAAACAGACATCAGCCGCACAGTACCAAGACACCAGCGTCTCGAAGTCAATGGGCTGTGTGAAAAGAAGAATAGGGCTCCAAGAAAGCTTTGAGAAGTGGCCATTAATGTGTCCGACACGCCGCTCAATGTCATCTTGAATATCTTCATAGACATTCATGCCGCGCGAAGGCGCCACGCTTGTAAGACACAACTTTATTCGGCCATGCCATAGCGGCTCGCGTTGAAGCAGACGCTCAAAGGCATCGAGCATCTCGCAGGTGCCCTTGGTGTAGTCAACTCGGCCCACCGAAAAGATCATTTTCTCAACATTAAGCTCGCGCCGAATTTCACCAACCTTTTGTTGCGAGACCTTCTTTCGTAAGGTTCTTTGAATCAGCGCTGTGTCAATGCCAATTGGAACTGCATCGAGCTGGCAGATCTGGTCTTTGTATCGCAGACTGCTCGTGTAAGAGGCCTGGTGCAAGACGCTGCCCACCTGGGCAAGCTCCTTGCCAACAAATTGGCGACGCAGTGGCTGGGCTCGGCAAAACGATTCGGCGCAGTTGGCAAAGTTATCGGCGTATCGCGGCACATGAAAGCCAACCCTATGGCACTGAAGAAGACTTCCAAGAATTTCTTCGCGCCAGGGGAGAATGCCGAAGATGTCGGCAGGAGGGAAAGGCGTGTGATGGAAAAAACTCACAATCAGGTCGCGTCGCTGAGCCTTTACAAGACCAGGTACAAGCCACAGGTTGTAGTCGTGAACCCAGACCGTTGCGCCGGGCGCAGCTGTTTGGCAGACGGCTTTTGCAAAAAGCGCGTTGACCTCACGAAAGGCCTCCCAGTCGGCGGCGTCGTAGTCAAAGCGGCCTGGAAACCCGTGCAAGATCGGCCACAGGGCCGCCTTCGATGTCACGTGATAAAACGAGCTCACCTGTTCGCGCGTAAGGCCCATGCGGACCACTCGAAGGGGTGTTTCTTTCTGAGCCTCCACTGTGGCCTCACCAAGAATGGTGCCAGCCTGCTCATCTGTATCAACATGGCTCCATGCGAGCCAGACCGCCTCGGATGGGTCGGGAAGGCTTGCGCAAAACCCTTTTAGGCTGGGAATAATTCCGTTGGGACTGCGGTGGGGCCGAAGTCGGACCTCGCCGTTTTCTTCATATTCTTCGAAGGGTTGTCGGTGATACACCAATACAAATCGGGCTGATCCTGTCATGGCGTTAGGTTTTCCTTTGGTCTTGTTACAGCCATCCAAGCTGCTCGAGCGACTCATAAATACCCGCAGCGCCATCTTGGCTTGCAAACATAAGGCCCGGATTTTCCTTTTGAGTTAGGAGCGCTTCTTTAAGCGCTGGCTCGGCGTTGGCAACCACCACTGCGGGCAACGGTAGGCGAAGCATCGCCAGGTCGTTCAGCGTGTCTCCTGCCACTAGAACCTGGTGGGCAGTGAGCCCCCAATAAGCCATGAGCCAGCTCACTGCAAATCCTTTGTTGACGCCCCGAGGCAGCGCATCAAGGTACTGGTTGTCAGAGATAAGGCCGTCAAAGCCAAGCGCCTCAATACGTTTCGCTGCGTATTTGGCGATTGCGGGCCTGTCGAAGTGCAGGCTGTAACGGTGAGGGCCAAAAATGGGCTGCTCGCGAAGGCCTTGGTTAAGAAACTCCTTTAGCTGGTCTCGTAGAAGATGCTGCCCGTCTTTCCAGCGGGCTTGCACAAGGCTTTCGTAGTCTTGGCTAAAGGTCTCGCCTCTGCTGTCCCAGATGCTTGTGCCAACATCGCCGATAACAGCATTAGGCCTGGCAAGCTCATTGGAATTGATGGCTGGAAAAATACTCGGGTGGCCCCGACCCGAGACATAAACAAGACCAATGCCGGAGGATTCAATGGCCTGAAGCAGACGCAGTTGTTCCTGCTTGGTCCCGCCAAGAAACGTGCCGTCGAGATCCGTAAAAAGAAATTTCAAGAATATTTTTATAAATATAAATGGTTAAAAATGTAGGTGGTTCGACCTGTAAAAGCCTGGCTTAATCGGTTGCTTGTTGGCCAACCCTTGAGGTGACTGACATGGATGCGGGTGAGTGATTCACCCAACACGCCACGCAGCAATTCCAACAGCGGTTACTTATTCATTGTTCGTTACTCTTGGCGCGCCCGGCAGGATTCGAACCCACGACCCCCTGGTTCGTAGCCGGAACGTGAGTGGTTTTACATACTTTTCCAAACCTTAACACGCCCCTTTAAAGCTCATTAAATCAGTTAGTTATGCTATATATAACGCAACTGAGCTTTATCGGGTTAGCTGTAATTCCTTAGCCCGGCATTTGCCCGGCCATAGATTGAAAGCAGACTGTGTGGAAAATTACTGTGTCTTGACGAAGGGGGAGAGTGTGTCAGAGAGCAAAATTCGCTTCAACAAAACCGCCATTGATAGGTTGCCACTGCCTGACCAGGGTAAACGCGCGACTTGGTTTGATGATGATGTCAAAGGACTGGCACTTCGCGTAACCAGTTCGGGCGCCAAATCGTTCTATCTGGTGCGTTGGATAGAGAGTCGTGCCGAGTGGGTGCGTCTTGGTCGCTATCCGGCGATGACCGTGGAACAGGCCCGCAAAGCTGCGACCAAGCTCAATGGGGAAATTGCCAATGGTCGCAACCCAGCTGATGTCAAGCGGGAGAAGCGCGCCGAGATGACCCTGCGGGAGGCATTCAATACCTACCTCAACCGTTACGCCATACCACATGGACTGAAAACCATCCCTGCTATGCGGGACATGTTTGATCTCTACATGGGCAAGCTGCCTGACGGGGAACGCAAGCGCCACGGTCGCGTGAGGACCAAACCCGATGGCGCAGTGGACTGGTCCAATAGGAAGCTATCGACTATCCGGCGCGAGGAGGTCTCAAAACTCCACGCCAATCTCGGGCAAACATGCGGAGCCTATTCTGCCAATCGGATGCTTGAGTTGTTGCGGGCAATATTCAATCGGCTGAACAAGATGGGCCTGATCAGTCTCGAAAATCCGGCAGCGGGTATCGAGAAATTCCGTGAGCAGAAGCGTGACCGTTTCTTACAAGCCGATGAAATCCCACGCTTTTTCACGGCATTGGGCGAAGTCGAAGGCGAGGCAACCCGAGATGCCCTCCTACTGCTGCTGCTGACCGGCGCTCGGCGCAATAACGTACTTGCGATGCGCTGGGAGGACCTGGACCTGACTCTCGGACGTTGGCGTATTTCCAGCGAGCATTCCAAGAATGGCGATGTTCTGGTGGTGCCACTCACCAGCGCGGCCCTGAAAATTCTGGAGCGACGACAAGCAGATGTCTCGGGGGAGTATGTCTTCCCATCCAACAGTAAGACAGGCCACATCACGCCGCCAAAAGGTGCCTGGCAGCGTTTACTGAAGCGAGCAAATCTGACTGGTGTGCGGCTGCATGATCTACGTCGGTCTTTGGCAAGCTGGATGGTGATCGAAGGGGCGAGTTTGGTCGTAACAGGAGGTGCCTTGGGTCACAAGGATCCGCAATCTACGGCAGTATATGCAAGGCTGTCGGTGGATCCGGTCAAGCACGCAATGGAGAAAGCACAATCAGCCATTCTGGGGCTCGTCGAGAAAGCAGATAAGCGAGAGCCGGCCAATGCCGAGTCACTTGCGTAGCCGCTTTGAACGCTCGATCTGTGTAGCTGCCTTTAGCGAATGCATGGCGAATGAACTGTGCTCGGCCAGTGCTGTAGTTGGTCCGATGGGCGGTGTCGGGCGGCAATGCGCCGGATACCTGCTGTTCCTCCGCGCATGGCGGGCAATGACTGCTTCCCGCTTTAGGCTACAGCCGGCCCGACCCAAAGCTGAAGTAGCGATCTTCAGCCCCTACTACAGCTTTGGAGCGTTAGCTGTCATGGCTGGTATGGATTGTCCCGGCTCCGAACGTCGGCTTACTGAGTCGAGCAGTCATACGAACCGACTACCCAATGTCGGTTCGTCGGCCTTATGCAAAGCTTTCCATAAGGCCGAGGTCGCGTCCTCCAGTCAGCCACTACGAACGGCAGGTGTACGGCGCCAAGCAGGCATTCAGTCAGCGAACGTCAGCTTTAGTTTGTTCAACAGCCTGCCAGATTGAAGGGTTGGGCGACGGATCGTCGGCCTTATGTAAAGCTTTGCAATCGAGCACTTTGCATAATCGGCCTGAGCCGACATTCACCGAATCCCGAAATCTGCTGTTCAGCAAAGACTGCTTCCAACAACCAAGAATTTCGGCTCCCGACCTACACCAGCCGCCAAGCCACCGACGTCTTGACGGGCGGGTGACTGAGGTAGAGCCGCCATTCTGTTGACTACTATTCAAATTCCAGGGGTGAATGCCCGGTCATCGGGCTTTCCGGACGATTGCTGCAGGTGTTCAACCTGCCTAAGTAATCGCGTCCGACCCCGTTTCCCACGGTTGATCCTGTCCCATTTGATTCTTTGATCGTTGGCGGAGATGCACAGCGCACCTCCGCACAACAGGCCAGGTTATGCAGCAGCTAGCTGACGCGGCGCTACCAGCATTGCACCCATGCGGCCAGCACCCAACAACTGGGCATCGCTGCTACAAAAAGGGCAACCGCTGTCACTTCGCTTGCGCACCGGCTTGCTGCCTGCCTCGCCGCTAAGCCCAAGGAAGCGAAAGCTGTCGTAAACCGCTCCACGTCGATGTCCAGTGGCACCAGGCCGCAGGCCAGCGATGAGATGGGGTGCCGGCGTTCTTGAGCAGCGCGAGGTGGTCAGTCCCCTGGAGACCCAAAGAAAAACCCGCATCCATAAGGGATGCGGGCGAAATGTGTACGACTGACTGAAGTTCCCCGTCACCACGGGATATCATCTTCATCAGAAGGGTCTACGTTTTCTGACTGCTTATCGACGTAGCAACAATTTTCAGTGGATTCCTCCGATTCATCCATCTCGAGCACTCGGA
>CAMDMC010000027.1 GCA_945901825.1 Bordetella parapertussis
CGGGCAAATCATCGGGCAAAAATCCGCCAGATTGGCGTTCCCAAAGCGCCGCATAGTGGCCGCCGTGTGCCAGCAGTTCGGCATGGGTTCCGCTTTCTACGATGCGCCCTTCGTCCAACACGACCAGCCGGTCCAGGCGCGCAATCGTCGATAGGCGGTGGGCAATCGCAATCACGGTTTTACCGTCCATCATGCCGATCAATTGTTCCTGGATCGCCATCTCCACTTCGCTGTCTAACGCCGAGGTGGCCTCATCCAGAATCAAAATGGGCGCGTCTTTCAAAATCACGCGCGCAATCGCAATGCGCTGGCGCTGACCGCCCGAGAGTTTGACGCCGCGCTCGCCCACGCGCGCCTCCAGACCGCTGCGCCCCTTCATGTCTTTCAGGCCCTGAATAAAGTCCCAAGCCTGGGCTTTGCGCGCCGCGTCCTCTACCTGGCTATCGGTCGCTTTCGGTTTGCCGTAGCGGATATTGGCCGCAATCGAGCGGTGCAGGAGCGAGGTGTCCTGCGTCACCATGCCGATGTTCTCGCGCACGCTGTCCTGCGCGGCCAGGGCAATGTCTTGGCCATCAATGACGATGCGGCCTTGCTGCGGGTCGAAAAAGCGCAGCAGCAAATGCACTAGCGTGGACTTGCCTGCCCCCGAGCGACCAATCAAACCTATGCGCTCTCCAGGCCGGATATGCAGGTCTATATGCTTTAGGACCTGCGCGCCGCCTTCATAGGCAAAGCTCAAGTCTTCGAAGCGAATCTCTCCCCCATCAACTTGGAGTGCTTGCGCCTCGGGCCGGTCTGTCATCCGCAGGGGCTGGGCAATGGTCTCCATACCTTCTTGCACCACGCCCAGATTCTCAAAAATTCCCGCCACCTCCCAAGACACCCAACCGGCAGCGGTGGTGATCTGCCAGGCCAGCGGTAGCGCGGTCGCAAACAAAGCCACTTCCAGTGCATGCGCCTGCCACAAATAAAGCCCTACGGCAGCGGTGGTGGCCAGCAATAAGGAGTTCATCATCCACAAAGTGAAAATGAACAAAGTCACCAAGCGCATGTGTTTAGACACCGCATGCATATGGGTTTGGATGACGTCCTGCACATGCCGGTCTTCGTCACTGGGCCGGGCAAACAGCTTGACCGTGAGGATATTGGTATAGGTGTCCACCACCCGCGCCACCACCCGCGAACGCTGCTCGGAACTGAGCTTGGACAAGTCCCGCATGCGCGGGACAAAGTAGTACAAAAAACCAATGTAAGCCGCAAACCAGCAAATCGTGGGAATCGCCAGGCGCCAATCGGACAGACACATCAGCACCACGGTCGTCAGGCCGTAAATCATGATGTACCACACCGAGCGCACGCCCGAGACCGCGCTCTCGCGCAGTGAATTACCGGTTTGCATTACGCGGTTGGCAATGCGGCCGGCAAAGTCGTCCTGGAAAAACGGCCAACTCTGACGCACCACATGCCAGTGGTTTTGCCAGCGCACCAAACTGGTAAAGGCCCCCATCACGGCGTTAAACCGCAGCAGGCTGTCAAACAGCAAAGCCGCCGGACGCAAGACCAGCAGGAAAACCAGCATCATGCCCAGCATCGGCCCTGCCTTGCGCAAGGCGGCTTCCCGATCCGTCGCCATCATCAGCCCTACCAATTTGCCGATCAAGAGCGGCATGACGGTGTCACTGAGCGCCACCAGCAGGCAGCTAAGCAACATGGCGAGAAACAAGGTCCGCGTCTGGCGCATAAAGTGCCAGTAAAAAGCAATTAATCCCTTAGGCGGTGTACCGGGTGGTGGTTTGGACGTAGCGGAAATCCGTGATTCGAAGTAGCCGAAAAGTGTGCGAAGCATGACCTGAATTTAGCGTATACCGATAGAACGTTGTCCTTAGCGCCGCGCCGTCAAGGGCGCCCGAGGCGATAGCCTACCGTCGCCACCCCAAGTTGCCAGCGATGTTAAGTGCAAACATCCGTAATCAAGAAAACACTGCTGCTTGCCCTGCTGCTGGTCACTGGCTCGGCTTGGGCTGAGTGGTTAAAGGTAGGCTCTTCAACCGAGGATATTTTCTATTTTGACTCCTCGACCATTCGTGTCGAGGAGGACAAGCGAAAAATTTTGGGAACTGGTCGACTACAAGCAGCGTGATAAATATGGCGCGTTTTCCGCACGCATGAGGAACGAATATGACTGCAAGCATGAAAAAGTTCAAACTCTGTCCGCAACTTTGCATTCGGGGTCGATGGTTGCAGGGAAGACTCTATCAAATGAGCAATACACCACAGAAGACTGGTCGGACGTGCCGCCAGCCACCTCTGCACTGACTGTTTTGAAAATAGTCTGTGCCAAGTAACCATGGCCAAAATCATCGGGTCATCCAAGTCAAGGGCGGCGCTCGTGGCAAAACGGTACAAAACCCTGTCCCGGAGTCTGTAAAAAGTCTGTGAGCAGCCCAAAAGCACAAAGCCCAACTGGTAAGAGTTGGGCTAAGTTGTCGATTTAAATGGTGGCCTGGGGCGGAATCGAACCACCGACACAAGGATTTTCAGTCCTCTGCTCTACCGACTGAGCTACTTGGCCAAGCCCCGAATTATAACCCCAAGGGGCCGAAGCCCCTTGTCTTCGCACTCACTTTTACAAACTCCAGTCAAGCACCTATAGTTTTAGGCTCCCCAACCGATTTTAAAAAAGGCGAAAACGAGTTCGCGGGGCTGTATTTTCTATTTTTCAATGAGTTAGGGCTAACGATGATTCGTATCCTCATCACCAACCAGAAGGGCGGTGTGGGCAAAAGCACCATCTCGGCCAATCTGAGCCGTTATTTCGCCTCAATTCGCAAACTTCGCACCACATTGCTTGACTTCGACAGCCAGGGGTCTTCAACGCGTTGGGTCAAAGAGGTGCAAAAGGAAGGCGCCCCAGACGCCATTCGCGTTGAACAGTTCCAGGTTCCAAAGACGGGGGGCTTTAACCGTGTCGTCATTGAATCGCGTCGTGTCATGCGTCGACTCGAGCCCGACACCGACATTGTGATTGCAGACCTCACCTGGAACGACTTTCTTAACAGCGAGCTTTTATTCGAGTTCGACCTGGTGGTGTTGCCCACAGCAGTCTCCGATGTGGAGTTAATTACAACGGTAGAGTTCGCCAAGCGCCACCAGTGGGTCTTTGAATCGACGCGTTACCACCCAACCCTTGTGATTGTTCCCAGCCGGGTAAGAACAGACCAGACCAGTGCAGTCCATCGGTACTCCGAAGAGTTCCCTTTTTCTTTTGTGCTGACGCCGCCCATTCTCGACTCCATTGACGCGCGACGCGCCTTTGCCAAGCAGTTTTTGGTTCGCCACCGGAATAATCGTCTTCAGGCGTCCTTTATGTCCTTTTCCCGTGCAATCGACCAGTCCATTGAATTGCACCATGCGAAAAACGGCAAGCGCGACAAGGCCACGGAGGCACAGAACCCCTTGTTGCACTCCTTCCTAAAATACCGAGTGGAAATATCGAAGGCCGAGCGCAATACCGCGGCAGAGAAAACCGTTATTCGTGCCGGCTACCCAAGCGCGCTTGCCGCCTCGGCCCGCAACCCTCTGCGTAGCCGCGAGGACAAGCCCTGGCTGCGTCATGCTCAGAAAAAAGAAGAGGAACAGCAACAGTCGGTCGCGGCCGTCTCAAACTCCGACACCAGCCAAGGCCAGGCGCAGGACCCGCTGCAGGTTGCAGGTTTCCGCAAACCCAAGCCACCTCTGGCCCTTGTACCCAAAGCCTATGCGGCACCTGGCTCCGGGCCGAGCGCGGGTGGAGCAACGACATCGGCAGCTTCGCAGTCCAACAGTTCCTCGCAGCAAGACCATCTAGGAAAAAGCCCGGGCGACCAGACCCAGGCCAACGAAGCCTAATAGTCCGCCCAGCGATCTTAGTTGTCTCCTGGCTCCTCAAAACGCTTGGCGATCACGCGGGCGGCCACCGAACTAATGCTCGCCCGCATCGACGCAGCCTGAAGGTTCTGTTGCTCGAACTCGCTTAAGGCTTTTAGTGTGAGTAGGAGGTCGTCACGGGTGTCACGAATCTCACGATCAACCTTCGTGAGTTCCTTAAGCAATTCCTGACGCGTGTTAAGTCGCCCCTCAAGATGGCGGCTTATGTTGGCAACATCGCGCCAGCTTGGCGCCGATCCGTCCACGCTATTGGCAAGGGTCGAGCGTTGAATGACGGTAAAGAGCCCATCAAGCGAATCGCCAACCTTGGCCAACGCCGCGGCCTGGCCCTGAGGTACGAGGCCTGTAGCCGGCGTACCCCGCGAAGGGCCCGAGTAGCCAGCCAGCGTGCCGGCCGACGACAGGTTGTCGGAAAGTGAACGTAGGGCCTCTGCTGCGAAGGCCTCGGGTGAATGGGATTGACCTTGGGGCTGCGCCTGGAAAGGCGATTGCAAAGAACTCTGCTGGCGATCGTCCTCTCGAGGGTCGAGTAACTCGTCCCGGTCTTCGAGCTGAGAGGAGTCCTCCGCCCGGGACTGGTTCTGCCGGTTTTGAGCCTCTTCGATCTCGTGCTCGTCAAGTTCGTGCTCGTCGAGTTCATTCTCTGCGAGAGGCTCGTTTTCGTGGAGAGTCTCGTCCTCGTAATGGTCCCGCTCGTCGTCATCACTGGGCTCGTCTTGGCCTTGAAATGCCTGGTGATCTGAAGGCTCAAACGGACTGGCCTCACGCGTAGGGTCGCTTGTTTTATTGACGGAATCTTGCCAGCCCGATTTCGGGTCGTAGATACGAACCCCTTCACGAGGAAGCTCAAATTTAGTGTCCATAGGCTGCTGAGTGAAAACCTGTTCGCATTGAAATTGATGCTACTGTAAAGGTCTTATGTTGAATCGTATTGTTTTAGGTCTCAACCTTGTTACCCTTTTTGTAATTGTCGGGGAACGATCCAACGTCAATGCCGGGTCTTTGTCTTGGCTCGGCAGCCTGCCATGGTCAAGCTTTGCAACCGAGGCATGGGCACTCACCACAGAACCAACCGTCTCATCCGACGCTATTCTTGCCGCCTGGCTATTCATAACGGGGCTCTGGGTCCTGACAACCGTTAGCACCTGGATGCTTGGCAGAAGAAAGGCTGTTCAACATGCATTGCCTGAGTCTACCAGCCTTGGGCCAAACGCAACCCATGCAAACAGCCCAGCCTCAAATGGGCAGCGGATTGACCCTGCCATTGCGCAGGGGTCTCCTCACGACAGTTCAAACCCATCAGGCGCAGCGTCTTCCACGGCAAAAAGCCACAAGCCCACAAACGACATTCCAGACCCCGCCCTTGGGTCGCTATTTGACGACCTCTCACGGCAAGTCGACGCCTTTACTCCCGAGGCACGGGCCGAACTCGCAAAGGTGAAAAACGCGCTTACGGCGCTCGCCCAGAAAGACTCGGGCCCACCGAACGCTTAAGTAAACATTCAATGGCAAAGGCGGCAGCCGCCATTCCCATGCTGGCTGTTACAGCCACACTGGAACCATAGCCCGCGCAGGCGAGATAACCCCCGGCTGAAAGACCCGCAGGAGCCTGCGGAACCTCACCTTCGGCCTCGACCGGCTGGCGCACCGGCTCTTGGCTGTAGACCACCTGAACATTAAGCTTCGCCAAGGGCTTTTTAACGGCTGCGGCTCGGCGAAGCTCTGAGCGAAGGCGGGCCAAGAGCGGATCGTGTGTTGCTTTTGACAGATCATCGCGACGGATGCGTGTTGGATCGGTCTTGCCCCCTGCGGCACCACAAACGACAAGCCTCAAGGGACGCTGCCTTGCGGGTAAGGCTTGAATAAGCAGCTGCTTGGCTTTGCGATCATCGCAGGCATCAATCCAAAAATCGGGTCCTGTTGCAAGAAGCTGACTTATGTTGTCTTCGCAAAGAAAGGCATCGACGCGGTGGATCTGCAACGGTAGGCCTATGCCCATAAGTCGTTCGCTTAGCGCATCAACCTTCGACCATCCAAGGCTTGCCTGCATCGCCTGAACCTGCCTATTCAGATTGGACTGCGAGACGTGGTCGCTGTCGATAAGCGTTAACGCCCCAAGGCCCGAGCGCGCAAGGGCCTCTGCCGCCCACGATCCAACCCCGCCCAAGCCCACCACCGCAACATGGGAGCGACCAAGCAATTCAATGGCTTTGGGCCCGTAGAGCCTGGCAATGGAGGTAAGGCTTCGGAATAGGCTGATGGTGCGGTCTTCGATGGCTGGCGGAGTCATGTCAACATTCTGCTTGATCCTGCTTAGGGACGCGCTACACCGCACGGAATGGAGGGCCTAATGCCCATTCAAAGACCGTTACACTTCGTGTTTTGGAATCATTGTGCCTACAGAGTGTCTGCGCAAACCATGCAGATCACCCCTCAAGCAATTGAGAGCAGATGTTAAACAAAGCAGCAAGGAGGGTCCGTTAAGACCATGGCAGGGCATTCCAAATGGGCCAATATTCAGCACCGCAAGGGCCGTCAAGATGAAAAGCGTGGCCGAATTTTTACACGCATTATTAAAGAGGTCACCGTTGCCGCCAAGCTTGGCGGGGCAGACCCAACAACCAACCCGAGGCTTCGGCTTGCCATGGATAAGGCGGGCGATGCCAACATGCCCAAAGACAAGGTCCAGGACGCCATTAAACGAGGGGCAGGCCAGCTTGAAGGGGTCGACTACGAGGAGATTCGTTACGAGGGCTACGGCATTGGTGGGGCTGCGGTGATAGTGGACTGCCTTACCGACAATCGCACTCGAACCGTGGCCGAGGTGCGTCACGCCTTTTCCAAGCACGGGGGAAACCTTGGGACCGATGGCTCGGTGGCATTCCTATTTAAACATTGTGGCCAGATGCTCTTTGCCCCTGGCCGCTCGGAAGACGAAGTAATGGAGGTGGCGCTTGAGGCTGGAGCCGACGATGTTCTGGTGAACGAGGATGGATCCATTGAGGTGTTGACGGGCCCTGCCAGCCTTGCACAGGTGCGCCAGGCAATGGCGGCCGCGGGGCTTGAGCCCGAGCTTGCGGAGGTCACCATGCGGCCTGAGACGCAGACCGAGCTTGAAGGCGAGGATGGCGAAAAAATGCAGAAACTTCTTGATGCCCTGGAGTCGCTCGATGATGTTCAGGACGTCTACACCAACGTGGTGACTCTATGAAGCTCATGGTCGTTGGCGGCGGTGGCCGCGAGCATGCCTTGGCCTGGCGTCTTTCAAAGTCACCGCGTGTGCAAAAGGTCTACGTGGCACCGGGTAATGGCGGCACTGCCACCGAGCCCGATCTTGAGAACGTTGCCCTTGATGCCGTAAACGACCCCGATGGCCTGGTTCGTTTTTTAAAGGACAACGAGGTTGCCTTTACCGTGGTGGGGCCCGAGGCACCCCTTGCGGCTGGGCTTGTTGACAGACTTGAGTCCGAGGGGCTCAAGGTCTTCGGTCCGCGCAAGGCGGCCGCGCAGCTTGAAGCCTCGAAAGATTTCGCCAAACAGTTCATGGCCAGGTACAACATTCCGACGGCAGGCTATCAAACATTCACCGACCCGGCGGCAGCCTGCAACTATGCTAAGGAACAGGCCGAACGTTTTCCCGGACTTCCCATTGTGATTAAGGCCGATGGCCTTGCAGCTGGCAAGGGCGTGGTGGTCGCCGCCAGCCTCGAAGAAGCCCATCGGGCCATTGCCGACATGCTCACGGCCAACAAACTGGGGTCTGCCGGTTCACGGGTGGTGATTGAAGATTTCCTTCAAGGACAAGAGGCGAGCTTTATGGCGGTCTGCGATGGCAAATCTGCCTTTGCACTGGCCACCAGCCAAGACCACAAGCGTATTGGCGATGGCGAGACCGGCCCAAACACTGGAGGCATGGGGGCCTACTCGCCCGCGCCCGTGGTCACACCAAAGGTCTATGCACAGGTTATGCGCGAAGTGATTCGTCCGGTGCTCAAGGGCATGCAGGCCGAGGGCACCCCTTACAAGGGCTTTTTGTATGCGGGCCTAATGATTCAGAACGAGCAGGCCAAGGTGGTTGAGTTCAATTGCCGAATGGGTGACCCGGAGACGCAGCCCATCATGCTGCGCATGAAGGGGGACTTGGTTGGCCTTCTAGAGGCTGCCATTAATGGGCGGTTGGAGCAGGCAGAATCTCTGGCCGACAGCCTCTGGGATGTGAGGCCTGCCGTGGGCGTGGTTCTTGCGGCAGCCCACTACCCCGAGGCCCCGCAGTTGGGCGACTCCATTACCGGTATCCCCAAAGACACCGCAGACACCAAGGTGTTTCATGCGGGCACAAGCCTTTCTGAAGAGGGCCTGGTCAGCTCAGGCGGTCGCGTGCTTTGTGTAACCTCCCTTGGAGGCAAGCTGAAGGAGGCACAGGCAGCCGCCTATCAGGCTATCAGTCCCATTCAATTCAATGGCATGCAGTACCGAAAAGACATTGCTGCGAAAGGAATGGGCTAAGTGACTCCGCCTGCAATGCCCGTGGCTGTTGCAGGCGGTGGCATGGTTGCGGGCTGCGCGGCCAGGCTGATGGCCTTGCGTGGCCATGATGTTCTATGGGTAGGCCCCAAAGAGGCCCCGCAGCGCATCGACGGCGCAGACCAACGGGCCTACGCCTTGGGGCCTCAAACCATTAGCCTTCTCTCTGAGCTTGGGCTTTGGCAGACGCTTCAAGACAAGGCGCAGCCCATTGTGAGCATGGAGATTCGCCAGTCCTCTGGCAGGCCCCGGGGGGGCGAAGAGGCCGACCTCACCTTAAATGCACGGGAACTTGGTGAAGCAAGCCTTGCCTCAATGATTTCGCATGCCGAGTTGCTTTCGGCGGTCGACTCGCCAGCCAGCCTGCCGGCCAATGTAAGTCGTCTTGAGACTGCGCTTCATCAGGTGCAGCCCGGTGGGGCTGGGCCGAGTGCACTTGCCGAGCTAGGTCTTGCCAACGGGCAGCTTTATAAATCCAGTCTTGTGCTTGCCGCAGACGGTCAGCGCTCAACGGTGCGACGTCGTCTTGGGCTTGGCTGGGGCCTAAGGCAGTACCAACAAACCGCACTGGTCTGCCGCTTTCAAAGCCAACACCCTCATCAGGCAGTTGCCATGCAGTGGTTTCAGCAGGGAGCCGTTCTTGCCCTGTTGCCTTTAAAAGACCCCTATCAGGTTTCCCTGGTTTATAGCCTGCCCAACGATAGGCTCGCCTATTTCCAGTCACTCAGCGACAACGCCTTTGCCCATGAACTCACACTGGCTACCGGTCATAGGCTTGGCGAACTCAGCAGCCCAAGCGCGCGGGTCTCAAGCCCGCTTGCCATGACCCTGGTACCTGAGACAAGTCTTGGGCGAGTCCTGTTGTTGGGTGATGCCGCCCACACCGTTCATCCTTTAGCTGGTTACGGCCTTAACCTTGGCTTTCAAGACCTTCTCGCCTTCGATGCCTTCGTTTCGCGGCAGGACAAACGAGGCAGCAGGGACTTCGGCGAGCCCGCCCTGCTTGCGCAGTTTGCTGCACAACGCCACCGGAGTGTTCAAAGGGTTCAGTGGGGTATCGATGGCCTCTGGCGGCTTATTCAGCCAGGCCCCCATTTTTTTGAGAAAAGCCGCCAACTGGGGCTTCGGGCTATTCAGAAGGTTCAGCCCCTGCGCCATCAACTTGTTCAACTCGCCCTTCACGGAGCCTAATGCCATGCGCCTTCTTTTAAACCTTGCCCTTCTTGTCAGCCTGTCCTTCGGTCTTCACCACAGTCAGGCCTTCGCCCAGTCAAAGCCCAATGCCGTGAGCCCGAGCGTGCGTCAGGCCATTAACCAGTCGGTTGAACAATGGCTTGGTGGTCGGTTTAAGGTCACTGCAATTGGCACCACGCCGATTGCAGGCATTTATGAGGTTCAAATTGGCCAAGACCTTTTTTATATCGATGAGAAGGCAAGCTTTGCCATTGTTGAAGGCCAGATGATTGAGCTTAAGTCGGGCAAAAACCTCACGGCGGCCAGGCTTGAGGAGGTCAGTCGCATTGACTTCAACACCCTTCCACTTGAGCTCGCCATGAAGACTGTTACTGGCGATGGCGGCAAGGGCAAGCGTAACATTGCGGTCTTCGAAGACCCCTATTGCTCGTACTGCCGACGTTTTCGAGCCACCTTAATGGACCTGGATAACGTCACCATTTACACCTTTTTCTACCCTATTCTGCGGCCCGAGTCAGTCACGGTCTCGCGCAATGCCTGGTGTGCGAAAGATCGCCAACAGGCTTGGGACGACTGGATGCTCTCGGGTAAAGAGCCTGCGGCTGCTAAAGAGCCCTGCAACTACCCACAGAACAAAATCGTGGAGCTCGGCAAGCGGCTTAACGTTCAGGCAACGCCCACATCGTTTGTGAGCTCAGGAAAACGGCTTCAGGGAGCCCTTGGCAAAGAGGCCGTGGAGGCCTCGTTTAAAC
Organism: Bordetella parapertussis; assembly: GCA_945901825.1. Lineage (GTDB taxonomy): Bacteria > Pseudomonadota > Gammaproteobacteria > Burkholderiales > Burkholderiaceae_A > Hahnella. The sequence goes on from CAMDMC010000027.1 coordinate 10,398, forward strand.
CCTAGCGGGCGTTGCGTTCTTAAGCCTTTTATCAAGCCGGTCAATGCCCTCGCGCAGGGTTCGAAGCCGACTGGCTTGTTGTCGCAACTCGGCCTTAGAAACAAAAGGCAGTGCCTCGGGGTCATGAAGGGCCTGCATGGGCTTGGGCTTGAGGAAGTCTAAAAAACCGGGTAGCTCGGGTCGCTGGTTTTTCAACCCCTCCAATAAAGGCATAAGCTTTTGGGCAAGGGCCGCATCGCCTTCGATTCGCACGCCTTTTAAGGATGGCCCAGCCGCCTGGGGTTCTTGCGACTGAGCGCCAAAAGGCAAAAAAGAGGCGGCAAACTGAGCAATGCCCGTTGAGGCCGCCTCAACAAAAAAACTGGGCCCAAGATAAATGGTGACCTCGGGCTCATGATTTAAAGAGGCATCAAGACTTAGGGCGCGCAAAAGGCCATCGGACTCAAAGGCGGTAAATGCCTGCAGTCGGTTGGCCTCAAGGCCAACCGGGTCGACAACAAAACAAAGTCTGCGTCCGGCAAGAGGCTGGCAGGCCTCGTGGAGTTCGGGCCGGGACTCGATAATGGAGTTAACCCAGCCCAGAAAGCTTGCGCGGCTGTAGTCCAGCCACTGCGGACTAAAAAAGCCTTGCCCAGCCATGAAGGCCTAGTGCGAGCCGCCCGAACTGCCCTGCTGGGTAATGCCCGCAAGCAGCCAGCCCGAGAGGCCGTCGGCACGCTTTTGAAGAAGCCAGACCTCATCAAAGGCATTGGCTGTTCCGTCGGACTCCTCACGCACAAGGCCGTAGAAACGAATGTAGGCCTCTTCAAGCTCTGCGCCGTCGTCATCTTGGGCAGACTCAAGACCAAGCCACTCAAGCTCAAGCTGCACAACGGAGGTTTGATTGGGCGCATCGCCACGCTCTTGCAACTGACGTTGAATCTCAAGGGCCATGGAGGGCGTGCAGAAGGCCTCAATCTGGCTCAGGTCGCCAGAGTCCCAGAGCCGTTGCATGGCCATAAACTGCTGACGGGCGACATTTAAGAAGGCCTGAATGTCTTCCTCGGAAATGTCTTGGGCCGAGGCGGCAGCGAGTTCTTGGTAAGTGTCGGATTCGGGCTGAGTCCCTGCTGCGCGGTCAAAGCCTTGCGTGGAGGCGGGCCTTGCATCGGACTCGGGCGGGTTAGACCACTGCCCTCCGGCCATTGAACCACCCCCCATCCCTGCCGATGATCGTGCCATGGCAGGCTCAGGCATACCGGTGGCGTTGGCCGCCCTTCCACGCGCCATAACAAGACGGATGATCACGACGGCCGCAACGACAAAGAGACCGATAAGCAGTAGGCTCATCAGCTCCTCGCCAAAACCCAGGTGCGAAGCCAATGCGGCAAGGCCCAAGCCCGCTGCAATACCAACCAAGGGGCCCATCCAGCTGCTTCGGGTTGCTGCACCTGCGGCTGCAGCCGTGCCAGCGCCGGCTGCAGCAGGGGCGGCCGCCGCCGGGCCTGCTGGAGTGCTACCGGGGGTCTGGGCGGCGTTGGGCTTTGCCGGCGTATTGGCGGCTGGGGCAGGCGCCTTTTTCATAGGGGCCGGTTTCCCAATGGACATTCCGCCCCCAAATTTCTTGGCCTCTACCTCAGAGGCTGGAACAAGGGAAAGTGAGACCACAGCAAGCAGCCCTGTAAGCAAGGCAGCTCCTTTTTGGGCAAGAGCCCTTGAGGGTATTAACGCATCCAGCATTTCAATCTCCTATTTGGTTTTAACGCCCTGATGAATTGCCACTACACCCGCCGACATCTGTTGGTATCGAACCACCCCAAAGCCAGCCTGGCGCATAAGCTCTGCCAGTTCCTGGGGGCCGGGATGCATGCGAATGGATTCGGCTAAATACCGGTAGCTCTGCGCATCACCCGTGACCCAACGGCCGATACTTGGTAAAACTTTGAACGAATAATGATCGTAAAGTTTCTCAAAAGGGGGCAAAACCTTAGAGAACTCAAGAATGAGGCCTTTACCGCCTGGCCGCAAGACTCGAAAAAGCTCTTCAAGGGCTTTGTTTTTATGGGTCATGTTCCTTAAACCGAAGGCCAGCGTGACCCGATCAAACGACGCATCTTCAAACGGCAGTTGCTCGGCATCGCAGACCATGGCCGTTACGGGGTAGCCGGCATCGAGCAGCCGATCTCGCCCCCTGGCAAGCATGCTGGGGTTAATGTCCGTCATTACCAGTCGTCCGGTCGGACCAATGCGCGGTGCCATGGCAAGCGCGAGGTCGCCTGTACCGCTGGCCAGATCGAGCACTGACTGGCCAGGACGAATGGCGGCCTGGCTTATGGCGATGGCCTTCCAGACCCGGTGCAGGCCCAGCGACATCAGGTCATTCATAAGGTCGTAGCGCGGGGCGACGGAGTCAAAGACGGCCTTGACCCGACGTGCCTTGTCACCCTCTGGGACGGACTGGAACCCAAAATGGGTGGTTGCCGGTTCGGGGCTGTTGCCGGATGGGTTTGTCATTGACATGTCATATAGCTGGAATAGAGTTCGGGTATGTCGAGTACCATTTTAGTTGTTGAAGATGAACCTGCGATTGCAGAGCTTGTCGCAGTCAACTTAAGCTTTGCAGGTCATAAAGTGCTTCGTGCGGCCGATACCATTGCGGCTGACACGCTTATTCGAGCAGAACTCCCTGATCTGGTTTTGGTTGACTGGATGCTTCCGGGCACAAGCGGTGTCCAGTATGCCCGACAACTGCGTGCCCACGAGCGAACCGCGAATATCCCCATTATTATGCTCACCGCCCGATCGGAAGAGTCCGATAAGGTCGAGGGGCTTGATAGCGGGGCGGATGACTACGTTACGAAACCTTTTTCGCCGAAAGAACTGCTCGCCCGCATTAAGGCGGTGATGAGACGGCGGGCCCCTCAACTCACCGACGACGCGGTTGAGGTGGCGGGCCTGAAACTTGACCCGCTCACCCACCGGGTGAGCGGCCACGGAAGCCCCCTGGAGCTTGGCCCCACCGAGTTTCGGCTTCTGCACTACTTCATGACCCATCCCGAGCGCGTCCATAGTCGCAACCAGTTGCTCGACCATGTCTGGGGCGATCATGTCTTTGTGGAAGAGCGTACGGTGGATGTCCACATTCGCAGGCTTCGCCAGGCCCTTGTGCCCTCCAGGCACGACCGTCATATCGAGACGGTTCGGGGCAGCGGCTATCGGTTTACCGCACAGCCCACAAGCCCCGCCGCCTAGTCCCTCTGGCAGTCGCCACCCTTTTGGCGGGCGTCAATAGCCAGCCATAATGCATCCATGACCGGCTTCTGGATTCGCATTGGACTCACCCTGCTAGGGGTCACCCTTTTTAGCTTATTGATGCAGGCTGCAATAGGTGGGCCCTCGGGCCTTATTACCGGCCTCATCTGCATGAGCACCTGGGTGGTCTTTCAGGTCTGGCATCTCCAGAAGATGGCGCTTTGGCTGCAAGACTTCCGATTGAATAAAACACCCTCGGGTCTTGGCACCTGGGATATTTTGTTCTCCGCCATCTACCGACTGGCCAGGTCGTACGAGCGCCAGCAATACCAGTTACGCGAGCTATTAACGAGTTTTCGTGGCGCCACAGAGGCCATGCCCGACGGAGTCGTCTCGCTCGACACCCACAATCAAATTACCTATGCGAGTCAAAAGGCGCAGCAGCATATTGGTCTTAAAGGCGAGATCGACCTGGGCCGCAGCATTGTGAATCTGCTGCGCCATCCCCAGTTCGCGCGCTACCTAGAGAAGGAAGACTGGTCCGAACCCCTGGTGCTGCATGATGTACCGCAGATCGGTCAGATTCTGCAGGTGCAGATCGTGCCTTACGGGCAGAGTGAGCGGTTGTTGCTCAGTCGCGATGTCACTCAAATACAGAAACTTGAAACCACCCGTCGTGACTTCGTGGCCAATGTTTCGCACGAGCTAAAGACGCCCTTAACCGTGCTCTCGGGCTTCATTGAGACCCTGCGCGATCTTCCCTTAGACGACACCCAACGCTCTAGTGCACTGTCCACCATGGGCGGACAGGCCGAGCGCATGCAAAGACTAATTGATGACCTTCTGGCGCTTGCACGACTGGAGTCCGACCACAAGCCTGTCTCCAGCCGGTTCTTTCATGCCCTGCCCCTCATTGAACGCACCCTTGGGGATGCTCGGCAGCTTAGCCGTGACCAGCACCGCATCGTATACCAGCAGCAGCCTGGGCCCTTGGAGATTTCAGGCGACGAACAAGAGTTGGCAAGCGCCTTTGGAAACCTTGTTAGTAATGCTGTTCGCTACACCCCGGAAAACGGCAGCATCACGATTGGCTGGCAGTGGATAGACAATGGGCGAGCCGCCTTTTGGGTGCGTGACACCGGCCCTGGCATTGCGCCTGAGCATTTATCGCGGCTCACCGAGCGCTTCTACCGTGTCGACAAGGGCCGCTCACGGGTGAGCGGGGGCACGGGCCTGGGCCTTGCCATTGTGAAGCATATTGCCTCGCGGCATCAGCTGGAGCTTAGTATTCAAAGCCGTCTTGGCGAAGGTAGCCAATTCTCGCTGATCTTCCCAGGCTCCCGTATTCGCTAGACCAGAACCCGCTCAATGCCACCCTGGTTGGCCTTTGCCACATAGCCTTCAAGCCAGTTCTCACCCAGAATATTTCGAGCCAGCTCGACCACAATGTAGTCGGCCTTAACTTCAGTGTCTTCCTGAAAGCGCATAAGACCCTGCAGACACGACGGGCAGGCCGTGAGAATTTTGACCTCGGGCGCTGCAACGGCTGCCAGCACTCCGGCCGCCGCATTGGTGAGCACCGGCTGCTGAACCGTGGCCGCAGCGCGTATTTTCTGCACACCTTTGCGCATCTCTTCTTCTTTACGAAAACGAACCTGCGTTGAGATGTCCGGCCGGCTAATGGCAAGCGTTCCCGACTCCCCGCAGCAGCGGTCGTTCTTCTCGACCTGGCCATTAAGTTCGCTGTTCACAAGCTGGTTCACAACCTTCATGGGGTTGTGCCGCTTCATGGGGCTGTGGCAAGGGTCGTGGTACATGTAGCGCAGACCGGTGACGCCTTGAAGCTGCACGCCCTTTTCAAGCAAGAACTCGTGAATATCAAGAATGCGGCATCCCGGGAAGATCTTCTCAAACTCATAGCCTGCAAGCTGGTCGTAGCACGTTCCGCACGAGACCACCACGGTTTTAATGTCGAGGTAATTCAGGGTGTTGGCGACACGATGAAAGAGCACGCGGTTGTCGGTAATGATTTTGTCGGCCTTGTCGAACTGACCCGACCCACGCTGAGGGTAGCCACAACACAAATACCCTGGGGGCAGAACGGTCTGCACCCCCACATGCCAGAGCATGGCCTGGGTTGCGAGCCCCACCTGCGAGAACAGGCGCTCGGAGCCGCAGCCTGGAAAGTAAAAAACTGCCTCGGAATCGGCCGAACTTTTTACCGGGTCACGAATAATGGGAACGTAGTTGGCATCCTCGATGTCGAGGAGCGCGCGTGCCGTCTTTTTGGGAAGGTTGCCCGGCATTTTCTTGTTCACAAAGTGAATAACCTGCTCGCGCAACGCGGGCTTGCCTAGCGTTGGAGGGGGTTTGGCCGTCTGCCGGCGGGCCAGTCGCTTAAAGAGCTCGTGGCCTATGCGCTGGGCCTTATAGCCCCAGTCCATCATGAGGGTGCGAGCCATCTTAATGGTCTGAGGGTTGGTTGCGTTTAAGAAGAACATCGAGGCGGCCGTGCCCGGGTTAAAGGATTTCTTGCCCATGCGACGTAAAAGGTCGCGCATGGCCATCGAGACCTCCCCAAAGTCAATGTTGACCGGGCAAGGCGAGACACACTTGTGGCAGACCGTGCAGTGGTCAGCCACATCTTCAAACTCTTCCCAGTGAGCAATACTGACACCCCGGCGCGTCTGCTCTTCGTAAAGAAAGGCTTCAATAAGCAGCGAGGTGGCAAGAATTTTGTCTCGCGGTGAATACAAGAGATTGGCCCGTGGCGAATGGGTGGCACATACGGGCTTGCATTTACCGCAGCGCAGGCAGTTTGCGAACGAATCGGCAATGGAGCCAATGGCACTTTGCTGAAGAATAAGGCTCTCAGCATCCATGAGTCCGAACGAGGGCGTGTAGGCCTTGCTAAGATCGCCGCCTTCTAAAAGCTTGCCCGCATTAAAACGCTGGTGAGGGTCCACCTGCTGCTTGTAGTCTGCGAAGGCCTTGCGTTCGGCAGGTGTAAGAAACTCAAACTTGGTGATGCCAATGCCGTGCTCGCCAGAAATGACACCGCCGAGGTCTTTGGCAATGTCCATAACACGCGCAACAACCGCATGGGCCTCTTGCAGCATGTCGTAGTCATCGGAATTAACGGGCAGGTTGGTGTGCACATTGCCATCGCCCGCATGCATGTGAAGGGCCACAAAGACACGCGATCTAAGCACGCGCGCATGGCAGGCCTCAAGCCGCTCGATGACATTGCTAAAGGCAAGTCCAGGGAAAAGCCTGCGGAATTCATCCCGCAGTTCGCGCTTCCAAGAGACCCGAAGCGTGCGATCTTGGAGGTAGTCTAAAAGCCTGCGCGTTTTTTGGTTCTGTGGCCAGGCCAACAAATCAAGACCGAGCTCTGCAAGCCTTGGGGCATGCTCAACCAACGGATCGTCAAGATGAGCCGCCATTAAGGCCCAGCGGGATTCCGTCTTTTTAAGAATCTCACCGGCCTCTTCAAGTCGTTGCTCAAGGCTGCGCTGCTGGGCCTCTGGGCTTTCGCCTTCTTCGGTTCGATTAAGAATGCGCACGCCTTGATCGGCAATGTCGTTCAGGGCCTGTCGCAGGGCGCGCGTGAGCTTAAGCTTGTTGTTAATTGAGCACTCGATGTTGATACGCTCGATGGCGTTGGTGTACTCACCCATGCGATCTAAAGGAATAACGACGTCTTCGTTAATTTTGAAAGCATTGGTGTGCCGGGCAATGGCGGCCGTGCGCGCACGATCGGCCCAGAAGGTTTTTCGCGATTCGGCCGAGACCGCCACAAAGCCCTCGCCCGAGCGCTGATTGGCAAGCCGAATGACTTCCGAGGCCGCGCGGGCGACTGCGTCGTCCGTTTCGCCGACGATATCGCCAATAAGCACCATCTTGGGAAGGGCGCCGCGCTTGCTTTTGGTGCTGTAGCCCACCGCACGCAGGTACCGCTCATCGAGGTGCTCAAGGCCTGCAAGCATGGCCCCTTCGGGCTTTTGATCAAGATAGGCTTTGATATCGACAATAGAGGGCACGGCCTCTTGGGCATTACCAAAATATTCAAGGCATACCGTTCGAACGCAGGGGGGCATGCGGTGAAGAACCCAGACTGCGCTGGTAATTAAGCCGTCGCAGCCTTCTTTCTGAATGCCAGGCAGCCCACCAAGCACCTTGTCGGTCACGTCCTTACCCAGGCCGAGCCGCCTAAAACGCTGACCCTCAAGCTTAAGCATGCGCGACTCAATCGGTGCGCCCTTAAACTCAGGTGTGCCCTGACTACCCGCCACAAGCTGCTTGGGGCCATAACGGTGAATGGCAAACTCAACCCAGGCTTCATCATGAATTTTGCCCATGTTGTGGTGATGCCTAACCACTTCTAGCCAATCCCCATTGGGGTCCACCATGCGCCAGCTTAAAAGATTGTCAATGGCCGTGCCCCAGAGCACGGCTTTTTTGCCCCCGGCATTCATGGCCACGTTTCCGCCCACACAGGAGGCGTCGGCCGATGTAGGGTCCACAGCGAAGACCAGGCCTTTAGCCTCGGCGGCCTCGGCCACGCGCCGGGTAACCACGCCCGCGCCAGTAAACAGGGTGGCCACCTCACGGTCGAGCCCCGGGGGGCGCAGACGTGTAACGGACCCAATGAACTCGAGCTTCTCGGTATTAATAACCGCCGAGCGAGGGGTAAGGGGAACTGCACCACCCGTATAGCCCGTGCCACCGCCTCGCGGAATGATGGTGAGTTCAAGCTCCACACACGCCTTCACCAGCGCGGCCATTTCAAGCTCGGTGTCCGGCGTTAGCACCACAAAGGGATACTCCACCCGCCAGTCGGTGGCATCGGTGACATGCGAGACCCTCGAGAGCCCGTCAAACTTAATGTTCTGGGGGTCGGTCACGCGCGTGAGACGGCGACGAACCTTTTTCCGAAGGCCCTGCGCTTCGTTGAGATCGAACTCAAACTGCCTTATGGAAGTGGTTGCAAGGCTAATGAGCTCCGCAACACGGCGGTCCCTGACAAGCTCGGGCCTGGGGTCTTGGGCAGGCTGCAGGGCCTGGGCCGACTCCACGAAGGGCAAGGAAGACGGGGTATCGCGACGCCGCTCAATTTCTTTTAACCGATGAAGCAGTGCATCCACAAGCTGCCGGCAACGACGCGGGTTAGCAATAAGGTCGTCCTGCAGGTAGGGGTTGCGACTGACCACCCAGATATCGCCCAGAATTTCATAAAGCATGCGGGCCGAGCGGCCTGTGCGACGCTCTTGACGAAGTTCGGAAATGAGCTCCCAGCCTCGCTTGCCAAGAATGCGCCAGACAATCTCCCGGTCGGAGAACGAGGTGTAGTTGTAGGGAATCTCTCGGAGGCGAGACTCCGATGGGTCAACCGTCGAAACAGCCGACAACAGGGCCGGCGATACAGGAGCATTCATAGTTTTT
>CAMDMC010000028.1 GCA_945901825.1 Bordetella parapertussis
CCCGATCAGCTTGATCTTCAAACCGTACTCAACGCTTTAAAACCCTGGTTTGAAAGCCCCCGCTGCGCCAAGCTCGCCCAGAACTTCAAATACGATGCTCATGTATTAAACCGTTACGACATTAAAGTGCGGGGCCCCATTCACGACACCCTGCTGCAGTCGTATGTCATTGAGGCCCATAAAAGCCACGACCTTGCAAGCCTTGCCGAGCGGCATCTTGGCCGGCGCGGCCTAAGCTACGACGACGTTACGGGGAAGGGCGCCTCACGAATCAACTTTCGCCAGGTCGATATCGCCAAGGCCAGCCAGTATTCCTGCGAAGACGCCGACTTTACCCTGCACCTGCACCAAACGTTGTGGCCTCAGATTCAGGCCGATGACAATCTTCGGCTTGTCTACGAGACCATCGAGATCCCCGCCATGCTCGCGCTTATTGATATGGAAGAAGCCGGCATTCTTATTGACTCCGAGAAGCTGAACGACCAGAGCGACGAGCTCGCCAAGACCATTGCTGCGCTTGAGGTGCAGGCCCATGAGCTCGCAGGCCAGCCCTTTAATTTGGGCTCGCCCAAGCAGCTCGGTGACATTCTTTTCGAGAAGCTCGGCTACAAGCCGGTTAAGAAAACAGCCAAGGGCGCGCCTTCCACCGACGAGGATGTTCTTGAAACCCTGGCCCAGAACTATCCACTTCCCAAAACCCTGCTTGAGTGGCGTGGGCTCTCGAAGCTCAAGTCCACCTACACCGACAAGCTTCCTCGTATGGTCGACCCCATTACGCGACGCGTGCACACCACCTTCTCGCAGGCGGTGGCTGTTACCGGGCGGCTTGCCTCAAGCGAGCCCAATCTTCAGAACATCCCCATTCGCAATGCCGAGGGCCGCCGCATTCGTCAGGCTTTCATTGCGCCAGCAGGCTGCAGCCTGGTCTCGGCCGACTATTCTCAAATTGAGCTGCGCATCATGGCGCACCTTTCAGAAGATGCGGGCCTTCTTGATGCCTTCTCGAAGGGCGAAGACGTGCACCGTGCCACCGCCAGTGAAATTTTTGGAACGCCACGCGAGGAGGTTACTTCCGAGCAGCGTCGCTATGCCAAGGTGATTAACTTCGGTCTTATTTACGGCATGAGCGCCTTTGGTCTTGCACAGAATCTTGATATTGAACGCGAGGCCGCGCGGCTTTACATCGAGCGTTATTTCAACCGGTACCCGGGTGTGGCCCGCTACATGGACTCCATTAAGGCGCAGGCGCGTCAGCAAGGCTATGTTGAAACGGTCTTTGGTCGCAGGCTCTGGCTTGCTGAAATTCGCTCGCCCAACGGCCCGCGACGGGCTGCTGCCGAACGGGCTGCCATTAATGCCCCCATGCAGGGCACCGCGGCCGACCTTATTAAATTGGCCATGATCAAACTGCAGTCTGCTTTGCGTGAGCAGGGCCTCGCCTCGCGCATGCTGCTGCAGGTGCACGACGAGCTCGTGCTTGAGGCCCCCGACAGCGAGCTTGCAAGCTTGCAGGCCTTGCTGCCCCAGGTAATGACCTCGGTGGCAAGCCTGAAGGTGCCCCTTGAGGTCTCGGTGGGTTATGGTCCCAACTGGGATGAGGCACACTGAAGAAGGTCAAGCAACGTTTTCGAACGCTTTCGTTGTGCGACCCCCTGTTGCGCGACCCACTCAACTTACTTACCAGAAAGGACTCCTTCAATGACCGCTCGCCCACCCTCCGTTCTTCGTCCGCAGAGTCACCCTCAGACCAATTCAGAGAACACCTTTATGACTGCGGTCGAGCAGGAGATTAATTCGCTCACCCCGCCCAATCCTTTGTTGCTACCGAAAAGTCGGCGTGGCTTTTTACAGGCCGGTGCCTTAGCGGGCTTTGCAGCTTCGGTGGCCCCCACAGGTGCTCTTCAGGCACAAACCATCACCACCAGTGCCGAGGGCCTTGACCATGGCATGGTTCAGATGGGGGCCGCGAACGATCAGTTTCCTGGCTATTTTGCGAAGCCGAAAGGCAGAAAGGGTCTGGCTACCGTCATTGTTCTTCACGAAATCTTTGGGGTGCACGAGCACATTAAAGATGTCTGCCGCCGCTTTGCCCAGAAGGGCTTCATGGCCGTTGCGCCCGAGTGTTTTCATCGCCAAGGCGATCCTTCCAAGTACACCTCCATCCCCGATCTCTTTGCCAACATCGTCAGCAAGGCCTCTGACAAGCAGGTGCTGGGTGATGTGCGGGCTGCCATGGCCTGGGCGGCTTCCAACGGCGGTGATAAAAACAAGGCAGGCGTTACAGGCTTTTGCTGGGGCGGTCGCATCGTCTGGCTGGCTGCCGCTGAAATTAAGGAGATGAAGGGCGGCGTGGCCTGGTACGGACGCATTCGCACCACGGTGAATGAGGCCAATCCCATCCATCCCATCGACATTGCCGAGAAGCTGCAGTGGCCTGTTCTGGGTCTTTATGGCGGTGCTGACAGCGGCATTCCGAATTCCGATGTCGATGAAATGAAGACGCTTCTCTCATTCGGAAGTAAGCCATCTCAAGCCTCCGAAATTATTCTCTACCCCGACACCCCCCACGCCTTTCATGCCGATTACCGGCCAAGCTATCGTAAGGGTCCGGCTGAAGATGGCTGGAAGCGATGCCTCGCCTGGTTTGAAAAGACGCTGGTCTAGTCTGTTTTTCGTCCGGGCGCGCCGCGTTTTCGTGCCTGGGTCACCATGCAAGGGGGCGCCTCAAAAAGAAGCGCCCCCTTCCTTTTTAGGCGCCTACAATACCGCCGTCATCACGGGTAATAACAATCGTTGCCGACCGTGGCCTTCCTGTGTTGGGGCCATAGCCCGCATTGCCAGGCCAACTGCTCTGGTACGTACCAGCTGCCATGTCAGCAGCCTTGGTGGCCTCACCCGGGTGTTGAATGTTCACAAAAATGGCCCGGCCATCGGGTGTCTCGCAGATGCCTGTTACTTCAGCGCCCTTGGGTGCAACCAAGAAACGACGAAGCCTTGCGTCGCCGAGGGTCTCACCAATGAAGCTGGTCTGCTCGGCCGTCTTCGTGTCCATCTCATTGCGAACGGTAATCTTGCCGCCATCGCCCACCTTGCCGGGAATGGCGGCAAGTAGCATGCAGTTGCTCTGGTCGGTCATGGCGCCATCGTCGGTCTGAATCCAGCAGATACCGGTCTTGTTGCTAAACCAGAGGCCATCGGGTGAGGAGAAGCTGTTGGCGGCTGTAAGCTTTGACAGGTTTGCATCCCCCGCCGTCTCTTCCGCACCAAACAAGAAGATATCCCAGACGAACGCACTTGCAGTTGCAAGGTTCTTGTCTTCGCGGAACCGAACAATGTGGCCGTTGGGGTTGCCCGAACGCTTCTTGCCATCGGGGTCGGCATAGGCGCGTGGGTTCGCTGCATTGGTGGTGCCGGGCTGACGGTTCTTGTTGCTGTTATTGGTTAATGCAAAATAAATTTCCCCGTTGGCCGCGTTCATGGCGCCCCACTCGGGACGGTCCATGGGCGTGCCACCTGCCGCATCGGCCGCCAGGCGCGCATGCACCAGAACATCCGCCTGGTTGGCAAAGCTGTATTTGCTGAAGTTCTTGACCTTGGGGTTCTTCATTGAAAGCTCAAGCCACTCCCCCGATCCATCGTCATTGAACTTGGCCACATAGAGTCTGCCCTCGGTAAGGTACTTATCACCCCCAGCCATGCCACGCCCCGTGTCTTTGGGGTCCCAAACCGCCTTCGACACAAACTTGTAAATGTATTCGTTGCGGCCATCGCAGCCCATGTAGACTGCAAGCGGTTTGCCTGCAACGGGCTTTCCGAAAACGGCTGCCTCATGCACAAAGCGTCCGCAGGCCACGCGCTTGGCGGGCTTCGAGGTGGGCCGCACGGGGTCAATCTCAACAACATAGCCAAAGGTGTTGGCCTCTTGGCGGTAGTCACCCTTGGGCGAGCTTGAAGTTAGAGCAACATTCCAGCGCTCAAACCGGCTGTCATCGGCCGTGCCCGACACGGTGTGCCAGCCCATCGATTTGCTCTTACCGCTTGTTGGCGCTTCGGTCACAACGCCGTAGCGCTTCAACGCAACCGCCTGGTTGCCTGACAATGCCGCGCCCTGGGTACGGTTGAAGTAGGGGTAGAAGTTTTCTTCGCAGGTCAGGTAGGTTCCCCAGGGGGTGCGTCCCGAGCCGCAGTTGTTCAGCGTGCCTCGGGCCAGGTCGCCTTTGGCGTAGCGCTTGGTTACAAAAAGAGAACGAATGTCGGCCAGCTCTTTCTCAGGGCCGGTTACGACGGATTCTGTCTCTGGCGTAATGTGTCGGTTGTAGCTTGAGCCACGCACCATGTACCAGCCAGCCTGGCCTCTGCGAATCTCGGTCACGGTTACGCCGTGCAGGTTAATCTCTTTCAAGGCCTCAAGCTCAGGCCGAACGCCTAAATCCCAGTCGCCAAACTGATGAAACTTTTTGCCGCTCTGGCCATTGGTGGTCTGGCCTTTTTCCATTAAGAAGGCGGCCTCGGCGCAGCTCTCGTGGTTCACCACCAGCAGCGCGCGCCCGGTGTCCTTCTCGGTGTACTGGCCTTGCTCGGTCATAAAGAAGATGTCGATGCCGTCATGCTGGTCACCAATACGACGTGACAGGTCGTCCGTCTCAATGCCAAGGTTCGTCCAGCCGGGCACGTTGAAGTCAATGGCATCACCCGTGGCATGAATAACCTTGTAGGAATAGCCCGGGGGTAGCTTGACGGCGTCTTCAATACTCTTAGTAACAGCGGCAAACCCAAGGGTCGTGGGGCGAGCCATACCCTGCGCGGCCTCGGCCTGGCCTGAGGCGCCTGCCAGGGCGCCTGCTGCGGTAAGGCCCACCGCCTGTGCAGCGCCTAAGCCTGCAAGGCCAAAGCCACCGCGAATGAGTTGCCTACGGCCGGGTTGCTCAAGACCCTTTTCAAGAACCTCTTGAAAGTGGGGGGAGTTGCTCATGTTAAGAATCGGTTCTTCAGGATGGTGCGACATCAAAGACTCCTTCGTGCAGGTTTGTTGGAACAAAAGGTTGTTGGGCGAGTTCAAGTTAAGACGCTGCTAAGACAGGTGATCGTCCCCTGAACTAGCAACATCCGTAAAAACAGAACTGGGACGTTAACCCCCGAAGATCAAAGTTTCGTGACAAAGCACCCGGTTTCTTCGTGGTTTTGATTTATGCTCTCTGGCTTCATGACACTTCTATTAATTCTTCTTGCGTCGGCCGCTGCCACCTTTATAAGCATTGGCCTTGCAGCCATCATTTCGTTGGGAAGGCTCTCGCGCCTTGTGGACCAGCTGGTTAGCTTCTCGGTGGGCATGCTTTTGGGCTCGGCCTTTTTGCACCTTCTGCCCGAAAGCCTGCACATGGGCGCCGACTTCCATGACATTACGGCCACAGTGCTCGTGGGCCTTCTAAGCTTCTTTGCGCTGGAACGTCTCTCCTTCTTTCGGCACGACCACCATCACGAGCTTGATGGCCACGACCACCCGCACGGCCACGATGCCGCCGTAGCGGGCAAGGGCGGCTCAAGCCTTCTGGTGGGCAGCACCATTCATGCCTTTGCCGATGGCATTCTCATTGCGGCGGCGTTCAATGTGGACTGGACGCTGGGGCTCATCACCGCGCTGGCCATTGCCACCCACGAGGTGCCGCAGCAAATTGGCAACTTCTTCGTGCTTCTAAACAGTGGCTTTAGCAAACCTCGGGCGCTGATGTTCAACCTTCTTACGGGAAGTGGGGCCTTGGTGGGCGGGGTGCTGGGGTATTTTGCACTTGGCCAGGTGGGGGGGCTTTTGCCCTTTGTACTGGCCATTGCCGCCAGCAACTTTATGTACATTGCTCTCTCGGACCTCATTCCACAGCTGCATGCCCAGGCCGACGGATCGGGGTCACACCGGCATGCCCACTCGCATGCGGTGCCCCGTAGCCAACCCCAAGTGGCCTCAGCGAATCATCATCCTTCACACGATCACGCCGGCCACAGCGATCCCCATGAGGCCCATGAGGCGCATGAGGATCATGAAGGCCACGCCTCTGAACATCACGAACACCATAACGCTGGGCCGCACACTGCGACGGGCTCGGCCACGTGGTTGCAGCCCTTGCTCATGCTTGCTGGAGTGGGGCTTGCCTATCTGGCAACAAGCCTGCTTCATTCGCACTAGGCCTTACCGCAGCCTTCGGCAGACTAGTCCAGGGCTTCCTCTGCGACAAGTCGAGTCCCTTTCAAAGGTCCTATTTTTATGACGCCTTGAATTTTTCAGAATCCGAACTCCCTGTTCCTTTAGGAGTTCAATATGACCTTCCAGTCTTCCTTACTTCGGCCTTTCGCCTTTGTTCGCTCCAAGCTGTTTCACCCAGGTGCAAGCTGCCAGTCCCCTCTCAAGCCGTCCACCCCACCGCTTGGTCAAGGCATGACGGAGTACATCATTGTCGTTGCCGTTGTCGCCGTTGCTGCCATTGGTATTTACAGTCTCTTGGGGCAGACCATTCGTAACCAGACCGCTGGCATTGCCCAGGAAATTGCAGGCAACGATGGTGGTTCGGCTATGGCTGCTGCCTCGTCGTCTGCCAACTCCGCACGAAGCCAGGCCAATGTTCGCAAAGGCCTAAGCAACTACAACGAAGACAACCGCTAGGGCGGCCCGGTGTTGCGTCGACCCCCTCAGGGGTTTGTCATGCTTATGGGGATTGGCTTAAGCCTGGTGCTTGGCCTTGTACTGCTTGTGCTGGGTCTTTCGTCGTCATTACTCTCCGACAAGCAACGGGGCCAGGTTCTTGCCGATGCCGCCAGTCTCTCGGTGGCCAACTGGTATGCCCAGGCCTTGAACTACCAGGCCTATGCCAATCGGGCCATCCTTGCGAACGAGGTCATGATGGCTCAGAGCCTTACAGCACTGGCCTGGTCCAAGCATGCAGAAACTTTGGTGAACAACACGGGTTCCTTTGCCTCGTTTCTTCCCGCACTGCGTGTCTTGGCCAGCTGGGCAAGACACGCAGCTCAGGCCTCGCGGGTTTCGGCAGAACTTGCCGCACGCACCGAGATCCCAATTCGATCAGGCTATACGCGGGTTCTTGCGGCATCCCAAGATGCAATGCGACTTGCAGTCAACCCCTTTGCAACGCAGACCCTGGTCAATGAGGTTGTCTGGTCGGGCGATCGACGCTTCTTTGGGCAGTACCTGCCAAGCTCCGACGTCTCGGCCTACTACCGGCTTGTGAAAACCTATGCTGGTGATGAACGCGCACCCTTTGCAAGCCTTGTAGCAGGGGAGCTCGACAGCTTCACCCGAGCACGAGGCTACACGCAGCGGCTCTACCTGCTTCCCACCACCAGCTGCATTCCAACCAGTATTGACCGTCTCTTTCATCGAATGGTGCGCCGCGGGGGAACAGCGCTTTCGGCGGACTACTCCGAATGGGAGGCCATTGACACGCTCTCGGCTCATCAATGGCGTCGACGCAACTGGTGGAATCGAACCTGTGGTGGTCATCGTGAGGCCTTTCCCATGGCATGGGGCGCATCCGATGCATCAGTGCCTGTGCGTCCTGGTGTTGCTGCCCATGGGGGCTCGGGCATCAACCCCTCGGCCCGCAGGCTTGCCAGTGGGTCTTCAGCGGCCATCACGGGCTACCTTGGCCTATCTGCCTACCGTGATTTATCGCAGACAAGTCCTGAGCAGCGCAAGGCCGCAGGCGCCTTTCGAATTCCAGTTCTGGTGCGTCTGCCAGCCCGCAGCACGCTGGCCGATCGTCTTTTTGCTCAGAGCAGTCAAAGCCTCACCACGCAGGCCATGGGCAGCGCGCTCTGGTCGCTCTCGACTGCCGAGGTCCGCTTTGTTGATCTTCAGGGCCAGAACCTTCCCAACCTTTTTCTCCCCTTTTGGCGTGTGCAGCGGGTCTCTTCAAGCCTGGCAGACCAGGCGGCTGCGCTTGCCGTTGCCAACGCACGTAAGGAAAACTAAATGCGCAGTCAACCCAGTGGCCAGGCCCTTATTGAGGGCCTGAGCGTTCTTGCATTACTTGCCTTGTTTTTGGTGGCGGTGGTCTTTCTTTTCAGTCAGGGCCTCTTAGGTCAGACTGCGCCGACACAAGCCTGGCAGATGGTTCAACGTTGTGCGGTTCTTTCAAATGCCTGTCATCAAGAGCCGGGCGAGGAGGCGAGCACCTTAAAGGGGCAGGGTCTTCGCGAAAGCAGGGTTGTCACTCAGTTCGATCAGCCCATTGTTCAGGTCTCTGCGAAGTCAATGACCAGCCAAATTTTTGGCTCGCTTGCCCAGGCCAGTCAGAATGCTGCTGCGGGCGTTTTCGCATTGCCCGAGTCCCGACGGTTCGCTCGAATTGCAGCAACCTCAGAGCCCTCGAGTGCCCAGCGTTATCGCGCGCAGTTCGGTCTTCAGGACGAAGCGGCGCTTAAGACCGAAGCCCGCGTCGCTCTGATTGCCGAAGACTGGTCGTCGTCCTCGCAAGCGCTCACCCTGCATCGCATTCAGCAGGGCCAGAACCCTTCCAATACCGTGTCATCGGTAAACGATGCAGGCTACTGGCCTGCGCTGCGCGTCTTAATGCCAGCCTTTGAGGCCATCAGTCTTGAATCGGGCAGTCGAAGCCTACGCAACGAGTTTCATCAGGTCTCGCGTCTCACCCCTCTCCCCGGAACCCTAAGCCCAGATTCGCAAGTCGGACTGCGTGCATCTTTAGGAGAACCCTAATGCCCGAAGGATTGTCCGCCATTTTATTTTCTGGTCTGCTCTTTGGTGGTCTTGCTGACTTCACATGGCTGGAGTCGCCCCTGCAGGGCTGCATCGCCCGCGACCAGACCTCCAAGCAGTGGCGCGCCGAAGGCCGTCATGTCTTTGACCATCAGGTCGGCGATTGGTGTGTCGTGGCATCCCTTCATAAGGGTGCATGGGAAGCAGAGCAGTGGAGTCGTTGGTCGGGCCCATCGGGTCACGGCTGGCGTGTTCGACTTCCACTGCAAGCGGTTACGCCTGCGCCTGAAAAAGGGGCCCGGCAGGAGCAGGTCTTTCATGTGGGCGATCAGAAATGGCTTCGTATCCGACCTGCCCACGGCAGCTCTCTCCATGAAGCCCATCAGCGTGAGCGTGGCCGGCTCGCCGGTGAACAGCCTGGCGATGCGAAGGAGGACCGTGCTAACGCCTCCGAGCAGCGCTTTTGGGTTAGTCACTTTCAAGGCAAGGAGGGCGTCCAAGGCCTTATCACTTTGCGTGTTGAAGGCGAGGGCTGGTTCCACGTCAGCCTGCATCAGTCTGGTCCGGAGATGCCGCAATGAGCAACTCCCGGCTTGCAGTGCCTCGGGGGTCAGCCTCATTGGATTACCTGCTTGGCAGCCTGCTGGTTGGGCTGTCTCTTTTTGCGGTTCTGCGCAATGACTGGCCGGCTGCCTTCGATCAGCTCTGGCAGCGTTTTAGCTTTTTTCTTTCCATCCCTTTTGTTTAACTCGGAGGTTAACCATGCAGAGCATCTTGCAAAGCCTGCGTGATGCCGTTTACCGGCCACGCTTCTGGATTGCTGTTTTTGCCCTTGGACTGGGTCTGGCTGCAGGATGGCTTAGTTATAGCCATCTTGCGCAGGCCGAGGAAAGGCTGCGTTCGGAAATTCTTGTCTCTGAAAAACTTGTTCCGGTTGTCGTTGCAGCAAAGCCTTTGTCACCTGGCCTTGTGTTGTCTGAATCGTCGCTTGCCATTCGTGAGCTTCCACAGGCCTGGGTTCTACCCGATGCCGTCTCGGAGCAGACGCTTGATGCCGCTTTGGGGCGTGAACTGGTTCGCGCCGTTGCCTCGGGCGCGCCCCTTTCAATGGCCGATCTGGCAGAGCCGCAGGTGGCTGTGGGGTACCCGCAGGCTCGATCAGGTTATCGGCTGTTAAGCATTCCTGCCGATGAAACCTCCTCGGTCTCCGGGCTCATACGCGTAGGAGATCGTGTCGACCTCTGGTCGGCGGCAACCATTGCGCCACTCGCGGTCACCTCTCCCGAGGTTCAGGTCATTACCCATCAATCGCAAGATGCCTCGCATGCGCGTCTGCTTGCGGAGGCTTTAAAGGTAGTGGCCGTTGGCGGCAGGTATCAGGCGCAGTCTTCATCGAAACGCCTATCCGAGAGCTCTACAGACCGTTACAGCAGCCTCACGCTTGAGGTGCCTGCTGCCTTGGTGGAGTCCGTGCTGTCTGCGCAGAGTCTTGGGCGTGTTGTTGCTCTGCTGCGGCCCGATCCTTCGACCTTGAAGTCGGGTCATGGTCGGGTCCGCGGCGGTGCTGGCAATGCTCAGGCAAAGCAAAAGCCTGTTGAGGTGATCGTTCATTCTGGATTGGGAGAGGCGCAATGACATATTCCATTTACAAACAAAGCCTCGGCAGACGTGCCGGCCTAGCCCTCGCGGTGGCTGCTGGCTTCTTCGTTAGCACTGCGTCGGTGTCTTACGCCTCGGAGACTCCCGCGCCTGCAAGTACTACCGAGACGACACGGCTTGCGGTTGGCCAGGCCGAGGTGCTGCGGTTCGAGGGGCTTAGCCGTGTGGTGGTTGCAGATGGCAGGCTGATTACGGCGCAGCCGCTTGCCGATGGATCGGTTGTTCTGGTGGGCAAGCAACCCGGGCAGACCAGCCTGCTTATCTGGGCCAAAGGCATGCAAGGGGTTCGGCAGTTGGTGGAGGTGGAGTCGGTTGCCGCCAAGCGCATGCAGGGCGAAGTACGCCGCGCGGTGGGTGATTCGAAATCGGTGCAGGTTCTTCCCGTGGGCGATCAACTGGTGGTCTCGGGCCAGGCCGACTCCAGCGAGCAGGCCAGTCGCTTAAAGGCCATTGCGGAACGCAATGCCAAGCTTGTGAACCTTGTGCGCGCCGAGGGCACCGAACCCATGATTGCCATGGAGGTTCGCTTTCTTGAGGTTAAAAAGAACGCGCTTGAAAATGTGGGCATTCAGTGGCAGAAAAGTATGGCAGGGCCCATGGTGGGTTTGGTGGGTGACTTCCGCACCAACAGCCAGTTCCGCCCAACCAGTGATGGGCTTCTTACCGATGGCCAGCCCAACATCTCGGCCAATTTCCCCGGGCTCGATTCAGCCGCGAACAGCCCTCGTGTATCGCCGTTTGCCATGTACTTTGGCATGCAGTCCACGCTCATGTCGGTCATTAACTTTATGGAACAGTCGGGCGATGCGGTGGTTCTTGCCGAGCCCATTCTTTCAACGCGCAGTGGCGGTGTTGCGAAGTTTCTAGCAGGCGGTGAAATTCCTTTGCCTGTAACCAGCTCACTGGGCTCAAGTACGGTTCAGTTCAAGCCCTATGGCATTCGCTTTGAAATTGCACCCCTTGTAACAGAGGCTGGAGTGATTTCTGCCACGGTCACAACCGAACTCTCAACCGTGGACCCAGCCATTCGCGTGGGTGAGCTGCCTGGCTTTTTGTCACGCATGACCGAGACCCAGGTCAACCTTCGTGAGGGTGAGACGCTTGTGATGTCTGGCCTTATATCGGAGGAGGTAAGCAAGCTTAATGACCAGGTGAAGGGGCTGGGAAGTATTCCGGTGCTGGGCGCCTTGTTCCGCTCGAAAGATTTCCAAGACCGTCGCAGTGAGATGGTTGTCATGGTGACCCCGCGCCTCATCCAACCCAACGATGCCTTTCATCGCCAGAAAGAGGCCTGGGCTCAAGACCACAAGGCTAAGCGCGGCATGGGAGGTGTTGATGTCAAGGCCAAATCACAGGACACGCCCAGCCTCAACCAGGACGAGCAAGCACAGGAGGTTCGCCATGATTGAATTTCGCAGCTACCGTGGCCTTGAAGA
The DNA here is from genome assembly GCA_945901825.1 of Bordetella parapertussis. Taxonomy (GTDB): domain Bacteria; phylum Pseudomonadota; class Gammaproteobacteria; order Burkholderiales; family Burkholderiaceae_A; genus Hahnella. The sequence goes on from CAMDMC010000028.1 coordinate 11,821, forward strand.
CCAGGGGGTGAAGGCTTTTAGCGCCTCACGCATTGTCATTGGCTCTGCAAAACAGTGCAGCCTTCGAGTAACCGGGCTTGCCATGGGCGGTCAGCATGCCTTTGTCGAGCAGCGCCCCTCGGGCTACTTCGTGAAAGACGCGGGCCTGCTGGCAGGAACGCGTGTCAATGGCAGTCGTATCGCAGACTATGGTCCTCTTGCGCTGGGCGATGAGCTGGCCTTTGGGCTTTGGCGGTTTCGTGTCACACGCATCGAACTTGATCCGCCCCTTGGGGCCGACATTGCCCCCACAGCGCATTCGAAATCTCTGGGCATTCTTGTCAACGATGCGGCCTGCAGGCCTTCTCCTGCGCCAGGGCTTACCGACCCAGACCTTGATCATCGCGTTGTGCAGGCGCCCGTCCCTTTACCCCATGCTTTTGTTAGTGCCTCGCTTAAAGGTCAGTGCCTCAAGCTCATGCGAGAGGTCTTAGATTCGCGTCGTCGCGACTGGGGCGCCCTTACGGAAGAAAGCGTTCGCACAGAAACCCTTGCCCTTATTCGTTCCGAGCTTAAGGCACAGTTAGACGAACTCACCGCCCATCAGAAACGTCAGCTCGAGGCGGAGCTGGTTGCTGATCTTGTGGGGCTTGGTCCTCTTGAAGAACTGATGCGTGATGGCTCAATCACAGAGATTATGGTGAACGGACCCAACCAGGTCTTTGTGGAGCGCAATGGGCAGTGCCAGCCTGCTGGGCTTGGCTTTGCTGGGGTTGATGAGCTGCGACGCGTGATTGACCGTATTTTTATTCCGATGGGCCGACGCATTGACGATGGGCATCCTATGGCCGATGGTCGGCTTGCGGATGGGTCACGTGTTAACGCTGTTCTCTCGCCACCGGCCATTGGTGCGCCATCCATCACCATTCGAAAGTATCGAGCGCAGGCCTTCTCGCTGGCTGATCTTGCAAAGGCCTCAGGCCTTGATTCGCGGGTTGTTGACTACCTTGTTGAGGCCGTTGAGTCGGGCCGCAATATTGTTGTTTCGGGCGGAACAGGCTCGGGCAAAACGACATTGCTGCGGGCGCTTGCCATGCAAATTCCCAGGGCCGAGCGCATTGTAAGCGTTGAAGATGCAGCGGAGCTGCACCTTAAAAGTCAGAACGTTGTTGCGCTTGAAGCCCGAGAGGCAAATCAAGAAGGCCAAGGCCAGATCTCCATTCGCGACCTTGTTCGAAATGCGCTGCGTATGCGCCCCGATCGAATTGTGGTGGGGGAGTGCCGCGGCGGCGAGGCCCTGGACATGCTGCAGGCCATGAACACTGGCCATGAAGGCTCCTTAACCACCGTACACGCAAACACACCGCGTGATGCCCTTTCGCGCATTGAAGTCATGGTCATGATGGCGGGGTTCGAACTTCCTTTGCGAGCCATTCGAGAGCAGATTGCCTCGGCTGTCCACCTGGTGGTTCATCAGCAGCGTCTTACCGGAGGCCAGCGAACGATCTCCGAGATTGTTGAAGTCGCGGGCATGGAGTCGGGGACCATACAAATAGAGGAGGTCTTTAGTCTGAGAAATGGTTTTCGAGACGGTCTCCTGCCTCAGGCCAATGCCGCGGGGTGGCTTTAATGCAGATGGCTCTTCTAACCGTTGTTGTCCTTTCATCGCTGCTTGCGGCTGTAGTCGTCTGGCTTGTGGCTCCTGTGGCACAAAAGGGGCTCGTGCGCGCCGAGGCAGATCTACTTCGGCAGCTTGAAGAAGAGGGGTTGTTTCTTCAGCCCTTTCTTGTGCGCTGGTCCCTTCGGTGTCTTGCCCTGTTGGGCCTGGTCCTTCTGCTTGTTTCGGCCTGGGGCTTTGTAACTTTCTTGGCGGTACTGGGCCTACTGCTTGTGGCAGGCCGTTTTGGGTTTCCGTTTTACAGGCAGCGTCAGACACAGGCCTTGGAACAAGCAATACCCGACCTCAGCGATCTGCTTGGGTCTGCCTTGCGTTCGGGGCTTTCAACCCGATCGGCCTTGCTTGCTGCTGAGCAGTCCATGAAGGGTGCCGTCCGGCGTGAGGTTTCCAGGCTTCTGCGCGACATACGTCTTGGCCATTCTATTGAAGAGGCGTTTCAGAACTGGGGCGAACGTCGGCCGATTTCGGTGGTGCGCGACATGGGGCTCTGTGTTCAGCTCTCTGCGCAGTCCGGTGGCAACTTGGCCGATGCGCTTGAGCGTCACGGGGAGGCGGTACGCCAGCAACTGGCGATTGCCGCAAAGGCGAAGGCGCTTACCGCCCAGGGCAGGCTGCAGGCCCTGGTTATGCTGGCCATGCCGCCGTTATTGCTTCTGGTGACTGCTGCCATGGACCCTTTTGTGACAGATTTCTTTTTTAAGACGGGTCTGGGGCAGACACTCCTTCTAATGGTGCTTGCCCTGGAAGTGACGGGCTGGCTTTGGATTCGACGACTGGTGAGGGTGCTATGACGGAACTCAATCTCTTCGGGCTTCTTGCATCAGGCTTGGCGATTGGCGTGGGGCTCTTGGTGTATCTGGCCATCGACGTCTTTATGCGGGCAAAGGCCTTTCGTTCACGCTGCGCGATTGCAGGTCACACGGAAGGTAAGCCTGCCCGTCCGCTTCTTCTTCGAGTGAAAAGTTTGCTTCACCCTCGGCAGTGGCCTCGACGACTGGGAAGGCTCTTTGCCTCAAGGCTTCAGCCGAACCCCTTGCTGCTTGAGCGTATGCAACTGGCAGGACTTCGTTCCTTTGAGTCAGAGGCGGACTGGTTCGGGCTTCGACTTCTCAGCTTGATGGCTGCAGGTGTGTTGGGGATGGTCTTTCACACGCTTCTTGCCTCAGATGAAAGCAGCCCTATTCTCTGGGGCCTGGTTGGAGCAGGTCTTGGCTACCTCTACCCGTCGCTCTGGTTAAAGCAAAGGGCACAGATTGAAATTCAGAAGGCACAATCGGGCTTTCCAGCCTTTCTTGATGGGCTCGCCCTTTCCCTTGAAGCGGGCCAGTCGTTTGCACAGGCGTTTGCTGAGGCCTCCCAGCGTGGCTTTCGGTCGGACCCTGCGCCATGGAGAAAAAGGCTGGTGGAGTTCGCAGCAGAGGTTCGCTCGGGCGTTGCAAGGTCGGAGGCGGCTCGGCGTCTGCAGCAGCGTATTCCGGTGAATGTGGTGGATCAGTTCACAGCGCTTGTAACTGCAGCGGAGTCGTCGGGCTTAAGCATGGCCAGGGTGCTGCGGGCGCAGTCAAGTCAGGCGCGTCGCCAGTTTCAACTGGAAATTGAAGAGCGCGCTATGAAGGCACCCGTTAAGCTGATGGGCCCGCTTGTCATGTGCATTTTTCCCTGCACCTTTGTTATTTTGCTCGCTCCTCTTGCCGTGCGTCTGTCCGAGTCTTTAGGGGTGGGGGCATGAGCGCGGCGTCAGCATTTAACCTTCCGATTGCATGCAGGCTGCTCTCGGGTTTTGGTGAACGGCTAGTTGGTATTTACGCAAGGCTTGTTCGGCAGTGTTTTAGACGAGTCTTCAAGGCCGGGTTAGGTCAAGAAGCAAATGGGTTTCTTTTTGCGAATGCGCAAGAGCCGATGCCTTCTGATTCACAAGAGCCGTTGGCCTTAGGCTTTCCGCACTGCCGTTGCCTTCACACCTTTTTTATACGTCGCAGGCTTTTGGTTATTTTCGTCTCTGCTACCGGTTGTCCCTTGCAATGGCATTGGTCACGCCCATGGGGTGTTTACTTTTGCGCGCACGCTTGCCATGCCATTGAGATCGACTGGCAGGCGCTGTCGTCGCAGGAGCAGGCCAGCGTAAAGGGCTGGCTTTTTGCAGAAGGTCCTTCGGCATACCCACGCCAGGCACCGAAGGGCTACTCTTTAATTGAAGCCCTGTTGGCCATGCCGGTTGTCTTGCTTATGGGGCTTCTGGTGGTTCAGCTTGGGCTTTTGGCCCAGCAGGCCCTTACCGTGAACTATGCAGTGGGGCAGTCGGTGCGCGAGTTTGGCGCGGCAGGCGGCTCGTTAAGCAAGGGTTTGGCGCTGGGCTTAAGCCCCCTGTTATTGAAGAAAACCTCCTCAGTAGGCTCACTGGCGGCCGCAGGCCAGGTGTTGGCAACAAGCCAGGCCGCCTTGGCCTCAGCACGGCTTCAGGGCTGGGTGGACTGGCAGGTTCTTGAGCCTAAGCCCGAGACTTTTTACGACTGGGGTCTTGGGACCGATCAGCTTATTGTTCCGCCGGCATGGGTGAAGCACGACCTCTCCAATGCTCGTCCGCGATCGGGCCCGACATCTGATGCAGGTACGGGCCTAGTGAGCGGGCAGCGCTCGGGCGTTACTCGGCTCGATGCCTCAAGGCTTCGGGTGCGCTTTGTGGTGGGGTTGCCGCTGAACATGCCCTTTGCTGGCCCACTGCTTGCAAAGGCTGTTGCCTGGAGCAGGGGGTGTTCCAGTCTTTCGGCAACGCAGCTTGGCGCAGTTCAATTGGCCTCGCAGTCGCTTGCTATTTACTCGGCCCAGGGCTCGTTACAAGAGCTCGCGCATGACTGCCTGTTACTTAAACAAGGTGGCTTCAATGCAACGGGTGGCCCGCGGCTTCCGGTTCGTTTTGAGGTGAAGGCCCAGGCGCAGTCCGTGCTTGATCCCCGAAACTTTTAGACGGACTAATTGCTCGGCCCTTGCTGGGCTTCAAGCCTTCCTTAAGAGGCTGTTGGCTGGCACGCAACCGCGGTGTCAGGCGCCAGGCTGGGCAGTAAACCCACCCGTTCATCAAACACAAAGCAGCTACCCTCCCAGTGGCTGCCATCGGTCTTCTCGAAGTAATTCAAAATCCCGCCATCAAGCTGAAGCACATTGCGAAGCCCAAGCTCATGCATGAAGATGGCGGCCTTCTCGCAACGAATGCCCCCCGTGCAGTAGCTCACCACGGTCTTGCCCTCAAGCTCTTCCTTGTGCGCTTTGACGGCGCTGGGGAACTCGGTGAACTTGGTAATGCGCCAGTCAATGGCGTTGGCGAACCTACCGTGATCAACCTCGAAGTCGTTACGGGTGTCGAGCATGACCACTGGTCTGCCTGCATCGTCGTGACCCTGATCGAGCCAGCGCTTTAGGGTGTCTGGGCTTAAAGCGGGCGCCCGTTGGTTTGCCGGTTGTATGGTGGGATGGTCCATACGAATAATTTCCTTTTTCACTTTCACCTTAAAGCGCTTAAAAGGAACGGCATCGGACCATGACTCTTTCACAACCAGGTTCTTAAAACCTTCAAGCGTTCGCA
>CAMDMC010000029.1 GCA_945901825.1 Bordetella parapertussis
TTCGGATGGCATCAGCTCGTAGCCGCACGGCCTGCTTTTGGCTGTCCGTCATGCGCGCCACATTCTTGACTTGCAAAGCCATGCGAACGTTCTTGGAAAGAAGCGGCTCGTGGCGCATTAAAAAATCCCAGTACAGTGTGGTGTATGGACAGGCGCGTTCACCCTCACGCAGTGCTGGGTCGTAACGGCAGCCCTTGCAGGGCCCACCCATACGCTGAATGTATTTGCCCGTGGCAACGTAAGGCTTGCTGGCCATGAGCCCGCCGTCTCCGTACTGGCTCATCCCTAAGGTGTTGGGTAATTCCACCCACTCGACTGCGTCGACATAAACCGACAGGTACCAGCGGTGCACGTGCTGCGGCCGCACGCCAAGCAGCAGGGCATAAAGGCCTGTTACCATCAAGCGTTGGATATGGTGAGCGTAGCCATGCTCCAGGGTCTGCGTGATGGCATCGCGTAAACAAGCCATATCCGTGTGGCCAGTCCAATACCAGGCGGGCAGTTCTTCCTGCGCATTAAGGGCATTGAGCTCGACATAGCTGGGCATCTGGGTCCAGTAGATGCCGCGCACATATTCGCGCCATCCTAAAATTTGGCGAATAAACCCCTCAGCACTTTGAAGCGGAACGTGACCGGCACGGTAGGCTGCTTCCACCGCTTGAACCACTTCGTGCGCACGGAGCAGCTTTAGGTTCATGGCCGATGACAGGTGCGAGTGGTACAGCCAGGGCTCGCCAGGCCATAAGGCGTCTTCATAGCGACCAAAGAGCGGTAGACGCTCGTCAATAAAGACTTGCAACGCTTGCAAGGCTTGGCTGCGGGTAACTGGCCAGGCAAAACTATCGAGCGAGCCAGGGTGGTTGGCAAAGCGGGTATTAACCAAAGCAATGACCTCTTGCGTGAGGGCGTCTGGCTCAAAGGTCGCACGGGCCGGCACCGGGCCGGGACCTTGGGGGCCGAAGGCTTCGCGGTTATCGGAGTCAAAATTCCATTGGCCACCAGCGGGCTTGCCGTCGTCCATTAGGATGTTGTGGCGCTTACGCAGCTCGCGGTAAAAGTACTCCAGTCGCAGCGACTTGCGTCCACTTGCGTGTGCCGCAAAATCGCTCACCGTTGTGAAGAAGTGACGGTCTTCGCATACTTCCAGCTTCAGACCTGCTGCCTCAACCGTGGCCTTAAGTTGCTGGAATACGCGCCAATCACCTGGTGCAGTCATCAACACGCGCTGTGGCGCCAGCACCGCCAGATCGGCCCGTAACTTCGCCCCAAGGCTGGGCAGATCGGCGACAGAGTCAGTGTTATCGAGACGGTGAAAGTGCAGCGGCCGGCCTGCGTCGCGCAGTGCCTGTGCAAAGTGACGCATAGCGCTCAGAAACAACGCGATGCGTTGTTTACTCGACCAAACGTGGGTGGACTCTTCGTGGGCTTCGGCCATCCAGACAGCGTCTTGCGCGCAGTCAAATCCGTCAAAGGCCGCTGCCTCCAGGTCGAGCTGATCTCCCAGCACCAAAATCAGATGTCTAACGTGGGGCATCTTGGCCTCTAAGAGTGACGGTTGTACTGAGTACGGTGAGTGGATTACAGAGTGAAAGCGTAGCGCAGGAACGCCTTATCAAAGGCCTTTTCTTCGAAAAATAGGGGCATAATCCAACTCACAATCGACTCAATTAAAGACCAATGACCACCACTAAACTTGATGATCAACCGCTTTCGCGGCTAGCGAACAAAGCGAGACCTACCTTTAGAAGTGGTGCGGTTGCACGCATTGCAGGCATGCCCGTGGCGACCTTACGGATTTGGGAGCAGCGCTATCAGGCGGTGCGCCCCATCACGGCACCTTCTGGACATCGGTTGTACTCGCAGGCTGATGTTGAGCGAGCCACATTATTGCGCCGACTTACCGCGCAAGGCCATGCCATACGCATGTTGGCCACACTCGAGACTGAACAGATGCGCGAGATGGTCCATGCGCCTGTACTGTCCTTACCAAAAAACCGGCCTGTTGCCCTTGAGCAGGCGCCCATCCGGGCTGTCGTGGCAGGGCAGGCCTTGGCAAGCCGTTTGCAACGCTTGATCGATCGCCAGTCCTTAGTGCCAGCACTGCAAATGGTGGCGGTCTTCGATACCTTGGCTGAAGCAACTAAGGCTGCGCAACATCTTGATAAGTCCGCTGTCGACCTTCTGCTATGGCAGGCCGCCAGTTTGCAGCCCGGCGCTCTGCAAGAACTGCGGGTTGCCCAAGACGCATGGCAGGCCCCTTCGGCGGCAGTGGTTTACCGCTTTTCCAGTGCCGCAGGACGAGCGGAGTTAACAGGCGCTGGAGCCTCAGTCTTGTGCGAGCCCGCAGATGACGATTCGTTGGGGCAGTGGCTGGCATCTTTGCATCGCGCAGAGACGTCGGATGAGATTGCGACAGCCCCAGACTTGACGATTCCAAATGCAAACAGCCTTACAAAACAATCCATACGTCCGCCCCGGTTTGGCGATGCTGCATTGACCCAATTTGCAGGGCTTTCGTCTGCTGTGGCTTGCGAGTGCCCAAGTCACTTGGCAGAGTTGCTGTTGCAAGTCTCCCACTTTGAAACATACAGTGGCGAATGCGCGAACAGGAGCACAGCCGATGCGCAATTGCACGGCTACTTACAGCAGGTAGCCGGTACCGCGCGCATGTTGTTTGAAAAAGCACTTGAGCAAGTAGCCCTTGCAGAAGGTCTTCCCCTGCCTCTGGCTCCTACAGAGTCTTCGCTTTGAGCTGCATGATCTGACCGGCTCATTCGCAATACTGGCTAAAATGCTTTCGTTCGGTGGCATTACTAGTTACGCTGCTGTTTTCCATCAAAGTGGCAGAAATTTAAGTCCTTGATTCTCAGAGTGGCTGGCTTTGTTACGATGAGAGTCTTGGCGTTAGCTCATACTTAACAAAGAAGAAAGCATATGAAAGCACGACAAAAGCTTACTAAGGCACCGTCGGTCAACATAGGAATCTCCTCGGCCGATCGCGCCAAGATTGCCAAGGGCCTCTCAACATTTCTCGCCGACAGTTACACCCTCTATCTGCAGACGCATAATTTTCACTGGAACGTTACAGGCCCCATGTTCAACACGCTGCACACGATGTTCATGACGCAGTACACCGAGCAATGGGCAGCACTCGACCTTATTGCAGAACGAATTCGAGCCCTAGGTCATCCAGCGCCTGGCACCTATGCAGAGTATGCGAAGCTCGCGAGCGTGAAGGAGGTCTCTGGAGTTCCGAAGGCCATGGAGATGGTTCGTCTTTTGGTGGACGCCCAGGAGGCAACGGCGCGCACCGCGCGCGGGCTCTTTCCTATTGTTGAGAAGGCGAACGATCAGCCTACGGCCGACCTATTAACGCAACGCCTCGATGTCCACGAGAAGACAGCCTGGATGTTGCGCAGTCTTCTTGAGCAGTAGCCTACTTCCACGCGCATATTTATGACTTTTTGCAGGTGATCATTCTCACGGTAGTTGCGCCTCGTCTATGCGGGTTTAGCGATGAATAGTTGTTTAAAGCTTGATCTGGGTTGCCCCTCCAGACTCCTCCAATGAACGTTCTGGGTGCTGAGCAGACAGCGGAGCTTCTTCCGTATGGTGATCTGGTCGGCTTTATCGAATCAACGTCCATGTCAAGCCAAGTGAACGTTCCGCAAAGGAATGTTTTCCCCATTACGTCCGAGAATCGATTCTTCGTAATGCCCGCCTATGACGATGTGCTGTGCGTCACCAAGCTTATTACGCATGCACCGAGAAATTCATCCCTCGGTATTCCTACGATTCTTGGCCATCTTGCGGTGTTTGATGTTGAAACAGGGGACTGCCGTCTTGTTTTAGATGGGCCGACTGTAACTGCTCGTCGAACGGCAGCAGTTACAGGTCTATTCCTAAGGTGTAGGAATGACCGCACCTTAGCGAACTGTTTAATCGTAGGCGCAGGAGTGCAGGGACACTCCCATCTTGACATGTTGGTGGACCTCTTTAATCTGCAAAGGGTAAGTGTGCTGTCGCGCACGCTTGAAGGTGCAAGCCGCTTGGTTGCCTACGCGCGGGAGAGAGGGGTTTATGCAACTGCCTTACAAGGTGCTCCAGAGCTTCTCGATCCGTTCGATTTAATCATCACCTGCACTCCTGCCCAAGAGATAGTTATAAGGCATCGCCCCCGATCCAATGCCATCCTCTGTGCGATAGGAGCCTACCGACCGAGTATGCTCGAGTGGGATCCCGATATCGTAAGGTGGGTTGCTCAAACCGGATCCATCTTTGTCGATACCCGAGACGCTGACCATGAGGCTGGAGATATTCTTCAAGCTGGCCTAACCCCTTCGTCTTATTTGAGCCTAGCTGAGGTGCTGAGTCAGCCTGGGGTAAACCGGGTAGAGGCTGATAAGACCGGGCCAATACTTTTCAAGAGTTGTGGCTGGGCCGGATGGGACTTAGCTGCAGCGAAGTGTGCTGTTCAGCGCCTGAATTTTCCAGGGTGGTAATTCTTGGCTCCTGGCAGCAAGACGAAAGAGATTGCTGTTTGGTAGCGTTTTACTTTACTCTCTAGCCAGATAAATAAGACTCATCAATAGGAGTAATCATGGAGCTAGTCAGCATTGCCCTACTCATCCTGGTCCTGGTGTTTTTTGGCCTGGGTATAAAAATTGTGCCGCAGTCGCAGAACTTTGTCATCGAGCGGTTGGGGCGCTACAACCGAACACTGGAGGCAGGCCTGCATATCATTATTCCTGTTATTGAGGCTGTAAGGCATCGCGTAGACATTCTTGAGCGCCAGCTACCCACGAGTAAGATTTCAACGATCACGCTTGATAACGTCACAATTGGCATTGACCTCGCAATCTTGTTTCGGGTTGTGCATGCTGAGAAGTCTGTTTATCGAATTAACAACATCGACCAGGCAATCCTTACTACCGTAACAGGTGTTGTTCGTAGCGTGATCGGCAAGACTGACCTTGACGGCGTTCAGTCCAACCGTCGATCAATCACGGAGGCCATTGAAGAGGAGCTGCGGGCGGTGACAGAAGAGTGGGGCATCGTGCTGTCTCGGGTCGAGGTCATCGACGTGGAAGTCGACGATGAGACTCGCAAAGCTATGCAGTTGCAGTTGAATGCGGAAAGAAATCGACGTGCAGTGGTTCGTCAGGCCGAAGGCGAGAAGGAGGCGGCACAGCTACAGGCCGACGCAGACCTTTACACTGCCCAGAAGCAGGCGGAGGCAAAAAGAGTATTGGCCGATGCGGATGCCTATGCAGTCAATGCTGTGGCCAAGGCCATTGCCAATGGTGGGGAGTCTGCTATTAACTTTGAAATTAAGAAAATTCAGGCCAAAGCCATTGAAAGTCTTGGTGTAAGCGAGAGCTCGAAGATCGTGATCCTCCCAGCGGAAATTATGGAGTCTTTGTCGTCTGTCGCGAGTCGGCTTGTATCGAAATGATGGATGTCGAACTCTATCAGTGGACCTTGGTGATAGGCATTGCATTTGTCATCGTCGAGATGCTTACAGGAACGTTTCTTTTTCTGGGCTGTGCAGTGGGCGCGCTACCACTCGTCTTCATCCATTACGCCTCCGATGAAATTGTCTGGGAGCGAGACATAGCGGTGTTTGCCATCGTCTCTGCCATCGCATTCGTAGGGTTGCGTAAGTACTTTCTGAAACCTGGCGACCTGACCGAAGCGCAAGAGGATGTCAACAAGTACTAGTATCGCAACACGAATTTCAGCTAAGTCGTTTTAAGCCTCCTAAAGCCGGCGAGCGACCACAACAGCGGCGGAAGATCCTGCGCCCACAAGTGAACACCACACGCGCAGAGCCCAGGACAGCGATTGGCCCGCCAGGGCGGCAGCCTCATCCCGATGATGAATTTCGTCGGCTTGGCACTTTCGAAGCAAGGGGAGTAAGCCGTCTGGGCCACCCTCGCGGACAAGATACTCAATCTGATACTGGTAGTGTTTGTCTACAAAGGTCTCGACTGCAGCGACCGTACCGTACACTGTGCGCCGACCAAACAGGGCAGGCAAGGCGCCAGTGAGCCAGCCGGCCAAGCGCCAAGGGCCTAGCAGTCGACTGCGATTCTGATGCGGGAGCCATGTTTCAATGAGTTGAAGGTGCTCCGCCTCTGTTTCTCCGTGCTGAAGGGCAAAGGCCATAAGCTCACGATCTCGCTTGAGGCTCGCAACCGCAAGAATACCGCGGTAGATACTCACTGCACCCGTCTCGCCCGCATGATCTGATCGCAACTCACGTTCAAGAAACGTCGAGAGTGCTTTGGTGCTAACCACCAGTGTTTCTGCCATACACCATCACTCCCTTACTAAACCTTGGTTCAAATTATAGGTGCGAATGCCACGACAGCCAGTGCCCTATGCACTAAAGTCATTCAGGGGTGTGACCTTTGGCGATACCGATGCCTTAGTTAGGCTTGCAGATTCCTTTGAACTCCCAATTATGTTGCACGCCGCTCTCAACGGAATAATTGGTGTCAATAACCTCACCCGTTAGGTTGTTGAGGATTACTTTATGGTTACAAAAATTTTTACAACTCGGATCGCCGCTTGGGCTTAGGGTGTACACAACCATATTTTCATTGATAGGCTCAGGGCTGTTGCCCCCAATTTTCCCGTCCCGAAAGGTATAGGTTTGCTTGAAGTTCTGTAAATCAAAGTTCTTGCCCGAGATGCTTTTTACAGATTTAGACCCCAGGCAAACAAGGTCGAAGGTCTGAGAGGTGGCGAGTGCGCCATGACCCAGAAGGATGGTGAATAATAATCCTTTGTGAATGTTGATGAGCACACCAATACCTCCCTAAAAATTTTTTCTACCGTGTTGCGATGGTAAGGCACTCTTTCAGAGGTCCGTTGATCTTCACTTACGCTACCCCTAGATGTCTCATCGAAGTATCCCCCCGCCCTGGGGCAAAGAGCCTTAGTTCTTAAAGGGAAAGCGTTCAACCCCTATTTTTTCGTGCACTCTTCGTTCAACTAGGCGACCTTTCACGTTCAACAGTTTTCGGTTAGGACACACATTAATACGCCGCCAGTGCTTATTCGTTAGGGTTCCTGTCTGACTCGCGATGCAGTAAAGCAGGAAAAATAACAGTTGACCTCCTCCCACGGTTTGGGTGGCTCGCGTTTTGGATACCGTTATCTGGGAAGTCACCTAGCAGGCGCAGGGATTGCCAGTCTTCACCCGCAGCATGTAGGAAGCGATAACGCCTTGTGGTGGGGTAACCCATTTCAGCTTGTACAGCGTCTTCAATCCGCGGTCGGAGACTCTGAGGCGCTGTCAGCGTTCCTACTTTGCACATCACGAGCGTTGACGACACCATTAACCTTCCGGGCTATCGAAGTACGGTCGAGGATCGCCTCGTTGTATTCAATGCCATGCGCGTCGCGCCGCACCTTAAATATTTTTGCCTCTGAGGACATGAGTCGCAAGGTGCCGTCCAGCATAAAACTAATACCAACGCCAAGGCCTATACCCAGAAGATATCCCATCTCAAAAACCTTCCCGCACAGTATTCCTAGCAGGGGGAAAAGGACCCAGACAAGGATGCGAAGTCTCCTTGCTGATCGATGCATTCTTTGTTCACGCTCTGTCATGGTCATGCTTTAATACTACGCCGAGGTGAACAGGACGGGTAGCTGCTAGCCCATTGAGGTTAAAGGTTTTTTCAATGTTTATAAAAGGTGCGCAATAAATTGCAGCGACTCGTCATCACGCTCCTGTGCTTTACGATCTTACTTGGAGGATCCTTTCAAGTTCGTGGCTCCCCTAGCAGCTATGAGGTTGATAAGGAACGCTCAGAGCTTAGTTTCTCCTTCGCAGTCTTAGGTCTGCCACTGATTGAGGCAACCTTCAAGGACTTCAAAGGAAAGATTGTTTTTGATGCAGTGGAGAGAGCTGGCAATGCTCAATTCTCCATTGACTTACGATCTGCCGAGACGGGAATTAAGGCAGTTAACGAACGTATGCAAGAGCCAGAATTATTGTTTACCGAGAGTTTTCCTATTGCCACCTTTAATTCGTCAGGGCTTCAGTTCGAGCAGGGACGCCTTATTAAAATTGAGGGCGACCTAACAATAAAAGGTAAAACGCGTAAGGTTGAATCCAAGGTTCATTCCTTCACGACGCCGTCCTCAGGCGATGGCAGCCCGAACACAATTTCGGCAATGGCAACCGCAGTTATTTTGCGCAGTGACTTCGGGGCTGGGAAATACGCCCCTTTTGTAGGCAACGAAGTTCGCATTCAGATTGGCCTTGTTGCTGTATCGCCTTGAAACCCGTTACCACCTTTCCCCAAGCCGGCTTCAAAGCAGACGTCCGACCTTTTAAGGAGATTTCATCAATGTGGCGATTCTTCTATACACCCAAGTGGTTTGCCTGGAGCATTCTCGGGACGCTCACCATCGTGGGTTCAATCTGGTACAGCGTTCAGCTAGACGTGCAAATTAACGAATGGTTCGGGCGTTTTTACGACATGCTGCAACAAGCCCTCAGTAAGCCTGGAAGTGTCTCTATCAATGACTTCTATGCGCAGCTTTTTGACTTTGCAAGCATCGCGGCAATCTACATTGCAGTCAATGTCGTCTTTAATGGCTTTTTAGTGAACCACTGGACATTTCGGTGGCGTCAGAGCATGGCCGAGTACTATCAAGACAATTGGGTCCATGCCAGAGGCATTGAAGGCGCGAGCCAACGACTTCAAGAAGATACCCTGAAATTTGCACGACTTACAGAGAATCTTGGTGTTGGGCTATTGGAGGCAGTCCTTATGCTTGTGGCGTTTCTTCCCATTCTTTACGGCTTAAGTAAAAACGTTACCGAACTGCCGTTTTTTGGTCCCGTGGACCACGCGCTGCTTTGGGTGTCGCTTGTCACTGCGCTTGGTGGAACCGCCTTACTTGCATTGGTGGGGATAAAACTTCCGGGTATTGAATACGATATTCAAAAACGCGAGGCGGCCTATCGGAAGGAGCTTGTGCTAGGAGAAGATAAAGACGATCGAGCCCAACCTGATAGTGTGGAGTTCTTGTTTGCGGATGTTCGACGAATTCACTTCAGAAGCTACCTACACTACTTTTATTTCAACCTCTCAAAATGGAGTTACCTTCAGGTCATGGTGATTGTTCCTTACGTTGCGCTAGCCCCAACAATTATTGCGGGAGCTATTACGCTTGGCATCGTAAGCCAGACTGTTCGAGCCTTTGGAAAGGTTGCCGAAAGCATGCAATACATTGTGCGAAACTGGCTGGGTATTGTTGAGCTCATCAGCGTGCATAAACGGCTACGTGAGTTTGAAAGAGCAATCACCTACAATCAACAGGCGGGTAATAGCCCAATAAGCCCTTGAAAGTAAGGGCTGAAAGAGCAGAGAGTTCCGGGAACTAACGCGTTAAGGCACTGCGAAAAACATAAGAGGCGGAGTCGACCAAAATCACTAGCAGAATGATTGCTACAAGCACGCTGCTTGTCTCTTGCATTTGGAAAAGACTCATATGAAATGAAAGCATTTGCCCGAGCCCACCTGCGCCCACGACGCCAAGAACGGCTGCTGCCCGAATATTATTCTCCCAACGATAAAGGCTGTAGGAGACCAGCTGGGGAAGAATGGAAGGCAGTGTTGAATAAAGAAAACACTGGCTCGGACTTGCACCAGTGATGAAGAGAGTCTGGCTTTCATGAGCGGGAGCATTTTCTGCCGCCTCAGTAAACAGCCGGCCCAAAACCCCTGAGGTATGCAGCGCAAGAGCAAGCGTTCCTGCCATTGGGCCAAGGCCGGCGCCTATAACAAGCAGCGCCGCCCACATAAGGTCGGGCACTGAACGCAAAAAATTTAAAAGAAAGCGAGACAAACGCATGGTCATTAACGATTGCTGCCCGTCGTTGCGCTTGGCGCTATAGAAGGCCAACAGAATTCCTGCAAGAGTTGCAAGGAAGGTTCCTACAAAGGACATTGCAAGCGTTTCAAGCGATGCTTGCCCCAGCCTCATTAGAAAATCGGGTGTTGTATTCGGGCTTAAAAGCTCACCAATAAATCGGCCCATCCTCTGCACAGACTCTAAGCTGAAGAGGCGGTAAAGCTGAAGGTCAAGTGTCCAAAAACTCAAGATCACAACAATGAATGCGGCCGCGATTCCCCAGCAAATAGAGCACCGCCAATGCATAAGTGGGTTCGGATTCGTTGGCGCTGACTGCGTCATGAAATAACCCGTCGAAGCCAGGAACTCACCCAGTCCGCCAGAGCGACAAGAATCATTAAGACAATTAAGATCGTTGCGACCTCACCGCCGTTGAACATCTTCATTGAGGCATCCATCTGTTGCCCTAAGCCACCCGCACCAACAAAACCCAGGACAGCAGAGGACCGAATTGCACATTCCCAGCGATAGACCGTGTAGCTCGCGAGCTCGCCCGCATTCTGAGGAAGCAGCGCGTAGAGGAAGGCCTGTATGCGGCCCGAACCGTTTTCTAAAAGATGACGGCTGGCTTTTGTATCGCCACTTTCTAGAATTTCCCCGTAAATTTTCCCAAGCATACCCGTGTAGGTAACGGCAATGGCCATTACGCCCGCAGCGGGCCCAAGGCCAAAAACTCGAACAAAAATAAGTGCCCAAATAAGCTCGGGAATACTGCGCAGAAGGATTAAAAGCCAACGAATTAAATGCCGGATAACGAGACCAAACGGATGCATGGGACCCGTTAAGGACGAAATCGACAAGGCGTTGCTTGCTGCTAGTGCAAGAGGGATAGAGAGCAAAAGCGCTAGAAACATGCCAACCGTTGCAATAGCAATGGTGACCCATGCTTCGTAGGCGAGTAGGACGAGAAAGTCTCCATTAAGTTCGGGCGGCAGAAAATCGCTAAGAAACCCTATCGTTACCTTAATGTTTTCTTCTTCAAATAAAGTCCACGGCCGGAACTCAACGGCTACCAGTGCCGGAAACAATATAACGATAAGCGCGACTATCCAGAACTGCCTTACTTGCCAGGCTGGGTCTCGAATATGTGGCTCATGCAAGGCTCTCACCGGCATGCAATAACAATGGGGCCCACCGTGGTTGCATTAGCGTCCTGCTTCTCATCAGGCTCCGGCGGCCCCTTAAGCTCATGTTCAAAATTCTCGTAAAGACGTTTGAGGTCGTTTTCTTTTAGTGAGTCGCGGTCAAGATCAAAGGCTAACTGTCCATGTCGAAGGCCCGCGATTCTCGGGAACATTCGCCGAGCGATGTCTACTTGATGAAGGCTCACCACAAGGGTGACATTACGACGCGTTGCCTCTTTAATTAGAGACTCGATGGCTTGATGACAACGTATGGGGTCCAAGGCAGATAGGGGCTCATCGATAAGCCATAACTCCGCGGTGGACATTAATGCCTTAGCCAGACCGACACGTTGCCTTTCTCCCCCCGATAACCGGTCTACGCGCTGCCAAAGCTTGTCCTCAAGATCGAATGCCGAGAGCGCCTCGTAGGCGGCTTGGGCAAAGCGGGGAACAAGGAGATTGAGGACAGAATCGTACAAAGACAGCTGGTGCAGCCTAGCGCTTGAAAGCGAGGTAATTACCCTCTGACGCGGCGGAAGAGGAGGGACTTGCGGGGCATAAAAAAGGCGCGACCTGAGTTGCCTTAGGGCCCCTGCACTTAATGCCCATGGGTTAACGCCACCAAGCTTAACTTCCCCCTGAAACGGTTCAATACCGGTGGCGATGGCCTGCAGCAATGTTGTCTTACCAGCACCCGAGGGCCCAATGACTGCAATATGCTCGCCTCTTTCAATTTTTAAGCGCAGCGTATCAATGGCGTTGGGAGCTTGCCTTTCTGCTACGCGATGACGAACTTGAACAGACTCTAGACAGACCTCCATTGCGACAGGTTTTTCTTACTCTACTTAATAAGACCAGCGTTTCGAGCGGCCTGTTCCATACCTTTATAGTTCTCTGCCTTTGTTGGTATGTAGCGCGTAGCGCGTGCGAGCCCAAGTATTTCTTTGCCCTCTGGGGTATCAATGCTTAGCTCGAGAAAGGCTCGCTCAATTTTTGCCCGAAGCTCAGCTGGCATATCGGCATGGATCGTCCAGTTGTAGTTGTAAAAGCTTGGAGTTTCATAAAAAACATTCACTCGCGTGGTGTCCACTCGTTTTGATTCAACAAACTTTCTCCACACTGTCATGTCAACCGCCGCGGCGTCGACCCTGCCACTTACAACTGCCGCAATGGACGCATCATGGGCTCCAGAGTAGGCGAGCTTTGACAGGTCCTTCTCGGGGTCTATGCCCGCCTCAAGCAAGTAGGAGCGCGGCATAAGGTGACCGGAGGTACTTGATGGAGAGCCAAAAGTAAGTGTCTTACCTTTAAGCTGGGTAAGCTGCGTTATTCCGGACCCCGTCTTTGAAATAAAGACGGACTGAAATCGCGTGTCCTCTTCACGTTGAAGGATTGGAATAACCTTACCTCCAGAGCGAATGTCTGCCTGAACAAATGTGAGCCCACCAAGCCATGCCAACTCAATTTGCTTATTCACAAGCGCTTCAACCGCAGCGGGATAATCCGACACAGGTCTGAATACCACCTTCATACCAAGCCGTCGTTCAAGGTATTTCACTAAGGGTGTGAATTTACGAATTTGCTCGCTTGCCGCCTCTTCGGGAATTGTAGAAACCCGAAGAACGTCTTGAGCACTTGCATTAGCCGCTGAGAGGCAAATAAGTAATGTGCCTATGAGAGTACGTAACATTAAATTTTCCTAGTAAGAAGATGTAAGACCGGTTTTAATTGCAAGACTTAATGATTCCTCAGCCCAGGTACCTGACCCGTTTCGCTGTCGAATCTCATTAAGCTGCAACTCAGCCAAGTCGAGACGTTTTTGCTCCACAAACCCTTGGCCTAGGTACGATCGTACAAGAATATTGTTGGGGTTCTTATCGAGTGCGAGCATGTAGGAATTCAAGGCCTCGGTATAACGCCCCTGCTTTCGATGTAAGAACCCCACGTAGGCCAAGACCTCGCTTGAACTGTTGTTTGAGATGGTCTGCAAGACCAATTCAGCGGACCGATATCGGCCTGCATACGCAAGCTCACGCAGGGCGAGATATCGATCCTTGTCGTTAAAGCCCATGTGGTTTGCTGGTTGGCATTTCTTTGTTTTTTTGTCATAAATTTGACCATCCGGGCATTGACTTGTTGGGGTTGGCGGCGGCGGTGCCGTGTCATCTTCACCCGCAGCAAATGCGCCTGCCAGAAAGGTGGCTAGAAGACCAACGGATAGGAGCCGAGCGCAATTTATAAAAAAGCTTGAATTCAGAGCCATGGGTAGACCTTTTCGTCCTTGGGTTTGTAATGAGCTTTATTCATGCGCGAGGGCTTTGCTCTCGCCTTAACCTCGCTCGTCTGTGTAGTCTTTGGGTCTGGAGGAGTCTATAGTTTGATACGAACTTCTTTAGATTTGGACAACAAAATGATATGCAGACTTGCAGAGAGTTTATGGCAAAACATTTTCCTCCGGTAGAAGTCTACCTTTTGATCGTATGGTCATCAATGAATCGAGCACACTATGCGACCTATCCTGCCTCTTCTCGCCCAGACTAACGTCCCTGCGCTGCATCGTAAGGCTCTGGAGACGCTTCAGGTCAACCTGGGCTACAAATGCAATCAGTCCTGCCTGCATTGCCATGTCAATGCAGGGCCTAATCGTACGGAAATGATGGATGAGGACACGGTGCAATTGGTTCTTGAAGTACTTGACGATCGCCAAATAAAGACGCTGGATCTAACAGGAGGGGCCCCCGAACTTAACGAGAACTTTCGCAGACTCGTGCAACAAGCGCGTCGTAGGGGTGTACGTGTCATCGACCGCTGCAACCTGACTATCCTCACTGAGCCTGGACAAGAGGGATTGGCC
The DNA here is from genome assembly GCA_945901825.1 of Bordetella parapertussis. GTDB lineage: Bacteria > Pseudomonadota > Gammaproteobacteria > Burkholderiales > Burkholderiaceae_A > Hahnella. Next base: position 13,918 of record CAMDMC010000029.1, read on the forward strand.
GAGTTCCTGGCCGAGCAAGGCGTCGAAGTGACGGCGTCTCTACCCTGCTACACGCCCTCGAATGTGGATCGTCAGCGCGGCGATGGGGTGTTTGAGCGCAGCATCGTGGGTTTGCAGATGCTTAATAAGCTCGGCTACGGGCAGCAGGGTTTCGGGCTGATACTCAACCTCGTCTATAACCCGCAAGGCCCGGTCCTGCCGCCTGCACAAGAGCCTCTTGAATTGGATTACAAGCGAGAGCTGTCGAAACACTTCGGTATCCAGTTCAACCAGCTGTTCGTTATTACAAACATGCCAGTGCAGCGTTTCGGCAGCACCCTGTTGAGTAAGGGCAGTTTTGAGGGGTACATGAGTCTGCTTAAAGAGTCCTATCGGCCAGAGAATCTGCCGACGGTGATGTGCCGCAGCCTTCTGAGTGTGGACTGGCAGGGGTACCTCTACGACTGCGACTTCAACCAGATGCTGGGTATGCCAGCTGCAGTTGGAGCTGCTCCAAGACCGCACCTACGTGACCTCCTTACCACCGACGCTCTTGGTACTTCAATCCGCGTGGCGGACCACTGCTACGGGTGCACCGCAGGGCAGGGCAGCAGTTGTGGCGGTGCCCTGGAGGCCGAAAACAGTAACAGCCCGAGTCTTCCGCAGGCCTTGGGAGACGCCCGATGAGTCCTGCCCGCAGGTGGGCGCGCTGGCTTGTTGTATTGCTGGCTCTGTTTGGCCTGTGGCTGGCTTATTGGTATTGGGACCTTGGGCAATGGCTTACCTTGGAACAGCTCAAGGCGAGCCGCGATACGCTTATCAGCCTCTACGCAGATCAGCCGGTGAAGACTGCGCTGACCTTCTTTGGGGTCTATGTGCTGGCCGCTGCGCTGTCCTTTCCCGGAGCGTCTATTTTGACCCTGGCCGCAGGGGCGATGTTTGGTTGGGCAATGGGGCTCTTGCTGGTGTCCTTTGCCTCAAGCCTCGGCGCCTTGCTGGCCTTTTGGGTATCTCGCTACCTGCTGCGTGATGTCATCGAGAAGCGCTTTGGTAAGCTGCTTCAGCCCATCAATGAGGGGCTGGCGAAAGACGGTACCTTTTACCTGCTGACGCTGCGGCTCGTGCCCTTATTTCCGTTCTGGCTGATTAATCTGTTGATGGGGCTGACCACACTCGGAGCCCGTCGGTTTTATATCGTCAGCCAGATTGGTATGTTGGTTGGCACGGCAGTCTACGTCAATGCAGGCACTCAACTGGCTGCAATCGATACGGCTGCAGACGTGCTCTCGCCCGGGTTGATCGCCAGCCTGGTGCTGCTTGGTGTCTTTCCCCTGATGGCGAAGGTTATGGTAGACGTCCTGCAAAGACGCAAGCTCTATGCACGATGGCCACGGCCCGCACGGTTTGACCGTAACCTGGTGGTCATCGGCGCGGGGGCCGGTGGGCTGGTGTCGGCCTATATTGCAGCGGCTGTCAGGGCCAAGGTCACTCTCATCGAGGGCCACAAGATGGGCGGCGACTGTTTAAATTATGGCTGCGTTCCCAGCAAGGCATTAATTCGCTCGGCCAAGGCCATGAAGCAGCTTCGAAATGCCCACAGGCTTGGTATTCGAGACGTCCTTGGTGAAGTCGATTTTGCGGGCGTGATGCGTCGCGTGCATGGGGTCATTGGGGCGATCGAACCCCACGACTCGGTTGAGCGCTACACCTCGCTCGGCGTGGAGGTGCTTAAAGGTCATGCGCGTATCACCTCGCCCTGGACGGTGGAGATTCGCCAAGCCGATGGTTCAGTCCGGACACTGACCACCCGCAGTATTGTCATTGCGGCGGGCGCCAGTCCGTTTGTGCCGCCTATTCCAGGGCTAAAGGAGGCTGAGTTTCTCACCAGTGACACGATCTGGGGCCTCACTGAATTACCCAAGCGCTTGGTTGTGCTGGGGGGAGGCCCAATTGGCTGTGAACTTGCACAAAGTTTTGCCTGCCTGGGCAGCGCAGTGACTCAGGTTGAGATGGCGCCGCGCCTAATGTTGAGGGAGGATCCTGAGGTAAGCGATCTGGTGGCCGCCTCGCTGCGCGTTGATGGGGTCAATGTGCTCACCAGTCATCAGGCGATTCGAGTGGAGGTCTACGAGGGTGAGAAACGCCTCATCGTCCGGCACGGTGATGAGGAGCTGCCAATTGCTTTCGATCAGTTGTTGTGCGCAGTGGGTCGTCGTCCCCGCGTCACGGGCTACGGGCTTGAGGAGCTTGGTATTCCCCTCACGCCGCAAAAGACCATCCAAACCAACGCCTTCCTGCAGACCCTCTACCCCAACATCTATGCTGTCGGCGATGTGGCAGGACCATTTCAGTTTACCCACACCGCTGCGCACCAAGCCTGGTATGCCTCAGTCAACGCGCTATTTGGACGTTTCAAAAGGTTTAAGGCGGACTACACCGTTATTCCCTGGGCGACCTTCACCGACCCGGAAGTCGCGCGCGTGGGGCTCTCCGAGACCGAGGCTCGCGAGCAGGGTGTGGCCTATGAGGTCACCCGCTATGACATGGACGACTTGGATCGCGCTATTGCCGACGGTACGGCCCATGGTTTTGTTAAGGTACTGACCGTACCTGGCAAGGACAAGATCTTGGGGGTCACGATCGTTGGCGAACATGCGGGCGACCTCTTGGCTGAATATGTGCTCGCCATGAAGCACGGCTTAGGTTTGAACAAGATTCTCGGCACCATCCACACCTATCCCACGTTGTCTGAGGCAAATAAATATGCGGCCGGCCAATGGAAGCGGGCTCATGCGCCGCATCGTCTTTTGGGCTGGCTGGCGCGCTTTCACGCCTGGGAGCGGGCATGACCCTCAATGAATGAAATGGGTTCATGACACTTTCGCCTATTTCAATTGTGGTGCCCGTCCTCAATGAGGGCCAACACATTGAATGCACACTGACCCTTCTCGGGCCACTGCGTGAGCGGGGAGTTGAGGTAATTGTTGTTGACGGCGGCAGCAATGACGACACCGTGGCTCGCGCCACTCCCCTGGCTGATTTGGTTATTCATGCGCCGTGCGGTCGGGCCCG
>CAMDMC010000030.1 GCA_945901825.1 Bordetella parapertussis
CTGGTTCGCGGCATCGACATCCTGCGTGACGATTGCATCTGTGTGTCCTGAACCCCAGGTGGCGATGTGGTCAATGGCCTGATCGATTGAACTCACCACACGCACCGCTAAGATTGCGGCAAGGTATTCCTCTGCCCAGTCTTCTTCGGTGGCTCGCGTCATGTTCGGGCAAATGGCCCGTGACTGCTCACAGCCGCGCAGCTCAACCCCATGATCCTCCATCGCTTTTGCAAACATCGGTAGGAAATCGGCTGCAACCTTCTCGTTGACCAGCAGCGTTTCCATGGCACCACAGATTCCATACCGAAAGGTTTTAGCGTTCACGGCAATGTCGAGTGCCCGTTGCAAGTCTGCGTGCTCATCGACATAAACATGACAGTTGCCATCGAGGTGTTTAATCAGGGGCACGCGCGCTTCGTCTTGCAAGTGTCGAATCAGGCTTTTGCCGCCACGCGGCACGATCACATCGACATACTCGGTCATCTTCACCAGATGGCCAACCGCTTGGCGGTCAGTGGTTTCAATTAACTGGACTGCATCGGCGGGCAGCGCTGTTTGTGCCAGTGCCTCGCGCAATATGGCCGCTAGTGCCATGTTGCTGTTAAAGGCTTCGCTGCCGCCACGCAAAATGCAGGCATTGCCCGATTTCAGGCAAAGCGCAGCCGCATCCACCGTGACGTTAGGGCGAGACTCATAAATAATGCCGATCACGCCTAGCGGCACTCGCATTTGAGATACCCGCATCCCATTGGGGCGAATGATGGTGTTGGTGAGACTACCCACAGGGTCTGGCATCGAGGCAATTTGACGCAAGCCATTTGTCATGGCGGCCAGCGATTTGTCACTGATTTTCAAGCGATCAATCATGGCAGCAGCTAGTCCGCGTTGTGCGGCGGCATCCAGATCGATTTGGTTGGCTTTAATCAGGCTGTCGTGTGAGGCTTCAACGCGTTGGGCGATTGCCATTAGTGCCTTGGTTTTATCCGCGTCACTGATGCACGCCATTTGTCGCGCGGCAGATTTGGCGCGTTGTCCAATGAGATTGAGGGTTTGAGCGAGTTCGGTCATGACAAAATGAGGCGGTGTCTGGGCTTGCAATCGGGCTGCGAAGCTAATAAAGCCAGCAGCAGTAGTGACAGTTTAGCCTGAGCGGCTAGCAGCAATGCTCATGCCCAGCCTTGCAAGCTCGTGCCAGGGGTCGGTTAAGCGCGTGGCCACCGGCACGCCTTTAATAATCCGATCGACATCGTGGGCGTGTGCAACGGCCCGCCGCCAGCGGGCAGGGCTGACTCGATTCAAGGCTGCCCGCGCGCGCTGTTCGCGTGCGCCAAACAAGCGGTTGGACTTGATGGCGGCGCTCAAAGGCTGCCCACGTTCAACCGCCTGGTTGATTCGATCCATGGTCCTGATTTCCTCGCCCATCGCCCAAAGCACCAGCGGCGGTTCTTCCCCCTCGGCTTTGAGCCCCCAGAGCACACGCAGCATACGCTTGGCGTCTCCATCGAGCATGGCATCGCGTAGCGCAAAAACGTCGTAGCGAGCAACATTCAATACCGCCGCCTGGCATTGCTCGAGCGTGATTTCGCCCGCGGGATAAAGCAGGCCAAGCTTTTGGATTTCCTGGTGTGCCGCCAGTAAATTCCCCTCCACTCGATCAGCGAGCCATTGCAGTGACTCACGATTCAAGGATTGCTGCTGTCGGGCCAGGCGTTGGTCAATCCAGGCGGGCAGGGCTTGTCGGGTGATATCAGGTAGGTCAATGACAAGCCCTGTGCCAAACAAAACCTTAGCCCAATTTGAATCCCGGGTCGCTCGGTCTAGTCTAGGCAATTTGAATACGGTCAGTACATCACCGACTCGCTGTTGAGCGCATTGCGACGATAAAGTCTCGATTGCACTCGCACCGGTTTTACCTGGCTTGCCGCTCGGCAAGGCAATCTCCACCATTTGTCGGTCACCAAACAGAGAGCCGTTCGATGCCGCACCAAAAATTGGTTGCCAGTCACTGCGGGCATCCATGACAAATCGATGCTGTTGGGTAAATCCTTCGGCGCGAGCTCGCTCTCGCAGCGCGTCGCCTGCTTCGAGCACCAGCAAAGGCTCATTGCCCGTGATGACAATGAGCGCCGGCAATGGCCGCTTTGGATCTAGTGCGTGAGTCCCTGGGTCAGTCATTTTCCGGTGGATTGCACATCGGCATAGCGTTTGGCAACGTTTTCTGAGCTGACCTGTCGGACAATGCGAGATACCAAGCTGGTTTGCATTTGTTTGAACAGCGTGGCCTGTTCGCCTTCTTTGGCTTGTACGACCCGATCATCAACTGGCAAGTTTCGCACCACACGCAGGGTGGTGTTGGGCAGTATGATTTCGCCGTTGGCAGCCACAATATTGAAGGTGTAAGTCAAGACTAACTCGTATTCCTCAACCCGGCCCTGGGCGTTCAAAGACACTTCGCGAGCGGTGCGCGTCTCTGAAATCTGTTGTAACGCGGCTTCATAAGTCTGAGTCGGACTCTCGATCAGTTGCGTGTTAGGCGATGCAGCGCGCAACGCCCGCCGCAGGTCTGCGCCAAATGCCGTGTTATCAGGCACCTTCATTAACAAGGTATTGAAGGGCAGGGGTGTTGATCCTTGCAGCTTAAAGCCGCAGGCGCTGACAGCCAACATCAGGCTGACCAACACCAAAACCCACCTGATTCGAAAACCGCCGTACCCGGTCTGGTTACTGGTCAATGCAAGCTCGAAGGTTGGTCGCATGTCGATTGTCCTGTCTTGTTTGGCTCTAGCCCACCACGTTCACGAGTTTGCCAGCCACGATGATAATCCGTTTTGGCGGGCGCCCCTCAAGGTGTTTTTGTACAGCGTCATGGGCAGCAGCGAGTGTTTCAATGTTTGATTTGTCTGCATTAGCCGCCACGGACAGGGCGCCACGGACCTTGCCATTGACTTGCAAAACGAGATCGAGCGTATCGGCCTTGAGTGCTTGCTCGTCTACCACAGGCCAACTTGCGTCGAGCAAGTCACCGTGAGCATTAAAAAACGACAGATAACGCCACAGTTGCCAGGTGATGTGTGGCACCACCGGGTAGAGAACGCGCAACAAAATGCTAAAAGCTTCTGCAAGCGCGGGGGCAGCCATGGGGCTGTCAATGGTAAGTTTGGCTTCGTCAATAGCGTTGAGCATTTTCATGCAAGCAGATACAACGGTGTTGTACTGAATACGGTCATAGTCGTAGTCGGCTTGTTTAAGCAAACCGTGAACGGCACGACGCAGGTTTGCCACTGCCTCGTTGGCGATTGACCAGTCGGTGACTTTGGATTGCGCCACGCCTGTCTGTATTAGCTCGCGGTGCTGATAGGCACTTGACCAGAGACGGCGCAGGAAGCGCAACGATCCGTCAACGCCCGAATCGGACCACTCAAGGGTTTGTTCCGGTGGGCTGGTAAACATGACGAACAGGCGCGCCGTGTCTGCGCCTTGATTGTCGATCAAAGACTGTGGGTCAACGCCGTTATTCTTTGACTTTGACATGGTGCCCACGCCACCGTACTGGATCTGATGGCCGGTGGCCTTCAGGCGCGCCCCAATAATGGCACCTTTGGTGTCGTAGATATTCTCTACTTCATCGGGCCAAAAGTATTCAATGCCACCACGCTCATTCTTGTCAAAGTAGATGTGGTTTAGCACCATGCCTTGAGTCAGTAGGCGCGTGAATGGCTCATCGAACTTCACCAAGCCCAAATCGCGCATGACTTTGGTCCAAAACCGCGCATATAGCAGGTGCAACACCGCATGCTCGATGCCACCAATGTACTGGTCCATGGGCATCCAGTAATCATTGCGGGCGTCGACCATGGCTTGATCGTTGCCGGGCGACGTGTAGCGCATAAAGTACCAGGACGAGTCCACGAATGTATCCATGGTGTCCGTCTCGCGACGGGCTGGCTTGTGGCACTTGGGGCATTGGCACGAAAGGAATGGCTCGTGCTTGGTCAGTGGGTTGCCCGAGCCGTCTGGAATCAGGTCTTCAGGCAGTACCACAGGCAGGTCTTTCTCTGGCACTGGCACGGGCCCACAATCGTCGCAATGGATGATGGGTATCGGGGTTCCCCAATAGCGCTGGCGCGAAATACCCCAGTCGCGCAGTCGCCACGTGGTTTGACGTTCGCCAGCTCCCATGGATTGCAGGCGATCTGCAATCGTGCCAATGGCGTGGGTCGATGTCAGGCCATCAAATTCGCCTGAGTTCACGAGCTTGCCTGCCTGCTTGTCGGCATACCACTCATGCCATTGCTGCGCGTCAAACGCATGCGTGCCCACTTGCACAACTTGTTTAATCGCAAGCTGATACTTCAGTGCAAACGCAAAGTCGCGTTCGTCGTGCGCTGGCACACCCATCACAGCGCCACTGCCGTAGCTCATCAGGACATAGTTACCGACCCACAAGGGTACTGCTTGCCCTGTTAGAGGGTGTGTCACACTCAGGCCGGTGTCCATCCCTTCTTTTTCCCGGGTGGCGAGGTCGGCCTCGGCCACGCCCCCTGCTTTGCAGGTCTCAATGAACTGGGCAAGGCTGGGGTTGGTCTCAGCGGCCGCCTGGGCAATGGGATGCTCGGGCGCAACCGCCATAAAGGTCACACCCATGATGGTGTCGGCACGCGTGGTGAAGACATAGACGCGTCCTTTGTTAATGAGCTCGCCTTTGGAATCACAGATGCTGTGCTCAAAGGCAAACCGAACGCCTTCGGAGCGGCCAATCCAGTTTTCTTGCATGAGCTTCACCCGCTCGGGCCAGCCCAGTTTGTCAAGGTCGTTGAGCAGTTCATCGGCATAGCGGGTGATGCCCAGGTAATACATGGGGATCTCGCGCTTTTCCACGAGCGCCCCCGATCGCCAGCCGCGTCCGTCGACCACCTGCTCGTTGGCAAGAACCGTCTGGTCAACCGGATCCCAGTTCACCGTTCCGGTTTTTAGATAGGCAATACCTTTTTCGCGCATCTTTAGAAAGAGCCATTGGTTCCAGCGGTAGTAGTCGGGCTGGCAGGTGGCGCACTCCCTGGACCAGTCGATGGCAAGCCCCATGGACTGCATCTGACCCTTCATGTGTTCGATGTTGGAATAGGTCCAGGCCGCCGGTGCCACGGCGTTGGCCATGGCGGCATTCTCGGCCGGCAGGCCAAAGGCATCCCAGCCCATGGGCATAAGCACGTTGTAGCCCTGCATGCGCAGACTGCGGGCCATAACATCGTTGATGGTGTAGTTGCGCACATGGCCCATATGCAGCTTGCCCGAGGGGTAGGGCAGCATCGAGCAGGCGTAGTACTTGCCCTTGGGATAGCGGGGGTCGTGCTCGATGGCCTTGAAGGTTTCGCCTGCAGCCCAGTGGGCCTGAACCTCGGCCTCAAGCTGTTTTGCGGAATAGGGGCCGAGCTGAGATGGGAGCGTTGAAGAGATCATCACGCCATTTTAGCGGCTCGCCTACAATCGGCTTAATGCAACAGCTTACCGACTCGCCCTTGCTTCGAGGGCTTAATTCTCCGCAGCATCAGGCCGTCACCCTTCCCGCAGAGCCCGCCCTCATTCTGGCAGGCGCTGGAAGCGGTAAGACACGGGTCCTGACCACCCGAATTGCCTGGCTTATTTCTACAGGCCAGGTGAGTCCTTACGGCGTGCTTGCCGTCACTTTTACGAACAAGGCGGCCCGCGAGATGCTGGCCCGACTTGGCGGCATGCTAACGGTGAACCTAAAAGGCATGTGGGTAGGCACTTTTCACGGGCTCTGCAACCGGCTGCTGCGGGCGCATCACCGCGATGCGGCGCTTCCCTCCGCCTTTCAGATTCTCGATAGCCAAGACCAGCTCTCGGCCATGAAGCGACTGCTTAAGGCCATGAATGTGGATGACCAGAAGTTCCCTCCCCGGCAGGTACAGTCTTTCATTAACAATGCGAAAGAGCAGGGCCTGCGGCCGCAGCAGGTGGACGATGCCGATGGCTACAACCGCAAGTTCGTTGAGATCTACCAGGCCTACGACGACCAATGCCAGCGCGAAGGCGTGGTGGACTTCGGTGAGCTTTTGCTGCGATCGGTGGAGCTTCTTAAACGGTCGGACGCCTTGCGAGGCCATTACCAGCAGCGGTTTGGCCATCTGCTGGTGGACGAGTTTCAAGACACCAACCCCTTGCAGTACGAGTGGCTTAAGCTGCTAAGTTCGCCCGCCACAGGCGTCTTTGCCGTGGGCGACGACGATCAAAGCATATACGCCTTTCGGGGTGCAGACGTCCAGAACATGCATCGGTTTAAGCGTGAATTCGCGGTGGCCCACGAGATTAAGCTTGAGCAGAACTACCGCTCCTGCGGCCATATTCTTGATGCGGCCAATGCGCTTATTGCAAACAACACGGGCAGGCTTGGCAAAAACCTGTGGACCGATGCGGGCTCGGGAGAGCCCATTCGGGTGATGGAGTCGGCAAGCGACATGCTTGAGGCCTACTGGCTGGTTGATGAGATTCGTAATCTGGTTGCCGAGGGTCGGGCCCGCAGCGAGATGGCGATTCTTTACCGAAGCAATGCCCAGTCGCGCGTCATTGAACAGGCGCTTTTCAATGCGGGCATTGCCTACCGCGTTTTTGGTGGTCTAAGGTTCTTTGAACGGGCCGAGGTCAAGCATGCCCTGGCCTACCTTCGTCTTATGGAGAACCCGCACGAGGACACGGCTTTTCTTAGGGTGGTGAACTTTCCGACCCGGGGCATTGGGGCAAGGTCCACCGAGCAGCTTCAAGACCAGGCGCGCCAACGTGGCATAAGCCTTTATGCCGCCGCGGAGTACCTTGAGGGCAAGGCGGGGGGTGCGGTGCGCACCTTCGTCTCAGTGATTGAGTCACTGCGTTTTGAGACCCAGGGTCTTGCGCTCAAAGAGATGGTGGCGGCCATGCTCGATCGCTCGGGGCTTATACGTCATTATGAAACAGAGAAAGAGGGCCGCGAGCGCATTGAGAACCTTCAGGAGCTTGTGAATGCGGCAGCGGCGTTTCTGGCCGAAGAGCGGTTTAGTCCTGAGGCGCCCGCCAACCTTGGTGTCTCCGGTGCGAATGACGATGACACGGGCCTGATAGGCAGTCCTTTGTCGATGTTTTTAAGCCATGCCTCGCTTGAGGCAGGCGATAACCAGGCCGCTGAGGGCCAGGATGCAGTCCAGCTGATGACCATACACTCCGCCAAGGGCCTTGAGTTTTACGCGGTTTTTTTAACGGGTCTTGAAGAGGGCCTCTTTCCCCACGAGAACAGCATCTCCGAGCCCGATGGTCTAAGTGAAGAACGCAGACTGATGTACGTGGCCATCACACGCGCCCGTCAAAGGCTCTACATCTCCATGGCCCAGACTCGCATGCTTCATGGCCAGACCCGTTACAACCTGCGCAGCCGGTTTCTTGAAGAATTGCCGCAAGAGACCCTGCGCTGGCTTACACCCCGCGTGGACAACCGGTGGTCAGGGGCGGGCTCCTCGGGGGTTTTAGCCGAGGCCGCACCCGCCGGTCGATGGGTGCGCCAGGGCATGGGCGATCGTGGGTCGGCAAGCCCCAGTTTTCAAAAGCCTGCCATTGCCGGGCATACCCATGACAGTGGGTTTTATGTGGGCCAGGCGGTGCGCCATTCGCGGTTTGGCGATGGCGTCATTCTTGCGCTGGAGGGATCGGGCTCCGAGGGGCGGGCCCAGGTGAACTTTAAAAGGGACGGCCCGAAATGGCTGGCCTTGGGCGTGGCTAAGCTTGAGGCGGCTGAGTAGCCCAGCAGACCGCTATTTACGCCGAATTAAAAACTTAAAGAGGCCCTGCGTTTCTTGGCGGTCGACAAGCGCGTGACCGGTGTTCGAACAAAAATAATCGAAGTCGTCCCAGGCACCGCGGTCGGTGGAAATAACCAGAAGTTGCTCGCCCGAGTTCATTTCCCCAAGCGCTTTTTTGGCCTTGAGAATGGGCAAGGGGCAGCTTAGGCCTTGAAGCTCAAGCGTTCGTGTTGCAGAGCCAATGTCCGCATCGGACCCCGAGATGGGCGTGGCGTTTGAATTCATAACTTGATTATCAAGACTTTTCAGCCCCAGCTGTCACAAAGACCGTAAGGCTCTGCAGGGCTTGGGGGAGGGCCGCCGTGTCAACCCCCCCGCCTTGGGCCATATCGGGCCGCCCGCCGCCCTTGCCACCGATCTGCTGGGCCACATGGTTCACCAGGTCACCTGCCTTTACCCTCGCGGTGAGGTCTTTGGTGACACCTGCCACAAGACTAATCTTGCCCGCCTGCACGCCGGCTAGAACAATCGCAGCACTGCCCATCTTGTCTTTAAGCTGGTCAACAAGGCCTCGCAGGCCGCCAGCGTCCATGTCCTGAAGTTGGGCGACCAGAAGTTTCACACCATTGACCTCAATGGCACTGCTGGCCAGGTCGTCTCCGGATGCCGATGCCAGCTTGGTCTTCAGGCGTGCCAGCTCCTTTTCAAGCTGACGGCTCTGTTCGATGACTTGGGCAAGCTTGGTGGTGAGCTCGTGGCCTGGTGCCTTAAGCAAGGCTGCTGCCAAGGCAAGCGTCTCGTCGGCCTGGCGAATCTGATTCAGCAGCCGCTCGCCCGTAATGGCCTCGAGCCTTCGAATACCTGCTGCTACGCCTGACTCCGCAACAATCTTGAAAAGACCAATGTCGCCCGTGCGGCTGACATGGGTCCCCCCACAGAGTTCGCGTGAGCTTCCGATGTCAAGCACGCGCACCTCGTCACCGTACTTCTCACCAAAGAGCGCCATGGCACCCCCTGCAACAGCCTCATCAAAGCCCATAACCTGAGACCGGGTTGCGGTGTTTTCTAGAATCTCGGCATTCACGCGGCGTTCAATCTCATGAAGCTCGGCCACTGAGACGGGCTGGTTGTGTGAGAAGTCAAACCGGGTCTTATCGGCATCCACCAGAGAGCCTTTTTGCTGAACATGATCGCCAAGAACCTCGCGTAGGGCCTTGTGCATAAGATGGGTGACGGAATGGTTGCGCGCAGTCTGGGCGCGTCGACCGACGTCCACACGGGCATCAAGCCGTGCACCCTGGCTAAGGCTTCCGCGAACCACCTGCCCCGAATGGCCGAAGACATTGGGCGATATTTTCTGGGTGTCATCAATACGCACAAAAAGGTCGGGCCCAACAAGTTCTCCGGCATCACCCACCTGACCGCCCGACTCCGCGTAAAAGGGTGTCTGCGAAAGAACCACAGTGACCGACTGGCCTTCAACCGCCTTCTCCACGGGGCTGCCCTCAACAAAGAGGCCTGTGACCTCGGCCTGGCTGGCGAGGTTGGTGTAGCCAAGAAATTGGGTGTCACGGCCCTCATAGGAGAGGCCCGCGCCCTGCTTGAACTTGCTTGAGGAGCGGGCCTGATCGCGCTGACGGTCCATGGCCTTCTCAAAGTCGGCCTCATCTACAGACAGCCCCCTCTCACGGCAGACATCGGCCGTGAGATCAAGCGGAAAGCCAAAGGTGTCATAGAGCATAAAGGCGGTCTGACCATCAAGGGCTTGGCCTGGCTTCAGGGGCTCGAGGGCCTGAGACAGAATACCCATGCCTTTTTCAAGCGTCTCGCCAAAGCGCTCTTCTTCAGTCTTAAGCACCTCGGCCACGCGTTGGGCGACGGCACGAAGCTCGGGGTAGGCCTCGCCCATTTCCTCATCAAGGGCCTTCACCAGCCGGTGGAAAAACGGCTGGGTCTGGCCAAGCTTGTGGCCATGGCGTAACGCCCGACGAATAATTCGTCGCAGCACATAGCCACGTCCTTCATTGCCTGGAATAACGCCATCAACAATTAAAAAGCTGCAGGCCCTTATGTGATCGGCGATGACTCGCAGCGAGGGGTTCTCGAGGTCTTTGCAGCCGGTTTCCTGGGCGGCGGCCTTAATGAGTTTTTGGAACAGGTCGATCTCGTAGTTGCTATGAACGCCTTGCAGCACAGCCGCGATGCGCTCGAGACCCATACCGGTGTCCACGCAAGGCTTGGGAAGGGGGTTTAAGACCCCTGCCTCGCTGCGGTCGAACTGCATGAACACAAGGTTCCATATTTCGATGTAACGGTCGCCATCGGCCTCGTCAGACCCTGGGGGGCCTCCCCAGACCTCGGGCCCGTGATCAAAAAAGATTTCACTGCAGGGCCCACAGGGTCCGGTGTCGGCCATCTGCCAAAAATTGTCGCTCGCGTAACGCGCGCCCTTGTTGTCACCAATACGAACGATGCGTTCCACCGGTACGCCAATTTTTTCTTTCCAGATGGCGTGGGCCTGGTCGTCGTCCTGGTAAACCGTTACCCAGAGTTTCTCTTTGGGAAGGCCATAGACCTGGGTGAGTAACGTCCAGGCAAAGGAAATAGCGTCTTCCTTAAAGTAGTCTCCAAACGAAAAGTTACCCAGCATCTCGAAGAACGTGTGGTGCCTTGCCGTGTAGCCCACGTTTTCAAGGTCGTTGTGCTTGCCGCCCGCACGCACGCTGCGCTGTGACGATGTCGCCCTTTTGTAGGAACGAATGTCTTTACCAAGAAAAACGTCTTTGAACTGCACCATGCCGCTGTTGGTAAAGAGCAGGGTAGGGTCGTTTGCAGGCACCAAGGAGCTTGATGCAACAACCGTGTGCCCTTGCTGGGCAAAGAAGTGCAAGAACTTTTGACGAATTTCTGAAACGGTCAAGGTGGTCATGGCGCACAGTTTAAGGGAACACGGGATAATCGCGTAGTTAGTGACTTTTTCTACGGAGCCTTTTGCCATGCCGAGCATTCAAACCAAGCAGTACGACACCAGCCCCGCCACACGTGTTGCCTTTTTAGGCCTTGGGGTCATGGGCTTTCCCATGGCGGGCCACCTTGCCAAAGCCGGCCATGGTGTAACGGTCTACAACCGTTCTGCTGAGAAGGCCCAGGCCTGGGCCGCTGAGTTTGGCGGCACGTCGGCGGCAACGCCTGCAGAGGCCGCAAAACAGGCGGATATTGTTTTTTGTTGCGTAGGTAACGATGAAGACCTTCGTAGCGTGGTTCTGGGCCCCCAGGGAGCCTTCGCAGGCATGGCCAAGGGCAGCCTTTTTGTAGATCACACCACGGCCTCTGCCGAGGTCGCCCGCGAGCTTGCAGCGCAGGCCAAGACCATGGGCCTGGGTTTTATTGATGCGCCCGTCTCGGGTGGCCAGGCCGGTGCTGTAAACGGCCTTCTTACCGTCATGGTGGGCGGCAGCCAGGCCGACTTCGACCGCGCTCGCCCAGTGGCCATGGCCTTCTCGCGTGCCTTTACACGAATCGGGGAGTCGGGCGCAGGTCAGCTTGCCAAGATGGTCAATCAAATCTGCATTGCGGGCTTGGTTCAAGGCTTGTCGGAGGGGGTAGCCTTTGGAATGAAGGCCGGTCTTGATATGAAACTGGTGCTCGATGTCATTGGCAAAGGGGCCGCCCAGTCCTGGCAGATGGACAATCGCGGCGGCACCATGGTTGATGGAAAGTTTGATTTTGGTTTTGCGGTTGACTGGATGCGCAAAGACCTGGGGCTATGCATGCAGGAGGCGCAACGCAATGGCGCTCAGCTGCCCGTCGCCGAGCTGGTGGACCAGTTCTATGCCGATGTGCAGGCCAAGGGGGGCCGTCGCTGGGACACATCAAGCCTTATTACACGGCTCGTCGACTGACTGAGCATGGCGGTTTTTACGCCGGTCTCGTCCTCGGCTGCCCAGTCGTTTCTTAGTGGCTATGACCTTGGGGAGCTCGTCTCCATTCAGGGCATTGCCTCGGGTATCGAAAACAGCAATTTCTTCTTAACCAGCACCAAGGGCGAGTTCGTTCTTACGCTTTTTGAAAGGCTCTCGGCCGAGCAGCTTCCGTATTACCTTGAACTTATGCGCCACCTTGAGTCCAAGTCGGTGGCCTGTGCCGCACCGATTCCTAATGCCGAGGGCAGGCTTCTTGGCCAGTGCGAGGGCAGGCCTGCCGCCTTAGTCCGCCGGCTTAAGGGGCGCGATGTCAGCAGCCCAGCACCCGAGCACTGCGCGCTTGTGGGTGCCGAACTTGCCAAGAGTCACCTTGCTGTGGCCGACTTTGGTCTGCATCAGCCCAACCTGCGCGGGCTTGCCTGGTGGCAGCAGGTCTTGCCCAATCTCTGGCCACGCATGCCTGCTGCCATGGTCCGCCTGACCGAAAATGAGCTTGAGGCGCAGCAGCGTTTTCATCAATCGGCCGGCTACCTTCGCCTCTCGAGGGGTGCTGTGCATGCCGATCTTTTTCGTGACAATGTTCTTTTTGAGCAGCCGCCAAGCCCCGCAGCGTCGACTCAGTCCCCTGTGCTGGGGGGGTTTATCGATTACTACTTTGCGGGCGATGACGCGTTTTTGTTCGACCTCGCGGTGGCCTTCAACGACTGGACGCAGGAAAGGCCCGCCAATGGTCATTCGATGCTCTCGGCCTATGCCGGCCTTAAGCCTTTTACCTCAAACGAACGTGAAGCATGGCCTATGATGCGTCGAACGGCCGCCTTTCGATTTCTTGTCTCACGCCTTGACGACTGGTATCGGCCCCGGCCTGCAGAGATGCTCACCGCCAAGGATCCCGCATACTTTGAGGCCATTCTTAACCATTGCCGTTCATCGGAGGCCATGCGCGAATGCTTGCCATGAAAATTCAGCCCGCCCCTCGTGTGGTTGCCGCACGCCTGGGCATGGTCTGGCTTATGGAGGGGTTTCGACTCTTTCATCGCCAGCCACTTATTTGGTTTCTAACCCTGTTTGCCTATTGGGCAGGCCTGGTCATTCTGGCCATGATTCCGCTGCTTGGCCTGGTTGCGCCGCTTCTTCTTACGCCGGGCCTTGGTTTTGGTTTCGTTGCATTGGCCTACGCGATCGATCGCAAGGAAATGCCCATGCCCTTGTTGCTTGTCTCCGGCTTTCGCAGCGACAAGGCCAAGCCACTGTTGCAGATGGGGCTGCTTTACTTCGCGGGGCTCGCGGTTGTTCTTGTGCTTGCATGGATGGTCGATGGCGGTAGTCTTTTTCGGGCAATGAGTCAGTCGCCTGACGAACTCACCGATCCAACCATCTCCATGGACCCGAGTCTTCAGTGGGGCCTTATTGTGGCGGTCTTGGGCTACATGCCAGTGCTGATGGCCTTCTGGTTTGCACCACAGCTTTTAGTCTGGGGGCAGTACCCCGTGGTCAAGGCGCTGTTCTATTCCTTCTTTGCCGTCTGGCGCAACAGAAAAGCCTTTTTTGTTTACGGGCTCTGTTGGTTTGCCTTGTTCATCTTTCTAAGCCTCTTGGTTGCTGCGTTTACAAGCCTTGCAGGGCTTAGCCAGCAGGCGGTCTTTACCTTGCTCATGCCCATTACCTTCATTTTAATTGCCGTGGCCCACGGATCGTTCTATGCGAGCACGCGCGATGTTTTTGCAACCTTCACCGAATCGAAAGAGCCCAACCTTCGGCTCGTACCCACGGGCGAAGCCTCTCAAGGTTCAGACCCTGTGGAGCCCACTGAAGACCCGGCAAGCTCCAACAATCCCGAGAAAAAAGACTAGGGATTACACCCATTTTGGGGGCTTATTTTTTGTTTGTCCTTGGTTTGTTCATGCTGAAACCGCCTAATTAGACGCTTTGCATGAACAAGGCTGGGTCAATGCGTGACAGCGCAGCTTGTGTCCTTGAAGCCCCAGGCGTAAGGTGAGGCTTCGTTGAGGAGGAGAGGCCACAAGGGCATAGCCCAAGTGGCCATTTGGGGGCGAAGCAGAGCAATCTGCCTCGCCTTTTCTTTTTTCAACCTAGAACACGCTAAGCGTTAAGAACAGCCCGTTGTTGGTCGTCCACCTTGGCCAAGGCGGCCTCAAACTCAGCAAGTCGTGCCTGCTCTTGTTGAACAACTGCAGCCGGGGCGCGGTCGACAAACTGCGCATTCGAGAGCTTGGCCTTGCACTTGGCAACCTCTTGGTTAAGCCTGTCAATCTCTTTTTGCAGGCGCGCCTTTTCCGCCTCGAGGTCAATTTCAACCTCAAGCCGTAGCCGCAGTTGACCAAGAATTTGAACGGGAGCAAGCCCTGTTACTGCAAGTTTCTCAGGACTGGCGCCATGGGCAGACGCGTCGTTGGAGTCTAAATGAATACTGACCTCACTGAGCCGACCTAGGGCGGCGAGACCGGCAAGCGCAAGCTGCCGCTCATGGCTGTCGGCCTTGAGGTTCAGCGGGTCGTCGGGGTCTGTCGGATGGTCGCTGCTGTCCACCTGAATACGAAGGGGGACCTTGTCGCCAGGACCTAGACCCATTTCAGCACGCAGGCTGCGAATGGCACCAACAAGCGCCTTCAGCTGGTTCATCTGGGCATCGCACTGGGGCTCAATTTTTTTAAGCTCAGCCTTTGGGAAGGGGGCTGTGGTGATGCTTGCAAACTGGCCTTGCGCCAAAGCCTCCGAGCGCCCTGCAACGGGAGCAACTGCCTGCCAGAGTGCCTCGGTCATGAAGGGGAGAAAGGGATGGGCGAGCCTAAGGCTTGCCTCAAGCGTACGCAGCAGGGTGCGTCGCGCGGCCCTCTGGATGTTTTCTGCAGGAGACTGAAGGGCAATCTTTGCAAGCTCCAGGTACCAGTCGCAGAATTCATTCCAGACAAATTCGTAGATGGCCTTGGCGGCCAGGTCGAATCGATAGGCGGTGAGCTGACGCTCCACCTCGTCTTCAACGCGCTGTAGTTCCGAGACAATCCATTGGTCGACAAAGCTAAAGTGAAGGGGGCCATTGGGCCCGCAGTCACCAAAGCAGACACCCATGCCATTGTCTTTGCCCTCGCAGTTCATTAAGACAAACCGGCTGGCATTCCATAGCTTGTTGCAAAAGTTGCGATAGCCCTCGCAACGCGAGAGGTCGAAGTTGATGTTGCGCCCTGGGGTGGCTAGGCTTGCAAAGGTAAACCGCAGGGCGTCGGTACCAAAGGCAGGGATGCCTGCGGGATACTCCTTGCGGGTCTTTTTCTCGATGGCCTGAGCCTGCTTGGGGTTCATAAGGCCCGAGGTGCGCTTGGCCACCAGGGTGTCAAGATCGATGCCGTCAATGAGGTCGATGGGGTCAAGGGTGTTGCCCTTGCTTTTGCTCATCTTCTGGCCCTCGGCATCACGCACAAGGGCATGGACATAGACATCACGGAAGGGCACCTGGCCGGTGAAGTGGCAGGTCATCATGATCATGCGGGCGACCCAGAAGAAAATGATGTCAAAGCCTGTGACCAGCACGCTCGATGGAAGGTACTGGGCAAGCTCGGGCGCGAGCTTTGGCCCACCGAAGGCGAGCCCCCTTTCTTTACCCAGGCCTGCATCCCATTCCTCGCCGGGCTTCACCAGGGTGGAAAAAGGCACCAGTGCCGATGAAAACCAGGTATCGAGCACGTCGGGGTCACGGGCGAGCGCTCCCTTCCAGCCTGCGGCCTTTGCCTGCTGCAGGGCCTCGTCCTCGTCTTGCGCGACAAAGACCGTGCCGTCGTGAATAGGTTCGCCCTGGTCGTCGGCCTTGTACCAGGCCGGAATCTGATGCCCCCACCAGAGCTGCCTTGAAATGCACCAGTCTTGAATGTTTTCAAGCCACTGGCGATAGGTGGTTGTCCAGTTCTCGGGCGTAAAGCGCACCTGTCCCTCTTCAACCACCTGCAGGGCGCGGCCTGCAATGGACTGACCCGGCGTGTGCGTGCCCTCGGGCGCGGGTTTGGACATGGCAACAAACCACTGGTCGGTAAGGAGGGGCTCGATCACGGCGCCCGTGCGATCGCCCCGCGGCACCATGAGTTTGTGCGGCTTGGCTGCAACGAGCAGCCCTGCTGCTTCAAGGTCTTTAAGAATGCGTTGCCTCGCCTCGTAGCGGTCGAGCCCTCGGTAGGCTGCAGGGGCCTCGTCGTTAATGCAGGCCGTTGGCGTAAAGATATTAATCATGGCCAGGCCATGGCGCTGGCCCATGGCGTAGTCATTAAAGTCGTGTGCGGGGGTAAT
>CAMDMC010000031.1 GCA_945901825.1 Bordetella parapertussis
TCTTGAGCAAGCGCCTTCTCCACGGCCTTGGCCTGCGCCTGGGTCTCGGGGTCGGGACGTGGATCTTCTTTTTTGGTCTCCGTCTTTAACTCAACATTTTCCAATCGGTCGTTGGTGGTGTCCTGACGAATTGTGTCAACGACAGTAGGCTCAGCCACGGCCGGAGAAAACTGCTGGGCAATAATACTTGTGGCCTTGGGCGACTCAACCGTTGGAATAAGGCGCTGCACTCCAAACGAGTTTTTTAACGAGCCCGAAATCTGCTTGAACTTCGGGACGTTCATTTCCGCAAACGACAGAATAAGAACGAAGAAGGCCATAAGCAGGGTGGCCATATCGGCAAAGGTGGCCATCCAGGCAGGAGCACCCACAGGAGGGCATTCCGGGCATTCTTCGCACTTTTTCTCCTCTTCCTCTGCAGCCGCAGGCGCCTCTTCGGCGGGAGCCTCTTCAACGGGTGGCGGTGGCGCAGGCGCCTCAGCACCTTCAGCGCCCTCGGCCTTGACCTCTTCCTCTTCTGACTTTTTGTCTTCGTCTGCCATACCGTCTCTTAGGTTTTAGCCTGCCTGCAGGGGCGATACCCCCAAAGAAACAAGGGGTACTCGCAGCTTTTGTCGTCTACCCGTTAGCCCTTAATGGCCTCAAGCTTGGCCTGATCTTTGGGTGCCACATAGCCCGCCAGAACATCAGGCAAGAGCCGGGGGTTGCCGCCACTGGCGATAAACATAAGGGCCTCAATAATAAGCTGGTTGTTGAGGTCAACCTTGGCATCGTTGTTCACCACCTTCTGAATTACGGGAATAGCAATCATGTTGGCAATAACAGCGCCATACATGGTTGTTAACAATGCCACCGCAAAGGCAGGGCCAATGGACTTCGGGTCGGACATGTTGCCCAACATAATGACAAGGCCCACGAGCGTTCCGATCATGCCCATGGCGGGTGCCACTTCCTTAATAGACTCCCAGACAAGCTTGGCAAGCCCGGCCTGGTATTTAACCTGCGCGGCCTCGATTTCCATGGACTTCTGAATGAGCTTGGCATCGGTGCCATCAACCATCATGCGCACGCCCTTGGCCAGAAACTTGTTGGCAATGTCTTGGCCTTCCAGGGCAATCATGCCGTCCTTCTTGGCAATCGTTCCAAGCTCAACAAGCTTTTCAATAAGCTCAACCGGCGTTTCGGCCTTAAACTTAATGGTCTTCATGCCATAACCAATGGCGCCAATAAATTCAGGAATGGACGATCGGGCCAACACAACAAACGCGGTACCCACGACCACGATGAGAATGGACGGGACATCAATAAAAGGCCCAGGGTCTCCACAGGCCATAGCCACCATAAAAAATGCCCCTGCAAGACCAACGATCGTTGCGATATCCATAGCCTACAAACTCCTCTGCGGTTAAGTCACTCGCGTATAGTAAAGTCAGAATCGACCAATCATTTGAAGACTTGATGACCAGCCACCGTGCATTAAAGCGTATCTGGCAAATTGGACTTGGAACAGCTTGCTTTGTTGGGTTATTAGGCTGTGCGGAATCCTTTCGGCAGACGCCTGCATGCGACAGGTATTTTACTGCCGGAGACATGGGCCGGTTCAAGCTTCAAAGCCCTGAAGTCGTTAAGGATACTGCATCTCAGTTGCTATGGTACCGCTGTGTTGCCGGCATGGCGTGGCTCGATGATGCCTGCGTGGGGGACCCCGCCGAACTCTCCTTTGAAGAGGCCCAAAACTATGCAGCAGAGTTCTCCAAGGCCTCGGGGAAAACCTGGCGAGTTCCAAGTTACGAGGAACTCAAAAAACTCGCCGAAACCAAATGCGACAACCCTGCCTTTAACCCTTCAGCCTTTCCTAACCTGCCCATTGATAACCTCTGGACAACGACAACCCAATTAGGCTCCCCCTGGCAGGCCTGCACGGTCTACTCTTTCACCGGTGTTGGCCACTGCCGCACCCGACGCACGCAGCCCCTTATGTTTCTGTTGGTTCACGACCCTAAAAAGTCCTAGCCCCGCGGGTTATTTCCGGGCTGTCTCTGCAAAGGGTCGCGGAAAGGCGGGGCCTAAGGTCAAGGGCCTTCGCCTTAAGCAAATCGTTTAATTGGTCGCCCGGGGTCGTGCTTCGGCCCCTTCCGCTCCACCCCCATCACGCTTGGGAAAGGCCACAAAGGCCTCGGCCTGTCCACGTCGGGTTGCATCACGAAGTGCCTCCTTATAGCGCTGCTGCTCAAGGGTAATAAGGGCCTCAAGCTGACGCTTGAGGTTAGTCACGTTACCCCCAACCGTCTGCAGTTTCTGCACCTCCTCGGTGACGGCGGTTACGTTTTTCGTTACGCTACTCACCTCTTTGTTCACCGCAACGATCTTGCCGCTTGTGTCAGAAAGGGCCTTGGACTGCGACTTAATCTGTCCCTCAAGGCCTGCCACCTGCTTTAAAAGCGCATCAAGCTGTGGGTTGGGTGGCAAGGCCTTGGGCTTAGAGAGCTCGGCAAACCGCTTGGTGTCCTCCTCGGCCTGTTTGGCCATGGATTCTTCCTGTTTCTTTAATGACGCCGCAAGCTCCTCAACACGGGCTGCGATCTGTTTGTAGGTCTCAGCGATCTCCTCGTTGCGCTTGGCCATACCCATTAGGTCTTGGTTCATGCCGCGCACCGACTCAAGACTGTCACGAAACTCAAGAAGCTGCGTGCCCATCTTGACGAGAAGAATATCGGACTGCCCAATTTTGCTTCCCATCTGAACGGCCATCGCAGCAAACACGCCGGCACCGGCCAGAATAAAAACCACCGACGCAGCAAGCAGAAACCCGGTGATCTTCTGCCCTTGAGTTGCGCCTTTGGTTAGCCGGCTTGTTGCTTCAAATAACGACTTGTGCGTTGTTGAGGCTGAACTCGCCGCTTTGTTGGCCACTTCGGCAGCATCCAGAACAGTGGAGATAATGGTCTGCAACTGCTCGGCAGCCTTCTCCGCCTCTTTTTTGGCCTGCAGATGCGCCTTCTCGGCCGCACGGAAGTCTGCCTCGGCAGCCTTTAACTCTTGAATGAGAGACGGATCAATGGGCTCTTGCTCAAGGGCCTCTTCCACCTCATCAGCAATAGGCTCCTGCCCGAGCTCTTTCTCGTCTACTGCGGACTTTTCTTCTGCCATGGTTGTACCTTTCTAATTCGAGAGACAGCGCTGCCCGCCGGCACAGCGCTACTCGGGGCAACCGATCCCGTTGCCAGTCCCTTTCGTATATCGGCAGTTTGCTCACGAATTCCAGTTAATCGCTGCTTTATTTGTTCCACATCGCCAAAATAATTCACTGGCTCAAAAACCGGCTTGGGTACTTTGCGCAAGAGTTCGTCAATGCGACTTGGCTTACGACTGCCCCAATGCCCAGAATTCGCCCGACGTAATGCCTCTTCGGTCAGTGCAATACGGCCCCGCTCCACAATGGCTTTTTCAAGGGAGACAAACCCAGAGGCCTTGCCTGCAGGTGCCTGACCTGCCTGATTGCGGTCGTTCAAAGCCTGTGGGCCGCCTGCGCCCTGATTGCGGTCGTTGAAGGCATCAGCGAGCCCACCCCCCTGATTGCGATCATTAAGAGCTTCTGAATCACCCGCGCCTTGGTAGCGGTCATTGAAGGCATCGACGCCACCGCCCCCCTGGTTGCGGTCGTTAATGAGCTTGGTATCGCCACCGCCTTGAAACCGGTCGGTAATAGCAGCGCCGGCAGCCGCCCCCGTCAATCGGTCGTTAACTGCGCCCGCATCACCACCGCCCTCGGTGCGATCTTCAAAGCCTTCACGTTGAACGCTTGGGCCCTCAACGGCAGCCTGTTTACGGCTCTCGGGCCCACCCTGGTAGTTGTCTCGAATAGCAGACCCTGCCTGACCCGCGGCATAGCGGTCTTCAATTCCGGCCTGACCTTGGCCTGCCAGGTTGCGGTCGGCGGCCCCCGCCGACGCCCCACCCGACTCGAATCGATCGGCTTTGATACCCCGTGCGGCTGTCTCGAAACGATCGCGCCCATAGCCCGAGGATGCCTCGGCCGCCGATTGAAAATCATGATCAATGGAGCGGGACTCGGAACCCTGAGGAATGGCCTTACGGCTTAAGGCCACGGTGCCCCCTTCAATCATCGAGACCTCGTGGGCATTGTTGGAGCGAATGATTTCTCCGGCCTTGTTGCTCCACTTCAAACGCCGCTTCGGCCGCGGTGCTGCCTGACCGTCGGAGCCAGCGGGCGCTGGATTGCTTGGTTCTGCTTGGCCTGAAGCCAGATCGTCTTGCATTGCTTAGGGCTCCTGATGCATCGGTGACCCTTGCAAAAAGGTCACACCTAATTAGGGATTCGGCAGGAAGGGACGAATTTTAGAGGCCTCTCGTAACCACATGTCCCGAGGAAGCCCGGGCTGCGCCATAAACCGTTGGGCCTGCTCCATGGATTCAAAGGGCCCAGAGACCAGTACAAAGTTAGGTATCTGACTGTCGGGCGCGCGGCGAAGTTCCAAAAGCTTGGCCTGGCGCAGTACCGGGCGACTTCTCCAAAAGACCTCAACATTGCCACGACTGGGTGAGGCAATGTGCTGAACATAAAAGCCCGCGGCAAGGTTAGTCAGCAGCTCGGGTTGGGTGACCCGCCGAGAGGCGGCTGCAGCAGCGGGGGGCGATGCAACCGCGGCGGCAGGAGTCGGTGCAGCGCGAGGCGTGTCGGTGGCAGCAGGGTCGGCGGGAGTCGGTACAGCTCGGGGGGTGTCGGTGGCAACAGGGGCGGCGGGGGCTGCCGAAGTGACCGTGCCAGGAGCCAGCCGAACGGCGGCGTCCGTCTCTTGACGCTCGGGGACGGGGCCCTTCAAAATGAACTGGCGTTGGCCGGAAGTAGCGCCAACCGCCGCCGGACTTGGCGCGGTCGCTGGAGCCGGAGCTTGCTGGGCCGCAGCCGCCTGATCTGCCACGGCGGGTGCCTCAGACCTTACGGCGCTGGCCTGCTCGGAGGCCCCCGAGGGCGAGTCAGGTGCACCTTCACTGCTAGGATTTTGGGAGGGCTGGGATTCGGGCTGTGGGTCGACAGAGCTAGGGGTGCCAGCAACAGGCGCCTGGGGAAGCACCACTGGAGCCGCAGGGGGGCCGTCCTCACCCATCTCAGGCAGCCTTTGCATAAGCGTTAAAAGTGCTGAGGCTCCTAAGGCAAGAATGCCCACTAACAGAATGGCGGGAAACTTCTTCTTGGCCGCTGCTGGCTGCCGTTCGTCTGCTGCAAGCCCCGAAGTTGGTTCATCATCGAAGGCGCCCGAAAGTCGGGGCTCCTCTTTAAGGCCTGCGCCGCCCCTTCGCAGTGGGGCCATGGTGGCCGAGAATGAAAGTCCTTGATCAGCGGTTTCGGAGACATCGTCAACACCGGAGGCAGCCGCACTTTTCCCGGTGCGCCTGGCAAGCTCCGACTGAGTGGAGCCTGGTAAAAGCCCCAGGGCTTCATCTGCACGCGCAAGCACAGTAAGGGTCTCTTCCAAGGCCTGACTGGCGCTGGACTCTTCGCCCAAAAGAGCAAGAAAGGCCTGAGTCTCGGGCAGGCCACCCTGGCTTGCGGCCCGTTCAAGCAGGGCTTGTTTCTCAGAGGTGGTGGGTAGGCTTAATTCCCAATGAACCATCCGCTTACCAAAGGCCTCAACTTTCTTAGGGGCATCGGCATGGGCATGAAGCAAAAGGGCGACCCGGGTGTTCGCGCCGGGAAAATCTTTAAGAAGCCGGGCCAAAAGCTGAACCTCACGAACCCCGGTGGCCCGGCCGTCGTAGACCAGAAGTAGGCGGCTTGGGGCCATGGAGCCTTCTATTTTTAGAGCCTCGGAGACCGACATGCTCGCCAGAATTCGGTTGAACCGATCAATCAGGGCATCGGTGCTGTCGGGCGAGTAAATTTCAACGGCCAGCCGAGAGGTTCGCCGCAGGTGTTCAGCGAAAAGCCTGCCGTAATGGTCAAGCAGGGCGTCGCTGTGTGAAATGAAGGCTACGCTAAGCTGCTCGTCACTAACTGCCCGCACCATACGATCCAGCCGGACTTTATCGTCGGGCCGAACAAACAAATCGGGTGTGTAGCCAAGGTCAGGACTGTCCATAGCCTAGAGTTTACTGGGTTGCAGCCTTTCGTCCCCGGGCATCAAACTTCATTGACTCAGGCACGCTGGGGTCGGGCTTGGCGGGCAGGCTTCCATCAGGATTTGTGCTGTTAAGGTTGAAAACGTAGGCAATAACTTGGGCAACCGCAAAGTAAAGGTCATGGTGAATGGGCTGGTCAACTTCTGAGGTGTAGTAAAGAGCTCGCGCGAGGGGCGGCGCAGGAAAAATAGTAACGCCATGAAACTTCGCCTCTTCACGAATGCGAAAGGCAAGCTCATCCACGCCCATGGCCAAGACGACGGGGGCGCCGTCAGAGGCGGGGTCGTAGGCCAAAGCTACCGAAAAGTGCTCGGGGTTGGTAACGACCACGTCGGCATCCTTCACTTTTTGCATCATGCGGTTGGCGGCCATCTCTCGCTGACGCTTTCGAATCTGAGACTTGACCTCGGGTCGACCCTCAACATCTTTCATTTCGTCCTTGACCTGCTGCTTGGTCATCTTCATACGCTCGTGAAAGGAATGCTTCTGCCAAGGCACATCAATGAGGGCAATGATGATGAGGCTTGCAGCAACCACAATGGCGCAAAACCCAATAAGCTCTGCCGACTTGGCCATGGCTGGCTCCAAGGGCATTAAAGACAGCATTAAAAACTCATCGAGCTTGAGTGAAATAACGAGGTAAAGCGCGGTCGTCACGACAGCAAACTTAAGAACGGCCTTGAAAAGTTCGACCAATGAGTTAACACCGAATATTCTCTGCAGACCAGTAAGTGGATTCATTTTGCTGAACTTCGGGGTCATAGCCTTGGGTGCAAAGTTAAATCCCCCCGTCACAATCGAGGCCGAAAAGCCGACCACCGCGCAGACAATAAAAACAGGAATAACCAAAATGAGCGATTCAATGGCGAAGTCGGCAAAGATTTTAGGCATAAGCCGTGGCGCCTCAAGCGCCCGATAGTCGATACGAAAACCCTGAGCAAAAAGCTTGGCTGTTTCTGTAAAAAACCACGGCCCAAAGAATAAAAAAAGAGCCATGGCGCTTACCAAAACTGCAGCCGTTGGAAGTTCCTGTGAGCGCGCAATTTGCCCTTCCGAGCGCGCCTGATCAAGCCGTCTTGCAGTAGGTTCTTCGCTGCGTTCAAGGTCGGAATCGTCACCCACCGAGGCTCACCCTATTCAATCCCGAGAATCATGCGCAGATTAGAAAAGCCCGCCATCCATAGCCATTGAATGCGCTCAGCAATGGCTCCCATAGTGACGTACAGAATAAGCAAGCCCGCGATGATCGTAGCTGGAAAGCCCACCGCAAAAATATTGAGCGTTGGCGCAGCACGTGTCACCACGCCTAGGCCAATATTTACGGCAAGAAGAATGACCATCATCGGCAACGCCAGCATGACACCGCCTGCAAACATCATGGACGACCATGCGATCAAATGGCCCATCGCATTGAGACTCAATAGACTTGTCCCGATGGGGATCATGCGAAAGCTCTCCAGAAGGAGCTCTAGCAAAAGTATATGGCCACTAAGACCGAGAAATATAAGGCTCCCAATAATGACGAAGAACTGAGAGAGCACTGGAACACTACCAATATTGGGGTCCATCATGGTGGCCATCGATAGGCCCATAGAGTTAGCAATGGTCTGACCTGCAATCACTAGGGCACCTACAACCACCTGCAGCATAAGGCCCATGAGAATGCCAAGTGCAGCCTGATTAAAAACCTCTGCAAGACCTTGGGCGGTTGTAGGATCGAGTTGCGGCCAGTCTACTAAAGGGTAAATAAACCAGGTTAGCGAAAAAGCAAAGATGACCCGAATACGCAGGGTGACCGCGCTAATGGAGAGTACTGGGGCAACCAGGAGAAGCGCAGAAATACGAATCATGGGCCAGAGTAGCTCCATGAAAAGCTCCACTACATTGGCTGCTAAGAGTGTAATCACGGCAGTCTCTTGGGCCAGAAATTTTTAAAGGGCATGGTCTGCCTGAGGCCAGATAAGGAGCTAGCTGAAAAGCCCGGGGATACGTTCAAAGATAGATCGAGTGAAATCAACCATGATGTTGATCTGCCA
This sequence comes from Bordetella parapertussis, assembly GCA_945901825.1. Taxonomy (GTDB): domain Bacteria; phylum Pseudomonadota; class Gammaproteobacteria; order Burkholderiales; family Burkholderiaceae_A; genus Hahnella. Next base: position 8,178 of record CAMDMC010000031.1, read on the forward strand.
TCCCCCAAAGATCGACAGGGCAATGCCCACAAAAATAAGCTTAGGAACAAAAGTTAGTGTCATTTCATTGATGGACGTCGCCGCCTGAAAAATGCCCACCAGAAGACCGAGTGCAAGAGCAACGGCAAGAAGAGGGAGCGAGACCAATAAAGTCACCATCAAAGCCTGTCGAGCAAGGTCGACGATTGCAGCAGAGTCCACGGTTCTTCCATTCCTTAGAAATTGGTTTACATAGAGCCGTCAAACTTCTGACGGCCTAGGTTACTAACAGCAAAACTTAGGCCATGCTGTTTTATCTAAGGAATGACAAAGCTTCCTGCCATGGAGCCCATAATGAGGCTCCAGCCATCAACAAGAACAAAGAGCATGAGCTTAAAAGGCATGGAAATCATCATGGGCGAAACCATCATCATGCCCATCGACATCAATACACTAGCAACAACAAAATCAATTACAACAAAGGGAATGTAGATTAAGAAGCCAATGGTGAATGCGCTTTTTAGTTCTGAGGTAATGAAAGCAGGAACAAGGGTTGAAAACGGCACCTGATCGGCACTTAGGACGTTCGTCTGCCGCGAAATCTCTACGAACATCGCAATGTCGGTCTCTCGCGTCTGCGCAAGCATAAAAGCTCGAATAGGTTCTTGGGCATTGGCCAAAGCCTGGTCGAAAGGCATTTGTTGCTGTAGGTATGGCACCACGGCATTGTCGTAAACCTGACTAAGCACTGGAGCCATGATGAAAATGGTCAGAAAGAGTGCAAGGCCTATAAGAATCTGATTGGGTGGTGTCTGCGGTGTGCCCAAGGCCTGGCGAAGGATGGACATCACAATAATGATCCTTACGAAAGAGGTCATCATTAATAAGAGCGAAGGTAAAAGTGAAAGTACTGTTAGCAGCGCAAGCAGTTCAAGGGTAAGGCTGTAACGCGAGCCCTGCACCTCGACAACGGGAAGGCCCTGAGCAAATGCGGGGTCAGCCAAACCAAACGCAAGACCAAAACCTAGGGCTAAAGCCGAGAAAAGGGTGCCTGTTGACCTCATGATCGCCCCAACAGGCGTCGCAGGTTCATGCCCCATGAACCTAAACTGCCTGAAAAACTTGGGGTCTTACTTGCTGCAGACAATGGCCTGGACCCCGAGCTTAGGCCTGACATAACTTGAGCAAAGCTCACCGAACGCGTTGTCTGGTCGCTTGAACTCAGCTCTCCAGTCGACGAGGTTGGGCGATTCTCCCCATTTACAGACAAGCTCTCAGCAAGCTGGCTACTACCGGTACCCGGAGGCTCAGACAACCTCCACTCCGCCAGGGTCACCATCGCTCCGGCCGAAACGCCAACAAGAATTTCCCGATCCTTTACCTTCAGAAGAACGATTTTCTGACGTGCACCTGCAGGCATGGTCTCAAGGTGTTTAATCTGTCGATCATTCGACAGTCCACCCGAAAGCCCCTGCATGCGTTTCAAAGCAAAAAGAAGAACGGCCAAAAGTCCGATTACGAGCAGAAAGCTGCTGGCAAGGCCGAGCAGATCCACCCCGGGAGGAAGTCCGGAAGTCATATCAGTCTCGAAGGGGTTGGGCTAGAGTTGCTTAAGGCGCTCGGCAGCCGGAACAACCCGGGTAAGCCGAATACCGTAGCGGTCGTTCACCAGAACGATCTCGCCCTGGGCAACAACGGTGCTGTTGACCAGCAGATCGAGAGGCTCGCCCGCAAGCCGGTCGAGCTCCACAACGCTGCCCTGTGAGAGCCGAAGCAGGTCGCGAATTTTCAAGGATGCCCTGCCAACCTCAATGGAGATGGTGACGGGGATATTCTGAAGGACCTCGGGGTTAATCTGCCCCGCCTCGGCGCCTTCAAGAAGCTCCTCACCTTCCGGTGTGGCTTGATCTTCTGCAGTGTTATTTTCCATCTTGCTTTCCTATCGCGTCTGTACTTGGCCGGTGACATCCAAGGCGTCTTTAATTTGAATCGCCATCTGGGTGTCGACAACTCCTACCTCAGCATCAAACGTGCCAATAGTGCAGATATTCACGCGAGCAGTATCGGGCTTCTTGAAATACAAGACATCGCCAATTCTTAAGTTTTGAAGAGAGTGCAGGGTTGTCTGAACTTGACCCAGCATAACCTGAAGCTCCAACGATGCCTCGTAAGTGGCCGCTTTAAGCTGATCTCGCCAGACCTTCTCAGAGCTCTCATTGCCATCGCCTGTCTGCACGCGACTGCGCAGAACATCGCGAATGGGCTTTAACGAGGCATACGGGTGAACCAGGTCGATGAACTTGTCTTTTGAATTGTCAATTTCAAAACGACTTAGGACGATGAGGTCGTTTTCATCGGCAATTTGCGCAAACTGCGGATTAATCTCGGAGTTTGCAAGCTCAAGGTCGAGCTTAAGAACCGGTGCCCAGGCCTCTTTAAGCGACCTGTAGAAGACTTCAAGAATGATGCTAATGACACGCGATTCCGTCGGCGTAAAAAGCCGAGTGGGCGGCAGAGGCCCTTTGGCCATTCCACTGGTCCCAAAACCACCAAAAAAGACATCGAGCGACTGAAAAATAACCTGGGGCTCGATCACAATAAGTGAGAACCCACGCAACGGGTTCATACGAACCATATTCACTGAAAGCGGGGGCTTGAGCATTTTTAAGTAATCGCCGTAGCGAACAATTTCAGACTTAAGCGGTGAAATTTTGGGTGTGGATCGCAAGACCTCAACGAGACCAAGACGGAACAAGCGCAGAAAACGCTCGTTGATCATCTCAATGGCGCCCACGTTAATGCCCAGGGTGCTGTCCTCGCTGGCAAGGTCGTGCTTGCGAACGCGAACACGGGTGTTGTAACCCGTATCAACCGCAATGGTGCCGTCCTCTACCGCCTCTTGCAGGGCGGAGAGTTCTTCTTCACTTAAGAGTCCGGTTGACATGGGTTCGCAGTTAAATGTGTCTAAGCGTTGGGGGTCAGTGGCTTAACGACCTGGGACGCGCGTCCGCAGGCCGTTAAAGTGCCTACTGAATAATGAATTCCGTAAATAGAACCTGCTCGATACCACCAAAATCCTCATAACGTTCAAGCACGGAGTTCATGGCGAGCCGAATTTTTTCTGCAAGCTCAATGCGGAAGGTGGGCTTGTCAATATCAGCCTCTGTGACCTGTCGAAGGACATCCAGCGAGGCCGACCTTAGGGCAAACTCATGCTTATCCATGTTGGTGAGCACCTTGTCGTCGTAGTGCGTCATGATGGCCACAGTGACGGACATCACCTTACGAGATGCTGCAACGTTGGCAATAAGAGGCCGACTCATCTCTTTGTAACGGCTCTCGAACTTGGTGACATCGGGTTCCGACTTAATCTGCTTTTCCGGTCCCTCGGGCGTCTCTTTCACATTCGGGAGTGGTTTACCATCGGGGCCAAGCTTAGGCTCACCCTCGGCGCCACCTTCGGCCGTCTCGGCTGCAGCCTTCTCTTCCTCGGCCTTCTTCAATAGTTCTTCAACCGACTCTTGCTCGGGTTCACTGAAAAAGCCTGTAACGGCCAGCGTTCCAATAATGGAGCCAACCACCAACAAAAGAATGACCACCACCAGAACGATGATCATGATTAGCGGACTTTTTTTCTTTCCGCCTTCTTCAGCTTGTTGTTCGTCAGCCATTTTAAAAATCCTTCCAGTCTTTAAATCACGTTTAAACCCAATTAAACCAGTACATCCAGGGATCCATCATGTGATGGACGGGTAACAACCTTCTCTAGTTCAACATCCTCTCCCTCGCGGGCATCGAGTTGTCTTCGAGCCGATGCCTGAGAGTTCTGCTGGGAAAGGGATTCCCTTGACCGCTCCTGTCGATCTCCGCCAACGTTCATGGAAGCAACGGTTATGCCAGCGCGTTCGAGGGCTTCCCGAAGCCTGGGTAAGCTGTCTTGAAGAAGGTCCTTGGTCATTGCCTGTCCAGCCTTAAAAGAAGCTTCAAGCTCCCCTTTCTTAAATTCCATCTCCACTTTAATCGACCCGAGATCGCCAGGCTCAAGGTTTAGCTCCACCTTCCAGTTGCCCTGGCTAATCTGTTGTAGAAGTCGTTGCCCCAAAATATCGCCAAATCGCTGGCTTAATTGCGCCGAAAAGGCCCTTGCGGTTCCACCGGTTCCGTCTTGTCGCCCACTCGTATCACCGCCCAATCCCCTGCCCGAGCTATCGCCCATGGAGGCCTGAAGGCCGAATGCCCCTGACGCTGAAGGGCCTGACGAGAGAGCCAATCGGTCAAAGGGGTTTGACAACTCGCTAGCAAACTCCGAAAGGTCGATGGATTCAAAGCCAAGCGGGCCCGCTACTCCAACATCCTTCAAAAGTGCCGTCTTCATCATGGACTCATTGGCCATGGCGCGCTCGGCCGCCTTGCCCATGAGCATTTCTTTCAGAGCTCCGGGTCCCAAAAGCTTCTCAATTTTAGACAGGGCATCGGAGGACCTGGCGGAACTCTCTGCTGAAGGCTGGCCGTCCTTCGTTGCTCGATCAGAAAGGGACTGCTCCAGCCCCGAGCCATCAGCCTTAAGCCCAGCACTAGCCTGCCCCAGCGATGCACTGTTTGTCAGCTCACTTGAGCCAGCAACCTGGCCTCGCAAGGAGAGCCAGCGGCTGGTTGCGTCATCCAGTGCTACGGTCTGAAGCCCCAAAAGCTGAGTCGCATCCGAACCTTCGGCTAAGTGCCCACCATCAACCCCTTTGTGCTCGGACATCAGAGGAGTGGTCAGCCCTGCCACCCCCATGAGTAGCCCTGCTGTCACATCACCCTGTACGAGCGACGCATCGGCCTGGTTCTCACCGAAGAGGCCATCGGCCTGAAGCTCAGCCATCAGGGTCTTTATGGCATCGGGTGAAAGCCCAAGCTCTTTGGCGTAGCTAAGAATCTCTGCCTCTCCTGGCGCAGGGCCCGCAGTAATGATTGAAACAGTGTCCGAAAGCTGGGAGGATTTTAAAACCTTGCCATCGGTCCCCGCGAGCGCATTTGTTCCCTCGGAAAGCTGCAGGGCTCTAAGTAAGCGAAGAAGCTGCACCCGTGCCGCGGCGCTTACAGTCTGCTTAGGCGCCTCAGCGCCTTCTTTGCCTGAACCAGTTGGGGGATCGTCAACAGTCCGGGCCTGGTCCGAATGAGCGTTTTCAGACCTCTCCCTTGATCGGGGCGCAGGGTCTTGGGCGGCAGGTTCTTGCCGCTCGGGCTCCCGTGGTTTATGAACTCTGGCAAAGATTTTGCTGAAGTCTTCCTTTACAGCGGGCGGCTTCACAGGCTCGACAAGCAGTCTGTCTACTGCGAGTGCCTTGGTATCCAACAACGTTAAGCCGCTGGGGTTCTGGAGATCGGAAATGGGCATAAACAATCAACCTAAGATTCGTCGTGGGCAGGGTGTCGGAAAACCAGCAAATTCCGCGCCATGCAAAAAGCGGCGAGAGCATGCCGGCCCGGTAACTCGATGAGGCCTGCACATGGCTCACGGCCCTCACGCCAACACAGCCTATGGCATAGCGGTTGCTTAGTCTTCATACCTAAGGTATTTCGAGCGCCGACTAGAAATTTCAAGTCAATGATTCTTAAAGATTAATCAAGGAAAAAATGGCTGACTTCAGTCTGTCAAACATTCGACAGAACATCTCTCGTTTTGATGCGTCTGGCCTAGGCGTGCCAGCGCTCGTACTGCTCATCATGAGCATGCTTGTGCTGCCCCTGCCCGCCTGGCTTTTAGACATTTTGTTTACGTTCAACATTCTTATCAGCCTCATAGTTATTTTAGTGGCCATCGGCATTACAAGACCGCTGGAGTTTTCGTCGTTCCCAGCAATTTTGCTGTTCACCACCATGCTCAGGCTGGCCCTTAACGTTGCCTCCACGCGAGTGGTGCTTGTTGAAGGTCACACGGGGCCCGATGCTGCTGGTAAGGTTATTGAGGCCTTCGGAGAGTTTGTGATTGCCGGCAACTACTTTGTGGGCATCATTATTTTCGCCATCCTCATCATCATTAACTTCATCGTCATCACAAAGGGGGCTGGCCGTGTGTCCGAAGTCTCTGCCCGTTTCACCCTGGATGCAATGCCCGGTAAACAAATGGCGATTGACGCCGACCTCAACGCCGGGGTTATTGACCAAGAGACGGCCAAACGACGCCGAGAAGAGATATCGCAAGAAGCGGACCTCTTTGGCTCCATGGACGGTGCCTCAAAGTTTGTTCGTGGTGACGCGGTTGCCGGCCTTCTTATTTTGTTCATTAATGTGATTGGCGGCATGGTTGTTGGAATGGTGCAGCACGACCTAAGTATTGCAGAGGCTGGCGAGACCTATGTCCTGCTCACTATTGGCGATGGCCTGGTCGCCCAGATTCCTGCCCTTTTGCTCTCCCTTGCCACAGCCATTGTTGTTACTCGGGTAACCACAAGCGAATCGATGACGGAGCAAGCCAGCTCCCAGCTTGCAAGCCCATCCGCGCTCTTTGTTTCGGCCGGTATTCTGGCTACGCTGGGTCTTGTGCCCGGTATGCCGACCATGGTCTTTGTTTCGCTGGCCGCAGCCGCTGCCGGAATCGGTTACAGGGTGAGACAAAAACACTTGGCGGACCCCGAGATTCAAAAAGCCATACGGGAGAAGGCTGGAGACTCAGGCGACGATTCAGATACGCCCAAGGAACTCGATTGGGACGATCTGGATACCGTTGACGTGATTGGGCTGGAAATTGGCTACGGGCTTATTCCCCTGGTCAATACCGAGACGGGTGGCCAGCTTATGACTCGGGTAAAAGGGGTACGTAAAAAGCTATCCGCAGAGCTCGGCTACCTGATTCAGCCAGTTCGTATTCGCGATTCTTTAACGCTCGACCCCGATCACTACACCATCATTATTAATGGTGTCGTACGCGGCAAGGGTGAGGCAAAGGTAGGCCGAGAGCTTGCCATTAGCCCAGGCCAGGTCTACGGAAAACTTGAGGGTATTCCGACCAAAGAGCCTGCCTTTGGGCTCGATGCCGTCTGGATCGACCCCTCTCAGCGTGACTACGCGCGCACACTTGGCTACACGGTGGTTGATGCCGCAACAGCCATTGCGACGCACCTTAACAAGGTATTGCGAGATAGCGCCTCGGAGCTCCTTAGCCGAGATGAAACCCAGCAGTTGCTCGATAAGCTCGCCTCAAAATTTCCAAAGCTCATTGAGGATGTGGTGCCTGCAAAGCTTTCCCTGGGGGTTGTCACCAAAGTGCTTCAGACCCTGCTTGAAGAAGGCGTCTCCATTCGTGACATGCGATCCATTATGGAGGCCCTTTCAGATGCCTGCGGCAAAACGCAAGACCCCGCTGAGCTTACTGGGCTTGTAAGGCCACGTATCGGCCGCATGATTATTCAGGCGCTTCTTGAGAACCAAGAGACGCTGCCCGTAATGACGCTCGATCCTGCCCTTGAGCAGATGCTGCATAACGTTTTGCAGCAACATCGCGGCGACCTTGGCAATGTGGTGCTCGAACCGGGGCTTGCCGAGGGGCTCTTTCGCGCCTTACGCAACAGCACCAAGAATGTGGAAGAGGCGGGTAATAACGCGGTGCTTGTGGTCTCGCCTGTTCTTAGACCCTGGTTGTCGCGTGCTGCGCGACATCGTGTTGAGGGACTTACGGTGCTCTCTTATGCGGAGATACCGGACGACCAGTCCGTGAAAGTCATTGAAACCGTTGAAATACGGGAAAAAACGGAATAGACCTTGCTTTCTACTTTAGGAAAGTAGTCTGGAGACCTTTATGGAACTAAAACGCATCCTTGCCAGAGACCTTCGTGCAGCGACGGAGA
>CAMDMC010000032.1 GCA_945901825.1 Bordetella parapertussis
CTGATCATAGCCCCTGGCCTCGCCCCCAAACTTCATCGACAACACCGTCGTAATGGCCGCCGTCAACGTCGTCTTCCCATGGTCCACGTGACCAATCGTCCCTACATTCACATGCGGCTTGGTCCGCTCAAACTTGCCCTTGGCCATAACTTTTTCCTTGTTGTTGGTGGTTAAACAATAGTGGTTTTACTTGGCTCGACTGCTCATAACGGCCTCGGCAACATTCCTGGGGGCCTCGGCGTAATGCTTAAATTCCATGGTGTAAGTGGCACGTCCCTGGGTAAGCGAGCGCAGGGTTGTCGAATAACCAAACATCTCTGCCAAGGGGACCTCAGCCTTAATTTGTTTGCCACCACCCACCATGTCGTCCATACCTTGAACCATTCCACGACGTGAGGAGAGATCGCCCATCACCGTACCAGCGTAATCTTCAGGTGTCTCGACCTCAACCGACATCATGGGCTCAAGCAATACGGGGTTTGCCTTACGCATGCCGTCCTTCAAGGCCATGGAGCCTGCAAGTTCAAAGGCAATTTGGGACGAGTCCACATCGTGGTAGGAGCCATCAAACAGAGTGACTTTGACGTCGACCACGGGAAAGCCAGCAAGGACACCGGCATTCATGGTGTCTTTGCAACCTTTATCAACCGAGGGAATGAATTCACGCGGCACCACACCGCCCTTAATGGCATCGACAAACTCGTAGCCGCCCCCTTCAGCCTGGGGGTCGAGCTTAAGCCAGACATGTCCATACTGACCCTTACCACCGGACTGCTTGACATACTTGCCTTCAATTTCAACAGGCTTGCGAATGGTTTCGCGGTAGGCCACCTGAGGCTTACCTACAGTGGCTTCGACGCCGAACTCACGCTTCATGCGGTCGACGAGGATTTCAAGGTGAAGCTCGCCCATGCCTGAAATAATGGTCTGGCCCGACTCCTCGTCGGTTCGCACACGAAACGATGGGTCTTCTTTTGCCAGGCGGTTAAGGGCAATACCCATTTTCTCTTGGTCAACCTTGGTCTTGGGTTCCACCGCCTGAGAAATCACCGGCTCTGGAAAGACCATACGCTCGAGAATAATTTCAGCATCGGGGTCGCAGAGGGTTTCGCCCGTCGTGACCTCTTTAAGGCCCACGGCCGCTGCAATATCGCCTGCAAGAATTTCAGAGATTTCTTCGCGGTTGTTGGCATGCATTTGAAGCAGACGACCAATGCGCTCCTTTTTGCCCTTAATGGGGTTGAGCACCGTATCGCCCGATTTCAGAACACCCGAGTAGACCCGAATAAAGGTGAGCTGCCCAACAAAGGGGTCTGACATGAGTTTGAAGGCCAAGGCAGAAAACTTTTCTTTATCGTCGGCCTTGCGATCGAGCTCCTTGCCATTGGGATCGATTCCGGTAACAGGAGGAATATCCACAGGGCTTGGAAGAAACTGGATAACGGCATCAAGCATGCGCTGAACACCCTTGTTTTTAAAGGCTGTGCCGCAGAGTGTGGGCTGGATTTCGCAGGCAATGGTGCGATCACGAATGCCCTTCATAATCATGTCTTCAGAAAGGTCACCGTTTTCGAGGTAGTGGTTCATGATCTCCTCGTTTGATTCAGCGGCGGCCTCAAGCATCTTCTCGCGCCATTCCAAGGCCTGCTCTTTCAGCTCTGCCGGTACCTCGCCGTACTCAAACTTGGTGCCCTGGCTCGCCTCATCCCAGACGATGGTCTTCATTTTGACGAGATCGATGACGCCTTTGAAGTTCTCCTCGGCCCCTATTGGAATAACCACCGGTACCGGATTGGCCTTCAGGCGGCCTTTCATCTGCTCGACCACTTTAAAAAAATTGGCCCCCGTACGGTCCATTTTGTTCACAAAGGCAAGGCGGGGAACCTTGTACTTGTTGGCCTGACGCCATACGGTCTCCGACTGGGGCTGCACACCGCCCACTGCGCAATAGACCATGCAGGCGCCATCAAGTACGCGCATGGAACGCTCGACTTCAATGGTGAAGTCTACGTGTCCGGGGGTGTCGATGATGTTAATGCGATGCTCGGGCAGGGAGGTGTCCATCCCCTTCCAGAAGCAGGTGGTTGCTGCCGAGGTAATGGTGATGCCGCGCTCTTGCTCTTGCTCCATCCAGTCCATGGTGGCCGCGCCATCGTGCACCTCGCCGATTTTGTGGTTAACGCCTGTGTAAAAAAGAATGCGCTCGGTGGTGGTGGTCTTTCCGGCGTCAATGTGGGCGCTAATGCCGATGTTGCGATAGCGGTCGATGGGAGTCTTACGAGCCATGGTCTTCCTGTCTCTACAAGGAGGTTAAAACGTGACGGTGAAAGCTTAGAACCGGAAATGCGAGAAGGCCTTGTTGGCCTCGGCCATACGATGAACCTCGTCACGACGCTTGACTGCTCCGCCACGGCCCTCGGCGGCCTCAAGGAGTTCGCCGGCAAGCCTTAGGTTCATGGACTTCTCGCCCCGCTTTTTGGCGGCCTCACGCAGCCAACGCATGGCAAGGGCTGAGCGGCGGGCCGGGCGGACCTCAACGGGCACTTGGTAGTTCGCGCCACCGACTCGACGACTTTTTACTTCGACGGCGGGTTTGGCATTGGTGAGAGCCTGTTGAAAGACTTCCATGGGGTTCTTCTTAGCAACCTTCTCGATATGGTCGAAGGCGCCATAAACGATGCTCTCGGCAACAGCTTTCTTTCCATGAAGCATGACCACATTCATGAATTTGGAGACTTCTTCGCTACTGAACTTTGGATCGGGCAGGATGATGCGTTTTGGAACTTCGCGACGACGAGGCATGTGTTTTCCTTGATTAAATCAATGAACGACGTTTCAGTTGGGTCTGACCCAGCCTGTTGTGGCAAGCTTGCAAAGCGACTTAAACCGCTTTACAAGAGGCCCAGGCCCTTACTCCACATAAAAACCTGGGCTCCAGCCAAGGACCCCAAGGCAGAACAAAAAACTTACGACTTCTTAGCCCGCTTCGCGCCGTACTTCGAGCGCGACTGCTTACGGTCTTTAACACCCTGAAGGTCGAGTGACCCGCGAACGATGTGGTAACGCACACCGGGAAGGTCTTTCACGCGGCCGCCACGAATAAGCACAACCGAGTGTTCTTGAAGGTTGTGGCCTTCACCACCAATGTAGCTAATGACCTCAAAACCGTTGGTCAGTCGAACCTTCGCCACCTTACGCAGGGCGGAGTTCGGCTTTTTAGGCGTTGTGGTGTAGACACGCGTGCAGACACCCCGGCGTTGTGGGCAGGCCTCAAGCGCCGGGCTCTTGCTTTTAATGGTCTCGCTCTCACGCGGTTTGCGCACAAGCTGATTAATGGTGGGCATTGCTGAACTCGTCTTTCAATAAAATGGTTTTCTGTCAACCGGACAAAAGCCCTACATTCTTTAGCTTTCGCCCGTCTCTGTCAAGCCCTGTGAATCCTCTGAGGCCGACTCCTCGTCGGGTGCGGAACTGAACAAGGCCTCGGCCTCAATGGCAGCCTGCTCAGCCAAGGTCTTCGCCTCGGCCGCCTCCGCCGTCTCCCGTTCTTTGCGGGCGCGATGGTAGGCAAGGCCCGTTCCCGCAGGAATAAGCCTACCCACAATCACGTTCTCCTTGAGGCCACGCAGGTCATCGCGTTTGCCCATGATGGCAGCCTCGGTAAGAACGCGGGTGGTCTCTTGGAAGGAGGCCGCCGAGATGAACGAATCGGTCGACAAAGAGGCCTTGGTAATTCCAAGAAGAATATTCTCGTGAATAGCCGCAAGCTTGTCTTCGGCAACAACCCGGTCGTTTTCCTCAAGGAGATCTGAGCGCTCAACCTGTTCACCAGGAATAAACCGTGTGCCGCCCGGATCACTGATTTGAACCCGTCGCAGCATCTGGCGAACAATGACCTCGATGTGCTTGTCGTTGATCTTCACGCCCTGCAGACGGTAGACGTCCTGAACCTCGTCGACGATGTAACGCGAAAGGGCCTCGATACCAAGCAGACGAAGAATGTCCTGAGGGTCGGCAGGGCCGTCCACAATAAGTTCGCCCTTGTTGACCACCTGGCCATCGTGGACCAAGACGCTTTTTTCTTTGGAGATAAGAAACTCCGAGGCCACGCCATCCATATCGGTGATAACCAGACGCTGCTTGCCCTTGGTGTCTTTTCCAAAAGAGACTGTTCCGGTAACTTCGGCAAGCATGCCGGCATCTTTGGGTGAGCGCGCCTCAAAGAGTTCGGCCACACGGGGCAGACCACCGGTAATGTCGCGGGTCTTTTGAGACTCGGTGGGAATTCGTGCAAGCACCTCGCCCACAGCCACGTCTTGTCCATCGCGCACCGTAATAAGCGCGCCCACTGGAAAGCTAATGTTCACAGAATGCTCGGTGCCGGCGATCTTGACTTCTTCGCCTGCATGGTCAATAAGTTTGACCTGGGGCCGGACGCCCTTGCTTGAGGCACTGCGACGCTTGGCGTCGATGACAACCAGGGTCGACAGGCCTGTGATGTCATCAATTTGTCGGGCAACGGTGGCGCCTTCTTCCACATTCTCAAAGCGCACCTTGCCCGCATACTCGGTAATGATAGGACGGGTGAGGGGGTCCCAGGTGGCAAGAATGGCGCCAGCCTTAACGGACTGGCCGTCGGACATCATTAGCGTGGCGCCGTAAGGAACCTTATGGCGCTCGCGCTCGCGACCATTTTCATCAAGCACCAGAACCTCGCCAGAGCGCGAAATAACAACAGCCTCGCCCTTGGCGTTATTAACGTAACGCATAGTGGCGGTAAAGCCCACCAGGCCATTGGACTTCACTTCAATGGCCGACTGGGCGGCCGTGCGCGATGCCGCACCACCGATGTGGAAGGTACGCATGGTGAGCTGCGTGCCCGGCTCTCCAATGGACTGGGCGGCAATAACACCCACGGCCTCGCCCACGTTCACCAGATGACCGCGGCCAAGGTCGCGGCCGTAGCACTTGGCGCAAAGACCAAATCGGGTCTCGCAGGTAAGGGCCGTGCGCACGCGGACCTCATCGATGCCCAGGAGATCAATTTGATCGACCGCATCTTCATCAAGAAGAGTTCCCGCCTCGTAGAGCGTTTCTTGCGTCTCGGGGTTCACAACCTCGCTGGCAGTGACACGGCCTAGAATTCGGTCGCGCAGGGCTTCAATTACCTCGCCCCCCTCAACCAGGGCCTTCATCACAATGCCGTTGGAGGTTCCGCAGTCGTCTTCAATGACCACCAGGTCCTGGGTCACGTCAACAAGTCGACGCGTGAGGTAGCCCGAGTTCGCAGTTTTAAGAGCGGTGTCGGCCAGGCCCTTTCGGGCACCGTGCGTGGAGATGAAGTACTGAAGAACGTTAAGACCTTCGCGGAAATTCGCGGTAATTGGAGTCTCAATAATGGAGCCATCGGGCTTGGCCATGAGGCCCCGCATACCGGCAAGCTGACGAATCTGCGCCGCCGAACCTCGGGCACCTGAGTCCGCCATCATATAAATGGAGTTAAAGGACTCTTGGCGCACTTCTTCGCCTTTGCTGTCAAGCACAGTCTCACCGGCAAGCTGATCCATCATGGCCTTTCCAACCTGGTCACCAGCACGGCCCCAGATGTCGACGACCTTGTTGTACCGCTCGCCCTGAGTGACAAGGCCCGAAGCGTACTGCTGCTCGATTTCTTTGACCTCGGTCTCTGCGCGGGCAAGGATTTCCTTTTTCTGAATAGGAACAAGCATGTCGTCGACGCAGATGGAGATGCCTGCACGCGTTGCGAGCGAGAAGCCCGACTGCAGCAATTTATCGGCAAAGATGACGGTGTCACGAAGACCGCAGCGACGAAACGACGCATTGATAAGACGCGAAATTTCTTTTTTCTTCAGCGCCTTGTTCATCATGGCAAATGCCATTCCGGGCGGAAGAATACGCGAGAGCAATGCCCGGCCTGTGGTTGTCTCGTAGCGAACCAATCGAACGGCACCTTCAGGATGCGCCTCGGTGGGGCGGTCGCGCTCTTCAATGCGAACCATAATGCGCGTGCCGAGCTCAAGCTCGGCATTGGCATAGGCACGGTCGACTTCGGATACGTTGGCAAACATCATGCCCTCGCCCTTGCCATTGATCTTCTCACGAGTGGCGTAATACAGCCCAAGCACGATGTCTTGCGAAGGAACAATGGAGGGCTCTCCGTTTGAGGGAAAGAGCACGTTGTTCGAGGCAAGCATGAGGGTGCGGGCCTCCATCTGGGCCTCGAGCGACAGGGGCACGTGGACAGCCATCTGATCCCCGTCGAAGTCGGCATTGAAGGCTGCGCAGACCAGTGGATGCAGCTGAATGGCCTTGCCCTCGATCAGCACGGGCTCAAAGGCCTGAATGCCAAGCCGGTGCAACGTTGGTGCCCGGTTGAGCATGACGGGATGCTCGCGAATAACCTCTTCGAGAATATCCCAGACCTCGGGGACCTGTTGCTCGACAAGCTTCTTGGCTGCCTTGATGGTGGTGGCCATGCCACGCAGCTCAAGCTTGTTAAAGATGAAAGGCTTAAAGAGTTCAAGGGCCATGAGCTTGGGCAGACCGCACTGGTGAAGCTTAAGCGTGGGGCCCACAACAATGACGGATCGGCCGGAATAGTCGACCCGCTTGCCCAAAAGGTTTTGACGAAAGCGTCCGCCCTTGCCTTTGATCATGTCGGCAAGTGACTTCAGGGCGCGTTTGTTGGCCCCCGTCATGGCCTTGCCTCGGCGACCGTTATCGAGCAAGGAATCAACGGACTCCTGAAGCATGCGCTTTTCATTGCGCACAATAATTTCAGGCGCACGCAGCTCAAGCAGGCGCTTTAAACGATTGTTTCGGTTGATCACCCGGCGGTAGAGGTCGTTGAGGTCGGAGGTGGCAAAACGTCCGCCATCAAGTGGCACCAGAGGGCGAAGCTCGGGAGGCAGAACCGGAAGCACTTCCAGGATCATCCACTCAGGCTTCACGCCTGACTTTTGAAAACCCTCGAGGACTTTGAGCCGCTTTGAAATCTTCTTAATCTTTGCATCCGAGGAGGTCTCGGTGAAGTCTTTGCGTAGCTGTTCAATTTCGCGCTCAAGGTCGATGCTTCGAAGCAGTTCGCGAACGCCCTCAGCACCCATCTGGGCAACAAACTCACCATCGCCATACTGCTCAACCTTGGCAATGTAGTCGTCCTCAGACATGATCTGACCGCGCTTGAGGGGGGTCATGCCGGGCTCAACAACAACAAAGGCCTCGAAATAAAGCACGCGCTCAATATCACGCAGGGTCATGTCAAGGACCATGCCCATGCGCGAAGGCAAGGACTTTAGAAACCAGATGTGGGCCGTTGGGCTTGCGAGATCGATGTGGCCCATGCGCTCTCGTCGCACCTTGGCCAAGGTGACCTCGACGCCGCACTTCTCGCAGATCACACCACGATGCTTAAGGCGCTTGTACTTGCCGCACAGACACTCGTAGTCTTTAACCGGGCCGAAAATTTTGGCGCAGAAGAGTCCATCGCGCTCGGGCTTAAAGGTTCGGTAGTTGATGGTCTCGGGCTTCTTTACTTCACCAAAGGACCATGAACGGATCTTGTCCGGCGAGGCGAGGCCAATTTTGATGGCATCAAACTGCTGGTCTTGCTGAACCTGCTTAAATAAATCGAGTAGGGCTTTCATAGCGTGTCTTCCCTTTTAGCAAATCAGTGGCGCTCGAGGTCAATGTCGATCCCAAGGGAACGAATTTCTTTGACCAGAACGTTAAAGGACTCGGGCATACCGGCATCAATGACATGGTCGCCTTTGACGATGTTTTCGTAGACCCGGGTTCGACCAGAGACATCATCGGACTTCACGGTCAGCATCTCTTGCAGCGTGTAAGAGGCACCATAGGCTTCCAACGCCCAGACCTCCATTTCGCCAAATCGCTGACCACCAAACTGCGCCTTACCGCCCAAGGGCTGCTGGGTCACCAGGGAGTAAGGTCCAGTGGATCGGGCATGCATCTTGTCATCCACTAGGTGGTGGAGCTTAAGCATGTGCATGTAGCCCACGGTGGTGGGTCGATCGAAGGCATCGCCTGTTCGGCCATCGTAAAGCTGAACCTGGGTGCGGGTTTCCGTAAGCCCCATACGCTTGGCAAGGTCATCGGGATAGGCAAGCTTCAACATCTCGCGAATCTCATCCTCGGTTGCCCCATCGAATACAGGGGTTGCAAAAGGAACGCCGTCGGTGAGGTTCTTAGCAAGCTCGAGAAGCTCGGGCTCGGTAAGGCTCTTGACTTCTTCGGGCTTGCCACTGGTGTTATAGACCTTCTCAAGCAGGTCACGGATTTCGTTGGTTGCAGCCTGCTTGGCAAGCATATCGCCAATGCGCTGGCCAATACCCTTTGCGGCCCAGCCAAGGTGGGTCTCAAGAATCTGCCCCACGTTCATTCGAGAAGGAACACCCAGCGGGTTAAGTACGATGTCAACAGGGGCGCCGTCAGCCATGTAGGGCATGTCTTCCACCGGAACAATGCGAGAGATAACCCCCTTGTTACCGTGACGACCGGCCATCTTGTCGCCCGGCTGAAGACGTCGCTTCACCGCAAGATAAACCTTGACCATCTTCAGCGCTCCGGGCGGTAGCTCGTCGCCCTGGGTAAGCTTGCGATGCTTTTCTTGGTAGGCAAGATCGAACTGATGACGCTTTTGATCGAGCGATTCTTTAAGCGACTCCAGCTGCCCGGCGGCCGACTCGTCGGCAAGACGAATGTCAAACCAGTGATGCTTGTCGATTTCTGCCAGGTAGTCGGCTGTGAGCGCCGTTCCTTTGGCAAGCTTTTTCGGCCCACCGTTGGCTGGCTGACCAATGAGAAGCCTCTCGATTCGCTGGAACATATCGGCCTCAACAATGCGAAGCTGATCGTTTAGGTCTTTCCGGAAACGACCAAGCTCATCATCAATAATTTGCTGGGCGCGCTTGTCGCGTTGGATGCCCTCGCGGGTAAAGACCTGAACATCAATGACCGTTCCGCTCATACCCGAGGGCACACGCAAAGACGTGTCTTTCACATCAGAGGCCTTCTCGCCGAAAATGGCACGAAGCAGTTTTTCTTCCGGCGTAAGCTGGGTTTCACCTTTTGGCGTGACCTTACCTACAAGAACGTCACCGGCTTGAACTTCGGCGCCGATGTAGACCACGCCTGACTCATCAAGCCGAGCCAGTTGGTTTTCTGAAAGGTTGGAGATGTCACGGGTGATCTCTTCAGGCCCAAGCTTGGTGTCCCGGGCAAAGATAGAGAGCTCCTCGATATGAACCGAGGTGTAGCGATCTTCGGCCACAACGCGCTCAGAAATAAGGATGGAGTCTTCAAAGTTGTAGCCATTCCAGGGCATGAAGGCCACGCGCATGTTCTGGCCAAGGGCTAGCTCCCCCATGTCGGTGGAGGCGCCGTCGGCCACAACATCACCGCGTTCAACCTTGTCGCCGCGCTTGACCAGGGGCCTTTGGTTAATGTTGGTGTTCTGGTTGGACCGTGAGTATTTAATGAGGTTGTAAATGTCCACGCCCGACTCCCCGGCGGTGGCCTCGTTGTCGTTGACCCGAATGACAATACGGCGGGAATCGACATAGTCGACAAGGCCACCTCGGCTGGCCTGAACCACGGTGCCAGAGTCGACGGCGCAGGTTCGCTCGACCCCGGTTCCAACCAAAGGCTTTTGGGGACGCAGGCAGGGTACCGCCTGGCGTTGCATGTTGGAGCCCATGAGTGCACGGTTGGCGTCATCGTGCTCAAGGAAAGGAATAAGCGAAGCGGCCACCGACACAATCTGCGAGGGCGCCACGTCCATGTACTCGACTTTTTCCGGGCCAGAGAGGGTGGTCTCGCCATTGACACGCACCGAGACCAGATCGCCTTGAAGCTTGCCCGCGCCATCGACAGCCGCGTTGGCCTGCGCAATGACGTACCGACCCTCTTCAATCGCCGACAGGTAGTCGATCTCGTTGGTTACACGGCGGTCCACAACCTTTCGGTAAGGCGTTTCAAGAAAACCGTAGTCATTAAGGCGGGCATACAAGGCCAGGGAGTTAATGAGGCCAATGTTTGGACCCTCAGGGGTCTCGATGGGGCAGACACGACCGTAGTGGGTGGGGTGCACGTCACGCACTTCAAAGCCTGCGCGTTCGCGGGTGAGACCGCCTGGTCCAAGTGCAGAGACACGTCGTTTGTGAGTGATCTCGGACAAGGGGTTGGTCTGGTCCATAAACTGCGAGAGCTGGGAAGACCCAAAGAACTCGCGAATGGCAGCCGAGATGGGCTTGCTGTTAATGAGGTCGTGAGGCTGAAGGTTGTCGGCCTCGGCCTGACCCAGCCGCTCTTTAACGGCCCGCTCAACACGCACGAGCCCGGAACGGAACTGATTTTCGGCAAGCTCACCCACGCATCGCACGCGGCGGTTACCCAGGTGATCGATGTCATCGACCTCACCACGGCCGTTGCGCAGTTCAACAAGCAGCTTGATGGTGTCCAGAATGTCTTCGTGCGTTAGCACTGGTGAGCCAAGAACATCCTCGCGGCTGAGCCTGCGGTTAAATTTCATTCGGCCGACCTTCGAGAGGTCGTAGGAGTCTTCACTAAAGAAGAGCCTGTTAAAAAGGGCCTCGACCGCATCCTCGGTGGGGGGCTCGCCGGGACGCATCATGCGATAAATGGCAACCCTTGCCGAGAGAGGATCGGGGGTTTCATCAAGCCTTAGGGTTGCAGAAATATAGGCGCCGTGATCGAGGTCGTTGACATAGAGCGTTGGAATGTCACGAATCTTGGCATCGCGCAGGCGAACCAAAAGCTCCTCGGTTATTTCATCGTTTGCCTTGGCAACGATTTCACCTGTCTCTTCGTCAACCAGGTTAAGCGCAACAATTCGGCCAAGCAGGTAATCATCGGGAACCGAGACACGCTTGAGGCCCGACTTCTCGATGTCGCGAATATGCTTGGCGTTGATTCGCTTGTCCCGAGCTACAAGAATTGTGCCGTCTTTGTCGGCGATATCAAACCGAGCCTGCTCGCCCTTTAGGCGCTCAGGAACGAGTTCCATCTGCGCGCCATCAGGCATAAGCGCGAAATGATCAAAGCTAAAGAAGTTGGCCAGAATCTGCTCGGGCGACAGGCCAAGCGCCTTCATCAGAATCGTGACGGGCATTTTGCGGCGGCGGTCGACGCGGAAGTAAAGAATATCTTTCGGGTCAAACTCGAAATCAAGCCAGGAGCCACGATAAGGGATAATGCGGGCCGAGAACAAGAGCTTGCCCGAGCTATGGGTCTTGCCGCGGTCGTGTTCAAAGAACACACCCGGCGAGCGATGCAGCTGGCTTACGATGACACGCTCGGTTCCGTTAATAACGAAAGAGCCGGTCTGAGTCATCAGAGGCATCTCGCCCATGTAAGCCTCGTTCTCACGCGCCTCTTTAATGGTGGGCTTTGCGGCCTCTCGGTCCATAATGACGAGCCGAACACGGGCACGCAGGGGTGCCGCATAGGTTAGGCCTCGCTGCTGGCACTCTTTGACGTCAAAGGCAGGCTTGCCGAGCTGAAAGTTAACAAACTCAAGCTTGGCATAACCGTTGTGGCTAACGATCGGGAAGATGGAGCTAAAGGCAGCCTGCAGGCCGTCGTTCTCGCGCTTATCGGGCGCGATCTCAGCCTGTAAAAACTGCCGGTACGACTGAATCTGGGTCTCGAGAAGATACGGCACCTGCAAGACAGGTGGGCGTTTTGCAAAGCTCTTTCGAATACGCTTCTTTTCAGTAAAGTTGTAGG
Organism: Bordetella parapertussis; assembly: GCA_945901825.1. GTDB lineage: Bacteria > Pseudomonadota > Gammaproteobacteria > Burkholderiales > Burkholderiaceae_A > Hahnella. Next base: position 11,791 of record CAMDMC010000032.1, read on the forward strand.
CCATGAAGGTTCCTTGAGGTCTGAAAAAACACAGGGTCAATCACAAACATCGACAAATTGGGTCCAACCATCGCGTTGCCAAAACCTGGGCACGTTTAGCAGGGCTTTGCCATATCGGCTCGAATCGGTGCAGAGAAAAACTGCACGAGCTCGGCATGGCAAAGCCGGCCGCTGGCACAAGACCAACGGCCGGCCACAAAGGTTTACTGCATCTCAACCTTGGCGCCAGCCTCTTCAAGCTGCTTTTTCAAAGCCTCGGCATCAGCCTTTGAGATGGCCTCTTTGACGGGCTTAGGAGCCCCATCAACAAGGTCTTTGGCCTCTTTAAGTCCAAGGCCAGTGGCTGCGCGAACAACCTTAATAACCTCAACTTTTTTCTCACCCGCGGCCATAAGCACGACGTTGAACTCGGTCTTCTCTTCGACAGCAGCTGCGCCGGCGCCGGCAGCAGGCGCGGCAGCAACGGCCACTGCAGCAGCAGCTGCAGATACACCAAACTTCTCTTCCATCATTTTGATGAGTTCAGAGAGGTCAAGGACACTCATTGAGCCAACGGCTTCGAGGATTTCTTCTTTTGACATAGCCATCTTTAATTACTCCATTTCATTGCGTTAAGGTTGTTTGCGTAGGATTCAAGGACCTGATCGTATGGCTAGAGGGCTGCGGGCTAAAGAGCCAACAGACCACTTAAGCCTCCTGCTCTGCGCGCTGATCGCGCACGGCGGCAAGGGTACGAACGAAGGTGCCAGGAACCTGATTGAGGGTCTGAACAAAGGTCGCCACAGGCGCCTGCATGGTGCCCAGAAGCTTCGCGAGAAGCTCCTCTCGTGAGGGCAACGAGGCAAGTGCTTTCACGCCAGCCGTATCAAGCAACGAATTGGGAAGACTGCCACCTTTAATAACAAGGGTTTCGTTGGTCTTCGCAAAATCGCACATGACGCGAGCCGCCGCAACAGGATCAACCGAAATGCCATAAATAAGTGGGCCAACCAGCTGGTCGGATAACTTATCGAACGGTGTGCCTGCGATAGAACGCCTTACCAGAGTGTTTTTAAGCACCCGCAGGTAGACATCTGCCGCACGCGCCTGTCGTCGCAGTTCGGTGATCTTGGCAACGTTCAGACCACGGTACTCTGCAAGGATTACCGACTGGGCCTTGGCCAGTTCGGCCGAGACGTTGTCAATAACAGCAGATTTTGCAGCGCGGTTTAGTGCCACAGCTCACTCCTTAAAATGCCTTGGGCTATCTGCCCTTGGCGGTTAAAACCGGCGACCTAGCGAACAACGGAGCAATCAAACAACCTAAACTCGTGTCCTTCGGGACCGCCATCTCGGTTGGGACCGGCAAACCTGCCGGACATTAAGATGGACAAGACATTTAAGATCCATCCCCAACGGTCTTTGACAACCCGCCTGTGTTGCTTGCGCCGGTAAAGGCCTGGGCAACAAAGGCGGCCCAAAGTCTGTTACGCCTGCTGCGCCTGCAGCAGGTTTTGTGTGTCTATGCGAATGCCGGGGCCCATGGTTGTCGAAATGGCGACCTTGCGAAGATAGACCCCCTTGGACGAGGATGGCTTGGCACGGTTGAGGGCTTCAATAAGAGCGACAAGGTTGGTCTTAAGTGCGGCCACATCGAAACTTGCCTGACCGATGGTGCAGTGAATGATTCCGGCCTTGTCGGTTCGATACTGAACCTGCCCGGCCTTGGCATTTTTCACCGCCTGAACAACGTCGGGCGTCACGGTTCCCACCTTGGGGTTCGGCATCAGCCCACGCGGACCCAGAATTTGGCCAAGCTGCCCGACCAGACGCATGGCATCGGGTGAGGCAATGACCACATCGAAGTCCAGTACGCCGGCCTTGATGCTCTCGGCCAGGTCTTCCATGCCGACCTTTTCAGCGCCTGCGGCCCTGGCCTGCTCGGCCTTCTCACCCTGTGCAAAAACGGCCACGCGTGCTGTCTTTCCGGTGCCAGAGGGAAGAACAATGGAGCCACGAACAATCTGGTCGGACTTCTTCGCATCCACGCCCAGCTGGACCGCAACATCCACAGATTCGGTAAATTTTGCTGTTGCGCAGTCTTTAGCGAGCGCCAAGGCCTCATCGGCCGAATAGTGCTTGGCCCGATCAACCTTGGATCGGATGGCCTGTGTGCGTTTTGCGAGTTTTGGCATTTTAGAGGCCCTCCACCGTGATACCCATGCTTCGGGCGCTGCCTGCAATAGTCATAACGGCGGCCCTTAGATCGGCGGCCGTAAGATCGGGCTGTTTAAGCTTGGCAATTTCTTCGCACTGGGCAAGCGTTATGGAACCCACCTTATCGGAATGAGGCTTGGGCGAGCCCTTGTCAATTTTTGCTGCCTTCTTAATCAAGATGGACGCTGGGGGCGTCTTCATAATGAAGGTGAAGGACTTATCGGCATAGGCCGTAATGACGCAAGGAATGGGCAGTCCGGGTTCCATAGACTGCGTCTGGGCGTTAAACGCCTTACAGAACTCCATAATGTTGAGGCCGCGCTGACCAAGGGCAGGACCGATAGGAGGCGAGGGGTTCGCCTTTCCAGCCGGGACCTGAAGCTTTATATAACCGACGATCTTCTTTGCCATGATGGCTCCTTAAAATTGAGTCATAACGCAGTCACCTTTACGGCCAGTTCCTGCTCCTCGATTCGCCCAAAGGCGATAAAAAGCAAACTACCTAAAACTAAAAACTAAAGCTTTTCTACCTGTCCAAACTCAAGTTCAACGGGTGTGGACCGTCCAAAAATAGTGACCGACACCCGCATGCGATTTTTTTCATAATTCACTTCTTCGACTTGGCCGTTGAAGTCAGTGAAAGGACCATCCTTCACACGAACAACTTCGCCCACTTCAAAAAGGACCTTAGGCCTTGGTTTTTCAACACCTTCTTGCATCTGGGCCATGATCTTATCGACCTCGGCCTGAGAGATGGGTGAAGGCTTGCTCCCCGAGCCCCCAAGAAAGCCGGTGACCTTGTTGGTGTTTTTAACCAGATGCCAGCTCTGGTCGTTCATGTCCATTTCAACAAGCACATAGCCAGGAAAGAACCTGCGCTCTGAAATGGCCTTCTGCCCACCGCGAATTTCAACAACCTCTTCCGTGGGAACAAGAATCTGACCGAAGTGGTCTTGCATACCTGCGCGATCGATACGCTCTTGAATGGCTTTCGCCACGCTCTTTTCCATGCCTGAAAAGGCATGCACCACGTACCAGCGTTTGGTCATCGCTACTTCCATCCCAGCAACAAGTCGTACAACACCCACTCGAGGGACTTGTCAGTCAGCCAGAGAAAGAGTGCCATGATGAATACAAATAAAAAGACGATGCCAGTTGTCTGCAATGTCTCCTTACGCCCTGGCCAGACAACCCGCCTGGTCTCGTAAACAGCCTCTTTCGAAAAGCCAACAAACCGCCGGCCTGAAGGCGAAAAAAACGCAAGCAGGCCACCAACTAAAATGCCCGCAAGCAACAGCCCAAGTGCCTGCAGGCTGGCATCACCCGACCAATGATAGCCATAGACGCCCGCAAAAAACGCCGCAACGGCCGCCGCAAGCATTAGCTTGTCGGGCAGTCCGGAGGAGACGTCTGTAGGACTTGAATTTGCGGATGACATAGCGGCCTAAGGTTTTATGGAAAGGGCGTTCAGCGGGTTGGCGAATTCAGGGACAAACCAGGGAGCCTGCCTACAACGAGAGCTGGCAGGGGCAGAGGGAATCGAACCCCCAACCTTCGGTTTTGGAGACCGACGCTCTGCCAGTTGAGCTATGCCCCTAGAACCCTGCGTGACCCTTAAATTCAAGTCCTGATTACTCGATAACTTTAGCGACGACGCCGGCACCCACGGTGCGGCCACCCTCACGAATGGCAAACCGCAGGCCCTGCTCCATGGCAATGGGGTTAATCAGCGTGACCACCATCTTCACATTGTCACCCGGCATCACCATCTCCGTGCCCG
>CAMDMC010000033.1 GCA_945901825.1 Bordetella parapertussis
CACTCGGCAACACTGCCCGGTCTCTCCATAGATCGGGCAGTGATCCCAGGCTTTTTGCTTGGCTGTTGAAACCCCAGAGAAGGCAGCCTCTCATGTCCGGTCCTAGCTTGGTCAGTTGCTTGTGTTGAACCAGCCGAAGTTTCGCGCCATGGTCTGGCAGGCCTTGCTTTTTGCCGTGCTTGCAGTGGGGCTCTGGATTCTTGTTGGAAACTTAAACACCAACCTTGCCCAACGGGGCATTGATTTCGGCTACGACTTCTTGCTTGGCCCGGCAGGCTTTGACATTGCCGAGCGTGCCATTGCCTACGAGTCGGACAGCAGCTACCTACGGGCCTTTGTTGTTGGGTTTCTAAATACCCTGCGGGTGGCCATTATTGGCATTGTTGTGGCAAGCCTGCTTGGCCTTCTGGTCGCTGTGGGCAGCCTTTCACCCAACCCCTTGTTGGTCTGGCTCTGCCGACAGTTCGTTGAGTTCATCCGCAATGTGCCCCTGCTGCTTCAGCTTATTTTCTGGTATCTCACGCTGGCAGTGATTCTTCCTGACACCGAGACGCCGGCCCAGCTTCTTCCCCAGGTTTTCTTAAGCAAGAACGGGCTGCAATTTCCCTGGTTCCTTGCGGGCGACTTTCCATCCCTGGAGTACCCCGAGATGGGGCCCTTTGGGCTCGTGGGCGGGGCGGCGCTCTCGCCCGAGTTCATCGCTCTTTTGCTTGGCCTATCCATCTACACCAGCGCATTCATTGCTGAAATTATTCGAGCAGGCATTCTTGCAGTGCCCAAAGGTCAGACCGAGGCAGCTGCTGCCCTTGGCTTTACCCGCTGGCAGCAGCTCAGGCTTATCGTCCTACCCCAGGCCTTGCGGGTCATCATTCCTCCCACCACCAACCAGTACCTCAACCTTACAAAAAACAGCAGCCTTGCCATTGCCATTGGCTACCCCGATCTGGTGAGCATTGCCACCACCACGCTGAACCAGTCGGGTCGCGCCGTTGAGGCTATTTCCATCATCATGGCCGTCTACCTGAGCCTGTCGTTGCTTACCTCGTTTCTCATGAACCGGTTCGAGCAGGCCACCCGCCTGAAGGAGCGCTAGGATGTCCGAGAGCTTCAAGGCGCTTTTCAATGGCAGGCTCAACTCGGCCATCACGGTGAGCCTTCTCATTTTCTTTGCATGGCTGGCCACCGAGCTTTTGCCCTGGGGGCTTTTTAACGCCGTCTTTGCAGTCGACCTGAATGCCTGTCGAGAAGCCCGTGGTGAAGGGGCCTGCTGGGGAGTGGTGGGTGAGAAGTGGAAACTGATTATTTTTGGCCGCTACCCTTTTGAAGAGGCCTGGAGGCCCGTGGTTGCGAGCATCCTGATGGTTGGGGCCTGCATTGCCATTAGCCAGCGCCAGATCTGGAGGCCCTCAACCTTTATTGTTGCGGGCCTCGTACTGACGGGCTCTGTGGCCCTTATGGTGGGAGGCTTTGCCGGCTTAAGCCATGTGCCAACCGAGCGGCTCGGTGGCCTTTCCCTCACCCTTTTGCTTGCCATTCTTGGCAACATTCTCTCGCTTCCGCTTGCCGTCTTGCTTGCCCTGGGCCGAACCTCGGACCTCCCCTTCATTCGCACGGTCTGCACGGGCTTCATCGAGATAATTCGTGGTGTTCCGTTAATTACCGTGCTCTTCATGGCAAGCTTTATGTTCCCCTTATTCATGCCAAGCGGCACCAACCCCGATGTCCTTCTTCGGGTTGCAGCGGGCATTATTCTTTTTAGTGCGGCCTATCAGGCCGAAGTGATTCGTGGTGGCATTAACAGCGTGCCCAAGGGCCAGATTGAGGCGGCGCAGGCGCTTGGCATGGGGTATTGGCTTATACAGACGCGTATTGTCTTGCCCCAGGCCTTCCGCGTTGTTGTCCCGCCCTTGGTCAATAGCTTCATTGCCATCTTTAAGGACACATCACTGGTGACGATCGTCAGCATGTACGAGCTCTTTGGAAGCCTTCGCCTTGCCCTGGGTGACCCCGAGTGGCGGGCCTTCTACATTGAAGGGTTTATTTTTGTCGCTCTTATTTATTGGATCTTTTGCAGCGCCATGAGCAGCTATGCCCGTGGGCTCGAACGCGACTTTGCCGTCGCTCGACGTTAAAGGAGTTCTCGTACCATGGCCATGATTGAATTTCAGAATGTCTCGAAGTGGTTTGGCAGCTTCCAGGTCTTAAGCGACATTGACCTTGAGGTAAGCAATGGCGAAAAAATTGTTGTCTGCGGCCCCTCGGGAAGTGGTAAGTCAACCCTTATTCGTTGTGTCAACGCCCTTGAGCCGTATCAAAAGGGTCGTATCACGGTGGCAGGAACCGAGCTCACCGGCGATATCAAGTCTACCTACCAGGTGCGCACCCATGTGGGCATGGTCTTTCAGAGTTTTAATTTATTCCCGCATATTTCAGTGCTTGAGAACCTCACGCTTGCGCCCATTCGGGTAAGCGGTGTGCCGGAGGACCAGGCCAAACGCGAGGCCATGGTTCAGCTTGAACGAGTCAAGATTGCCGAGCAGGCCGAGAAATACCCCGGTCAGCTCTCCGGTGGCCAACAACAGCGGGTTGCCATTGCACGAGCCTTGTGCATGAAGCCCGATGTGCTCTTGTTCGATGAGCCCACAAGCTCACTTGACCCGGAGATGGTCAAGGAGGTTCTTGACGTCATGGTGGCCCTTGCCGAGCAAGGTACAACCATGATCTGTGTCACCCACGAGATGGGCTTTGCCCGTGAGGTGGCCGACCGCGTTATTTTCATGGACGCAGGAAAAATTGTTGAGCAGGCGCCGCCCGAGGAGTTCTTTGGCGCACCTAAACACCCGCGCGCCATCGACTTCTTAAGCAAGATTCTTAGCCACTAGTCCTTAGTCACTCGCCGCTCGTCACTCGCCAAGGCCAAGCAGCTGGCCTTGCACCAGGCCCACAATCTCGTCGTAGTCAGCCGGTTGAATATCAAAGCCACCCGTGAAGGCGCCGAAGGCCGGTAGCATCCAGTGCCTGCCCGCGCGGGTGAAACAGGCAAGTCGTTGCCACTGGCCAGGCCCAAGACGCAGGCGTACAGCCGGATGCAGGTGGCCTGAGACCTGCCATGGCTCCGGCCCGTCGTTACCCCCTTGCGCTTCTCGATCCATGGCATCCGACAGGTCGTGATAGCCCCTGAGACCCTTCTCAACAAAGACCTGCGAATGGCGTTGAAGGTCGAGCGCTACAACAAGGTCTTGCGCCAGTGGCCCCTCACGGCAAGGCGCAAGCGCGCGGTCGTGGTTACCGAGAACAAGATGAAAGGCAAGCTTAGGCCAGCGTCGACGCAGACCCTTTAGCTTTTCAAGCAGGCGGCCCTCGCCATCGACAGCCACTTGATGATGGATAAGATCACCCAGAATAACCAGTTGATGAAGCGGCCAGGACAAAAGCACAGCATGAAGTTTTTCAAGGGTCTCGTCATCACTGCCCTCGGGAATGGCAAGGCCATGGTGACGAAAGGTCTGTGTCTTACCAAGGTGAAGATCGGCCACCATCGCAAGGCCTCGCTGCGGAAAGACCATGGCGCCCTGCGCCGTGAGAACAATAGGCTCACCAAGGCCCTGGCAAGACCAGGTGGTGGCCGCCGGGCCCAGGGGTCGAAGTCGTTTCGTACGCGGTCTCATTGCAGTCTTAGGCCAATGGCTCGTCGTCGAATTCTTCAGCAAGCCGGGCGAGCCTGTCGGAGAGTCGCTCGGAGGAAAGCTGCTCACGCAGCCGCTCCACCATAAGTGGCACACAAAAGGGGCTTGGACGTCTAAGCTGACAATGGCGCCACTGGCCTTGAAGCAGCCTTTGCAAATGGTCCTCAAGCGCGCTCTGACTAAGCTCCTGCTCAAGGGCCTCGCGCTGGGCTTGTTGCAACAAAAGGTTCTCAGGGTCGTACTTCGAGAAGACCTCAAAAAGAAGATTGCTGGAGACAGCAAGCTGGCGTGAGGAGCGACCCGCACCGGGAAGACCCATGACCAGCAGCCCTGCCACCCGGGCAATCTCACGAAACCGACGGCGCGTGATCAGACCCTCACCCAGCAAAGAGACAAGGTCCTTCGATAAGTCCTTGAGCTGCAGCAATTCAAGAAGACCCTCTTCAGACAAAACCGTACGTAACCACGGCCCCTCGCTCTTGCGACGACGGGGCGCAAGCAGCTCAAGGCCATAGTCATTCGCAGCATAGGAGATGCTTGTGGCGTGAATGCGTGTGAGTCGAAAGGCCAAAAGGGAGGCAAGCCCAAGATGCACCTGACGACCTGCAAAAGGGTAGATAAAGCAATGCTCGCCATCGTTTGAAGTGAAATGCTCCACAAGGCATAGCCTGTTGGTGGGAATAGCCGAGCGTTCAGCCTGAGTCTGCAGCAAGGGCTGCATGCTTAGGGCCTCTGGCGTTTGCAGCCAAGGGCTTGCCGGGTCGTTCAATGCAAAGGCGTGAAGAAGACTGCGAAGGCAGCAGGCAAGCTCGCCCGACAGAGGAAGGCTTCCACCGGTCCAGCGAGCAACCGCCTTTGCCTTGCCGGTAGCCTTGCGCACATAGGCAGTGAGATCACGCACCCGCACCAACTCAAGGCTGCGACCGGAAAACAAGAAGGTGTCACCCGGCTTAAGCCTGCCAATGAAAGACTCCTCCACTTGGCCCAGGCCCCCGCCTGAAAGCCACGCAAGCCGCACAGACGCATCTGAAACAATCGTGCCAATCGACTGGCGATGGCGCCGAGCAAGCCGCAGATCCTGCATCTGCCATAGACCCTGCGCATTACATTGAATGCGATGAAAGTCAGGGTAGGCCCCCAAGGATGCGCCGCCTTGTGAGAGGAACTCAAGGGCCCAATGGAAATCTTTAAGGCTTAGGTCTTTAAATGCATGGCTCTTGCGAACCTCTGCGAATAGGGCCTGCTCGGTCATGGGCTCGCCCAGAATGCGCGTGACAAGGTGCTGTGCAAGAACGTCAAGGGGCAGCCTCAAAGGCCTACGCGGCTCAATGAATCCCTCATCAATCGCCTGCTGCGCGGCCAAAGACTCCAGAATTTCAAAGCCATGGGTGGGCACCATGTAAAGGCTCGAGACCCCCTTGGGCTGATGGCCCGAACGGCCTGCACGCTGAAGAAGTCGTGTAACACCCTTGGGACTGCCGACCTGAAAGACCTGCTCCACGGGCGTGAAGTCAACACCAAGATCAAGGCTTGAGGTTGCCACCACCACGCGAAGCTCGCCAGCCGCCGTGGCCTTTTCCACCCATGCACGCGTGTCTGAATCCAGAGACCCATGATGCAGGGCCATCTGCCCTGCCCAGTCGGGCCGCGCCTGCAGAATGGCCTGATACCAGAGCTCGGCCTGCGAACGCGTGTTGGTAAACAACAGGCTTGAGGCTGCCTTCTCGAGCTGATGAAGAACAGGCTCAAGCATGGTTAAACCAAGATGGCCCGACCAAGCAAAGCGAATGGGGTCCTTGGGCAGCAAGGTTTTTATTCGAGGCGGTTGTCGGCCAGAGGCCGAAATTTTTACTGGGCTGCCAAGGCTGTGGCAAAGAACCCGGGCCGCCTCATCGAGATTTCCAAGGGTTGCCGAGAGGCCCCAGACCTGAAGTGTCTTGCCCGTGATCGATGCAAGCGATGCAAGGCTTAGCTCCAAAAGGCTGCCACGCTTGTTGCCAATAAGCTCGTGCCATTCGTCAACAACAACAAACCGAAGGGCCTTCAACATCGCGAGGCTTTGAGGCTTAGAGAGCATCAGGCTTAGGCTCTCGGGCGTGGTCACAAGGCCCTGGGGGGGTCGGCGGTCTTGTTTAGCGCGCTCATGGCTTGAGGTATCACCTGTTCGCAGGCCTAATGAAAACGCCTCGGGAGCAAACCGACCTAGCGCCTGAAAAGTGTCTGCAGCAAGGGCCCGCATGGGCGTAATCCATAAAACCTGTAGGCCTGTGTTCGCAGCGCTGCCACTGGCACTACCACTGCCCCCTGCCCTATGAAGTTGGCCCAAGACCCCTGCCCAGACCGCATAGGTCTTACCAAAGCCGGTTGGTGCATGAATCAGCCCACAGGCCTCTGCCTCCATGGCCTTCCAGACCTCTTTCTGAAAAGGCAAGGGGCAAAGGCCAAGCTGGCTGAATCGAGCCTTCGCGAAACTGCTAATGCTGCGGGCGGCCAAAGGCCTGGGCTTGCGTTGCACGCGGGTGAGCACCATGGCTTAAAGACTAGGAAGGCACGGGCACTGCGGCAATCCAGCCCTCAAGCCGGTCAAAAAAGGTATTGCCCTCGGGCGGCAGTCCAAAGCCTGGCAAGGCAGCAGCATGGCCGGCCTGCATGGCACAAATAACGGCATCCAATAAATCACCCGAGCCATCCATGACAATGCGTCGAGACCAGCCCGGGGTGAGCCGAAGCCGAAGGTTAAGGCCAGCCTGCTCGCCCTCAAGGGCCCGAAGAATCTGCTGCCGACGCACTGCCCGATCCGTATCTTGTTTCGCAGGCAGATCACTTTTGTAAGACTGGCGAGAGACCTTGCGTGCTGTAAAGCCCGGGTAGGCCTCAAGGGCCAGCCGATGCTCGGCCCTTTGAGTCGTTGTCCAGCGCAGGTAGGGCCTGCCTTCGTCAAGGGCCTCATGCGCCTGATGGGCTGGAAAGACAAGGCCAGCCGCCTTCATGCGCGACATCCCCGCATGCATCATCCAGGCCACAGGCGGGTTGGTCCAGCGCATGGCGGGACTTGAGCCAGCAGGCTTATCGGTCTGCCGCCAGGCGAACTTATTGCCCACTGGCCGCGCATCGCACCAGGCCTTAAAGCGAAGCCTTAAGGCCTCGCGGTCTTGTTCACAAAAGAAATCAACAAAGTCAGGCCAGTGGCTTGGCCAGCCTTCATGCTCAATCAGGGGGCGTGGCTGACTGAAGGGAAGGTCAAACCCAGCAAGCCATGGGCCAGGGGTCTGAAGAAACTGCTCAAAACCCAGAAGGCTGGTAAACGCAGTCACCTCTTCAAGGTAGAAGGTGGTGGTGCCAGAGGGCGTGGCCGAGCCAGGCTCACGAGCCAAACGGCCCACTGCACAGGTAATGGGCTTTCGTAAGGAGGGCGCCGAGCTGAAGTCAAGCCCATAGATACGCAGACCTTGTGGGTGGGTACGAGGCCGATGCCCAAGACTCATGTCAGCATGGCCCGAAGACTTGAGAGCCGATCGGCCTGCTCGATTGTTTTATCGGGTCGCAGCCGAAGAATACGTGGAAAGCGAACGGCAATGCCGCTCTTGTGACGGCTCGACTCCATAACCGCCTCAAAGCCAAGTTCCATCACCAGGCTCGGACTCACCTGTCGAACGGGGCCAAACTTGTCTTCAATGGTTTTACGTATCACCTGATCCACCTTTTTTATTTCAGCATCGGTAAGACCAGAGTAGGCCTTTGCAAAGGGTACCAAGACCGCAGGGTCTTGGCGGTCATCCCAGAGCGCAAAACCATAGTCGGTGTAGAGCCCAGCGCGGCGACCGTGTCCACGCTGGGCGTAGACAAGTACGGCATCAATCGTTAGTGGCGCAAGCTTCCATTTCCAAAGCTCGCCCTGCGTACTTTCTTTTGTGCGTCCCTGGCCGTAGGCCGCATCCCACCGTTTAAGCATCAAGCCTTCCGCGGGCTGGTCTCGGGCCTGGGCTTGCAGCAGGGCAAGCTCGGCCCAGTTCTCTGCAGCAACGATGGGCGAGGCACGCATGGGCCTTGAGGCAGCTGGGCTCTTAGGCTGTGTCTCGCGGTCGCCCTCGCCCAACAACTCCAAGAGGGCGACCAGGGCTGCTCGACGCGCGGAAAAGGGCTCTGCCCGCCAATCACGGCCCGCCAGGCCAAGAAGGTCGTAGGCCATGAAGACCACAGGGTGTGCGTTCTGCATGGCTTTTGAGGGTTTACGACGACCAAGCCGCCTTTGCAGATTGGCAAAGGCAAAGGGCCTTTGCTTTAGACCGTCCCAGGCCAGAATCTCACCGTCGAGCCGAAGCGGCAACGCCGGCAAAGCTTGGGGCCCTGCGAAGAGCTGCACAAACTCAGGAAACTGCTCGGTCACAAGCTCCTCGCCGCGCGACCAGACCTGCAGTTGACCGGCTGCATCCACAACCAGTTGTGCCCGAATGCCATCCCACTTCCATTCCGCAGCCCAGCCCTCAATGGGTCCGAGCCTCTGCTCGCATTGCGCAGCCTGCTCGAGGGATTCACCCTGCATCGAAAGACTCTGCGCCAAGAAAAAAGGAACGGGCCCATTCATAAAGGCCCGAGCACCGCAGGAATCGTCGGGGGAGACAAGCGCCTGATAGGCCTCGGGTCCGGGCGGTTGGGAAAGAAAAATGAGCATGCGCTGGGCAACAAGCGCCTTTGTAATCTTTAAATGGTCGGCAAGCGCCTGAACAAGGCCCTGTCGTGAAAGACCCAGGCGCAATCCCCCAGTAAGTATTTTGTTCAGGCAGAAAACCTGCGGCGCCGTTAACTGCCTCCAGGCCCCCATCATCCAGTTGCAGACCTCCTGCGCCTGAAGACCGCGTAGGGCAAGCAAGTCGTGCTCAATGAGATCGGCAAGGCCTTTGGCTGCGAAGTCTGACTCGTTTTGTGGGCAGGCAGTAAGCAAGGCCGAGGTCTCAGCCAGGTCGCCCACCGACTGATAACACTCCTCAACCAGCCAAGGCTGCAGGCCCGAGGCCTCTTCCATCGCCTTGCGAAAAAGAGAGGGGGCGACGGTGCGCTTTAGCCGCTCGCCGGCTAAAAGCCACAAGGCCCAGGCCGCATCTTTGTCGGCCAGCCCGTCTTGATTTAAAAAGCCAAGCAGCGCCTGCTGTCTCTCGCGCACGCCCTGCGACTGATCAAGCCTAAGAAAGAGCTGCGCGAAATGGGCAAGGCTGCCCGGTGGCCAGGACTTAGACATCGGCGGCCTGGGCATCGAATTCTGTCTCAAGGGTGTCAACATCACGACCCTGGTCTTTTAAGTAACGCGCCATGCTGCTTGTCTGGCCGTGGGTCAGCACAACACGTGAGGCCTGGGTCTGATCAATTGCCCAGAGAAGTCCAGGCCAGTCCGCATGGTCGGAAATAACAAAACCCCGAACCCCGGCATGCCTGCGTCGATGGCCACGAACAAGCATCCAGCCCGAGACCATCGCCTCGGCCAGCGCCGGCCTTTGGCGCTGCATCCAGCCCGAACCCTGCACCGCCATCGGCGCCAGAACCATTGCCCCTGGGCTAAGCATGGCAGGGGGGGTGGGCAGTTCCGGCAAGGCAATTCCCGCCTCGCGATAGGCCTCGTTCATGCGGGCCACCGAGGGGTGAACGAAAAGCGTTCCGGGCAAGGGAGCCAGTCTAAGAAGCGCAATTAAAAGGCGCTGCGCCTTACCAAGGGCATAGGTGTAGAGAACGGCTGCTCGGCCCTCATCGCGGCAGGTCTGCCACCAGTCCAGAAGTAACGCAACCTCATCGGCCACATTCGGCCAACGATAAATAGGCAGGCCAAAGGTGGTCTCTGAAATAAAGACATCGGCCTTAACAGGCTCAAAGGCATCGCAGCTTGGGTCGTTCTGAACTCGATAGTCGCCTGAGACCAGCCACCGCTCGCTGCCATGGCCATGTGCCGAGGCGGACTCAATAAGAACCTGACTGGCACCCAGGACATGGCTGGCAGGGTGCAGAGAGACCCAGACATCCTGCAGGCGCAGGCGCTGCCCAAAGCCCAGGCCCTGAAACGACTGAGCCTCGCCCAGCCGCGCATGAAGAATGGGAAGGCCCCGCATCGAACACAGCACATGGCCATGGCCTGGCCTGGCATGGTCTGCATGGCCATGGGTAATTACTGCACGATCAACCGGCCGCCAGGGGTCAATAAAAAAGTCCCCTTGAGGGCAATAAAGCCCCTCGGGTCGGCGCACAACAAGCGGCGCAGGCCGGTTCATACCAGCAGGCCCAGATGTCGGCCATGCTGCAGAGGCCTCAATACCTCCGCCGCCTTAGCTAGAGAACTGACGCCGACCGAGCTCGCGAATGGCCTTGGCGTTGGTCCAAGAAAAACAAGCCTCTGCCGCATCCTCAAGGCCCAGCCATTTCCAACGCAGATGCTCGCGGGCGGAAAGGCGCACTGCGCTCGCACGGGAAATTCGACTTGAAAAAACATGCTCGGTATTTTCTGTTACCCCAGGGGCGTACCGATGACGCCAATGGGCAAAGATTTCATAGTTCTGCGAGAAGCCCCAGTCTTCCATGTCGGTCGATGCAATGGCAAGACCGGTCTCTTCAAAGACCTCTCGACAGGCCGCATCCACCAGCGGCTCCTTTTCATCATCAAGGCTGCCCGTAACCGACTGCCAAAAGCCTGGATGGTCCGCACGTTCCAGCAACAAAACATCGGCCTCCGAAGAGTACAGAATGACCAGAACAGAGACGGGAATTTTAAAAATAGTCATGGCAGCGCCTTATGAATATATAAGCACGGCCGGGCCTAGCGCAGGGGCAAGAGCGCTGTAAGCATCAGCCCGGTGAGCATGATCACCACAAAGGTAAGGATAGAGGCCGACATCAGCCTGCTTGCCACAGCATGGTCTGCCGACTCGGCGGTAGCAAGTCGGCTGGCGTGCCAGGCAGGGATGGCAGCAACGCTCGCCCAAATAGCAGCAGGAGGGAGCCAGTCGTAGAGGCCGGCAAAGGGCAGCATAAGACAGGCCGTGTAGATGCTTAGAGTTGCCATGCGTGAGGACGTCTCCGAGGCAGGGCGCTGAGAGAACCAATAGGCCTGCATGGCCAGGCCAAGGGTGATTCCCACCACAATGGCCATGGGTGCCATTTCGTCCGACAGGTTAAAGGCCACCATCTGCAGCAAAACAAAGTTCATCACCACAATGGCAAATGCTCTAACCCAGACAGGCCAGATGGAGGGGTCATCGAGCACCCGCGGCAAGAGACGACGAAAAAGAAGATGCACCAAAAAGGCGCCAAAGGCCACGAGCAGACTTATAAAAACGGCGGCCCGGCTTAGGCCGGGGTTCGCAATCCAGGCCACCGCAAGGCCATGCAACACGGACACCGGGCCATAGACCAACGCACGCCGCTGGCCCGGGCTTACCATCATGCTCATGTCGCGATTTTGGGCGCCTCACGTAGACGCAGGGAGAGTTCTTTCAACTGACGGTCATCGGCTGGCGAAGGGGCCTGGGTGAGCAGGCACTGCGCCCGCTGGGTCTTCGGAAAGGCGATGACATCCCGAATGGAATCTGCCCCGGTCATAAGAGTTACCAGGCGATCAAGACCAAAGGCAAGGCCGCCATGGGGCGGAGCCCCGTATCGCAGGGCATCGAGCAAGAAGCCAAACTTTTCTTGGGCCTCTTCGGCACCAATATTAAGCGCCCGAAAGACCTTGCTCTGCACGGCCTCCTGGTGAATACGCACCGACCCGCCCCCAAGCTCCCAGCCATTAAGAACCATGTCGTAGGCCTGAGCCAGGCAGCTGCCGGGGTCCTGCTCCATCCGGTCTTCATGCCCAGGCTTGGGCGCCGTGAAGGGATGGTGAACAGCCGTGAACCGTCGATTTTCCTCATCAAACTCAAACATTGGGAAGTCAACCACCCACAGGGGTCGCCAGCCGGCCGTAAAGAGCCCATTGGCGCGTCCAAATTCCGACTGACCAATACGAACCCTTAGCGCGCCCAAGGCGTCATTCACCACCTTGGCCTTGTCGGCACCAAAGAAAATAAGGTCTCCATCACTGGCACCGGTACGGGCAAGCACAGCCTCAAGACAGGCCTCATGAAGGTTCTTCACAATGGGTGACTGCAGGCCATCGCGGCCCTTGGCCTTCTCGTTCACCTTAATCCAGGCAAGCCCCCTGGCCCCGTAGATTTTTACAAACTCGGTGTAGCTGTCGATCTCGCCGCGGCTTAACTGCGCACCGCCCGGAATACAAAGGGCTGCCACGCGCCCATTGGTCAGTCGCGCAGGCTCAGAGAAGACCTTGAAGTCGACATCGGCCATGAGGTCAGTCAACTCGGTGAGCTCCAGATTCACACGCAGGTCGGGCTTGTCCGAACCGAATCGAGCCATTGCCTGGCTATAAGCCATAACAGGAAAGGGATTAGGAAGGTCCACGGCCATAAGCTCGTGAAAGACCTCACGGATCATGGTCTCAAAAAGGTCGCGAATGTCTTGCTCGCCGAGAAAGGATGTCTCGCAGTCAATCTGGGTGAATTCGGGCTGACGATCCGCGCGCAGGTCTTCGTCACGAAAGCACTTGGTGATCTGGTAGTAGCGGTCAAAGCCCGCCACCATAAGCAGTTGCTTAAAGAGCTGGGGCGATTGGGGTAGGGCAAAAAAACTGCCGGGATGCACCCGAGATGGCACCAGGTAGTCGCGCGCGCCCTCGGGTGTGGAGCGCGTAAGCATAGGGGTCTCAATATCAATAAAGCCATGCGTATCAAGGTAGCGGCGCACGGCCATAGCAACTTTGTAACGCAGCATAAGATTGCGCTGCATAAACGGGCGGCGCAGATCGAGCACGCGATGGGTAAGCCGTGTCGTCTCCGAGAGATGCTCGTCATCGAGCTGAAACGGGGGCGTCACTGAGGGGTTAAGAAGCTCAAGCTCAAGGCAGAGAATCTCAATCTCGCCACTGGCCATATTGGCATTCACGGTACCCTCGGGACGTTGACGCACCCGGCCCGTTACACGCAGGCAGAACTCATTGCGCAGGGTCTCGGCCAACTTGAACATCGCCTCGCGGTCGGGGTCACAGACAATTTGTGCAAGGCCCTCGCGGTCTCGAAGGTCGATGAAAATTACGCCCCCATGATCTCGTCGACGATGCACCCAGCCGCAGAGCGTCACAGTCTGATCAAGCTGGCTTGCGGAAAGCTCTCCGCAGTAATGACTTCGCATAAAAATGTCCTTTAGATCGAGGGCGGGTTACTTGTCGGCTTTTGGTTTAGCCTGAGCCGAAGGGGGAACAGTGCCCATGGAGACGACGTACTTAAGTGCTGCATCCACGCCAATCGACAGAGGGATGAGTTCTGCCCGCGGCAGCATGAGGAAAAAGCCCGAGGTGGGGTTGGGTGTGGTGGGCACGTAAATACTGACGCAGTCCGCAGGCAGCTTGTTCTCAATTTCATGGCTTGGCTTGCCAGTGACAAAGGCAATTGTCCAGAGGCCCTGGCGCGGATACTGCACCAGTACGGCCTGGCGAAACGCCTGCCCGTTGGGGGCAAGAATGGTGTCACTAACTTGCTTCACCGAGGAGTAGATGGATCGGACCAATGGAATTCGGGCCAGCAGTCCTTCCCAGAGGTCCACCAGGCGGCGGCCGAGCAGGTTAGCCCCCAAGGCACCGGTAGCAAGAACCACTAAAACGACCGCCAGAAGCCCGAAGCCCGGAATGTCAAGGCCAAAGAGGGCCTGGGGCGCGATGTGCGGGGGAATGATTCCGTCCAAGGTCTTCACAATGGTGCTGAGGACCCAGTAGGTGATGCCCAGGGGAACCCAAATAAGAAGGCCGGTAATAAAAAATCGTTTAAGCATGACAGCTACCTCTGGACGGGATCCTGGGGTCTTAGGCGCCTACGAGTGAAAGAGGTCAAACAAGGCTCGCGAGACGGCTAAGAGGCTGCTGAGGCTGCTGAGCCAGCAGGGGCAGCCTTGGGTGCGTCGCCAACAGACGACGAAGAACCCGACCCAACGGGGCTGCTGGGTGCGGGGGCTTCGGCTGCTTTGGAGCCACCAGCTGAATCCTGCGAGCCTGCGGCGCCGTTGGCCTGGGGCTCTTTAGGCTGCTGGGTGCCGGCAGCCACATCGGCGTTTGCGGAGGGCTCTGCGCCCTTTACAGCGGGATCGTCCGCCTTCTTTTTTGAGCCGTTGTCACGGAAATCGGTGGCATACCAGCCCGAGCCTTTCAGCACAAAGCTCGGTGCTGTCAGTTGCTTGGCAAAGCTTGCCTCGTGGCAACTGGGGCATTCCGATACCGGCGCATCCGAAAGTCTTTGAAGAATATCCTGCCGAAAGCCACAGGCTGAGCAGGCGTAGGCATAGATAGGCATGAATTCAAAACTCCTGATCGAAGAACTTTTTAACTGGCCTGCCTGCAAGACCGCCAAGGGCCAAACGCAATGCGTTTAAAGAATGACTAAACCCGTTATTCTATCGACAGAGTGACTTAATAGTAGAAGTCTGCCCCTTGCCCGAAAAAAAACCCGGGAGGAAGACTGGCTCCACCCGGGTTTTTACAAGAGTTAAAGGCGCCGACGACTTAAAAAGGAATGTCGTCGTCAAGATCGTCAAAGCCGGTTTTCGCCCCGCCACTGGGTTTGCGCGAGCCTTCGTTGCCTGCTGAGGAAGGGCTCGAGGCCATGGCCAAGGACGCGCCATCCTCCTCTGGAGGCATACCTGCCGGGGCACCATCGCGACCGCCGAGAAGCTGCATCTGATCGGCCACAATTTCGGTTGTGTAACGGTCTTGCCCGCCCTGGTCTTGCCACTTTCGGGTTCGAAGCCGGCCCTCAACGTAAACGGGGCGACCCTTTTTTAGGTACTCGTTCACCACTTCGGCAAGCCTTCCAAAAAAAACCACACGATGCCACTCGGTGTCCTCTTTCATTTCGCCAGACTTGTCTTTGTAGCGCGATGTGGTGGCAATTGAAATATTGGCAATCGCCGCACCGTCGGCCGAGTAACGGACCTCGGGGTCACGGCCGAGATTGCCAAGAAGAATGACTTTGTTTACCGACGCCATAAAAAACCTCCTTTAATCAATAGGCGAAAGGGGCTGTCACGCTAACGAACAGATCTAAGGGCCACTACTCGCCAGTGGAGGGGAGGATCGGGTCGGCGACCGACGACCGAGCTCCTTAAGCCCGAGGGCCATCATGCCCCAAAAAGCCAGTAAAAGCCCGCAGGCCGCAAAAATGCCTGCCCTGCCGTGGGCGGCAAGCATAAGCCCGCCAAGCAGCCCGCCTGCAAAAAGCCCCAGAGACTGACTCGTGTTGTAGATGCCAAGGGCAAGCCCACGCTGGCCTACCGGCGCAACCCGAGAAACCCACGAGGGTAAGAGGGCCTCAAGCAGATTAAAGCCAACAAAGAAAAGGCCAACAAAGACCAGCCATGGGCCAAGGCCCTGCCCATCGGCCACAAGGAAACCCAGCATCGTCATCCCCAAAAGACCAACAGCGCCTAAAAAAACCGGACGAAAACGTCCCTTCTTCTCGGCCCAAAAAATAGGGGGAACAATGCCTACAAAGGCCACCAGTAGAAGGGGTAGGTAGGCCTTCCAGTGATCTTGCAAAGGAAGCCCAAGCTCGGCAAAACCCATAGGAATGGCTACAAACATGGCTGTCTGGACCGCCATAAGACTGAAGATACCCAGGTTAAGCCGCCAGAGCTGGGAGTGGCTTAGTAACGGCCAGGCCTTTACCGTCTCAAGCTCCACGGCCTTGATCAAAGGGGCCTCAGGTTCTAACTTTGTGAATCTAGCCTGTGGGGGATGGGCAGGCATGCGCCCAATACCAAGGGCTGCAACCATGGCCAGACCGCCGGTCAGCAGAAACAGTCCCTCAAGGCCATAGGCCCCGTAGAGCGGTGGGGCAATTACGAGAGAGACAACGAACGACAGGCCAATAGAGATGCCCACCATGGCCATGGCACGGGCGCGGACCTCCTCGCGGGTAAGGTCGGCCAGG
>CAMDMC010000034.1 GCA_945901825.1 Bordetella parapertussis
GACGCGAATGGCGTCGGGGGACCCTTCCTTTTGCACCTCTTTGACCCAACGCGTTGAGGAACCCTGGCTATCGAAGTCAAGCAACGTCGTGCGAAGTTTGCGAATAGAGGCGAAGTACCGGCTCAGATTGGCTGAGATGGTGCTCTTGCCCACACCGCCCTTCTGGTTGGTGATGAGGATACGAATCATCGTTAGCCCTAACTCATTGAAAAATAGAAAATACAGTCCGGCAAACCCGTTTTGCTCTCTTGAAAGTCGGTCGGGGAGCCTAAAACTATAGGTGCTCAACTGGAGTTTGTAAAAGTGAGCGCGAAGACAAGGAGCTTTGGCCCGTTAGGGTTATAATTCGGCGCTTGGCCAAGTAGCTCAGTCGGTAGAGCAGAGGACTGAAAATCCTTGTGTCGGTGGTTCGATTCCGCCCTTGGCCACCATCTTGCTCCTGCGTCCCATGGACCACATAATCGCAGGTATGAAACCCTCTGAATCAGTGCGAAAGAACCGGAACGAGATCGTTGAGATTGTGCTGAGGCACAACGCCAAAAATCCACGGCTCTTCGGGTCGTGCAGCCGCAACGAGGACTCTCCCTCAAGCGACATCGACCTTCTAATCGACCCGACAGAGACCACCACCCTTTTTGATATCGGCGCTATTCGTCATGAATTGCTCGAACTTCTAGGCACACCAGTAGATGTAGTCACACCTGGAGCACTTCCTGAATCATTTCGTGCCACTGTAATCGCCGAAGCAAAACCACTGTGAAACGCTCCAATAAGCCTCTCGATGAGTTTATTAGGCACATACTGATTGGTATCGAAAAAATTGAGCGCCACACCAAGGGGCTAGATTTGCAGGGTTTTATTGCAAACGATCTAATTCAAGACGCGGTCATCAGAAACCTTGAGGTTGTTGGCGAAGCGAGTAAAAATATACTGAAGCATTACCCAGAGTTTTCGACAAGTCGACCGGAAATTCAATTGAGCGCCGCTTACCAAATGAGAAATGCGGTCTCACACGGGTACTTTGCTGTAGACCTTAAGATTGTTTGGTCAACGGTCGAGCGGAGTATTCCTGAACTGAAAGCGCAGCTTCTTCAGGCTGGCCAGGAACAGCCTCAGTCCTCCGCCCCCAAGGAGGCAGAGGACTGAAAATGCTTGTGTCGGTGGTTCGATTCCGCCCTTGGCCACCATCATCTTCTGGTTATGATTTCACTTAACGCAAACGTACTCTTCGGGCGAAACCTAGTGCCCGCCCTTTCATAACGCCCAGGAGATTTCAATGACTAAAGCCGTACAAATTTCATCTACCGGCGGCCCCGAGGTGATGTCGATGGTGGACCTTCCGCTTGGCAATCCTGGCGCAGGCGAGGCGCTGGTTCGTCATCATGCTGTTGGGCTTAATTACCTCGACGTCTATTTGCGAAGCGGGGTCTACCCCGCAGAGGCTCTTCCTGCGGTGCTTGGCATGGAGGGCGCCGGGGTGGTGGAGGCGGTGGGCAAGGGCGTTGAGCATGTCAAGCCGGGTGACCGCGTGGCTTATGCCGGCAGGCCCATGGGCGCCTATTGCGAGGCCAGGGTTCTTCCAGCGGCGCTTTTGGTCAAGCTGCCAAAGGCCATCTCGTTTGAAACCGGTGCGGCCATGATGTTAAAAGGCATGACCGCCCAGTACCTGTATCGGCGAACAGCCAATCTGCAAAAGGGCCACACCATTTTATTCCACGCCGCGGCTGGCGGTGTCGGGCTAATTGCCATGCAGTGGGCGAAACTTTTAGGCGTGACCGCCATTGGTACCGTGGGCAGTGATGAAAAGGCCAAGCTTGCCTTGGCGCATGGGGCCGCGCATGTTGTCAACTACAACACCGAAGACCTGGTGGCTCGGGTGAAAGAAATTACCAATGGACGGGGCGTGGATGTGGTCTACGACTCGGTGGGCAAGGCCACCTGGGAGCGCTCCCTTCAATGCCTGCGCAAATACGGCCTGATGGTGAGCTTTGGCAATGCCTCAGGTAAGGTTGCCCCGGTTGACTTAAACCAGCTTAATGGGCATTTATTCTTAACAAGGCCATCACTGATGCCTTACACGGCAACGCGTGCGGAGCTAGAGGTAACCTCAGGGGAACTTATTAAGCACGTGGTGAGTGGGAAGATAAAAATCAAAATTGATCAGACCTATCCCCTCTCTGAAGTAGTTCAGGCGCACACCGACCTTGAGGCGCGAAAAACCACAGGCTGCAGCGTTCTAATTCCCTAAGGAAGGCCTCAAACTGGGGCGTGATCAAGAACAAGCTGCCAGCCATCCATGCGCCATTTGTTTTGGCCTTGGTGGCCGCAACGGGTTTCATAGGCATGTCGGGCGTGGCCCTTGCTCAGGTCACGGGCGAGGGCTTTGAGCCCGACTCCAATGCCCTGCAAGATGTTGAAGTTCGTGCCCAGCGCCCCAACGATCTTCAGCAACGACGGTTTTCCAATGCCTCGAAAACCGTCGTGGGCCGGGAGGAAATCCAAAAGTACGGGGACACCAGTCTTGAGGATGTGCTTCGTCGTCAACCGGGGGTCACCGTGCCCTCGGGCGGTGGCAACCCGCGGCTTCGCGGCATGGCCGAGGGCTACACCCAAATTCTTATCGATGGTCAGCCTGCAGGCCGAGGATTCACCGTTGATTCCATTCAGCCAGAGCAGGTTGAACGTCTGGAAATTATTCGTGTACCGACCGCGGAGACAGGCGGTCAGGCCGTGGCAGGTAGCCTCAACATCATTACCCGCGAGGGCCAGGCGCGCGGCCGTAAAGACCTGAGCCTGGGCTTAAGCCTAGGTGAAAGAGACCTTCAGGGCTTTCGGCTTGGCCTTACCCAGCAAGGCGCCTGGCTAGGCGATGAGTCGATGATTTCAGCCACCGTGTTTGGTCGAAGGCAGGACAGCCAGTCCGAGCAGTCCTTGCGTTTTAGCTCTGGGGCGAACTCTTTAACGACGTCTGGCCAGGCATCGAAAACCCGCTCCCAGCAAGAGCGCCTTGGGCTTAGCCTGCGTGGGCAGGCGAGTTGGAATCTAGCGAACCAGTCCAGTTTTTCTGTGCGGCCGATGGTCTTTGCGGTGAAGGGCGACACGCAAAGCCTGCGTCAAATCGAAGGCTGGCAGGGATCAGACCCTTTGAGCTTTGCATCACCTTATCTACAGGATGATTCTGACCAGCGTTTTCACTATGCCGTTGGCCGGGTTCTGCTGCTTCACAAGTGGAATCTTGATTCCCAGTTTCGGCTTGAAACCGGCCTGACCGGCTCGGCCTTTGAGTTCAAGCGTGAAGAAGTGGCCTTGGCCCAGACCGTTGCACAGACCTCAAGTGCCCGCCAGACCGATGCCAACACCACGGAGCGCGGCCTGTTGCTAAGTTCGAAATTAAAGCGCTTGTTTGATGAGGACGAGCAGACGCTCGGGCTCGAGCTTGAGCAGACCCTGCGCGAAGAAGAAGACAGGCGAGCGGTGAATGGCGTTTTTTTCAATACGGGCCTGGGTAATGAACTGGACACCGACCAGACCCGGTGGGCGGTCTATGGCCAATGGGATTTCAACCCAAGCCCGCAATGGGCGTTTCTGGCCGGTCTGCGCCAGGAGTCCATTCGTACCCGGCTCCAGACCCTGCCCAGTCTTCCAAGGCAGAACCACGAGAGTCAACAGACCTCGCCTTCGTTAAGCCTTGTGCATCGACCCACCGAGGACCCCGGCCTGCTTTATCGCGCAAGCCTAAGCCATGCCTACAAGCGCGCTCGCGCCCGGGACCTCTCCTCACTACCAAGCTTATCGACCAGTTTTGATCCAAACACGGCCAACAGCCCGGATGCCGCAGACAGTGTGGGCAATCCTAACCTCAGGCCCGAGCAGTCTTGGGGCCTTGACCTCAGCTTTGAAAAGACTCCCATACCCAACAGCCTTTTGTCAGCGGGTGTTTTTTGGAAGCAAATTAAAGACGTTCAGCGTCGACAGACGCAGCTTGAAACCGTGTCGTGGTCGACGGTTCCTCGCTGGGTGAACAGACCGCGTAATTTAGGTGAGGCCGACCTGCTTGGCCTTGAACTTGAGGCCCGGGGGCCCGCAAGGCTATGGGCCCAATGGCTGGGCTTAGGGCCAGAAACGTCTGCAAAGCCAGAGGGCAGAGCAGGCGGTCGCGGTGGTTCGGGGCTTGAGTTTCGGGCCTCGTTGAGCCGTTACTGGTCTCGACTGCAAAGCCTTGATGGGCCGGACAACCGCCTGCCGGGACAGCCCGCCTGGGAACTGAAGCTGGGCTTTGATGCACGTCCGGCCAAATCGAAACTTCGCTACGGGGCAAGCCTGGGCTACACCAAGGCGGCCCGCTATCAGGCCGAGCCGCAGGCCTGGGTTGAGGCCGACGATGACCTTTCTCTCGAGGCCTATGGCCTGTATTCATTCGATCGCAACCGGCGCCTTCGCCTCACGGTTCAAGACCTGGCGCGTTGGCCGTTGGAGTCTTCGAACCTAAGGGTTTTTGATGAGGGCAGTCGGCTTGAGACGACACGCAGGCCCGGCGGGCTTCGGGCCTCTTTGCGATACGAGCTCGGTTTCTAACGCGCTGCTGTCACCACAATTTCAACCTTCCACTCGGGCTTGGCAAGCTTGGCCTGCACTGTGGCGCGGCACGGCGCCTGACCGGCCACCACCCAGGCATCCCAGGCCTTGTTCATAGCGTCGAAATCGGAGAGATCAGCAAGAAAGATTTGGGCCATGAGAATGCGCGACTTGTGCGAGCCTGCCAGGCCTAAAAGCCGATCGATTGACTGCAAAACCTGCTGGGTCTGGCCAAACGCATCTTGCGAAGCGTCGCCTGCCACCTGACCCGCTAGAAAGACCAAACCTCCGTGCGCAGAGGCCTCGGAGAGTCGTGCACCTACTTCAAAGCGTTCAACCATGGCTGACCTTTCTATTTTGAATAGTTCGTACTTATTATCATTCCAAAATGATCAATCGCATTCTTACAGCGGCAGTCCTTGGCTAAGTGCCTTTTGCCGCCCGCCAATCAATAAGATCCAAGGCTGTCTTTCCCCAAAGCCTCTGCCACAGCCAGGCCAGGCCGTCTTCGAGGGGTGGCCGCGCAACCGGTGCGCGCTCCACCGGGCCTATCAGTGCGCCGTTCGCATCAAGCCTTCCCATTTCAAAACGAAAGACATAGGCGGGCTCTTGGCCCATGCGTAGGTCGGTCATGAACACCTGCTCGCCAATGCGTTCGAGCTGAAAAAAGCCGTCGCTAAACCGTGCGAGCCCCTCCACCGAGGGATGGTCCTTTAACGCCAGGTAAAGCTGCGGATCGCGGGGCACAGCCCGCCATTTAATGGCCTCGGGCTCATCGGCAAGCACGGAATACCAGCCCTCGTAGTAGTGACTGTCCGACACCGCCACCAGTCGCCAGAGCATGGTATTGAAAGGGGCTGGCGTTACGAGTAGTGCAGCCTGCGACTCGGGTAGATTGGCTTGAACCGTTTTCTCAACCCAGTGCTGAGCCGCCGCTGACCAGACCAAGTAAAGGCTGCTAACAAGCAGGCTAAGCTGCAAGGTCTTCAAGCCCGAGTTGCCCTTGGTAACCAGCGCAGCCGCAAGGCCCAGCAGAAGTGGCAGGGTGTAGAACGGGTCAATTATAAAAACACTACCGATTCCGACCGCTTCTTTGTAAAAAGGAAGCCAGAGCTGCGTGCCATAGACCGTCATTGCGTCAAGCAGGGCATGGGTGGTCAGAATGAGTGCCGTGGCAACTGCCCAAGGCCCAAAGTGGCTGGTATTTTCTGCAGAATGCACGCCAGACGTTTCGGAGATGCCTGCCGGCTTTGGTGGGGAGGGGTTCGCTAAAGGCCTTCGAAGTCGCGGCCTCGCCACCATCAGTGTAAGCAAGGGTGCAGCAAGCAGCTGGTAAAAAAGCGCATGGCTTTCGGCGCGGTGTTCGGTCATGTTGCGAATGGGGTCGCCAAAGTCAAAGACCACATCCAGGTCGGGAAGGGTGCCTATAGCAGCACCCCACAAAGCCGCCTTCCAGGCGGCAGTGCGGCGACCCATCACCGCCACACCCACGGCGGCCCCAAGGCTTGCTTGTGTTAAAGAATCCATGCCCGCACTCTAACGTGTCGCTCGGGTCATCACCCTTTTTCCTCTTGGCTTTTTTAGGCCCTTCTAGGCTCTTTGGGGTCTCTTCCCAACCCAGCCTTTGCCATAAGCCTCTACACTTCAGAGGCTTATGACGCGTTCCTTTGGCTTTCAATCTCTTCGCTTTTTTCCCTCGGCCCTTTATTGGGTTTTTGCATTGGGCATCGTTTTCGCATCAAGCCTGGCTGCCAGCGAGCCCATTAACCAGCCCATAGCCGGACCTGCAGACGGCGCGACCGTTCGCTACACCGACTGGCGCACGGCGCCGCGTCATTCCGCTGGACTCTTGCCCGACCCCGCCATGCATCGCGACGAGGCCCTGGTCTACGTTCTTGCGGCACGCGCCTTTCGATGGCGTGGGCATTTCGCTGTGCACCCTTGGGTTGTCTTTAAGCGCGAAGGCGAAGAGAGCTACGTACGTTATGAAGTTATGGGCTGGGGTGGCGGAAATACAGTTCGCAAGAATCGTTCGGTGGCCGATGGCCTGTGGTTTGGAGCACCCCCCGAGATCTTGGTGGCGCACCAAGGGCAAAAGGCGCGTGACCTCATTCCGCGAATTGAAGAGGCCATAAAAACCTACCCTTACCCCGAGAGCTATCGAACGTATCCAGGCCCAAATAGCAACACGTTTGTTGCACATATTGGTCGGTTGGTTCCCGCGCTTGGTCTGGACCTACCTCCCACAGCCATTGGAAAAGACTTTCGAGACCTTGCGGACCCCATCGGCCTGCCGCCCTCCGGTCAGGGTCTGCAGCTGAGCGTCTGGGGTTTATTTGGAATGATTCTTAGCCCTGTTGAGGGCATTGAGCTCAATCTTCTCGGGCTTAACCTGGGCCTTGACCTAAGCCCTCTGGGGCTTCGACTTCCCTTTCTGGGTGTCGTCTCGGCCGAAACACTTTAGGGTCGAAATAGAAGTCGCGGCGTGTGCTCTCAGGGCACCAGCCCGGAAGACCCATGACGGGCAGGGCAAGCAAATGGCTGCTGCGAAGGTCTGGCCCAAGCTGCGCGCAGAGCATCTCATCAAGATCCTGCCAAGACGCAACAGGCTTGCGCACACAAAGCAAAAGGCAATGGGCTGTAATGGCTTTAAAAGGCGCATCCAGCTTTTCTAAAAGGGCATGACCAAAAACAAAGGGCTGCCATTGGTTCTGCCAATGGGCGCGGAACTGCCAAAATAAGGCCTGCCAGTCGTGGTTCTCTAAAAGGGCTTTTAGCTCGGGGCCTTGCGCATGACAGGCAATGACCATAAGGTTTTCATCAAGCAGAGTCAGGGCATCACGCAGCGCGCCGCGACCGCCGCGCCTGCTTGCGCCCTTGGCCGTCGTGAGTTGTTTTGGGGGGTTGGTGTCACAGGTTTGTCCTCCCAGGCCGCTTCCGAGCAAGGCGTCCTCATGCAGGGTATTTAAGCGCCGCTTTGACTGGGATGCTGACAACCAGACAAGCGCATTAAGCCGGTCATGACGCAGGTCTCGCGTGGGAACCCCACCGGTCTGCGCAATAAAAGCCTCATAGCCCATGGCCCGGTCCTGGGCTGAAAGCTTATCTTGCGCCACGAATTGAAGACCAAAGCCTCGGGACGAAGCCAGGCTGTGCGCCGCGGCAAACCCGTTCGTTTTTTCTAGGAAGGCGTCAAAGGGTTCCTCCAACAACCCCAGAAGCTCAGGCCGAAAGCCAGACCACCACGGCTGCACTAGAAGCCCTGAAGACCTTTGGGAATAAGAACCACCATCTCGCCGTCATACTTCATACGCCCGGCCTGTTGACCAGCCTCTAGGCCCGAGCCAAAAAAGAAGTCCCCTCGGTGGGGCCCTTGAATGGCCGAACCCGTGTCCTGCGCGAAAACCAGCCTTGTAATGGCCTGGGGTCTTTGTCCGGCCTCACCAGGCAGACGAGTGGTCAGCACAAGGGGTAGACCTAGGGCAACATAGCGCGGGTCGACAGCAACCGATCGCTTGGCGGTTAAAGGAACGCCAAGCGACCCAAGGGGCCCTTCAGTAGGGTCGTTGGTGGGGGGGAGTTCTCGAAAGAAGACCATGCTTGGGTTCTGATGCAAAAGTTCGTTCTGGCGTTGCGGGTTACGGGCAAGCCAGGCCTGAATACCCTGCATGCTTGCCTGGGCAAGGGTGAGTTCGCCCTGGTTCACAAGCCAGCGGCCAATAGATACGTAGGGGTGACCATTCTGGTTGGCATAACCAAGCCGCAAGTAACTGCCGTCCTCCAGTTGAATCTTTCCTGACCCCTGTATCTGCAAGAAAAAGGCCTCCACGGGGTCGGTGACCCAGGCAATTTCTTGGCCTCTTAAAAGGCCCTGGGTGTCGAGCTCGGCCCGGCTTGGGTAGGGCTGAACTTCAGAGCCACTCTCCGTTTGAACCAGTCTGCCGCGGAGTCGATAGCTCTGCAGGGCAGGGTACTGCCGCTCAAGCTTCACCGTGACCAGATCGGCGGGGGTTTTGTACAGCGGAACACGATAAAGGTCAGTGGCTGTGCGGCTTCCCTTAAGCACCGGCTCGTAATAGCCGGTAATGGTGTTCTGATTGCGTCCTGAAGGCCCCGCAGTGACTAAACGCCTTGGCTCGAAATGTCTTTCAAAAAAACCGCGCACCGCGTTCGAGTCTTGTGCATCAATGCCCTGGGACTCCTCGCAGAGTCTTATAAAAGGCTGGCCCTTCAAGACCATGGCCTCGCAGTTTCTGCGCCATGCAAGCAGGGCAGCATCAAGCGGGTCGTCTTGCCAGCCTTCAAGTTGCTCAAAGCGCAAGGGCTGAAACTGCCCAATTGAACGGCTAAGCGAGGCCTGTCGGTTGGGATCAATCACCGGCCGTGCGGGCTCGGCTACGCCGCCAATGGCCCGCCCTTCGTCCATTCGTGGCCCAAGACCCGGCTTGTCGGTGGCCGCTTGGTTAGGCTCCGAGGCGGCAGGGGCTTGGCTGACCGATTCACTGGCCTGGCCGGGCGCAGCCTGCATGGGTTCAGCCTGAACGGGCCGAGCAATGGATCCCGCAGTAGCCCTACCTTCACCCCCGACAATAGGGGCAGCTGCCTGCTCAACAGGGGTTAAGCTACAGCCTGATGCGAAGACCAAAACCCCCAGCCAGAGAAGGACAGGCCTGGAACGAGTGATGCAGCAAAACCCCGTAAGGGACCGGTAAAGGGAAGAACGCAAGACAATGTGGCTCATTTATTTGGAGGCGGGCATTGCCCTAACCGTGGTGTTGGCAATTGTCTATTGGACCATGCGCGGAAAGAAGTAAGAGTCATAAGCCAATCTCGGGTGAAAATAGGGCTCTTTAAGCCAATGAACAACCCCGGGAGGAGATTCTCATGAGCAGCACCGTCGCACCATCGCCGCACCGCCAACCCGACTGCATTGCCCCGAGCATTCTCTCTGCTGACTTCGCCCGACTCGGCGAGGAGGTAAGGGCGGTTGAATCGGCTGGGGCAGGCTTTATTCATTTTGACGTAATGGACAACCACTACGTGCCCAACCTAACGGTGGGCCCCTTGGTCTGCAAGGCCATTCGTCCGCACGTCAGCATACCCATCGATGTGCATCTTATGGTCTCGCCGGTGGATTCGCTCATTGCGGACTTCGCCAAGGCAGGGGCCGACATCATTACCTTTCACCCCGAGGCCTCCAACCATGTTCATCGCAGCCTTCAGCTTATTAAAGACCAGGGCTGCAAGGCGGGGCTTGTCTTTAACCCCAGCACCCCGCTTGAGCATCTTCACTGGGTCATGGACAGCCTGGACATCATTCTTCTAATGAGCGTGAATCCCGGCTTTGGTGGACAGGCCTTCATTCCAGAAACCCTTCAGAAGGTCAAGGCGGTGCGCCAGAAAATTGACGACCACTGCAACAAGGGTGGTCAGCCCATTCGGCTTGAGGTTGATGGCGGCATTAAGGTTGACAACATTGGGCAGGTTGTTCGCGCAGGGGCCGACACCTTCGTAGCGGGTTCGGCGGTCTTTGGTGCAGCCGATTCCGATGGCAAGGGTTACAGCAGTGTCTTTAAAGCCTTCAACCAGGCTCTGGTCGCCGCGCGTTCATGACCCAGTCCATTGACCTCGCCCAGTTTCGCGCTCTGGCGAGGCAGGGCTATAACCGCATCCCGGTCAACAGGCAGCTTAATGCCGACCTTGATACACCGCTGTCGGCCTACTTGAAGCTTGCCGAGGGTCCTTACTCCTTTTTACTTGAATCGGTGGTGGGGGGCGAGCGGTTTGGCCGTTACTCGTTTATTGGCCTGCCGGCCCAGCAACTGGTTCGCGCCTTCGACAGGACCATTCAGACCTGCACCATTGAAAACGGCAAGCCGCAACGAGAGGCGGAGTTACAGGGCGACCCTCTGGCTTATCTGGAAGGTTTCATGGCGGGCTTTCGGCTTGCCCCCGTTCAAGGCCTGCCCAGGTTCGCGGGTGGCCTGGCGGGCTACTTTGGTTACGACACCATTCGTTACATCGAAAGGCGGCTTGACTCCCAGGCGGCAAAGGCGCGGCCTGACCCACTGGGCCTGCCCGATCTTCAGTTGTTACTTACCGAAAGCCTTGCCGTTTTTGACAACCTGGCGGGCAGGCTTTCTTTATTTCACTTTGCTGCAATTGGCCCCGAGCCCACCGACCAGGAACTGCAACAGGCCTTTAATAAAGCCCAGGCCGAGCTTGATGCGGCGGTCAGCCGGCTAAAGCTGCCGCTGGTGCCTCCCCAGGAGAGCCCTTCCGGCAAAGAAGGCAAAAGCCGGCGCGGCTTTGAAAAGGCAGACTACCTTCATGCCGTTGCCCGAGCGAAAGACTACATTGCCCGGGGCGATGTCATGCAGGTTGTTCTTGCGCAGCTTATTGAGCGCGACTACCAAGGCTCACCGCTCACCCTTTATCGCGCGCTGCGCGCGCTGAACCCCTCGCCCTACATGTACTTCTACGACATGGGCGACTTCCACATTATTGGGGCCTCACCTGAAATTCTTGTCCGGCAGGACTGCGAGCCTGGCGGCCCGCCGCGCATCACCATTCGACCCATTGCAGGCACCCGCCCCCGGGGGGCAAGCCAAGAACAAGATCTTGCCCTTGAGGCCGAGCTCAAGGCCGACCCGAAAGAGCGTGCCGAGCATGTGATGCTGATTGACCTGGCCCGCAATGATGTTGGCCGTATCGCCAAGACAGGCAGTGTGCGCGTGAACGAACAGATGGTGGTTGAACGGTATTCACACGTCATGCATCTTGTAAGCGATGTGGAGGGCGAGCTTAATGCCGGGCTGTCGGCCATGGACGTGTTGCGCGCCAGTTTCCCCGCAGGCACCTTAAGTGGCGCGCCTAAAATTCGAGCTATGGAAATTATTGATGAGCTCGAGCCTGTCAAACGCGGCATCTACGGTGGTGCTTGTGGCTACTGGTCCTTTACCGGGCAGATGGACCTTGCCATTGCTATACGCACCGGCATCCTTAAAGACAAGACGCTCTATGTATCGGCGGGCGCCGGCATTGTGGCCGACTCCGTTCCCGAGAGCGAATGGAAGGAGACCGAGACCAAGGCGCGCGCCGTCTTGCATGCCGCAGAAATTGCCGAACGAGGGCTTGAGCCATGACTGTGCCCACGCCACTCACGGGCCATCGCCTTCTGATGGTCGATAACTACGACTCGTTTACCTACAACCTGGTTCAGTACTTTGGTGAGCTCGGTGCTCAGGTTCAAACCGTTCGCAACGACGATCTCTCGGTGGAAGATGCCCTCGGCCTTCAACCGGATGGCATTGTCATTTCACCGGGGCCCTGCAGCCCGACCCAGGCAGGCATCTCGGTGGCCCTTATTCAGGCCGCAGCGGCCAGGCAAAAGCCTCTGCCTTTACTTGGGGTCTGCCTTGGGCATCAGGCCATTGGTGAGGCCTTTGGCGCCAAGGTGTTGCAGGCCAAGCGCCTTATGCATGGAAAGACATCGAAGGTCGAGCATCTGGGCCGAAGCGTATTTGTTGGGCTGAAGAATCCTCTTACTGTCACCCGTTATCACTCCCTGGCCGTCGAGAGGGCAAGCCTGCCCGAGCAGCTCGAGGTGACCGCCTGGACCGACGACCACGAAATCATGGGCCTTGCCCATCGGCGGCTTCCCATTCATGGCGTGCAGTTTCACCCGGAATCGATCCTGACTGAGCAGGGCCACGCGCTGCTACAGAATTTTTTGAATCTTGTTGCGGGCGACCGCCTGCCCTAAAAGCGTTGCTAGAGCCTTTGGAATCTCGCCCTTACCCTTGCAACCCTGCGTAACCCTGGCTTAAGGAGGCCGCAATGAAAGGCACGACAGACTCGCTGATAACCGCCTTGCAACAGCTTGTGGAGGGCCAAGACCTAAGTACCGAGACCATGACCGCCTGCATGCGGCAGATGATGGCAGGCGAGGCCTCGCCTGTTCAGATGGCAGCCTTTCTTATGGGTCTGCGGGCGAAGGGCGAGTCCATTTCCGAAATTACTGCGGCAGCTTCGGTGATGCGGGAGTTTGCAACCCCCGTGCCGCTTGAACTATCGTTCTTGGTGGATATGTGTGGCACGGGTGGCGACGGGGCGCATACCTTCAATATCTCCACAGCGGCCATGTTTGTTGTTGCCGCGGCCGGTGCTGCCGTGGCCAAGCATGGTGGACGCTCGGTCTCATCGAAATCGGGCAGTGCAGACCTTCTTGAGCATCTCGGGGTGGCCATTGGCCTTTCGGCCCAAGACACGGCGACCTGCCTGAAAGGCTGCGGTGTTGGGTTTATGTTTGCGCCCAACCATCATGCCGCCATGAAGCATATTGCGCCCATTCGTAAAGAGCTTGGGCTGCGAACCGTCTTCAATGTGCTTGGCCCTTTAACCAATCCGGCCGGGGCCCCTTGCCAGCTTATGGGGGTCTACCAGCCAAGCCTTGTTCCAGTTCAGGCCGAAGTTCTTAAACGCCTGGGCTCTGACCATGTTCTTGTGGTGCATGCCGAAGAGGGTCTTGATGAGCTGCATCTGGTGGGTAAGACCCATGTCGCCGAATTGAAAAATAGCGATGTGCATTCGTACACCGTTACGGCCCAGCAGTTTGGCTTTCCCAGTTATTCCAGCAAGGAAGTGGCCCAGGCCATTCGTGCGGAAAGCCTTGAAGAGTCAGCATCCCGACTGGCATCGGCCCTTGCCAACGAGCCCGGTCCCGCCCGCGACATCGTGGCCTTTAATGCCGCTGGCGGGCTTTTGGCAAGCAACAAGGCCAGTGACTGGCCGCAAGCCATCGACATGGCCATGGCAGCACTAGCATCGGGCGCTGCCCGCAGCAAGCTTGATGCGTTCAGAACCTTAAGTCAGTCGCTCTCCAGCGCCGCAGCACCGGCTGCTGGGCACTGAAGCCATGAGCGACATTCTGCAGAAAATTCTTGAAGTCAAGCGGCAAGAGGTACTCGCCGCCAAGGCCTCAGAGCCCGAGGCCATGTTGCGCGATGTTATTGAAGCCCAGCCCGATCATCAAAAGCCCCGTGGCTTTTTCAGGGCCATGCAGGACAGTATTCAGCAGGGTCGGGTTGCCGTCATTAGCGAGATCAAGCGGGCCAGTCCCAGTAAGGGCTTGCTGCGAGACCCGTTTGACCCGGTTGCTATTGCGCAGAGCTACGAGAGGCACGGTGCAAGCTGCCTCTCGGTGCTTACCGATGAGCAGTTCTTTCAGGGTAACCCCGGTCACTTAAAGCAGGCCCGTGCCGCCTGCAGCCTACCCGTTCTGCGTAAAGACTTTATGGTGGATCGTTATCAACTGCTTCAGGCAAGAGCCTGGGGTGCCGACTGTATTTTGCTCATTGCCGCAGCCCTCTCAAACGATCAACTCACCGAACTCGAGGGTGAGGCCATGGCCTTGGGCATGGATGTGTTGCTGGAGGTTCACGACGAGCAGGAACTTACGCATGGTCTTGCAAGCTGCAGCACGCCTCTTCTTGGAGTCAACAATCGCAACCTGCGCACCTTCGAGACACGTCTTCAGACCAGTCTCGATCTGCTTGAAAGGCTTCCGTCGAATAGGCTTTTGGTAACCGAAAGCGGTATCTTGCAGCCCGCCGATGTCCTGCTTATGCATGGCCATGGCATTCGAGCCTTTCTTGTGGGCGAAGTTTTCATGCGGGCCCCCGACCCCGGTGCAGCCCTGACCGAGCTTTTTGGTGCCCAGCTTGCTTAAGGGTGCAACCAGAAAACGGCTCTGACAGGCCATTGTTCCGAGTACGCCAGCCTCTTTAGCCTCAGTTGACTCCCGGCCATTTGACATAGGCAATTACCCCAGTCATACTTCCGCTTCTTCGCTTCTTGCGGCGTAACACCAATAAAATATTTGCCCTTCTTTTTAAGAGTTTGGCAAAACAAAACGGTGTCTCTTAAGCAGGTATCAAAGCGAATTGTTCTTTAACAACTAACAGCCGATAAGTGTGGGCATTTGGGCAAAGGCACAACTTAGTTTCTACGGGCCTTCGGGTTTGTAAAAGTTAAGCAAGCTTTAAAAACCAAATGCTCAACAAATGAATAAGGTTTTTTCGAAAACCTCGTTTAGCGTTGAGTTTTAAATATTTGCAGAGATTAAACTGAAGAGTTTGATCCTGGCTCAGATTGAACGCTAGCGGCATGCCTTACACATGCAAGTCGAACGGCAGCGGGGGAGCTTGCTCCCGCCGGCGAGTGGCAAACGGGTGAGTAATACATCGGAACGTGCCCAGTAGTGGGGGATAGCCCGGCGAAAGCCGGATTAATACCGCATACGACCTACGGGTGAAAGCGGGGGACCGAAAGGCCTCGCGCTATTGGAGCGGCCGATGGCTGATTAGCTAGTTGGTGGGGTAAAGGCCTACCAAGGCTACGATCAGTAGCTGGTCTGAGAGGACGACCAGCCACACTGGGACTGAGACACGGCCCAGACTCCTACGGGAGGCAGCAGTGGGGAATTTTGGACAATGGGCGAAAGCCTGATCCAGCAATGCCGCGTGTGCGAAGAAGGCCTTCGGGTT
>CAMDMC010000035.1 GCA_945901825.1 Bordetella parapertussis
CCTGAACGGCAAGCTCACGCATACGCTGCAACATGCTCGTTACCTGACCGTAAGCACCGTCGGCTGTTTGAGCCATCGATACGCCATCGTTAGCATTGCGAATCGCCATAGAAAAACCACGCGACTGGGCTGTCATTCGGTTGGTAATAGCAAGACCAGCCGCATCGTCTTTCGCAGAGTTAATGCGAAGGCCGGTTGCCAACCGTTCCATGGTGGTCGAGAGCTTCAGATTGCTCGTCCGCATGGACTCTTGAGCCATCATTGCCTTCACGTTGGTATTAATAACTGACATGTAATTCTCCTTAGGAAGAAGTCATTAAAAGTTCAGAACGACTCATGTCAGTTCTGATAACTTTTGAATCGGTTGTCGAATAAGAAACTTGAGAAATTCTTAAAACTCGGCGTCGAAAAGAACACCCTTGAGGTCTTCAATGGAATTCGCAACACGAATAACAACCTCATTGGGAATCTGACGCACGACCTCTCCGGTCTCTTTATTCACAACTCGAACAATTTGCTTGTTTAGACGATCATCCACGGAGAAGCCGAGTTTGCGGCCGTTGGCCTCCATCTGCTCGTTAAGGCGGGCTACGGCCTCTTCAAGCTTTTTATCCATCTCGGCTGGATCGATTCTAGCCACCGGGGGCGGGGCTTGGACTTCTTGGGGTGTCGTTACAGCAGAACTGGGCCCGTTGGCCACAGGTGTAACAGCCTTAGCCCCAGACGAGGGGGCCGACGTGGTCGAAAGCTGTGTTGACACGGGCGACATAGAAACGTTCCTTATAAACGACACCCGGGATAATTGTAACGAAACCTTTTTCCGGGTTCGAATTAGAGATCGGTTGCCCGGCCAGGATCTTTAGAAGGAAACCTTAAAAAAACTAAAGAATTCTTAAGTTGCTGTTTTTATTTGTTTTTTAATTTTTGCCTGTGTTCAGCATGGCCTCAAACTGGCTCTTAAGGTTCTCTCGCATCGAAGTCAGCTGGCCCACAATGCTTTCCATGGCGGCAAACTGCTTGGTGTAGCGCTCCAAGATGCCTTCCATACGCGTCTCAAGCTTTTCCAGTTGCTCTTCGTAGCGACCCACCTGACTCTCAGCGCTCGTACTCTGGCTTAGGATAATGCCAGTTGGGCCCATCAAGGCCCGCAGACGCGCAGCCATTTCAGCCCCAAGCCCTTGTTGAATCACGGTTTCACCATCCACCTCGGTGGTGGTTCGTCCGGCCAAGGCTGACACGACCTCTTCAAAATGGGTGGTCAAAGCCTCGTCAAGTGCGGCTTCATCAAGAGTAACTACACCGTCTTTATCAACCGAGACACCCATGTCACGAAGGCTGGTAATTGACTCGCCTGCCGTTTCGGACTCACCAAAAAACACCTGGCGCATTTGTGACAAGACGGACCGCACAGTGGAGTCCCCCCGCAGCGATCCACTGTAAATATCCTCTTCATCCTCCGAGGCAGGGCCCGTAAGAATTCCGAAATCGGACACCATACTGTTGTAGGCAGTCACGAAAGACTGAACCCGCTCTTTTACACCAGAGGAGTCGCGATTAAGCTGGACTGCAACCGCCCCGGTGGTTGGGCCTAAGAGGTCGAAGGTCATGCCCGGAATAACGTCGTCAATGGTGTTGGTGGAGCGGCTAATAGCAACCCCATTGACCGTTACTGCAGCATCGGCGGCATCTTGGCCGGTAGGCGTTGTAAAATTAAGCCCCGACGTGTCAGCAGCATCGGTGCTAACCGAAAAGGCATTGCTTGCGCCGGTCTGGCCCGTGAGCACAATTTTGTAGCGGTCGGCAGCACCCTCAACACCGGTATCAAGAAGCTGGGCAGAAACGCCAGCCCCGGCCTGATTAATGGCATTCACAACCGCCGAGGCATTGGTATCAGCTGCCGATATTTCTATGTCGGTTGCCTCGCCAGCCACCGTCAAACTAAGAGTGAAGGCATTGCCGCCATTCACCTGGGCAGTAACATTGTCAAAGCCATCGCCCACGCTGCGCTGCGCCTGAGCCAACGATGTGATTGAAATGGTATGCGCCCCGGGCGAGGCCAGAGAATTGGTGGAAACCTGAACGGCCAGGGGGTTGGAATTGCGTATATCGACCGCGGCGAAATCGGTGACGCTATCAAGGCCGTCAACCTGTTGCTTAAAAATGTCAAGCGCCGCCATCATGGCCGAATAGCCCGAAATTTTGGCCTCGGACTTGTCAATTTTTGACTGAATGGCCTGCTGCTTAGGCGCGCGCTCTGCCTCAACCAAGCTTTTGGCCAGTGCCTTGACATCCACACCCGAGCCGGCGCCCAAGGCAGTGATTAAGTTGGTATCAACGGCCATCTAACATCCTTTTGGTTATACGTATCGTCTGTTTCTCTTAAAACTTAAGCCCCCGAGGCGCTTTATTTCAAAATTCAAAGCTTTTTTTAGCAGACCTTTAAAAACCATTGGCAGGCCTAAAACCTATCGAATGTACTCAAACAGGTTAAGCCTTGAAATCTGGGCAAAGCTGGCCTGACTGGCCTCAAGCGCCATCATGCGTTTCTGCATCTCCGTAACAGCCTCGGTGTAGTCAAGGTCTTCAATTTCACTTAAGACCGTTTTAAGCTGAAGCCGGGTTTCGTCAAGCACGGCGGTCTGGTTGCTCACCACGTTCATGGCTGAGCCCACCTTGGCAATGCTTACAGCAACGCCCTGTGAAAGCCCATCAAGCTCGGCAAGCCCTTGGTTCATGGCCTGGCGGTCAGAGTTTCGAACACCATCAATAAGGTCTTGAACAGACTCGAAGAAACTTCGCCCTTGACGGCTTCCGTCGGGCATTTCTCGGCTAACGCCCGAGAACACCTCGGTGCCTGTGCGGTTTAAGCGCACTTGGCGCTGGTCGCCCACATCCACTAGGTTCACGGTCTCATCACCCTGGTAGGTAATTTCACCCTGACTATTCATAGCAAAGGGCGGCGTGAAGACGCGCGAACCGCTAAACAAATACGCTCCATTAACATCCTGAGTATTGGCGTAGCTTAAAAGGTCTTCCTGCAGGCCCTGCATCTCAAGGGCAATGATTTCTCGGTCCTTCGGGCCGTAAGTGTCGTTAAGCCCCTGAATGGAGAGTTCTTTTAAGCGGGTGAGAATGGTTGAGGTGGCCTCAAGGGCAGTCTCCTCGGCGTTAAGGCGATTCTGTGCGGTTCGAATGGCGTTCTCGTAGCTGTCTTGACGAGCAATAACAGACTTCAGGCGTTGAATAGCGGTTGCCTGATCGGGCGCGTCGCTAACCTGAATGATCTTCTTGCCCGTTGAAAGCTGCGCCTGCGACTGGGCCAGACTATTCTGAGTCGTCGTCATCTGACTTAAGGCTCGATCGAAAAAGTAGCCTGTAGAAACCTTCATTCCATTACTCCTGTGCTCGAAGCTCGGCCATGGGTTGCCGCACGAGTACTACAAGCAATTAACGAACCTGAATAATGGCGTCGAACAAAAGACTTGCGGTCTGAAGAACTTTGGCGCTGGCCTGATAGGCCTGCTGGTAGCGAATAAGGTCGGCCGCCTCTTCATCAAGGCTCACCCCAGACACCTGGTCACGCGCCTGCACCGCCTGATCTCTCACAACCTCAAGGGCGCGCTCGGCAATGCTGGCCTGAAACGAGGCATTGCCCACCTTGGTAACAGTCTGACCATAAACGTCAGCGAGCGTCTGGCCAACGGTACCGCCCAAAAAGGGTCGGTTCTGAACCGCAGCAATGCGCAGGGCATTGCTGTTGTTACCAATGCCGTCCTGGTTGCCGTCCACCGCAAAACGGTCGCCTGCAACAGGCGCACTGCTAAGCGTTAGGGTGAGACCTCGGTACTGAATCCCCATGGCGGCATCGTATTGCCGCTCGGCAACAATTGTTCCTGTGTTGCGATCAAGAATTTGAAACTGGCTTGGGCTGGTGAAGACCACATCGAAGGGCTCGGCCCGCAAGGTATCAATGGCATTACGACTACCCTCTTTCCAGGTGGCACCCAGCTTAAAGCCAAGGCCATCGTCTTGCCCGGTGGCAAAGACCAGAAGGTCTTCCTTGATTTCACCGCTCAAATACACACCCGTGCGAAAGCCTAGGTTAGCAAGGTCTGTTGAGAGCCCGCGCTGGCCAAGGCCCAGGCGAATTTCAGACTGGAAGTTCTCGCCAGACGGCAGGTAGGCTGTGGTCTCGGATCGAAGGCTGACGCCCGTTCCGCCCGCATCGCTGATTTCTAGATTGCGCACATCCCCCGCAAGCAACGCCGACTTCACCGACAGACTGCCATCGCCGTTCAATACGTATTCCGCACGATCCGACGCCAGCGCCGAGCTTCCAAAGTTTTCAATAAGAGCCTGACGAACCTTAGCCGCCACCTGCTCGCCAGAGTCGCCCGCCTCAATGGCTACTTTAATACCTGCAATTTCTATTTCACCCGATGCGTCGGCTGTACCAAAGTAGAGCCGCTGCTCTTCACCCAGGCCTAAGGGGGTCTGAGTCAGGTCAAACCGCTCTCCAATGGCCTGTCCGGTGGCATCGAACACCGTGGCAAGCGCCACCTGAAGCCCACGAAAGTTAGTGATGTCCACATCCACGGCAACCCCTGAGCCATCGCCAGGCTCGGAGGGGCCAGGCGGCAGAACTTCGGTAATTCCCAGGGTATCGACGTCGCCCTCTTGAGCAGGAAATCGAACCGTTAACGAGCCATCGTCATTCAGGCTTACACGACGACCTGGGAACTCGTCGATGTAGCGCGGTGTGACTGTGGTTGAGAGAATCTCGACGTTTGCATCACCACCCACGGTAAACGTAGGCTCAAAGGCCTTACGCTCCACAGAGACAACCTGCCAGGAGAGGCGGCCTTGATCGTCAACTTCAAGCGTAATCCATGGCCTAGTCGCCTCTTCTGCATCAACACCATCGGCGGTAACCACCGAAATGGTGTCCGATCCACCCAAATGCGTCTCAAGCTCTTCCTTAACATGCCTTGCGACTTCTGCCGCAGTCATTGAACCGGCAAGGGTGATAACAAGATCCGCAATGATGTCGGTATCACCAACGAAGCTTGGTACAAAAATACTTCCATTGAGGTTCAAGGTCGTGCTTGTACCCGCCTCGGACTCGCTAAAAACAAAATTACCCGATGTAGTGTGTAAGGCATCAAATACCTTGCCGGTTACCGTGGCCGCCGAATCACCTGAGGCAACATCCACAAGACGCCCTGCAATATAGAACGACCCGTCCTCGGAGGCGCCACTAAAACGCAGTTGCTGTTCTTCACCCTGCCCTAGTCGGCCAACACTTCCAGGTGCCTTCACAACATTGGTCTCGATGCCTGTTGTTCCAAGATCGAACTGAACGCGGTCAAGGTCGTCATCGGCCAAGGCCATTTGTATAACCAACGAGCCATCGTCCTGCACCTCCACCGAGCGACCCGCGAAATCTGCAATAAACGGGTGTGCGGTGATGGAGTCTGCAACCGCCTGAGCGGTTCGCAGCTCAGACCAACCCGCTTCGACCTCGGTCTCAACACTCATTAACGCCCGCGTCTCACGAACCTGGGCGCTAAGCCCTGTGGTGTCCGTATTAACCTCGACAATGGGGTCATCTTCCGTAAGACCAAAGCCCAGAATCAAGGATCCTTCGTCGGTGGATTGAATACGACGGCCCTCGGCTTCTTCAAGATACCCTGCCTCACGAAAGGCCTGCTCAACACGTCGCGCAATGTCGGCGGCCTTCATCCCGGCCGTAACCTCTATGCTTGCCGACAGTGTGCTCACAGGGGGAAGGTCGATCGTTAGTGTTCCCGCTGCGCTTGCATCCGAAAACGAGATGCGCCGCTCGGCCGTTGAAAGCACGGTGGTCAAGGTGCCGTCGGCCTGAGGAGCTGAAAACCGAATGGTCTGGGTCTCGCCCGAGCCCCATCCCGGCTGAGCCCGCAGCCATGCCATCAGATGCGAAGGCTCAAGGGCATAGGCATCGGTTGTGCCTTCAACAAGGCTCAAGGACTCACCAATCACGGTCTCACGCAGCACCAGGTTGTCGTCAAGTCCGGACATCACCATTCGGGCCTCGCCGTCAACGTCTTCAACACGAAGCCCGTAAAGTTCCACACCATTTAAAACAAGGTCGGCATGGCTAAAAAGGGTCTGACCAAGCGCCACCGAGCTGGTTGGAATGGCACCCGAGGAAATGCTTGCGGCAAGCCTGTCCACACTTCCCACCACATGGTCTTTGTTAAGCTGCTCAATTTCTTCAACAGCAGCCTTAACCCCGTAAAAGACCTCCATGCCGCGATAGGCTTGAGGATCTTGTGCGTTGAGGTACTGGGTGGAATAGCTTGCCCCATCGTAAAAGTTTGCGCCGGCAAGACGTGAGGAACTTAAGAAATTAATGCCGGCCTGATTTTCTAACGAGGCTCGCTCATCGTCATTTAGAGCACGGCCCAGCGCGGCCTCTTCGGTGGAAACAAGATCGTCAGCGAGGGGGCGGCCCGCAATATGTCTGCCGTCCCGGGTAAAGACCTGAAGGTCAATGGCCTGGTCGCTAAGTTCACCCAGGTATAAATTAACGTTCTGATAGCCCTCGGGAATAACAGCCAGAGGGGAAAGCGACGTTCCCGACAGTCGAATGGCTTCGTCGGCAAAAAAATTGTTGTCCAGAGTCTCCGTGCCACTGGCGCTCTTAAGCTGCCCAATGGCTGGCGTTGTCTCACTCGCAAAGTGGTCGCCCGTTTCATCAATTTGGGCATTGGCCCCACTGGGGTTGAACTGGTTTTCAATAACGCGGAACCGACTGGCAGCGGCCACCTGTTCAGCATCGTTTAACACCAAGGACATACCGGCCGCAGGCCGATTGGTGGCGGTAAGTAACAAAACCTCGCCATCGGTGGGATTGCCTGAAAAATCAATTTGCAGGCCGTTAATCTGCAGAGACTTTACGCCCGAGACCATCTCACCTGAATCAAGGTCTTTGGCAGTCCACAGCCCCTGATTGACCTGATTCTCGATACGTCCATCCGTGCTGGTGCTGCTAATTTCAAATGAGAAGGCACCAAAGACGGTGCTCGAGACCAGAAGGTCGTTACCGGCACCGGAGGCCACCTGCACCTGGCGGCCGAAAGGGCCATCTAAAGACGATCCATTTCCACCCTGTAGGAATGACTTCACACTGGCTACGACACTTTCAAGCTCCATGGAGGTGCCCAGAATGGGGCGTCCTTCGGCATCCAGCTGGCCATCAAACAAAGTGAACGACCGGCTATTGCCGTTTAGTGTCACGGCAATCTGATCACCGGTTTTAAAGTTTCCGGTAAGGGTAAGGTCGTTGATTTGTCCGGCGTTTGCATCAAAGGCAAGCTCAATAGGGCTTGCCTTGTAAGCATCAAGGTCGACAAGCCGTGGGCCAAGCCTTGCGTTCGTAGCCCCCTGCGAGGACTGAAGCTGAAAGACGGGGTCAATACGGAAGAGGTCCAGCCCATCATTGCCGGCAAGGTCAATGCCCTCACGATGAATCTCATTCAGTTCTTTGGCCGTTGCCTTGGCAAGAAAGTCAAGGTCAGTCATGGTGGTTGAAAGCACCCGCTGACGAAAATTAATTAGACCGGCCATACTTCCACCTGCAATGCCATTCACGGTCTCTGGGGTTTTGGAATAGGCATCCAACACCATGTCCACCTTTCCAGGCTCGGTTTCACTAAAAACAGCCGACAAGGTCCGCGTGCCTTCGGCGTTCACAATTTGCCCGCGCGCCAAGGTGCTGCTGATGCTTACAGTGACCTCACCGTTCATGGCTTCGGCTGTTCGAATTTTTGCAAGCTCAGCCATTTTCTTAAGAACAGTGTCCCGCTCGTCAAGAAGTGCAGGCGGTTGCCGGTCGAGGTAACGCGTTTTACGCAGCTGTAGATTAACCGTATTCAACTGCTCAGCAAGCTGATTAAGCTCGTTAATATCGCTTTTAAGACGCTCTTGGGTCTCTTCGTTCACCAACTCAAGCTGGCCATTAAGCTCACCAAATCGTGCAGCCAAGCCCTCGGCCTTGCTTAAAAACTGCGTGCGAAGAACCAGCGACGAGGCGTCTGAAGAGAGCTGACGGGTGGCATCAAAAAACTCTTCAAAAGCTGACAGTAGGCTAACGTTCTCGTTACCTAAAATATTCACCACCCGGTTGGCGTACTCCACCATGGGCCCTTGGGTTTCCAGTTCGGCGGTTGCATTGCGTAGGCTGTCTTCTATAAACGCGTCATACAGCCTGCGAACTCCTGTTACGTTGACACCGGTTCCAATAAACGACGTTCCATAGTCGCGCGGGCTGTTTTCAATCAATCCCACTTCTTGTTTGGAATAGCCCTCGGTGCCGACGTTGGCAATGTTGTTTGAGACTGTACCCAAGGCCCTCTGATAGGCCGAGACCGCGGTACTGGCAATAGTGACGAGATCACTCATGGCTTAATAGCCAGTTTTTGCGCATGGGTTGGTGAGGTGCAAGTCCTTCGCGCCTTAGCGCAAGGGACGGGCCACCGTTCCTTCCCTTTCCAGCGGTTTAAGGGGCTTGGCCAAAGGCAGGTTCGGCGCAACGGCGTCTTGGGCCGGCAGACCAAAAGAAGGCGCCTTCTCAAGCGGAATCATAGGGCTGCGATTTGTGTCTGCCCGCGCAAACCCCTGTTCCTTCTGCTCGCGTTCTCGACGAGCAAGCATGTCTGCGGCAGCCTGCTGCTGCTTTTCCATGTGACCAACTAACATATCGGAAATACCTACAGCACCGCGCTTAGCCATTTGCAATGCCACCTCGCGGTCAAACATTTCTTCATAGGTTTGAATGGCGGCCGAATCAACCAGCTCGTCTTTGCCCACCGAGGCACGCATGCTCTTAAGCATTTCTTGCAGGAACAAAGCCTCAAACTGCTCGGCTGCCGCACGCAGGGCCTTTTTCTGACCATCAGACTGTGAGGGGTCTGTGCCTTGTGTGCCGTCGGCAGACGGCCCTGACTTTTGTCGGGCCATGGCCTTAAGGCTTTCAAACTTCGAAAAATCTAAAGTCGACTGAATTTCCATAGTGTCTTACCTTTAACGTCGCTTGTATTTGCTGAATCCTTAGATGACCACAAGCTCAGCACGCAGGCTGCCCGAGCTTTTAAGGGCCTCAAGAATGGCAATAAGGGCAGAAGGGGTCGCACCCACCTGGTTCACCGCGTCTACAATCTGACGCAGATCAACCCCAGGCTGAAAAAGGAACATAGGGTTCTTATCTTCTTGCACTGCAACGTCCGCGTTCTGCACCTCGGCTGTCTCACCCCCAGCAAGGGCGGCAGGCTGGCTCACCTCGTTTGTGGCGGCGATCATCACAGAGATGGTTCCGTGTGAAACTGCGGCAGCGGTCACTTTTACGTTTCGGCTAATCACTACCGTTCCGGTGCGCGAGTTCACAATGACTCGCGCCGGCGGCTCACCTGGCGTGACATCAAGATTTTCAATTTCGCTCATAAAGGCAACCCGCTGGCTTGTATTTGCAGGACTTCGAATAGCAATGGATGTCGCATCAATAGCCTGGGCGGTGCCATCGCCGAAAGTCTTATTAATGG
Source organism: Bordetella parapertussis (assembly GCA_945901825.1). GTDB lineage: Bacteria > Pseudomonadota > Gammaproteobacteria > Burkholderiales > Burkholderiaceae_A > Hahnella. The sequence continues at coordinate 9,582 of CAMDMC010000035.1, forward strand.
CATTTACAATTCCGTTCGTGGTTGAAAAATCCGATGCATGCACGTTCATAACCAAGAACTCGGCACTCTCAAAGGGTGTGGGAACCGTGCGCTCAACAATGGCGCCGTTAGGAATACGGGCGGCTGTTGGTACACCAAGCGTTACGCGCGAGGCAGCAGCCTCTTCACGCACACCTGTCGCTGTTAAAGGACCTTGCGCAAGGGCATAGACCTGCCCATCCACACCCCGAAGGCTTGTAAGAATAAGGTTGCCACCACGCAGGCTCTTGGCCTTACCAATGGCTGACACGTTGACATCAATACGCTGGCCGGGCTTTGCAAACGCAGGAAGCTCAGCCGTAACAAAAACAGCGGCAACGTTATCCACGTCCACGATAGCCGCTATGGCCTTTTGCTTTGCAAAGGAGTCGACGCTCTCGTCTCGAGAGTTTGTTATTGCGCCAAGGCGCTTCAGAAGTTCGGTCACGGTGGAAGACGTAACGTTTGCCGAACCCTTGTCTCCCGTTCCCTCAAGGCCAACAACCAAGCCGTAGCCTATTAGTTGATTCGACCTGCTGCTTGCCAAGGAGGCTAAGTCTTTAACTCGATCTGCATAAGCAGGCGGGGAGATAAGAATAATGAGAATAGCAAGAACCCAAGCGATGCCGACAACCCACCGAGCCTTAAGACTGAAATCTGTTGTCATAAGCACATCACTTAGATGTTGCTTAAATGCCTGGAGTTCTTGTCGCATGGTGTACCCTTGGTGAGGAATGCTTGGTAGAAGCTCTTACAAAGTTATTTTGAGACGTGGGCGCCTTAGAAAGGCCAAATTTTCATTAAGAAGCCTGAGCCCCAAGGAACTTTGCTAGCGTTTTCCATATCGCCTGAGCCTGTGTAGGAAATCTGAGCATTTGCTAGGCGTTCAGAGCGAATGGTTGACTCAGACGTAATGTCATCGGGCCGCGCAATTCCAGCTACTCGAATTTTTTCTGCGCCCTGTGAAAATTCAATTTGCTTTTCGCCGCGCAGAATCAAGTTGCCATTCGAAAGCACTTGAGTAACAGTCGCCGCAACTGCAGCTTTCAGTTCCGCACCGTGTGAGGTGTTCGCTTCAGAATCGGTACTGTGTGTTGTCCCATTCAATGGGAGTCCATCAAAAACACCCGGCAGTAGCGGTTGAACTGACGGCATCACGTTGTTACTTGTGGTTCTTTCCATATTATTCGATCGTTTGTTTGACCCGCTTGGAGCCTCGATAACAATGACTGTCACGATGTCCCCAATTTTGAAGTCTCGCCTACGGTCAAACCAATTTCCTAATCGACCGGTTTGATAAATAGACCCTGTAGCCGCAACCGGCGGAGGTTCGGGAATTTGAACGATCGGCGCAAATTCCGCGTCAGCCAGTTTGGGTTTGTTCGAGGCACAGGCCACTAAAGTTGTCGCAGCAAGCACCGATAAACCAATTCGGGAAGCTCTGTAAACCATCATTTTTAAGCCTTTAAAAAAATTACAGGTTGTTGTTAAGGAAGCGCAGCATGCCGTCGGTGGCCGAAATGGTCTTGGAGTTCACCTCGTAGGCCCGCTGGGTTTCAATCATGTTCACCATCTCTTCCACCACGTTCACGTTGGAGGCTTCCAACATGCCTTGGCGTAAAAAGCCAATGCCTTCAACGCCGGGAACGAGAACAACCGGGGCGCCGCTGGCTGCGGTTTCTTTGTATAGGTTTTGACCCATCGGCTGAAGGCCTGCTGGGTTAATAAAGCGTGCCAGGTTAATCTGGCCAAGGGCCACCTGGCCACCACCAGCAACAAGTTCGGCCGTTACCGTGCCATCGCGGCCAATGCTAATAGAAGCAGCGTTGTCGGGAATGACAAGGGCAGGGTCAAGCAGGTCGCCATGTCCTGTTACAACCTGCCCTGCGGCATTGATTTTGAAGGCGCCGTCACGTGTGTAGGCAATGGTTCCATCGGCCTGGGTGATCTGCATGAAGCCCGGGCCGTCAATGGCAATGTCCAAGGCATTTTCGGTGTTAATCATGTTGCCCTGGGCATGAATCTTCTCAGTGGTCAGAATGCGTGTACCCGTACCCACCATAAGACCCGTAGGTGTCAAGGTATCGGCACCCGTGGCACCCCCTGGCTGACGAATATTTTGGTAAAGAAGGTCTTCGAAGTTAGCCCGGTCGCGCTTAAAACCGGTGGTGTTCACGTTAGCTAGGTTGTTTGAGATAACGCTCATGCGCTTTTGCTGAGCGTCGAGTCCTGTCTTAGCAATCCATAAAGAGGCGTCCATGCAGCATTCCTTAGAAATGGGGAAGTCTTACAACTTCGTTCAAGGAATACTAAGCAAGATATCTGCCAACTAGCCTGGGGTTCAAAGCGGCAAGGGCTTGCCGCTACTTACAATTGCCGCTCTCTACAAATGTTTGTCACAAGCAGGCTTAAATACGACCCCTAGAACGCTAGGCCCGCATCATGGATGCGCCGGACTCGTCAATTTCCTTAGCGGTCTTAATGAATTTAATGCTTTGCTCAAACGAACGACTCTCGTCGATGAGCTTAACAAGGGCCATAACAGGGTTCACATTGCTTCCCTCAAGCGCTCCCGAAGTCACACGAACGGGTCGGGGGCCCGACTGAAAGTCACCAGGCACACGCTGTTCATTAACAAATGCTTCAAACAAACCGTCTTCTCGGCGAACCAAGTAGGTATCACTGGCATCACGCAGCATAAGCTGACCTATCTGCACCTCGGGCGCTACACCTACAATATTGGGGTCCTTGGCAAAAACGGCGCCTGTCTTGGTGATGTTGATATCAAAACCAGGAGGCACAGCAATGGGTCCGCCGTTTTCATTCAGAACAACATGGCCTTGCCCGTTTTCAAGCACACCCTCAAGGCTTACGCGAAGGTCGCCTCGACGTGTAAAAGCGGTCTCGCCATCGGGTGCGCGCACACCAAATACACCCTGTTCATCCAGAGCTATATCGGTGCTTCGACCCGTCACCATAAGGGCACCCGGGGTGAGCAAAATACGCTCATGCTTTTCAAGCTGCGGCGAGATACGAGTGTCATAACCCATGCCCTCGGTTTTATTGGCCTGCATGGCCGCCTCCCAGCTCTTCTTAAAGCCCACCACATTGACGTTGGCCAATTCGTTTGTAAACACATGACGAATGGGGCGGCGCTCGTTAATGGAGTTTAAAGAGGTATAAGCAAAGCGGTCCATGATCTACGTCCTATCTCGCCTACCGGTCTTTTTCTCAACAGACTAAAAGCTCTCAGCTATTAGCTTCTGATGTTAATAATGGCCTGGGTTAGGGTGTTATTGGTTTCAATTGCCTTGGCATTGGCCTGGAAGTTTCGCTGATTGGTAATCAGTTCGATCAGTTCCGCGGTCAAGTCCACATTGGCCCGTTCCCTAGCACCAGCACGAACCGTACCAAAGCCTGCTGTTCCCGCCTCACCTAAGGTTACTGAACCCGACTGAGAGGTCTCGTAGTAACTGGCATCACCAATTTGCCGCAACCCCGTTGGATTCGAAAAGTTGGCAAGAACAATTTTGGCTAAGTTCTTCACGGTGCCGTTGGAGTAGTTCGCTGACACAAGGCCATCATCACCAATATCTAGACCAATCAGGTCACCTTCGGGTCGCCCGTTCTGGTCTTGGGCAAGAACCGAGAAGGGGTTAGAGAACTGGGTTGATCCGTCGTAATCAATGGCAATTCCTAAAGTGGCGCCGGATGTACCAATGGTTTCACTCGCAAACTTAATGGCGGACCCTGGCGAGACAAGCTGACCTGCAGTATCAAAGGTTAGCTCGCCCTTATCGAAGAAGACCGGTGCCCAAAGGTCTCGCGTCTCTTCTTCTGAAAAATCCCCGGCGTCAGTGGTCTCGTTACCATCACGGTCGACATACAAGGGGAAGCCCTCCGGGTCGGTCGCTTGAGGGGGTTCCACCCATTCAGTGGTCCCGCCCCGAACGCTCTCTAGATCGTTAAGACCCCAGACGCTTGGTCCAGAGATTTTCAAGAAAGAGTCGTCACCCGTGGTGCCTGTGGTGAACTGGAAGGCCCTGGTATTAGTTACCGGGTTTGTTACAACCTCTACTTTGACCCCGTTGACCGTTCGCCCAAAGGAGTCGGCTAACGAATTAATGCGGCGCTCTAGAAGATCGCGGAACTCTTCAATGTTGTAATCCTCTTTTCGAGGCATTTGGATAAGGCCGGTCACGTTATCCACTGTTACAACGAAAGTGTCGTTACGCGCGTCGACTACAAATTTGTTGTCTAAGTTAATACCAATGGCGCCACCTGTAAGCACGGCAGGTTTTGACTCAATGCCGCGAACGGGAACGTCCGAGGGTAGAACAACAGGAGAGGCGCCTGTGGCAGCAGGAACCACTTCGTCAGCGGCTGTTTGAGTAAACCCAAAGAGAATGTTCGCAAGATCAGAGGCGTCACTAATTTTTACACTTGAGGTGTCGCCTGTAGTACCCGAAGAAATTTCAAAAATACGGTCGGTGTCGTTGAAAGTCACCTCTACACCATAGCGCTGGTCAGCCTGTGCCAGCATTTCGCGGCCATTAGGAAGTACAACAGAACCGTACGTTCCCGTATTGGGGTCTACCGCTGTGGGCACGATTTCCAACCCAAATAACTCGTTACGACCACTTGTTGCGGAGCCCAAGCGAATGATGTCGTCTTCCTCGCCCTTAAACGTGAAGCTACCTGCAACTGCGTCGTAGCCTACTTGTATAGCTCGAAAAGAGTCGGCCCGCGATATTTTTGTATTCGCCGTTGAATTGGCAAGCTCAGCCTGACTGGCCACGTAATCTTGAATGGTAGACAGCGTTTCTTGATCAACATACTGCCCGCCAACCTCCGTTAGCAGCGCAACAGCTTCTGAGCTTGCCGTGGCCTGCGCTTCTTGAATTGCCTCAAGCACTGAACTGGCCGTTGCAGTTCGGCTTGAGTACGCTTCAACCGCAGCCCTCTGCGGGCCATTGGAAGAGGCTAAAACCGCCTCGTAAACTGAAAGCGCCGTTGAAGAGGCCCTGGCTGCCTCGGCCTCAGCCGCAGCCAGCGCACCCTCAACAGAGCCTCGCGCAGGAGTCGTTGCATCACCATAGCCATAGAAGTAGGCATTACCCACATCTTGCGAAGCCGCTGCCTGGCGAATGGCAGTCAGAATCTCGGCCTTCGTAAGCTT
>CAMDMC010000036.1 GCA_945901825.1 Bordetella parapertussis
AGACTAATAGGAACCCATGAAGTCTTTTTTTCCGATCTCGACTCCGTTATGCCTAAGGATGTTGTAAGCGGTTGTGACATGAAAGAGAAATTGTGGCATGCCGTATTTCAGAGCATAGTCTTCAACGGTTAGTTTTTTCTCTTTTGGCGTACCTGGGCGCAAAATAATTTCTTTTACTGTGCTGCCATCAAGTTGCGCAGCGGAAATGGTACTTATGAGTTCTAGCGTCTTTAGAATACGGCCTTGCAGTTCGTCAAAGCTTTGCTCGGTGTCTTCGTAGGTGGCTACTTCAAGGCCAGCAATACGCGAAGGCACACTTTTGGCAAAGTCGCAGGCGATTTGTACTTGACGTACCAGCGGCAGCATGTCTGGAAATAAGCGTGACTGCAATAAGGTGGCCGAATCGAATTTTCGCTGTTGTGCGTACTCTTCACCTTTTTTCAACACATCGCCGAGTGCTAAGAGCATCTGCTTTAAAACAGGAACCGTAGCTGAATAATAAGAAATTGACATGGATTTTCCAATTTTCTGTGGCTGTTGAAGATGAGAGGCCTAGAGACGCTACCTTGATTGGCTTTACTCCCCCGTAGCCTAGTATACAAGGCAGTATCCCCAGCTTTGTCTTCTGGCGGCAAAATCTACTTAGCGCGGACATCGTCATTAATACAGTGAAGTAAAAAAGTAGTTGACAGCACACTACGATTCTTTCACCACAGTCCATAGGAGGTGTGATCTCTCTGCTAAGAAAACCCAAATGAGCGACTAATGACGATCACTTCCCCGCCACCATCACCACTGATCCAATAAAACGCCGATAAATCTCCTCAAGCGGCATCTCCTTGGCCTCAATCATTGACGCAGGCTGCATGGAGACCCCTAACTCTTGAAGCCGGTTTACATGAACAGCAAAATTAATGTCTTCGGGTAGAAAGCCATCGTCTTGCATCATCTTCACGATATCAAGCTTGCCCACAGCAATGCCAATGAGCTTACCGCGCGCATCAACCACCGCGCCACCGCTATTGCCCTTGTTCATCTTGGCACTTAACTGAAAAGTCTTGGGGTCGTCTTGCATCCCAGTGTCTTTAATTACAATGCCGTTGGTAATGGACGGCGTCACCGAGCCAAGCACCCCGGTTAACGGAAACCCCAGCACGGCAATGTTAGCTCCAGCCCGAGCCGGTGCGAATTGGCTGTATGCAATGGCGCGCTCAGAAGCAAAAGGGCTATCCAATACCAAAATGGCCAAGTCATCGGTTTCGCTTACTCGCTCAACCCTCACTCGACTAAAGTCGCCAAGGCTGTTGCGAACATAAATTTCCGTCGTGCCATTAACAACATGCTTATTCGTAACTACCCTTCTGCCGCCATCAATGACAAAACCGCTTCCCGTCATTAACTGGCTTCCGGGTGCAAAAGGAAAGGGCTGTATGTTTGTCTTTAGGGGTTGGGGGGCCAGCGCTGTGGGGGGAGTATGCTTGGGCAGAAAGGGCTCAACTGGATTAATCGGCTCAATCGCCTCAACAGGCTCGACCGGTACGATTACCCGAGGCGGTTGGTGCTCCACGGGTCTTTGGGGTGCCGTAACAAGCGGCGGTCTATTGCTTGGCGATGATTGTTTGGCAGCGGGCGGAGCTTTAATAACGGGTAAGGCCCCAAGCTTTTTTACCTCGGCCAATCGTGCACCATCGTCTGCTTGCGCGAACAACGCTTTAGCTTTGGCAAGCTCCGTTGTTGCTGCAGGGGCATCACCAAGCTGGCGCAAGAGCTCTGCGAGTTTTAACCGGGTTCGGCCCGTTGACCCTTGCTGGGTTTTGTAGGCATCAAGAAGGGCTCTCGCCTCTTTTGTGTTTCCTTGCGCCTGCAGTAGCTTGGCTCGCTCAAGCATTAAACGCTCAGAAGACGGTCCTTGCCTCAAGACCTGTTCCGCAACACCAAAGCCACCGACCGCCAGTTCCGCGCGTGCCTGCAAAACCTGCAGCTCTTCTTGAATGCTTCTTTCAAGGTCCTGCCTAGACGCCATGGAGGCAATGGAGCGGCGGGCATGCACAAGATTGCCCAATAGGATGTCTAGGCGGGCCTGCTCAAGCGCAAGCCTTGGGCTATCAGACGGGGATATTTCAAAGGCGGTCTCAAGCGACTCTTTTGCCTTGGAAATATTACCCAATGAGGCGTAGAGCTTGGACATCTCAACAAAGACCTCGCCAACCTCTGCATCGGTTGTCATGGGAACTGACTTCAGGCTGGTTAATGCAGCCTCGTAAAACCCATCGTCAATTAATCCGGAGACATACCCAAGAGAGGCCGTGTTGGCCTGTTTAGTGGAACTTGCCGTTGATGCAAGAGCGCCTTGCCCGAACCCAACCCCAAGGCCCAGGGCAAAGACAAGCCCAACCAGGCTGTTACGAATAACTTTATTGCACCTGTATGCGTAGTTCACGATCGGTGCGCCTTCCCTTGACGTCACTAATAGCTAAAAACAGGCGATGGGTGCCCTTCGGTATCTCGGCGTTTTCAATTTTTAGGCCGGATGCCGTTACACGCGCCTTCGCTAAGATACGGTCGGTAATGTCGAACTTAAACCCCCCATAAAGCGCCTGAAAGCTCTTCATATCAACCGGTGTGCCGTCGGTACGAAAGGAAAGCTCGATGGACACGGGGCTTGGCACGGGGCCGGCCATGATCTGAGGATTCACAACCTCGATACCCGGAATAACCCCCGGGGAGGCCGCCAGTGGAACTGAAAGAGCTGCCTCGTTCCCCTTGTACTTACGAACCTCTTCTTCTGTAACTAAAACGAAGGCAAGGGCTGAGCCCATGAAGAGCCAGAAGCAGGAAAAACCCACTGCAACTCGTTGAAAAAAATCCCTCATAGCTTATCTGCCTCGCGCCGCTTCAATTTCCTTCTCAAGCTCTTGGAAAGCTTTTGAAGCCCGCAACTTTGACTCTAACTGACCGCTCTTCTTTACTTGATCCCGGACGATCTTGTTTGCATCGCCTATGGGGTAATACAGCAATGCGTACGCGCGATAGTTGCGGCCTTCTTGGAAAACCTGAGACTTATCTCGCCGAAAACCGGCTAAATTTACTTCAGTTACAACATTCTGACTTACCCGCTCAGCCTCTGCAGACATCGCAGCATCATTGGCAATGCCAGCCTCTCTCATGAAGTCCCGAATGCGCGCAGACACACGGTTATTGAGCTGCGAAGCCAAGGCAGATTTAGCACTTAGCACGGCCTTATCCATTGCAAACTGCATATCCCCTGAGGTGGCCACGCCTGCGGTGTAAATGGCGTTTTCAGCTACGGGCGGGTTCAGAAACCAATCGGGTATGTTGGATAAAGCCTTTTCAACAGCCTTTATCTCCTGCTTCTCCTTCTTTTGCTCCTGAATAGCCGCAGCCTCTGGACTTCCAGGCTTAGGCGTTGACGCACAACCCGCCAACACAACTGCTGCAGCGAGTGCCAATGGTTGGAAGAATTTGTTCATGTTTACTTCTCCTGTAGAAAGTTAACTACAACTCGGACTGCAAAAAAGATTGATCGGCCTCTGAAAGCTTCTCAAATAAGCCAGTAGAGCGCAGCGCCGATAACGCTCTTTTGGCGCTCCGCTTGTCGTCAGCGGCAAGACTCTGCACCAAGGCTTGCCTCAGAAGCGCATAGGCAAGTTCGTCATCACCATTGGCTGAGTGCGCAATACCCCCGAGCGTAAGAGCCTCGAGGTTAAGCTGATTCTTTTCAACCGCAACATCAAATGCCACTGCGGCAAAATCAAATCGGCCCAGCGCGGCATAACTTCGACCAAGGTTAATATACGTTTTATCGGTATTGTCACCCATTGCAATGGCAGAAATAAGGTCGGATGTCGCCTTTTCGTGCTGACCGAGCGCCTGATACGACTTCGCCCTTGTAATAAAGGCTTCAGAGGTGATCGGGCCTTGTTTCTGCTGCTCGTCAATACGGGCAATAACATCGCTGGGTACCTCTGGATAAGGCGTATGGGTCGGTGACTGCGCAGCCTTGGGCAGTGCCCCGCCTTCAAGCTTAGGTGGCTGCAGCCCAGCAATAACCGGTTCGGCTTTTACTTCTTCTTCAGAATAGCTAAGGTTGGGAATTGACCTGACGAGCCGATGGGCAAGCTCACGGCTAACACGAGTAGCCTGGTCAGAGTCAAGGTTGCGCGCCGCACTGGCAGCGCCAGAGATGGCGCTAATAACGCCAATGGGTAGGCCGCCATCCCGTTTGACTAACGTATGGCTTCCACGCCAATAGGCACTACCTGAGGGTAAATGCACAAGCTCGGCCCTCACCCCCGCCCGATATTCAGAAAAAACGCCATAAAACGAGCTCTTGTTATCTGTCACGGTTGCCTGCAAGGTATAAGAGCAGTTTTCTTTTTGAGCAATGTACTGCGCCGACCTCTTTTCAATGGCCTGAAGGGGTATGAGCCGAACCCCGGTTATTGAGAGTTGCGCATGGAAGGCCTTTCGCAACAAAAACTCAGGGTCGAGCTTCTCGGGGTCCTCAAAAGGAAGAACATGAATGCACGTGGGGGGCTGACCTGCAAGTGATTCGTTCAACTCAAAGTAAACCTTTTGTTCAAGGGAGCCAACAGGCGCCTTCTCTTTTGCAAGCTTGGAGTCGTTGACGTAGGTTGTACCGCAGCCCGAGAGCGCCCCGGCTGTGGCAAGTGCTATAAGAGCGTTTCGGAGGTTAAGAAAAAACATTGACGGCGTTCTTGCCTAGTTAATGATGCGATAACTTCGCTTCACCACACGCTTATCGGGCGGGCTGATTTCACGAATGCGGGCCCTGAATTGTTCAAACTCATAGCTCTCTAACCACGCGATAGGCCGATTTGTGGCAACAAAAATTAAGTACTCGTCCACATAGTCCTGCTTCAGGCCAGCAGGAAAGCTTGCCTGGAAACCGTACCGCCGACTTCCCAGTTCCGAGGGAATTGAGTTCTGCTGCTGTGCTCGCAAGAGAGCTTCGGAATCAAAAGCGTTTGGAAAAATGCGGGTAACGGTCTTTTTATCGTGACTTGGCGCCCATCCAAAGATTGCTAAATGCATCGGAGCTGTTGGCTTAACTGAAAAACTTAAGGCTTCTCCTTCACGAAGGCGAATTGAACTGAGCAAGACCTGGAAATCAAAACTGGGGTCTGGCGCTGTGTTTGGTTGGACAACTTCCACACGCATGGTAACGATGCAGCGGCTTGCCCCCAGTGTTTTATCAACCACAGGGTTACCGAGGCGAACCGCCTGCTTAACGTCACCATCAATCTCCGACCATAAGAAAGTGTTGTAGACGCAGTCCGGGTTGTCGGTACCGGCCTTCCCCTCACGGCAAGACAGTTGCTCACTTACAGAGAAGCGCTCGCCTAAGACCTGCCTTAACGCCTCTTGTTTGGCCTTCTGCTCAGCAGCCTCACATGCTTTGGACTCAGACGTTTCAGGTCCAAAAAGGACCTCCCCGGAAACCTCACGTACGTCGGCCTTAGCTGGCGAGAAGCTAGCGAAGGCTAACCCGAGGACTAAAAAGCCCACAAGGGAGGCCCTAGAAAAGAAAAAACTTGTTATAACGCGCATAGACACATATTATGTGGGAAAATTTCACACGTCAAGCGGACTCAACACTAAAACCCAAGTCACAACATACATGTCCCCATCAGTCCTTAAGGCCCTCGAACGGATCCTTGCCCCCTTAGCCAAACTGCTACTTAGCCAAGGAGTCACCCATGGGCAGGTGAGCGAGATGCTTAAGGTCGCCATGGTGCGAGAAGCCCTTCATCGCGCAAACAGCCCTTCAATGCATGACGGCAGTCGAATAAAGGAGCCAACGGACAGCCGACTTTCAATTGCAACGGGCATCCATCGAAAGGACGTCAAGCGACTACGAACTCAAACCGGCCCGTCTGGCCTTGGCACCGAGGGCAACACCGCATCGCAGGTCATCGCACGATGGCTTTCCATGGGTAACCCGCCCCCTTTGCTCACACGGCAGCCTATTGCAAAGGGCCGCTCGAAGTCCACTGGCTTTAATAACCTTGTGCAGAGTGTCAGCACCGATATTCGCCCTAGGGCTGTTCTTGACGAGCTTCTTTCACGCGGTGTGGTCAGTGAACACAGCGATGGTCGACTGATGATTCATGCAGACCGACTTGTTATGAACCAAGACGAGGCAGCGCTGGCTGACTACTTGGGAATGAATCTAAGCGACCACTTCAATGTTGCAGTCACAAATTTGCTTAAAGAGGGTGAGCCTCAGCTTGATCGATGCGTGCATTTTCATGGGGTTTCAGAAAATATGGCCGCCGAGCTAAACGAATATGCGAAAGAACAGGCTATGCAAGCCCTTGTTGCGGTAAACAGCAAGGCTCAGAAACTGGCGCAAGTGAAACGAAACCATGGACAGTTTCGCTTTAATTTTGGTGCCTACTTTCGCAAAGAAGAGCAATTGTGAAGATGGAGATCACTGCAGCCTCTTACAGGTTAGCGCTGCTGGCGGGACTATTGAGCTTTACACTAAACACCCTGGCAGCCCTGCCCAGTCAGGTGGATACGGACACTGGTGGGGGCATGGGAGGCACCGGAAATAGTGTTGACAATCCAGCTGAAGCCCTGCTTGTTCCATTGAACTCAAAAACACAGGTTACTTGTCGTTCAGGCGATGTTATTGGCAGCTATCAGCTCTCGCGCGCGGCAGATACGCAGGCCATTCTCACCCTACCTCTCTGCCTAAACACTGTGTTTGTTCTAAACGCAGGCGAAGAGGTCATGCTTAGCCTGCCTTCAGAGCAAACGGTGTCTGTGCGGGCCACAGGCACTTCACGATTACAAATAACACGAACCACCCATCACGCCTGGGGGACCCGGCTTGAGATTGAAATTAGTCCAGTACAGGGCCAGGCAGACGCCAGAATAAACAACGGGGTATTTCCCATCCCGTTTAGCTTTGTTGGTCAGATCTGGATTGAGGGCGGTCAGGCGTTTTGGGGGCTAAGAAAAAATAAGAGTCTCAAATAACCTGTTCTTTAACTACAACGGACGCATTCAAATGATTCATTGCGTGACTTCTGCATCTGCGTGACTGAGCTTTACTGCAAGAAGTTACCTACCTACCAGAACTCGGCTCGTATCGCCCACTACCTGAGGTTGCTGAGTGCGGTTCATCCCCATGGCACGTCGCGTAACGTTCTCGGATAGATAGGTCTGCATCTCGCCCACAGTGATCTGTTTATCCTTATTGGTGTCTGCTTCCCCTTCCATACCCCTCATGAGGTAGTAGCTGAAAATTCCATGGCGCAGCTCGGGACTGCTTGATGAAATCTGGTCGGGTGCTGAGGCTGAGATTACGGTGAAGTTTTCGGGAAGGCCTGTTGCTTGCTTCGGGGTAAGTGTGATGGGACGCGCACTGGCTAGTAGTGTCTCACCCGTCCTGCTCTGCCCACTGTAGCAGCTATCAATAAACATGATAACGGACCTAGGGCTTGTAAGTTGAATGGCTTCTGCGACCTCTTTTTGACTCACTGCCGTGCGAGCCAGAAGGTCTCTATCGACTTCATGAGGCAAGAAATACAAACTACGACCGTCATTAGATGGAAGCCCGTGCCCGCTGTAGAAAACGTAGATTTTTGTTTTCCCCTTATTCACGCGAGTTGGTAGCCATGTTTTGAAAGTACGCAAGACTTCGGCTGCCTCGGCTTTCTCATCTAGAAGTAACCGAATATTTTCTGGTGGGACACCAAGTGCCCGTACCGCGTAGTCATAAAAAGCACTGGCATCACGACTTGCGTAGTCTGCTGAAGAAATTCTTCGATACTTTTCGATGCCAATAATAATGGCAACTGAGTCGGACACCGCTACAGGATTAACCCTTAAAGGGCGCAACGGCTCGAGACGAGCCTTTTGCTCAATGAGATCTCTGTTGACGGTAACCAACTGTCGCTTAATAACCTTATTGCGATCCTCGGCGACCACTTCAATTACATTTTCTCCAACCCGCGCAAACCAGCTTAATTCATAGCGGCCGGTAGCGCTTGCGCCGTGCTCGACGCCATCAATCTTTAAAGAAACCACATGTGGACTTGTACGAACAACCAAATTGAAAGCCCCATCAAGTCTTGGCTGAGAGGCATCAACGGTTAATGTCATTGGACTCGAGACGACTGGTTTAGCGTCTTGCTGCAAAGGCTTTTCAAGAATGGTCAGTTGCGTGTCTGCTGCGCTCAACACACTCTCAGAGCTGCCTTCTGATCTTACAAACTGGTCTCTCTCCCACAGTCCTATAAGCGGAGAGCGCCCATCAGAAAAACGGAAAACCCCTCGTCCATGCGCCTTCTCGTCTCTCCATTCACCCTCATAGGTGTCGCCATTCGCAAAGGCAAAACGGCCTACTCCATTTGGAACGCCAGCCCGTAGTTGACCTTTGTAACTACTTCCATTGGGGAAAAAGAATTCCCCATCCCCATGGGGCATTCCATTCAGAAACTCGCCTTCATATCTCAATCCGTTTGGGAAGGCAACATCCTGCGAGCACATGGTCCAGTGTCTCATCTCAACCTCAAGCGAGCACTGCTCGGCCGCGAAACTTAAGTGCGCGCTGAAGGAAAGAGAAGTAAGAACAAGAAAAGCGTTCCTCACTCCTCTTTTGATCTGAGAGGATGAAACCGGCCACATAGGCTATTCGGGCGAAAGGTTTCTATTTGGCAGGCAGACGAAATGTTGAGGGTGCCTCATCTCTTTCGAGAGCAACGTTCGTGGACTCTGGATATTTCCACATTGCGCCCGTCATCATATCGACTATTCCCAGGTCTAAGAATACCCCCCCAACCACGCCAGCAGTCTGGGTTGAACTTACCAGACGAATTGTTGATGATTTATAGCCAGGAGCTTTACAAGCCACAAGAATGTCGTCTTTATCCTTAGAGACGGATATCGTGTTGTTTGTAGTCGTGATGGTCGCTAACTGACCCTCCCCATCCCGACTCACTACGCAAACAGTTTCCTTCGGTTCGAGATTGAAGATGATGGTTTGGCTTGTCCCTTGAGTGATTGAGGCGCACCCCGACAAAACTCCCAGAGATACCAATGGCACAGCAATACGAAATGGCTTCATGACACGACCTTTGTTTTTATTGAAAGAGAAAAACCACGCGAAAACCTTGAAAAATACTGATCTTTTTCTTGCGCCGCCTCTACAAAACGTTTGATGGATGGCTTGGAAAAAATTTGAACCGCAGGCAGCAAAAAAACTAGTGGCCCTGTTTTAAAAAAATCATGCTCCGTGCACGAGGAGTCCGGGGTGCTATGGTTTAACAACCTGCGATAAGACTTGGTTGGGGGGTTTACCCTGGTTGGGGGGTTTACCCTAGGTGGTGGTAAAGGCTGCCTCTCCGAAGCCTATCACGATGTTACGGTGGGAACCGTGGCCCTTGCATTGGCATGTTGATTTGTTGTGCGACAAAGACGTAATCGCTATCAAAGCAACCGCGCGATACTTGAATTGATTAAATTTATTTGCTTAATATAACAAAGAGCTAGATCAGGAAATGAGCTAGGCCACAAAAAGATCACCCTGGCGAAGTGTACAAAGCCGCAGCCCATGGTGACGCACACGGGCCCAGTGGCTTGGCCCATGCACGCCGTGCCAGTTGATGCGGAACTGATCGCAAATAGCCGTCATAAGGCTCCCGTACCTCGTCACGCGGGTAGCCGTCTTCCCAGAAGTTGTGGTCAAGGCAGCCAAGCAAGTCCCAGCCTTGCAGGAAGAAGTTAGTAAGCTCGCCCAGGCTTAAGGGCTTCGTAAAGGTGCTCGTTTGACGCCCGGTATTGGTGTCGCCGTTGTACTCGTCCACGATGCGGTAGCTAATACGCTTGCCCAGAGGCCGTGCATAGACACAGGTGACATCTTAGGTTGTGGAGGCAATGGTGATGCGGGCAATTTCCACCTCTTGCTTACGAGTGCTAGGCAGATACTCCCCGCCCATGAACGACGGATGCAGCCTGCCTATGAATCGGCGGTCGTCTTCTGACCTCAATGACTTTCGCCATGGTGTGATGCCTCCAAGTTGTTAAAGAACAAGTTCGCGCACTGATAGATCAACGATTCGGCGAGTGCTTAGTCAAGGGCAACACGAAAGCGAGTGTCCGTTTTTTCGCGCCAATAGGAAAGGTCGTGCAGGCCCTGAAACTATTATTAGGCGCTTGAGTCTTTTCGGCCATTGTGAAAGGCCCCGTTGAGTTCTCAGGCGGTGCACTCAAAACTGGCAATGTATTTGGTTACGAGACGCGAACCCGGCAAATTCTCATTCCCAGCGATTTATGGATTGAGTTTAGTCATCTGGGCTACTGGCAAACCTCACTCTACGGGAAGTTTAGCCATACGATTGGGGTGACTGCGTTACAGAGGGGCGCGGGGCGTGGGACTACTCTTCGGTGATCCGGTCCTCAAGGTAGGGTGAGGTATTGGGTGCGCTACACAAACGGCGGGCAATCTCCTCTGGAACCGGTCGAAACGCTGCGATTCGCTTGTTACGCCACTGAACCTCTAAATACCTGCTGCTGGGGTCAAACAACACCTGTTCAATCTCACCCGTCGTAAACTTTTTCGTGATCATGGGTTCACTTTCCCTTCATGGTTTGCCTCGACAAAAGGCAGCCTCCAGGGCGCGCAAAAGGCCGAGAACGCGGGTATCGGTGATTCTGTAGAACATGAATTTTCCCTCACGACGCGGCTGAACCAAGCCCTCGGCCCGTAGCACCCCAAGCTGCTGAGAGAGACTGGGCTGCCGAATGCCTGTGAGCTGCTCGAGCTCACCCACAGAACGCTCTCCTTCTGTGAGCTGACACAACAAGACCAGCCGGTCTTCATTAGCCATAGACTTCAGAAAGGCAGCCGCAAATCCGGCCGACTGCCGGATGGACTGGATGTCGAGGATTTCAGAGGGCATTGATCGGAATCTTCACATAAGCTGTTCCATTGGACTCTTTCGGCGGCATATTCCCGGCACGGATGTTGATCTGGACCGCCGGCAAAATCAGCACTGGCATCTCGAGGGTTGCATCGCGCTTTTTACGCATCTCGACAAACTGCGCCTTGCTGATGCCTTCGTGCACATGAATATTCTTAGCCCGCTGCTCGGCCACGGTTGTCTGAAAGGCGATCGGACGGTCGTTGGGTGGGTAGTCATGGCAGACAAAAAGACGCGTCTCCGGCGGCAGGCTCAAGAGCTTTGATACGGAATCATGAAGGGTCTCTGCGTCGCCGCCGGGGAAGTCACAGCGAGCCGTTCCCACATCGGGCATGAACAAGGTATCGCCCACAAAGACGGCATCGCCAACCTGATAGGCCACGCAGGCGGGTGTGTGCCCAGGGACGGATATCACCCGAGCCTTTAAACCTCCGATGTTGAAGACTTCCTCGTTCTTGAGCAGCACATTGAACTGTGAGCCGTCCGTCGGGAACTCGGGCTCTAAGTTGAAAATGCCCTTAAACATCTTCTGTACGTTGGTGATCTGGTCACCAATGCCAATGTTGCCGCCTAGCTTGTTCCGGAGATAAGGCGCTGCGCTCAGGTGGTCTGCATGGGCATGGGTCTCCAGAATCCATTCCACCTGAAGTGCGTTGGCTCTGACGTACTCAATGACCTTATCTGCTGATTCGGTCTTGGTGCGCCCCGACTTGGGGTCGTAGTCGAGCACCGAGTCGATGATCGCGGCAGTAGTTTCGGGGCCAGCATGAACGACATAGGTGACCGTCCAGGTTGCAGCGTCGAAGATGCCGTGCACTTGCGGGTTTCGCGAGGGGCTGCTCATGACTTACTCCTTTTCATTTAAGGTTTACATAGTTTATTGATTAATATACTATATATCAATAGAACATCCAGAAACCTCCAAAACAAACCAAATTCCACAAAGGAGCAAGACATGACGATTGACTGGATTCACTTCACCCCCTGGACATCCCTGGCGGGTGGAATGTTGTTGGGTATTGCATCCGTAGCGCTCATCCTGGCAAGCGGGCGCGTGCTGGGCATCAGCGGTATTCTGGGCGGCCTGCTCGCCCCCAAACGCGGCGACACCAGTTGGCGGGTGTTCCTTCTACTCGGGATGCTTCTGGCACCCGTCACGCTGGGTCTCATTGCCCCCGAACTCGTTAGCGCGCCGCGCATTGAGGCTGGTGGCGCCGCCATCGTTGCCGCCGGCCTCTTGGTGGGCCTCGGCACACGTTACGGTGCAGGCTGCACCAGCGGGCACGGCGTCTGCGGACTATCGAGGCTCTCGCCGCGTTCGCTCGTGGCCACACTGACCTTCATGGCCGCTGGCTTTGCCACCGTCTACGTCGCACGCCACATTCTCTAAACTCCGGGAGACTTTATGAACCGCGTCATTGAATTTTTCATCGGCCTTCTTTTTGGCTGGGGGCTTCTGATTTCCGGCATGACAGACCCCGCTAAGGTCATCGGATTTCTCGACCTGGCAGGCACCTGGGATCCTTCGCTTGCATTTGTGATGGGCGGCGCCATCCTGATTGGGCTGTTCGGCTTTGCCGCAGCCAAGAAACGTACACAAAGTCTGCTGGGAGCGGCAATGCAACTGCCTACCTCGCGAGACCTTGATCGCCGACTGGTGCTGGGCTCGCTCGCCTTCGGGGCTGGCTGGGGCATCGCCGGCTTTTGCCCAGGGCCGGGCATCGTCTCGATGGGCGCCGGGGAGTCCAAGGCCGCGCTGTTCGTGTTGTCCATGGTGGCCGGTATGTTGCTATTCGAACTTCTAAACCGTCAACCCAAAGCATCCACCTCGACGGCCACCCAGGCATGACATGGGCCACGGGCCAACACCATCGCCCATGATCGAGTGGGCACGCGGCTACGACCGCACCACTTTGTCGAGTGACCTTACGGCGGCAATCATCGTCACGGTCATGCTGATTCCCCAGAGTCTCGCCTATGCAGCATTGGCTGGCCTGCCACCGCAGGTTGGCCTTTACGCCAGCATTGCCCCACTGCTGCTCTATGCCGTGTTCGGAAGCAGTCGCGTACTGGCCGTAGGGCCCGTGGCTGTGGTCTCACTTATGACGGCAACCGCCATTGGCGACTTGGCGCGAACCGGCACGGAGGCCTATTGGACGATGGCCATTACGCTGGCCTTTATGTCGGGTTTGATGCTACTTCTCATGGGAGTGCTTCGACTTGGCTTCTTGGCAAACTTTCTGAGCCATCCCGTCATCTCTGGCTTTATCACCGCCTCGGCACTCCTCATTGCAGCAGGCCAAATCAAGGTCATCCTTGGCCTCTCGGTGGAGGGCCATCACTTCATGGAACTGGCTATGGGCCTGCTCCAACAGGCATCACAAGTACACCCGCTGTCGGCGGCTATTGGTCTGGCCACGATTAGTGTTCTTATCTGGGCCCGGCGCAGCGCCAAGCCATTGCTGCAACGCCTAGGCCTGGGGCCAAAGCTGTCCGATGGCCTCGCAAAGGCCGCCCCAGTAGTAAGTATCGCGGTAATGGCTTTTCTTACATGGGTAAATCAATGGCAAGACCAGGGAGTCGGGATCGTCGGCGCTGTTCCGCAAGGCCTTCCTCCCTTCACATTGCCGTCTCTTGACTGGTCGATCTGGGAACAACTGGCGCTTCCTGCCTTGCTTATCAGCGTGGTGGGCTTCGTGGAGTCGGTGTCGGTGGGACAGACCCTGGCAGCCAAGCGACGTCAGCGGATCCTGCCCAACCGAGAACTGGTTGCATTGGGGGCAAGCAACCTTGGCGCAGGCGTAACTGGCGGGTTCCCTGTCACAGGGGGGTTCGCCCGATCCGTCGTGAACTTTGACGCAGGGGCACAGACCCCGGCAGCTGGCGTTTTCACAGCCATGGGCATCTTGCTGGTCACACTGCTGCTCACACCCGCCCTCTTTTACGTGCCGCAGGCAGTGCTTTCTGCCACCATCGTCGTCGCTGTGCTCTCCCTGGTAGACCTACGAACATTGCGCAGTACATGGGCCTACTCTCGCGCAGACTTCTCAGCAGTCGTCTTCACAATCCTCACGACACTAGCCGTCGGGGTGGAGATGGGTTTGATGGGCGGCGTTCTGCTCTCACTGCTCCTTCACCTTTACAAGACGAGCCGTCCGCACATTGCCGAGGTTGGTCTGGTTCCGGGGACAGAATATTTTCGCAATGTCTTGCGTCACCAGGTGCACACGAGCCCGCATCTCACGAGCCTGCGGGTCGATGAGAGTCTGTATTTTGCGAATGCCCGAATACTGGAAGACAAAGTCAATGCGGTGGTCGCTGAGCACCCACTGCTCAAACACCTGGTGTTGCAATGCTCAGCAATTAATAACATCGACGCGAGTGCACTCGAGAGCCTCGAGGCAATCGACCAGCGGCTTCGCGAGGCAGGCATCAAGTTTCACCTGTGCGAGATCAAGGGGCCAGTGATGGACAGACTTCAGCGCACTGGTTTCCTTAGCCATCTGAGTGGTGAAGTGTATCTAACCCACTATCAGGCCGTTGCCGCCTTGGCTCCAGACATCCTGGCTCTCTCCAAAGACAGCACGCCCACAAGGTAGGCGCCATTCACATCGCCGGCAGCGTCAAGGCCTGTATGTGCCTCCCGACACGCCACATGCAACTGGATG
>CAMDMC010000037.1 GCA_945901825.1 Bordetella parapertussis
CCTACTGTCGTTGACACAATTCGTCAGGACACCACCAACGACCGATTGGAAAATGTTGAGTTAAAGACGGAGACCAAAAAAGAAGATCCACGTCCCGACCCCGAGACCCAGGCGCAGGCCAAGGCCGTGGAGAAGGCGCTTGCTCAAGAGATCGCTAAGGGCCTTGTTGAAGTGAAGGCTGAGGGCAAGAAGGTGGTGGTGCAGATGAACCCCCCTGTGGGTAAAGACCAGGGCCAAGGCGGTGGTGCGGGCACTCAGGGTGCGCAGGCAGCAGGCGGTGGCGCGAAGGGAGAATCCAGCGCAGGCGGTGGCGAGCAGGGCGCGAAGATGGCGGGTGCGGCTGAGAAGGGCGAATCATCTGCCGGGGGTGGAACGGGCCAAAAGGGCGAATCGACCGCAGGTGTTGTACCGCAAGAAACCATTGAAATTTTTGCCAAGGTGGCCCAGGTTCAGTCGCAAATTACCGCTCAGGTGGAGGTTCGGGCGGCAGGCGCCCAGGCCGAAGGAGCTGGCGGGGCCACTGGTCAGGCCGGAACGAAGGCGGGTGCGGCAGGTACTGCGGGTGCAAGCGAGGCCGAGGTGGCCAACCGGTTGCAGCAAATTCAGTCCGACCTTGCCAAAGAGATTGCCAATGGGCAGGCCGAGGTCTTCCGAGACGGCATGAAGATTGTGATTCGTCTGGCTGAGCAAGGGTCGTTTGTCAGTGGCCGGTCCGAGTTGCAACAGGGTTTTCTGCCCTTGCTTGAAAAGGTAGGAAAAACTGTGGCCTCAGGCAATGGCCAGGTGAAGATCGAGGGCCACACCGACAACGTTCCAGTGGTTATGAACGAGCGGTTTAAGTCGAACTGGGATCTATCCGCCGCCCGTTCCTCGGCCGTGGCCGATTTCATGGCCCAGCGGGCCGGTGTTTCCATGAGTCGCATCAGCGTCAGTGGTCATGCCGATACACGCCCAGTGGATGTCAACACCACGGCCGCAGGCCGAGCCAAAAATCGGCGTATCGAAATTATTGTTGACGGTTGATTTAAGCCGTGGAGGCCTCGTCGGCCTGCGCCTTGAGGTTGTACTTATTAATTTTTTCAATTAGTGTTGTTCGCTGAATAGCTAAAATACGAGCCGTTTGAGAGACATTGCCGTCTGCCTGTTGCAACGCCTGCTCAATTAGTGTTTTTTCAAGCTCCGCAATCCGCTGCTTCAGTGGAATGGAATCGAGAGCAGGCAACGGCGTGCCCTGGGCCAGGGCAATTAGGTCTTCGATGGGGTTGTAGTCGGCGGGGCCGAGAGCCGCAGGCATTAGGCTTGATACGTCGACCGTTTCGAGGTGAACCGGCTCCGGTTCGTCGCTGCGCGGGTCTGGCGGGAGATGGGGAGGTTGACGGCTCTCGTCAGTAGTCAAGGGTGCCGCAACTGGGAGGTCCTTGGCTGCGGGGGCGTCTGTGGAACCCTCCCAAAGCCTTTCACGCAGGCCCTTGGGCAGCATCATGGCAGGAATGTCGGTGTAGCAAATGGATTTGCCTGGGAAGAGCGCGCTGAAGCGGGCCATAAGGTTTGAAAGCTCGCGAATGTTGCCTGGCCAGGTGTAACTGTGCAGCTCATGCATCAGACGCTCAGAGAGTTCGATGGGCCGTTTATTGGGGTTCGCATGCACCCTGCCAAAGTGCTCGCAAAGGGCCGCGATGTCTTCAGGCCGATCGCGCAGGGGCGGCGTGGTAACCGGAAGAACATTCAGGCGGTAGTACAAGTCTTCACGAAAACGACCCGTCTGAACCTCAAGCTCAAGGTCTTTATGGGTGGCTGCCACCACGCGAACATTGATGTCGATGGGCTTGTTCGACCCGATGGGGTCAACGCTTCGCTCTTGCAGCACGCGCAAAAGCTTGACCTGCATATCGAGGGGCAGGTCGCCAATTTCATCAAGGAAGAGGGTGCCGTCTTGGGCAAGTTCAAAGCGACCCATGCGATCGGAGATAGCCCCCGTGAATGCTCCCTTGCGGTGGCCGAAGAGTTCGCTTTCAATGAGGTCTTTGGGAATGGCCCCGCAGTTCACCGGAACGAACCGCTTGGCTGCACGCTGGGAATGGTCGTGCAGGGCGCGCGCAACCAACTCTTTACCGGTGCCGCTTTCGCCAATAACCAAAACGGTCGCGTCCGACTGGGCAACGGACTCGATAAGCCGCTTTAGACTTAAGATGGTTTCGCTGCGCCCGATTATTGCGTCAAGGCTCACGGAACTTGGTGCTCCTAATATAAGCAGAGCTTTGAGTTTACGGGAATTTCGGCTGTTTTAATTAAAGCATCCCTAGCCCCGGTCGAATTTAAAAGTATTCGGCATTCGTGTCACCACCTTAGAAGGAACTTGAGATGAAACGAAATCGTCTTTTAATTGCATTGGGAACGGGTCTTCTTGGCTTTGGCCTTGCGGGATGCTCGGGCATGCCCACTCTATCAGGTAACGTCCCACCCATTCGAACGGTTGATCATATTGAGGTGACCAAGGTTAAAGCGGCTGAGGAGGCGGTAAAAAAAGCCGAGGAAGAGGCTAAGGCCGCGAAATCGGCCAAGGCCCCACCAAGCCCTCGGGGCCTTGTGGAATCCATGATTGAGCGCCGTCAGGCCATGACCGCCACGGGCTACGCCGTAGTGAGCGTGCAGAACCATCGGTTACCCGCCCAGCAACGACTTCTGGCCATTCGTGCCTCAAAGCTTGATGCCTACCGCTCTTTAACCGAGCAGGTCTATGGTCAGTACCTTGATGCCACAACCACCGTGGCCGACATGGTGGTGCAAAGCGATAGTTTTAGGGCGCGTGTTGAGGGTGTTATTTACGGCGCCAGCCTGGTAAGCATTACGCCTGTTGGCGACGACACTTACGAGACAACCTTGTCGCTTGAGTCCGCTGTCGTGGACGATATTCGTAATTTGTATCTCGCTCAGCTTGCCTCGGCGAGAACGCGCTAGCGTGGTCTAGCAGGCCTGACCCAACATTTCGTCGGGTCAGGCGAAAAGCCTAATCGAGCCGAAGGCCCTTCATCATGAATCGCTTTATTCCTCTTCTTGTTGGGCTGACTGCTTTCTCATTCTTGGGGATGGCTCAGGCACAAAGCTTCAACCCGGCGCCTTCCGCAACGGCATCCAAGGTCTTCGAAGCACCTTTACCCAAAGAGGTGCTGCTTGAGCCGACGCCGTCAAAGGCCGCCTCGTCGTCAAGCAAGGCAAGGGCTGTGTCAAAGGCCTCAATTGGCTCTATTTCAGACGGACGGCCGCGATTTAATCCCTCGGCCTCGCAGGGTGCGCGCGCCCTTCTTGCGCCGCCTTCGGCTTTCAGAGGCCCACAGTCGTTTAATCCATCCATCTCGCCCGAGGCCCGTTTGCTACTCGCGCCAGTCTCAAAGGCCGACGAGCGTCGCGCCCGCCTAGCTGCCAATCAGCGGGATCGGGAGGCAAAAGCACTGGCGGGTCCGGGGGTCAGGGACGCCACACAGAAAAGCGAGGGCCCGCCCGAGTCGGATAAGCCTGTAAACAAGGCGGCCTCTAAGACCACTCCTAAGGACTCAGCGACCGCCCAACTCGACCTTATTCGCAGCCGCCTCATCGAGGCCGCGCAACGCTCCAACATTAATGTTCGCTCCCTTGCCTGGGTGGATTCCGAGGGTAAGCTTCACGAGGCGAGCCGGTTTGATTCGGATGCCCGTGTTCGCGGTGTGCGGGTTAACAGCTACTTGGGTGACGCATCGGTTGAGTTAGGCGCCGTCGAGGCACGCCCCAAAGACTGTTCGGCCGATGACCTGCGTTTTGCACGGCATGCCTATTTTGAAGTGCTTACCGAGACGGGTGGCAGTTTTTTCTCGGGTTCTCAGCTCAGGCTCCTGGCCCAGTACCTCGAGCCCGATTTTCGAAAGCTTTTAACCACCGACACAGGATGGCGGCTTTCAAACGTGCCAACAGGGTTTAACGGGCATAGTGGCCGAAGTCTCTATGAGCAAAGGCTTCTGGGCCAGTCGTCGGAGAATGCGAATTACCGGTTAAGTCTGCGTCTGCTTGATATGGGAAATTTTCGTAGGCCGTCATCAAAACAGTCCCCCACGCCAGCCGACCGTCCTGACTGGGTGGAGTCTGTTTTGGTGCAAACTGGTGTGCGTGAAGAACCAGAGGCTGTGGGCGTTCTTGGCCTAACCCTTACCCTCACTGAGATTTCAACGGGTCGAACCATTTCAACCAGCGCAGCCCAACTTGCCATGCGACTCGAGCGCACAGGCTATCTTGAGCCTACACAGCCGGTGGTAGTTGATCCCCAGGCCTCCCAGCAGGCGCTTCAAGCACTGCAGACCGAAGTGCGCCGCGCAATGGGCTGCAAGACGCCCGAGTACCCCGTGCTTCAGAAGGTGGGGTCCAAAGGGTTTCTTTTAAATGCTGGGCAGCAGGATGGTTTAACCGTGGGTATGCAGGTTCTTTTGTCGCCGGATGCGGGTTTTATGTCTAAGATTCTTCAGCCAGGTGTCGCGGACACGTTGATTCTTGGTGTGGTCGAGTCAGTCACCAATGACCGTGCCGTCATCCAGCAAATTGCAGGCCCTTCGGTTTCCAGTCCTGAGCGCCTGGTGGGCATGCCCATCTAATTAAGAAGGAGTTGCATGTTATGACTACGAATGATTCTCGGCAGACGGTTCGTTGGCTTTTAGTGCTTCTGGCCATGCTCTTTCTTCTGACAGAAATGGTTCTGGCCCAGCCCATGCCCGACACTGCCCGTGCACTAAAAACACTCATGGATGCGAAGCCCGCAACGGTTGAACAACCTGCCTCGGGTGGTCCGACCATGTCAGCAGCATCCATGTCTGGCACCCCTTATGTTGTGAAGCGCGGTGACACGTTGGTCTCTCTGGTCTCAAAAATGTACGGCACTCACCCCTTTAAAAATCATGCCGTCTTTGGAATGCTTATCCAGCGCAATCCTCAGTCCTTCCTAAAGGGCAATCCGAATCGACTGCTTGAAGGGACTCGTTTAGTATTCCCCCATGCCAAAGAACTCCATCAGGTGTTGGCCGGTCAGCATCCGGAGCTTGCCGCCTCAATTGCTGCCAAGAGCGAGCCGATGTCCCCACAGGCCCAAAGCGCAGATGCCGCCGTTACTCCCCTTAAAGACGAGGTTCCCACCCATCTTCGCAAAGGTTGGGTTCGGTTCCCGTAGCAACGGTCTGTTTCAACCTTCAATGCCTTGGCCAGAAGTCTGGTCTGGGCGTTTGGACTTCAAGGGTGGGCTGCCCAGGTGTTGACAGGTCCCGAGGCCATCTCGCAGCTCGCGGGTGGAAAGGTCCTTCCAATCTATCTGGAAGGGCGTGTTGTTCCAGTTCAAAACGACATTAGCCGTGAGCTAGGCCTGTCAGCAAATCAGGTCATTCGCGCGGTGGTGGAGCAACGACCTGAAGGGCTCATCATCCTTATCAATGGTCGGCCGGTTGAGTTGGCCGCACAGTTGCGGTTCAGACCAGGGGACCTTATTTGGCTAAAGGTTGTACAGACGTCTCAAGGGCTTGTGCTGCAAACCACTGCGCCCCCAGCAGGCCAGGCAGGCCAGGCAGGCTCGGCAGCGCCCGGGCAGCCCTTGCCCATAGGAATAGCCGCCCCCCTACCCACAGCCGCGGTCTCCCCAATGGTTGCGAGCCTCTT
The DNA here is from genome assembly GCA_945901825.1 of Bordetella parapertussis. Taxonomy (GTDB): domain Bacteria; phylum Pseudomonadota; class Gammaproteobacteria; order Burkholderiales; family Burkholderiaceae_A; genus Hahnella. Next base: position 5,665 of record CAMDMC010000037.1, read on the forward strand.
TGCACAGCCTGCTAATTTCAACGGCCTGATGAGCTTATTTTCCAGTTCGGGAAGTCTCGCGTCGTTGTCAACGCTTGCTCAGTCTTCAGGGGCACTTGGACCGTTGGCCCTTTTTCTCAATGCGCGGCCTTCAATGGGAAGGCTTTCGCCCGATGGGGTTCGCGCTGCCTTGGCTGCCTCAGGGTTTCTAACCGAGGCTCGCCTTGCGGCGGGAAAATCGGTTCGAGTTGATTTGAAAGCTGGCCTGCGTGAGGCTCTGCAAAGAATGACTGGCACCACTGCAGGTGCAGCCTCGGGCCTAAAGTCGATGCTTGAGTCAGCAGTTCGCGAACTCGAGTCCTCTCAGGCCGATGCATTATCTGCATCGAGTCAAAAGGAGTTTCTTTTTAGTTTTCTTATTCCGTTTCGCGATGCTGACCCCGTGTTAGTTACCTTTCAAAGGCCGCCCGCAGGCCCGGACGATCCTGAGGCCCCTTTTATTATCAACCTGCACACTCGCAGTGAGGGCCTTGGAGAGGTTTGGATGAAGACCGTGGTGGGTCGAAAGACTCGACTCGACCTTACCATGTGGGCCGATCGGTCCGAGACGGCTCGGCGTGCCGAGCTTGCCAAGTCAGAGCTTGCCGAGGAGTTGGAGTCTGCAGGATTGTCGTTGGCGTCCTTAATGGTTTTTCATGGACGTAGGCCTACAGAGCACCAGCCCATAGCCCCTGACGAAGGGCATGGTGTGGTCTTTGACCAGCGTGCCTAAGCCCCCATTTCTATTTCGTCTTTCTAGCTTTAAGGCGTAATAAACGTCTGATGCGTCAGCGATCCACAAAAAAGCAGCTTGAGGCCGTGGCATTGGAATACGGCAAACACAAGACGCCTGTTGTTGTTGCCAAAGGCAGCGCGGAACTTGCCCAGCTTATTGTGGAAGAGGCTGAGCGCCAGGGTGTTTACGTTGCACAAGATCCACAGCTCCTTGCCCTTTTAGCGAGGCTTGAGCTTGATCAAGAGATTCCAGAGGAGCTTTACGTCGCAGTGGCCGTTGTACTGTCTTGGGCTTACTGGCTAAAGGGAATGCAACCAGGGGATGAAAAATAGGCCTAGACCACACCTTAAAAATAAGGGCCAAGACGGCTAAGACGGCCAAGATGGCTAAGTTAGGCGTCGGTGTAGCTCGAACGGCGTTTGTTTGCAGCCAGTCGTCCTAATCTATCGTAGACCTCAACAGAACTGGTGGCATCTGCCCCCTGAAGCGTTCGAAGCGCTGAGCGTATGGCATCAAGCTTGCGCTGAATAAGTATGGCGTTGCGTTGGTGTCGGTCGCGGCATTCGCGCACAAGTTGCTGGAAGCCCTCCCACTCGGCGCTAAGTCCGGCTTGCGAGCCTTGAGAGCCCTCTGTGCTGTTCGCCTTAGGAGGGGGTACTTGGGAAATTTTTTTCAGAAGGTCAACCTTGTTGGGTTGAAGCCTCTCGAAATGTTCGAGGTCTTGTGTTTTTAGTGCCTCGAACTCTTCGTCAAGAAGAAGGGAAAGCAAGCGGGCGGAGTCAATAAAGCCCGAAAGGCCCGCCATTGGATTAGTGGAGGCAATAGGTCAAAAGGACAGTTCGTTAAACCATACGCTCGAGGGCTGCGAAGCTCTCGGCGAGACGTCGCGAGTCGACGGGGTAACGACCCTCTTCAATGGCCTGTTTAATTCGGGCCACCTTTTCTTGGTCAATGTCTGGGGCAGATTCCATTGCCTTTTGGGCAATGCCAGAGAGTTTGACTTCGTCTTGGCGCTCCTCGGCCGCACGGGCTACGCTCGTGGCCTTTTGAAGTGAGTCGGCGTCCTGGGCCTTTTTTAGACGGTCCTGGGTGGCCACATCGATTCGAGTGCGATCAACACTGCTAAGCATATCGGGCATCATAATAAGTGTTCCTTTACTAACAAACAGGCGTATTGCCTCTTTCTCAATTGTAGATCGACGCGGAAAACCAAAACTTGAGGCGCAGACTTATAAAAATTGTTAGAAAAACCAAGGACAACTAACAATTTGATTTCACAAGCCTTTTACTTCACCGCGGGCAGTCACCAGGCCAGTTAAGATCTTACCGGATTCTGGGTTACGGAGTCGAATTTGTTCGCCAATAAAACCATCTTCTACGGCCTCTAACTTCACGCTTAGGCTTAGGCCCGGAACGGCGGACACTAAAAACTGAACGGGGGATCCCCGACGAACAAGCACCGACTTGCGTGTGTCTGCACGCCGAAGGGGGCTGCCGGCCTGGACCGGGCGGGAAAGCTCCAGATGTTCAAGGCCGTCAAACTCTGAAAAAAACTGAGATGGGTTTGTGGGTAGTTTTCGCTTTTCCGCTCGAAACATGGTGGGCGTAAGTGGCTGGTTCGACGCGATATTCGATGTGGCAACAAGTACCGTTGCTTCAAACTCAATACCCGCTGGCCGGGTTGCCATCGCAAGAGGCCCGCCGTTTGCAAGAGTGGGTAAGCGTGACAACTCGGAACTTGATCGCGCAACGGGCTGCCCAAAGCTTGTTCTCGTTGACTGACCTTGGCCTGCTGCTAAAGGCTTAATTGGACTGGTTGCAAAGGCATTGGCACCGTGCCGACGCTTGAGAAAGACTTGTTGGTTAGTGGAAGGACAGCGAAGTCGCAGGGTTTGCGTTGTGCCGAAAGGTGAGTCAATAAGAAGTGGCTGCTCACAGCCGTTAAGCGACAAGCGCTCGTCAAGCGGTAAAAAGTTTACTTCTTCCGTGCGGAGCCCCTCTTTCTCGGACACCCATTGCTTAGCCTCATTAATAAGCCATTCATGCAGATTGGCCTGCAGAGTGCTTGTTACGACCTGCGCCCCTGTGCTTTGTGCCTGGCCAGGGTTGGTGCTTAAAAGAATGGCAAGGCCTGCCGCAAACAAAAGGGCTGAAGGGCTTACTTGGAAGGCTGGGTCATGTCGAAAGAGTTTCATGCTGGAGACATAAGCAAGGGCTACGCCAAGTTGCTTGGCACAAAGACTGCTTAGTTTTGGGCATGAAACTAACCGTTCAACCAGGTGACACTCTAAGCCACTTGACCCGCGAAGCCCTTAAAAAAGGGGGCGAGGCCAAGCCTAAGCAGGACCTGAGTTTCTCTAGCCTACTTAATAGGATCCAGACCGTGGCCAAGACGAACGACATTGACAACCCCGACCTTATATTTCCTGGCCAGGTGATTAATTTTGCGCCCATTATTGGCCGCAAGCCAGGTGCCAGCCAGCCCATTGCTGAGGCGACGTCTAGCATGGCTGAGACCAGGCCCGCCGGGCCTCAACAGGTTTCTTCTGTAACAGATGCAGCCGCATCGAGCACCTCGCATCGCGTACTGGAGCGCACGCTTGAGCGCGCAGTTGCCCGAGGCTATTTGCCCCAGGCCGATCTGCCTGAAGCGCGACGACGAATTCTTGACATGGCCAAAGAGCACCGGTTCATGCCCGACGATTTTGCAAGGGTTGCTCTTATTGAGAGTGATGGCCTAAACCCCAAGGCAAGCAATGGGAACTGTCACGGTGTTATTCAGTTCTGTGATGGACCCGATCGTGGAGCTGCAAGCGTGGGTCTTGGTAAGAACCCCCAACAAATTCTTTCAATGTCCGTGCTTGATCAGCTTGATCTGGTGGATAAGTACTTTAATGATACGCAGTTGAAGTCCTATATGCCGGCATCGCTCGATGCACTTTACTTAACTGTGCTTTACCCGGCGTCACGTGATGAGCGGCAGATGCATCGAGCGCTTCCAATCCCCGGGCCTCAGGCCTCGGTGCTTCATGTAGGTGGAGTGAACACAAACCCCATCACTCGGGCCTCGATTCGCAAAGGACTTACTGAAAATGCAAGCCTACGACTTAACCAGTTTGCGCTTGAGAAGGCTCGTGCTGAAATGGCTCGCGCGAAGCAGCAGGAAGAATTTGCTGCAGCCGCTCAGACGCTCTCGTCTTTGAAGCCCTCGGGTGAGGTGGCGGCCTACTTCCCGGCAACCCAGTTTCCCGCGGCCTTAAATCGACCCGCGGCGGACTTCTTCGCAACACGTGAGCGACTCTAGTTTTCTGTTGTTCTCCTAAGGGGCTTTTTAACATTGGGCCCCCTTCAAGCGGCAAGCAATTGCCGCTTTTTTATTGGCACAGCGGTTGCATCTATCGACACAGGAAGTCTCTTCTTTATAGGAGCGAATGATGGATTTGGTTAACAACGCATTTGGGATTCATGAGCGCGCGATTGCCGTACGCAACCGCCGTGTCGAGCTTTTGTCCCAGAATATTGCCAACGCAGATACGCCCAACTACAAAGCCCGAGACCTCGACTTTAAGAAAATGATTGCCGGTGTTGAGGGGGTAAAAGTTGCCGCAACCAACCAACGGCATTACGACATTGCCCATCTGGAAAACTCCCCGGACGGATTGAAGTTCCGCGTTCCTTTTAACTCCGCTACCGACGGCAATACCGTTGAGATGGCTGTTGAACAGGCCCAGTACTCAAAGGCAACCGCGGACTACCAGGCCACCCTTATGTTTCTTGAGAGCCGCATCTCGGGCATTCGTAAAGCCTTACGCGGCGAATAGGAGCCTAAGCCATGATTGACAACATTTTTGGAATTGCCGGCACGGCAATGAATGCGCAGCTGACGCGCATGAACCTTACAGCCTCCAACCTTGCCAACCAGAATACAACAGCACCAACGGAAGATGAGGCCTTTAAAGCAAAGCGATCTGTTTTCAAGGCCATGTTGTCCGAGGCAGACACCCACAACGGCGCACAGTTTGTGGGTGGGGTAAGGGTTGACAAGATTGTCGATGTTCAAGACCCCAACCCTCGTGTCTATGAGCCAGGCAGCCCTCATGCGGATGCTGAGGGCTATGTCTGGATGTCCAACGTGAATGAAGTGACCGAGATGGTTGAAATGATGGCCTCGGCCCGCGCGTATCAGAACAATGTGGAGGTGGTGAACACCGCCAAGGTTCTGATGATGAAGACACTTGATATTACAAAGGCTTAAAACATGGCTATTAACGCATCCACCTGGCAGTCGCCATCAAGCATTCCCACAATGGCAGGCTATCAGGCGAAGCAGAAAGAGGCCAAGGTTGGCGAGGATGAAATGGGCGAGCGCGAATTCTTGTTGCTCTTTACAACCCAGCTTCAGAATCAAGACCCGCTTGACCCCATGGAGAACGAGGCGTTCGTAGCTCAGCTAGCCCAGTTCTCGCAGCTTGAGGCAACCACCTCAATGTCTGACAATATAAATTCGCTTGTGACCTCCATGAAGGGCGAGCGTATGCTGCAGGGTGCCGCTCTTCTTGGAAAAAAAGTTGCAGTACCTAATGGCCCCGCACTTCTAGAAAATGGAGCTCCGATAACAGGAATTATTTCCGTACCTAATGGTGCGGATGGAGTTGAGCTGAAGGTGTATGACAGCTCTGGGGTCCCGATTAAGGCAGAGCTTTTGGGCCGACAGTCTCCCGGAGAGGTTCTGGTGCGCTGGGATGGAACGAATGCCAAGGGCGAGAAGATGCCCGACGGCGCCTATCAAATGGTTGCCACAGTGCGCAGCTTTGGCGAAGTAACTCAGGTACCTATCTCAACCCCCGATGTGGTGAAGAGTGTGTCCTACAGTGCCGAAGCCGATGACCTGGTGCTTGAGGTTGCAAGTGGCGCCACAGTGACCTTTAGCCAAGTGAAACAAATTAACAACTAAGTAGGCGCCTCGCGCCTTTTGCTACTTATTAATGACTGAAGTTCGAAACAACCCATTCAACGTCTGACCCGACTGAACCGCTTGATCTAGGAGAAGTTCGCCATGTCTTTTTATACCTCGCTCACTGGACTTAACGCTGCTACCGCTGCTCTTAGCGTCACCAGTAACAACATTGCCAACACAGGCACTACGGGTTTTAAACGTTCGCGAGCAGACTTTGGCGACATTTTTGCAACCTCTCCTTTGCAGAAGGCCTCTTCTGTTATTGGTCAGGGCGTTGCGTTGAAACAGGTAAGCCAAGAGTTCAGCCAAGGCAACATTCAGTTCTCAGCAAGTTCACTTGACCTTGCTATTACAGGTGATGGTTTCTTCCCCTTAAAGTCGGCCGATGGCCTTCAAGACATTTACACCCGCAACGGCACCTTCTTGCTTGACGACTCGTTTGCTGTGGTGAACTCGGCAGGCCAGTTTCTTGAAGCCGCGGCGGTTGACAGTAACGGTAAGGCCGACCTTGATAATCTGCAGAAACTTATTATTCCTCGAAGCACCAATGGGGATGCACGTGAGACAACACTAGTTGAGCTTGCATTGAACCTTCCCGCAGAGGGCGAGGTGTATGAAGTGGCCTTTGATAGGGACGACCCTAATAGCTACAACCTCACCACGTCGGTAACGGTGTTTGATGCGGGTGGTAACGAGTACCTAGCAACGGTGTATTACCAAAAAACCAAGGTGGCGTCGCCTGAGGATCCCACCAATAAATGGCAGACCCATGTTTTTATTGGTGACACCAAGCTTAATGAACTGCTTATTCAGGCAACGGACCCTAAGGGCAATGAGTTGTATGTGAATAAGTACGGCGAGATTCGCTCTGAGAACGGTTCACCCCCCATTCCCCCGCAGGACATTGCTCGTGGTGTCACAAAACTTTTTAATCTAGACGATCTTAAAAACCTTCAGCCATCCATTCCTGCGACTGCCTCGGGCTCGCCCCTTACCGACGGGTTGGTGTCCCAATGGAAGCAGGGTATTAACATTCCTACCCGGATGCAAGAAGTTCTTACGGAAAGTCCCATTGCCGGCGTAACCAACCGCTCGCCCATTACCTTTGCGCTTAACATTGATGAATCACGTGAGCCTGTAGTCATTGATCTTAGCTATTTAAACGAACCGGGCTCAAGCCTTAGCGAGCGCTATACAGGCGTTGAAATTGCCCGCGAGATGACAAACACCATTTCTAAGGCATATGGCGGGCAGCGTTTCTTTGACTTTACTTCTTTAAAAGAGACCGAGACATCAACCTCAATTAACTTATTTGAACTCTCCGTAGCTGGCGCTGATGCAAACCCCGGTGAGGATGACACCCTTGTAATTTCACTAAGTGAGCAGCGTTCCAATGCCTCACCCGCATTTGCAACATTCCAAGATTTATCCGAAATCACAAAAGCGGAGAGCGTGACGGCTATTCAGTCGCAAATTAACGAACGTGCCTATTCCGAAGGCCTCACAGGCGCTTACTCACTTGCAGTGTCGGACTACCTTAGCTTTTTAAATCAGGTGGCCGATAACAGCACCTTGGCGCAACTTGACCCCGATGCGACTGACGGTTCTTCCATCGAAAACGAAATTGATCGTCTAACTGAAATTGACGTAGCGGCCTACACTATCGCCAGTGACGAGGCCCAAGAGGAGCGCCCTGAAAAACAACTAATCACCTTCTCCACTCCTGCTGTTGCCATTAATGCAGGCGAGAGTAAGCAAATTGAGGTGGGTGGTTACACGGTTAATCTTGTGAACCCCACTGGCTCATTGTCAACGAATCTAACCGCTGCCCAAATTGCAACCGCCACCTTTGAGGCCCTCAGTGATGGCGTTTTTGGTGCGATTCCCGAGGTGCAGTCGATCTCGTTTTCTGCACCAACTGCGGCCGGGGATATTTCGGTTGCAGGGGTCTCGGTCACCCTTGAGTTCCCTTCAACTGCCGAGGAGGTGGCCACTGCTGTGGTAGAGGCCTTGCGGGAAAGTGACTTCGCAGGTAAAAAGCACGGGCTCACCTTTTCAGCCCCACTTGATCCTCCGACTGCCCCTGCCACCAAGAGCTTTGAGGTTTACGGCGTTACCGTTACCCTTGCAGACACTGACACCACAGCCGCCTTGGTGGCAGCCAAGGTTGACGCTGCACTAACCGCAGCAACGGCTGCTGGTGGCGTACTTGCAGGCTACACCGTCGATTGGGATGGAACATCAGGCACGGTTAGCGTTGAGGTGCCCTATGCCTCAGGAGATGAGCAAGCCCCCTCGATTGTCGATACCGACGCCTCTGGAGTGGCTTTAGCCGTGAACACACTGAGGGATTTTGAGGAGCGTACGATTGTGGACAACGGTGATGGTTCCATTACCGTGACGTTTGCCCGCGACGATGACAATGCAGACGGTCTTGACACCCTATTTGCCGACACGGACACCACGGGTGTTACGGTGTCCGGGCAAAGCACCGACCAGGCTTATGCGGCCGCAGTGCTTACCAATAACTTAGACGGAACAATCACCATTGAATACAATGCCGACTCCGGGGATGTTGCGCCATTAGCGTTTACTGATACCGACAGCACGGGTCTGACGCTGAATGTGGCTACCGTGCAGACCTACCGTGTTTCGGTTTCTGAAAAGCAGACACTAACTTTCACGGCCCCTACAGCCGATCTAACAAATGGCTTGACGATTACGGTGGCTGGGGTGTCCGTTGAGCTGACGGCCGACGAAACAACGCCAGCAGCGGTTGCAACGAAAGTCGCCCAGGCGCTTCGTGAAGACCCGTTTTTCTCTCAGACTGCGCGCACCGTTACCGACAACCTAGACGGCTCTGTCACCCTTACCTACTTGCTTGATGATGGTGATGTCAACCCAGTGGAGGTAGAGACCACGGGCACGGGTACCCGAGTTACCATTGATACGACCCGGGATTATCTGAATACCGATGATCTAACGGATAAAGAGTTTGCTCAGTCGGTAGCCGAGTCGGTGGCGCCCTTGCAGATGGCTGCAAAAATTGCCTTTGACGAAAAGCTTACGAAGGCCGAGATTCTGACTGCCATTCGCCAGGCAGCGGCTTCGCAAGATGTGGGTAATGCCTACTTCTATGGCTATGGTGATGCAACGACTCCTGCGCGAGGCTCTGTTGAGGGTGCGCTGGCTGCGGCTGAGGCCGAGGC
>CAMDMC010000038.1 GCA_945901825.1 Bordetella parapertussis
CCCCCGCGACTTTCGCCGCCCAAAGCGTGTAAGCGCCTCACCCCGCCCTACAGGACTCACAGCATGCAATTTGTATCGGACACCCAAAATCAGCATTCAGCTTCGATCGCCTACTATCGAAAGCGATCGATGGTCGAGCGTGCGCACCAAGCACTGGAAGATACACTTTTGGTAAAAACTTAAGTACGCAGTGGCGATGGTTTGCCGCGCGCACCTTTGAAGGAGAAATTCATGCAAGTCACGGCAGACTGAAGTGGAGGCTTTTCTGCTGTCGACTGGGCTTGTGGCCCTTGCCGAGATAGGCGACAAGACCCAGCTGCTGTCTTTTGTTCTGGCCGCCCGTTACCGTCGCTCCCTGCCAATCATCCTGGGCATCTTGGTTGCAACCCTTGCAAACCACGGGCTTGCTGCCTATCTGGGCCATCTCATTGCCAGTCTTTTGGGTCCAGAGGCACTTCAATGGATTCTGGGTCTGGGCTTCATTGCCATGGCCGCCTGGATTCTTATTCCCGATAAGCAAGAGGTGCTTGCAGCCAAGGACAATCAAGCAACAACTTTCTGGAAAATTTTCAACCTTACCTTGATGCTCTTTTTCTTAGCTGAAATGGGCGATAAAACCCAAATCGCTACAATAGCCCTCGCGGCCGAATTGCAATCGGTGGTCTGGGTCATCATGGGGACGACGCTTGGTATGATGGTAGCCAACGTACCGGCGGTGCTTGTGGGCGGGAAACTCGCTACCCGTCTTCCGAGCAGCTTAATTCGAAGACTTGCAGCGCTCGGTTTTCTTCTTACAGGACTCGCAATTCTGTTTTTTAACTAAGGCTCTGTCCTCTGCGCGTAACACGCTGACCTTCATTACAGACTTCGCTTCATTTTTCTCTCAAGGACGACTCAATATGATTTACCTGAAAACGATCTCCCAAAAAACACGGACCTCCTTTGCTCTAGCGCTTGTGGCAGCCTGCGCTGTCGCGGCCGGTCTTCCAGTGGAACCTGCTCAAGCGCAAGAAGGCGCGGGCTACTGGAAAGATAGCTCGGGCCAGCCTATTCGTTCAGGCTCTGGTGAGTGTGTTCGGGCGGGCTATTTTTCACCCAGCATGGCAACCGAGCAGTGCGATCCATCGCTTGCCCCGAAAAAGGCTGCAGCAGTTCCTGCACCAAGCCAGCCTGCAGCGGGCGTCGCGCCCAAGGTTGAGCCCAAGGCGGCCTCCCTGCCTGTTGTGGTTCCCACGCCTCAGTCGGTAACTTACAAGACAGATGGTTTTTTTGACTTCGATAAAACCGGTCTTAAGCCTGAAGGTACCGCGGCACTGCTGAAGATGCTTGAGCAGGCAAAGGGAAGCAACATCGAGGAGATTCGGGTCGAGGGTCATACCGATGCTGTCGGCTCCGAGGGCTACAACCTTAAGCTGTCCATTCGACGCGCCGAAGCCGTCAAGGCGTTTCTAGTTAAGCAGGGTGTGCCCGCCAACGTTATCAAAACCGAGGGCTTTGGCGAAACGCAGCCGGTTGCAAACAACGCTACAGGCGAGGGCCGTGCGCAGAATCGTCGGGTCGCGGTTCAACTTATTGCCAGCAAGGTGATTAGTAAGTAACCGGGGCCGGAAAGTGCGCACTCTCGCCAGCGGGCTCCTCAGGAACCAGGGTCTATGAGTTCATCGAAGGCTCAATCGCCATCTGCCAATGCAGATGCCGGGGAACTGCTGAAGTTCAGTGAACTGGCCAGCCGCTGGTGGGACCCCACCAGCGAGTTTCGGCCTCTGCACGAGATCAACCCTTTAAGACTTGACTGGATTGACGGGCTTCATCCCCTGCAGGGCGAACGCGTTCTTGATGTCGGCTGCGGTGGGGGCATCCTTGCTGAAGCTATGGCTCGGCAGGGCGCGCAGGTTAAAGGCATTGACCTTGCCGAAAAGCCACTGGGGGTCGCTAGGCTTCACGCTTTAGAGTCTGGCGTTGCGGTGGATTACGAATGCATTGCCACCGAAGATATTGCGGCACGCGAGCCCGCCCAGTACGATCTGGTGACCTGCATGGAAATGCTTGAGCACGTGCCCGAGCCCGCCTCGGTCATTCGTGCCTGCGCTCAGCTTGTCAAACCGGGTGGGCATGCCGTGTTCTCTACCCTGAACCGCAACCCAAAAAGTTTTCTTTTCGCAATTGTGGGTGCGGAATACGTGCTTAGACTCTTGCCGAAGGGCACCCACGAGTATGCGAAGTTCATTCGCCCCTCCGAGCTTCATGCGGCAGCACAAGACGCGGGCCTTGTGTTGCAGTCGATGATTGGCCTGCACTACAACCCGTTTACCAAGGTCTACTCCCTTGGGCGTAATGTTGATGTGAACTACATCATGGCCTTAAGCCGGCCCCTTTAAAAAGCGCCACATGCTCCCAGGTTTTACGACGAATCCAGACACCTTGGCCAAGGACTGGAGCCTTCCTTATGCAAGACCCGACTGGCAGGCAAGTTGGTTAAAACACCGTACACGCGCCGTGCTCTTTGACCTTGATGGCACCCTGCTCGACACCTCCCCCGACCTGGGCGGTGCAGCCAATGCCATGCGACGTGCCCGCGGAATGCCACCCCTTTCCATCAATGAGCTTCGTCCTTACTGCTCTCACGGCGCCCGCGGCATGATTCTAAAAGCCCTTGAGGTTGGGCATGAGGAGCCCAGCTACGAGGCCCTTCGCCAAGAGTTTTTAAATTACTACGAGCAGCGTCTCTGCGAAGAAACCGCCTTTCTTCCCGGTCTCGATAAGGTTATTCACGAGATCGAACAGGCGGGTATGGCCTGGGGTGTCGTGACCAACAAGTTTGCGCGCTTCACCGAACCCTTGCTTAAGACCATGAACCTTCGAAGTCGTATGGCGGTCTGCATCAGTGGCGACTCGGCCGCCTACCCCAAGCCCCATCCTGCCCCAATGCAGATGGCCCTTGAACAACTTGGCCTTCCTGCCCAGGCGGTGGTTTATTTGGGCGATGACCGGCGCGACGTTATAAGTGGTTTCCATGCGGGCTGTTTCACCATGGCCATTGCCATGACACCCGTCGAACTTGGCCCTTTGCCGCACGACTGGGGAGCCGATGCACTGGCCACGAATGCCAGCGAGATCATGGCGCTTCTAGGGCTGAATTCGTAATACACTGAAGTTGCCTGTGGTGCTGTGGCATTCATGTCTTCTAACCAATGCCCTTGCGCTAGGGTAAGGAAATTACCAGGCGGGAGTGAGCGTTCCCCGTCGAATGAACCCGAAGCCTGGTTGACCTCACCCACCTGAACTCTGGTTCGGGAGCTGCAACGCCACGGTATCCACAGGCACCCCTTTTACTTCAAACGCATGGAATAGTCCGTGGCCGTCACCGACTTGGTGAGCTGGCCAATGGAAATTCGATCAACGCCCGTGGCCGCAACCCTTTGCAAGTCCTGAAGGCCCAGCCCACCTGAGGCCTCAAGAACCGCGGGCTCAACACCCATTCTTTCGGCCAGGGCCTTTGCAAGTGCTACGGCCTGGGTCATGGCGTTAACATCGAAGTTATCAAGAAGAATCATGGTGGCGCCCGCCGTAACGGCGCGCTCAAGCTGCTCGAGCGTCTCGACTTCCACCTGCGCCCATGCACCGCTTAGCGGCTGCTGGGCAAGCCTGGCCAGAATGACCTCAAGGCCACCTGCTGCCTCAATATGATTTTCTTTCACCAAAATGGCATCCCACAAGGCAAGCCGATGGTTGGTTCCGCCCCCCATACGCACCGCATACTTCTGGGCATGACGCAGCCCAGGCAAGGTCTTGCGGGTGTCTAGAATTCTGCATCCCCTTGGATTGGGGCTTAAACCCTCAATAGCCTTGACATAGCGGCGGGTCTGGCTTGCAACGCCCGAGAGCATCTGCAGAAAATTAAGGGCCGAGCGCTCGGCGGTAACCAATGCGGTCATTGAGCCTGAGATACGGCAGACCACTTCATTGGCCGCCACCTCCTCGCCCTCGCTGACATTCCACTGAACATCAACCGCCTCATCAAGTCTTGCAAAACAGGCATCGAACCAAGGTCTGCCGCAGACGACCGCCTGTTCACGAAGCAAGACCAGAGCCTCTGCCTTCGTTGATGCTATGCGCGAACCGCGAAGAAGATCGGCCGTGAGATCGCCCGTGCCAATATCTTCACGAAGCGCATCAAGCACATTGCGTGCAATGGCCTCGTCCAGACTCTCGTTTGTGGAAAAGCTAAGCGGCACCAATGTGAGGAATAAGGCCGGCTGCCGAGGTGGTGCTTGAAGCGCCACCCGACCCTAAGGCCGTAAAGGCCAGCATGCGATGGATGCAGTTCACGGCCTTTTCTGCCGTTTCAGTGGAAACGTTAATTTCATGAGCCGCGCCTGAATTCGCAAGGGCATTACGAAGCGCCTTTAGACCATTCATGGCCATCCAAGGACAATGGGCGCAGCTTTTGCAGGTGGCGCTGGTTCCTGCGGTGGGTGCCTCGATGAGTGTCTTTTCAGGGGCAAGCTGCCGCATGCGATGCAAGATGCCTTGATCGGTTGCAACAATAAAGCTCTTGGCATCGTTTTCAACAACGGCATTAATCATGGCTGTGGTTGAGCCAACACGATCGGCAAGGGCAATGACGCTGGCAGGAGCCTCGGGGTGCACAAGCACGATGGATTCGGGGTGACGCGCTTTCAGGCTAGCAAGCTCCACCGCCTTAAACTCGTCATGCACGATGCAATGACCCTCCCACAAAAGCATATCGGCCCCGGTCTGCTCGGCCACATAGCGGCCCAAATGACGATCGGGCGCAAAGAGAATTTTTTCACCTTGCGCATGCAGATGCCTAACAATCGAGACCGCGCAAGAGCTCGTCACCATCCAGTCGGCACGAGCCTTAACTGCAGCACTGGTGTTGGCATAGACGACCACGGTGCGATCGGGATGAGCATCGCAGAATTGCGAAAAAGCGTCGGCCGGGCATCCGAGATCGAGCGAGCAGTTCGCCTGCAGGTCGGGCATAAGAACGGTTTTTTCAGGCGAGAGAATTTTGGCGGTCTCGCCCATGAAACGCACGCCGGCCACAACCAGGGTCTGCGCAGTGTGGTCACGACCAAAACGAGCCATCTCAAGGGAGTCGGCCACCAGGCCACCCGTCTCAGTGGCAAGGTCTTGAATAACCCCATCAACATAATAGTGAGCCACCAAGACGGCGTTGCGTTCGCGCAGAAGTCTGCGAATGTCCTGAAGAAGACTTTCTTTTTCGTCCGCGCCAATAGGTTCGGGCAGGCTTGCCCAGGCCTGCCGAAGACAGACCGACCCCGAGGAATCCTGAAGAGGAAACTCGAAAGCCGTTGTTGGCTTCGCAGACATGCCCGAGGCAGGGCCTGCTGCAGGGGTAAGAAGCGAATCTGTCATCATAGGCCTAAGAGTGTAGCCCTTCTACAAGAGGAGTTCGACAAGATGTTTCGCGCCATTGTTTTAACCAAATCCGACGATGAGAAAATCCCACAGGCCAGGCTTCAGACTCTTGAAGACTCGGCCTTGCCCGTTACCGAGGGGCCCGATGTACTTGTGAAGGTGGATTACTCCACGCTGAACTACAAAGATGGCCTTGCCATTACGGGCCGCTCGCCGGTGGTTCGTAAGTACCCGATGGTGCCCGGCATCGACTTTGCGGGCAAGGTCTTGGAATCGGCAGACCCCCTTTTCAAGCCTGGCGATGAGGTTATTCTGAACGGCTGGGGGGTGGGCGAGAGTCACTGGGGCGGGCTTGCCGAAAAGGCGCGCGTAAAGGCCGATTGGCTAATTCATAAACCGCAGGGCATAACCTCGCGCCAGGCCATGGCCATTGGCACGGCCGGTTACACCGCCATGCTCTGCATCCAAGCCCTGGAACGACACGGCCTAAGCCCGAACCAGGGCGAGGTCTTGGTAACAGGCGCAGCAGGCGGCGTGGGCAGTGTGGCCGTTGCCGTTCTTGCAAACAAAGGTTTTAAGGTGGTGGCATCAACCGGACGGTTATCAGAAGAAGGCTATTTGAAAAGCCTTGGTGCCCAGTCGGTCATTGAACGGGCCGAGCTTAGCGCCCCTGGTAAGCCCCTTCAGAAAGAGCGGTGGGCAGCGGTTGTTGACTCGGTTGGAAGCCACACTCTTGCCAATGCCTGCGCTGCCACCCAGTCCTGCGGGGCGGTTGCTGCCTGCGGTCTTGCCCAGGGCATGGACTTTCCCTCCACCGTTGCGCCCTTCATTCTTCGGGGCATAAGCCTGTATGGCATCAACAGTGTCTCGGTGCCACGCGCTCAGCGCGACCAAGCCTGGAGCGAACTGGCACGAGACCTTCCTATGGACAAGCTTGAGGCCATGACTCACGACATTCACCTCGAAGAGGCCATTGCCATGGCAGGTCGTATTCTTGATGGCCAGGTGCGTGGCCGACTGGCTGTGAAGGTTGATGCCTGAAAACGACGGTCTCGTTCGGGTTTCCAAGCTTTTAGCTGAACGAGGAATCTGTTCGCGGCGCGAGGCCGACCGCTACATTGAACAGGGCCTTGTACTCGTTGATGAAAAACCCGTTACCGAGCTTGGAGCCAAGGCGCATCCAAGTCAGACGGTTGGCCTTGCTGCCAAGGCCCGCGCCCAGCAGTCCTCACGTCAGACGCTTCTGCTTAACAAGCCCATAGGCTACGTCTCGCACGCCGATGACGACCACCGCTACCCGGCGGCAGCCGAGCTTATTCGCCCAAGCGTTCGCGGGCTTGCACCTGCGGGCCGCCTGGATATCGATTCCACAGGCCTTCTGGTTTTAACTCAGGATGGCGTCATCGCCCGTCAACTCATTGGTCAGGACAGGCTCATTGAGAAGGAGTACCTTGTGCGGGTGGAGGGTGAGCTTACCGATAAGGGACTTGGCCTTTTGAGCCACGGCCTTGTGCTTGACGAGAAGCCTTTAAGACCAGCCAAGGTACGTTGGATGAACAAAGAGCAGCTGCAGTTTGTTTTAACCGAAGGTCGCAAGCGACAGATTCGTCGCATGTGCGAGATGGTTGGGCTTAAGGTCACCGGCCTCAAACGGGTGCGCATTGGCCGGGTGATGCTGGGCGATCTTCCCGAGGGCCAGTGGCGAGCCTTAATGCCCCACGAAAAGTTCTAGTAGGGCCCCTTGGTTTTAGAGCCCAAAGTGGCTATTTAGCAAAGAGACGATCAGGCTGAGCCATGGCCTTAAACTCAATGGCATTGCCCGAGGGGTCAAGAAAGAACATGGTGGCCTGTTCACCAACCTCGCCCTTAAAACGAATGTAGGGCTCAATAATGAACTTCACTTTAGCCTGGGTAAGACGGTCGGCAAGGCCCTGCCACTCGGGCATGGAGAGCACCACCCCAAAGTGGCGCACCGGAACATCGTGGCTGTCGACCGAACTCTCTGCCCCATGCCCGGCCTG
The DNA here is from genome assembly GCA_945901825.1 of Bordetella parapertussis. Taxonomy (GTDB): domain Bacteria; phylum Pseudomonadota; class Gammaproteobacteria; order Burkholderiales; family Burkholderiaceae_A; genus Hahnella. The sequence goes on from CAMDMC010000038.1 coordinate 7,428, forward strand.
CCCTTGTGCAAGATGGGCCACTATCTGGTGTCCATAGAAATTAAAATCGATCCACTCATCGGAGCTTCGACCCTCGGAGCAGCCAAGAAGCCCCCCGTAAAACTCCCGTGCCTGCTGAAGGTCATCAACAGGAAATGCCATATGAAAAGGATGCAGGGCAGCGGCAGTTTGCATGACTAAGAGTCCCTCTAAAAATAGGAAGACAAGCGCAGATTTAAACAGCAACGAAAAGATTAAGCCGAAGTGTAAGCCAGTTCAAATTCTGCCTGACTGAGGGTTTATCCGCCTGACTGAAGGATAATGCGGCCATGGTCAATTCATTTCACTTAACCATTCGCGAGGACATTCGTTTTCTTGGAAAGCTGCTTGGTGACACCCTTAAGGAACAAGAGGGGCTTGCCACCTATCAGCTCATCGAAAAAATTCGCCAGCTCAGCGTGGCCTACCGCCACCGAGACGACAGGCGGGCGGGGCTTGAACTCGATCGACGGTTAGCCCAGTTGTCCCCCGAGCAGACGGTCTCGGTGATTCGTGCCTTTAGTTATTTCTCGCACTTGGCCAACCTTGCCGAGGACCAGGCAAGGCTTGCCCAAGAAGACGATGAAACGCAGGGTCAGATTGCGCATACCTTCCTTGCCCTTCGAGAAGAAGGCCTGCGTGGGACGAGACTTCGAGAGGCTCTTGCAGGCTGTTGTGTCTGGCCTGTGCTTACTGCGCACCCCACCGAGGTGCAGCGAAAAAGTGTGGTGGATACCGAGCGCCGCATTGCCAAGTTGCTTGGCGAGCGGCATGTGCTTAAGAAGTCCCAGGCCTCTGCAAGCCAGCAGGGCTTGAATGAACAGGCGCTGCGTGCAGAGCTTGTTCTGCTTTGGCAGACACGCATGCTGCGCACCGAGAAACTTTTGGTAAACGATGAGATTGAAAATGCGCTCTCGTTTTACAACATCACCTTCTTGCATGAACTTCCGAGACTTCACAAAAGGGTCGAGCAGCTAAGCGGCCTTGAAAACCTGCCGCCCCTTGTGCAAATGGGCAACTGGATTGGCGGTGACCGAGACGGCAACCCGAATGTCACGGCCGAAACGCTTATTCGAACCGTGACGCGCCATGCCGAGACCGTTCTGCGTCACTACCTCCATGAAGTTCAACAGCTTAAGGCCGAGCTCTCGGTCTCTGAGCTTTTGCGCGGAACAACCAAGGCACTTCGCAGCCTTGCGGCAGCCGCCCATGACCCAAGTCAGCATCGTATCGACGAGCCCTATCGACGCGCCCTCATTGGTATTTACGCCCGACTTGCTGCAACCCTGCAACGCCTCACAGGCGTTCAGGCCCTTGGCCATGCCGTAAGGCCAGCAGAGCCCTACCTGGATAGCGAGACCTTTGTTAAGGATCTTGAAGTCATTCGGCAAGCCCTTATGGCCCACCGAGGAGAGCGGCTATGTCGTGCTCGGCTTGAACCCCTTCTTCATGCTGCTCAAACCTTTGGCTTTCACCTGGCAAGCCACGACCTGCGGCAGAACTCCGATACACATGAAGCCTGTATTCACGAACTTTTGGTGCATGCCAAGATCCAGCCCAACTACCGCGGCCTTAGCGAGCTGCATCGCCAGAAACTCTTGCTTGAGCTTCTTCAAGAGCCCCGGCCCCTTCGTATTCCGAGGGTTCGCTATTCGGAACAACTGGAGTCGGAGCTACGAATATTTGAGAAGGCCTTTGAAGCCCGTCAGGTCTTTGGGCCCAAGGTTATTCGGCATTGCATTGTCAGCCATACCGAGCAGGTCAGCGACCTGCTCGAGGTGATGGTCTTGCAAAAAGAGGTGGGCCTTATGAATGGCAGCCTTAAAAAGGCAAGGCTTGGTCTTATCCCGGTGCCCCTTTTCGAGACCATGGATGACCTTGATCGCTCCGAGCAGATCATGCGCGATCTCTACGCACTGCCTGGCATCGAAGCGCTGATTCAACGATCGGGCAGCGAGCAGGAGGTTATGTTGGGCTACTCCGACAGCAATAAAGATGGGGGCGTGTTTGCCAGCAGCTGGTACCTTTATAAGGCCTCTGACCGACTGGCCCGGTTTTTTGCGGGCCTTCCCGGTATACGACTGCGCCTTTTTCATGGCCGGGGTGGCACCGTAGGCCGAGGCGGCGGGCCAAGCTATCAGGCCATTCGAGCCCAGCCCCCAGGCACCGTGGGTGGCCAGCTAAGGCTTACCGAACAAGGCGAAATGATTACAAGCAAGTACGCAGAACCCGAGCTTGGAGGACGCAACCTTGAAACCCTTCTTGCTGCAACCCTCGAGACCAGTCTGCTGCGTGGCCAGAAGCAACCCCCGGCGCATTTTACTCAGGCCGCCCAGGCAATTGCCCAGGCAAGCCAAGAGGCCTATCAGGGGCTTGTCTACCGAACGCCCTCCTTCGTTGACTACTTCTTTGAGGCCACACCCATTAGCGAAATTGCAGAACTTAACATTGGGTCCCGACCCGCCTCACGACCGGGTGCAGGGCCCGCTGGACGTTCCATAGAAAAACTGCGTGCCATTCCATGGGGCTTTTCATGGGGTCAGAGCCGGGTCAACCTTCCGGGCTGGTACGGCTTTGGCACTGGCATTGAGGCCTTCCTTAGTCTAAACCCGCGAGCAAACCGTGCGATTCTGCACGACATGCTTACCCACTGGCCCTTTTTCGAGACCATCGTCTCCAACGTTGACATGGTCATGGCAAAGGCCGATCGGCGTATTGCTCAACGTTATGCAAGCCTTGTTCGAAACCGCTCGGTGGCCCAGCAGGTCTGGAGTTTATTAAGTGACGAGTGGGATCGAACTGAACAGGCCTTGCGTCTCATTACGGGTAAAAAAGAACGGCTTGCCCACAACCCAACCCTTGCCGCCTCTATTCAACACCGGTTTGCCTACCTCGACCCCTTAAACCATCTTCAGGTTGAACTCTTACGTCGCTGGCGAAAAGGCCAGCGCGATGTCCGTAGCCAACGCGGCATTCATTTGTCGATTAACGGGGTTGCTGCAGGCCTTCGTAATACGGGCTAAAACCCGGCCAACTCCTTGATGACTTCGTAAGTCAGTTAGCCTGTTGCAGGTTGCGCAGTGAAAAGTCGCCTCTGCACAAAGGGGTAGACAAGGCAGCCAATGCCAATTGCCAAATAGGCTAAGGCCCAGGCCGGTGGCTGTGTTTCACCGCCTGCAAGATCAAGCACCGCCCCGAACACAGCAGGCCCTACAGCCCCTGCGCCAAAGCCAATTAAGGAATAGAGCCCCATGGCTGCGCCCTTCACCTCTTCGGCAGCCGCCTGCACGAAGCCGGCCGTTAAGGTGGCCGAGTCGGCCATGATCATCATTGAATAAAGACCAAGGCAAACGACAGTCATCCACCAGGCAAAACCAAGGCCTGCCGACAAGGAGAGCACCACAGAAAAAAGCGTGGTTGCCACCATGACGCCGCGTATCCAGGGCTGACGTCCAAGCCGCAAGGCAATTTCGTTTCCAACAATGGATGAAGGAACGGAAAGAAGATTAACGAAGGCTGCAATTGCTGCAGCGGTAAACGGCCAATGGCCCGAGCCGGGCTGAGCCATGGCAAAGACAATAAACGCCACCGTCCAGGCGCGCGAGCCAAAAAGCTCCATGCAGTGAACCCCATAGCCAAAGGCATAGCCCACCACGGCCCGGCTCTGACAGGCACGCCGCCAGGCCGAGACAGGAAAGAGCATCTGCCAATGCAGGCGCGAGGGGGAGGCTTCTGTGTTTGGTTTGGGCAGTCTTTGCGGCCAGCTGGAATTAGGTGCAGCAAGACGCATAAGCACCCAAGCCACTAACGGGCCTAAAGCAGGCAGCCCCATGGCCCATTGCCAGCCAAGCGCCTCAAGCGCCATCCCCGATAAAAACAACGACAGCGCGGCTCCAACGCCAAAAAATGCAGTGTAAAAAGAGACGCCTCGGCTTTGCTCTTTTCCCGTAAAAAGAAGTGTGAGAATGCGCAGGCCAGGCATGTAGGTTGCAGCAACCCCAGCACCAAGCAGCATCTGCCAGGCAAGTGCTGAGCCGAAGCCTTGCGCCGATAAGCCAAAACCAAGGCTTGCCAGGGCCGATGCAAGGCAGCCCATGGCATAGACCTGCCTTGCATCCCGTCGATCGGTCATGGCTGTCCACATGGGAACCGCCAGCATGTAGCCAATAAAAAAGCCACTGGCAATGGCGCCGGCCTCGGTATTGGAGAGCGTCCAGAGTTCTTTAAGGCTTACAAGACTCACCGCGTAACTGGAAAAGCCAAGCATGGAGAAGACGTGGGCCAAAAGCACCAGAACAAGCGGTTTCATCTTGGTTGTCTCTTCGCTGTCTCTTCGTTCTATCTTCGTTGTCTCGTCGTTCTATCTTCGCTAACGCCCTAGCCTTCGCAAGGCATCGGGCTGAAAATCATTCCAGCGTGCGGGTCTTTGAGTTTCAAAAACAGGGCCCGACTCGGGGTCAAGCCCCGTAACAACGTAGCCTCCCGAAAGCAGGTCATGGTAGACCGAAACACGTGTCTGCACGCAGCCTAAGGCTTCATGAAAGGCAAGACCATGCAGAGCCACACGCCAAAGGCCACCTCGGGCATCAAAGGCCTCCTCCATCACAATGGTCTTTGTTGCTGCATCAATAAGAAATAGTCGTCGCGCATAAATGTGCTGCTGACCCGGTCGCAGCCTAGCCTCAATCTGGTGCACGGCATGTCGCTCAAGACGAAAAGCCGAGCTCTTTAAGCTACCACGCCCAAGCAGCTCGTTTGCCGAGAGACTGGCCTGCATACCCTCAAGCATGTTGTAGGCAATAAGCCGCTCGGTCTCACCAAGGTCGATCCAGTCGTAACGGTCTGTCGCCCCGTTAAAGCCATCCACCTGATCGGCGGTCATCATGCCCTCCGAACCATCGCTCACTGCGTCATAGACCAGATCGGGCGCGCGTCGTACCCTTCGACTTCCAGACTGATAAATCCATGCCTGACGCCGTGCTGTATCCAGGGTGTCGGCCTGCGGCTGGTATTCATGAACCAGAAGTGCATCGCCTCGCAGGCTTGATGGAGCAAGGTAGCCTCCCTTCACCGCAAACCAGAGCGCTGAGGGTGCATTGGACAATGCCGAGGCCCCCACGCGATGCGACCAATAACGAATCTCGTAAAACCCTCCATCTGCGCGCACCGGGTAGGCACGACCCTGGCGATACAGGTTGACTGGGCGTGGCCGAAAAAGATGGCCCTGCATCGTGGCAAGTGCCGGGTTGGTCTGCGACCGAATAAGGGCATTCGACCCCGCAAAGGAGGCGAGCATGGCCCGAGGTGAAGTTGATGGAAGGGCCTTTGACGGTTCGATAGGAAAACGGAGGCTTGGATACTGCTTTAGTAAAGCAGCAAGTCCCTGCGGAACCAACGTCCCAAGTTCTTGAAAGTTCGATGCGCTGAGTTCTTTAGGCAGGCCCCTTGAAGAGCCATGAGGCTTGGTGGAGTCGCCTGAGGATGCCTGGGCAGATAGGCCAAGGCTTGAGGCGCAAAGGCCGGCCGCCGCGCACTGCACCGAACTCTTTAGAAAATGCCGTCGATCAAGGGCTTTAGGCCGCATGCCCATTCGCCGATGGCAACTTCTTAACAAGAAATGCAGCCAAGGCGGGCAGCAGAAGGACGGCACCAAAAAGATTAACCAAGAACATAAAGCCAAGCAGCAGACCCATGTCGGACTGGAACTGAAGGTCGGACCCCAGCCAGGTCAGAACGGAAA
>CAMDMC010000039.1 GCA_945901825.1 Bordetella parapertussis
AGGCCGGCACAAAGCCCATCTAAACTTACACAACTGTGTTGATAGTCGGATTCCGAATGGTCTTCATAAGCGGCCTGCAGTACGGACCATTCCGCGACAAGCTCATAGGCGGTCGACGAAAACGTGACTGTGTCAACCGCTCCAACACTTAACCGTGATGCGCGCTGCGGTTCGTGTCTCGAGTGGTCAAGGTGGGCAACCCCGTGCCACGCACCATAAAGATGGCTCAGCGCCACGCTGAATAAAAGCGCGATCGCTAAAAGACGTGAATGGAGACTTTTACGCGGCATCTTTTCAGGCTACCAGATCTGTCAAGTCCGAACCCGCACATTCCTTCGCAGAGTAGTTCGAGTCCCCACCGCTCGAACCCCACATAAAACCGTGGTTTAGGCCAAACCTGTTGACCTGAGCAAGACCCTCACTGTTCGACACCACAAGATCTATCCCATTAAGGTGGGGATCGTTTGAGCAGAACCGACTATATGGGGTGCGCTAGGTACCATCAACCGCATTTGGGGGGTACCCCCGGGGTGTGTTCGGCTTAATCCGAATTTCGATGAGGGTGGGAATTACCTGGTCAAATTGACCAAATAAGCCTATGGTTAGTTCTCTTATAAAAAAGGTAGGTGGCGTCATGAAGAAAATCATTAGAGCCTCAGCTTTGTTTTTGTCGTTGGGGTTTGTCTCGGCGGCTGCGTTAGCGCAAAACTGTCCGTACGATCCCAGATGCCTTAACAATCCATACGGCGCAGGCAATTAATACAAGCCTGATGGTTTGATGAATCCTTACAGTCGAAATGGCAGCCCTTATAGTAACGAGAGCTGGACCAATCCCTACGCCACCAATGCGCCTAAAATTTACGATCAGCAAGGGACTTATAGAGGAAAACTCAGTTCGAATCCTTACGACCCGGACTCTATTAGCAATCCCTATGGGCGATATGGCAACCCTTACTCAGCTGAAAGCCCCAATAATTCATTCGGAGCAGGTAATCCGTACGCTCCTCCACTTCTAATCGTGCCGAATCAGTGAGCTTTTTTCGGCGATTTGGTTCTGGCCAGTCTCTGCTACCTGGTCCAACCCCTAAAGAATCCATACAAATCTCGCCGTGCATCAGTGGAGTGAGCGACCATAATTTTTTCTGACTCGAGATTCACAGCGAGCATTTGCCCGCCATAACCAAGCATGAAGAATGTTGGGCTAGAGGAGTTTTTAAACCCTGTCCAAAAATAATATCCGTAACTATTGAAGGCTGGGGAAACACTATTATCCACTGGCAACTGCTCGGCGACAGCTTGCTCCATGTAATTCTTCAAACACGGGCCAAACTTCCCTTTGAGAAGATCAATCGTGTGTAACCCCAGGCGACCCCAATCTTTCTGACTTGCGGCGAAAAAAGCGTAATTGATTGGCTTATCTTCTTTATCTAAAAGCCAAAACGACGAATTTTGAAGGCCAGCATTTTTCACTAGATTTTCTTGAAAGAACTTTATCAGCGGCTTACCTGTCGCTTCTTCAATAACCAACCCCATAGCCATCAGGTTGAGGTTGTTGTACTCGAACTTATGCTCACCCTCTTTGATTTTGTTGTACTCGCTGAGTAAATCCTTAATAGACCTACGATGCATCCGTAAATCGTTACTTATCTGAGGGTCAGGATCGCCGTGCTTTAACGAGGAGCCTGCGTCCACTCCTGAGTTCATGGAGAGTAAATCCTTCAAACGAACCTTCTCGTACACAAGCCCTTTTAATTGACTCGAGTAGTCTCCAGCTGTGTCGTCAAGGCTTTTAATGGAACCAGAACAAAGCGCATAGCCTGCCAGGAGAGATGTGACAGACTTAGTCATTGAATAACCCAACAAAGCGCTAGTCTCAGGAATATCTGAGGATAACTTCTCAAACACCACCTCGCCCCTCTCTATTAAGAGAAGACCGATGTTGTGAGGTTTTTGTGCTATTTCCTCTGCTTTTTCAAGGAATGGCGACACCAATTTGGTGCCGTCGGGTAGAGCCTGAGCTGCATTTATTGGTTTGACCTCGACCGATCGAGAAGAAGACGAAATTGCCTCCTTGGAAATCCAACCAGGAGTTAACGATTGTGAGTGTGCATTCGTCAGCCCTAGGCTAGATAGCCCCAGGAAAATAATCCGGAAAAAAGATCTCTTTAGATTCGTAGACATAAAATTTTTCATCTGTGACTCGCCGTCAAGAGGTTGTAGGGACTATGTTGCTTTAAAAAGGTTTTTACGATGATAGGCATTGAATTTTAGTCGCTATCAAGATGGTCAGCCCACTCCTCCATTAACTCCTTGCGTCTTTCAAACAAATCTGATCTCTGGTAAGCCCTCTCCACTTCAGAGCCCACCTGGTGAGCTAAGGCGTGTTCAGCGACCACCTCGTCTCTACCTGTCTCTGACACCCAAGTCCTAAAGCTGGTCCTAAAACCATGCACCGTGATGTCCTGTCTTTTCATTCTCTTTAATACTGCCAGCATTGAATTTGAAGTCTGAGGAATCTTCAAATCATTCGGGCTTGGAAAGACATACTTGCTCCCAGTCTCGATTGCCTCAAGAATCCTTACTGCCTGATCAGATAGCGGAACCTGAAAAGCCTTCTTCGTCTTCATTTCCTTAGCAGGAATTGACCAAACCCTTACCTTAAGATCAATGTCACTCCACTTAGCATTCAGTACTGGCTGTGTTCTCGAAGCAGTAAGAATCGTGAACTCCAGCATTCGTGCGGACAGACCGTCCCGTTTGGCTAAGTCCTTCATGAACGCAGGAACTGCTTGGTAAGGCAAGGCTGCGTGGTGACCTTCATGCTCGTCTTCTAATGCCTTATTACGCTTGAGCTTCAGAGCTGACGGGAGCAACGCATCAAGATTATTCTTCCACTGGGCTGGGTTCTCACCTGACCGAAGTCCTTTCGCCTTGGCGTAGCCAAACACCTTTTCTATGCGACCACGCACTCGACTCGCTGTCTCAGTGATCTTGTTCCAGATGGGCTGTAGGCAAGCCAAGACATCATTCACATCACACTCAGCGATGGGCTTGCTGCCGATGATTGGAAAGATATAGTCCTCCAGCGTCGTAATGTTCTGGTTGGTGTGTTTGCTGTTCTTCCACTGGTGTTTGTTCGTCGAAAACCACTCCCTAGCGACGATTTCAAAGCTGTTGGAGGCCACCTCTTTGGCCTTTTTGTCAGCCTGCCTAGAGGCTTCTAAAGCCCTTTTCTGGGCATCTTTGTGGGCTTTTGGGTCAACGCCATTCGCAATCAAAGCGTTCTTCTCTAACGCACTCTTACGAGCCTGAGCAAGCCCATTCGTCTTAGCGTCATAGGAACCTAAACCCAGAGATGTTCGCTTGCCTTGAAACTGATAGCGATAGATCCAACGCTTCTCCAGCGACCTGGCATCAACTTCTAAGTACAGGTTGTCACCACAGGCAAGGCGTCCTGGTTCTTTACGAGCCTCGACTTGTTTGGCAGTGATCTTGGGCATAGCCGCTCCCCAACTAAGACCACTCAAATGTACCAGTTTTGTACCACTTCTTGTACCACCAGAGGATGCGCTGGCTAGGGATTCTCAGGGAAGACTATGGACGCAACCACCTCAAGAACCCTATAATTACTTGGTCTTGAGCCTATTGGAGAAACTATTGAGGAAATCAGCGGAGGTAAGTATGGCGGAGAGGGTGGGATTCGAACCCACGGTACGGTTGCCCGTACGCCTGATTTCGAGTCAGGTACATTCGACCACTCTGCCACCTCTCCGCGAATCGGCGATTATAGCCTGCCTCTGCCCGCCCTCTTTGGCCAGGGCCTTGGTCTAAACTTCGGGCATGCAAGCAATTTCTCAAGCGACGCTGAGACGAATTCAAGGGCTGGGCTACGGTGGCCTTGTTCCCTTTATAGGACTGGCTCTTTTGGTGGTCTGGCCCCCCGGCCCCAACTGGCAGGCCTTTGCCACAGAAGGGCTTGGGCTCTACGCGGTCACCATATTAACTTTTGTGGGGGCTGTTTCGTGGGGAATTGCACTGGCGGACCCCCAGCTTAACGACAGCCAAAGGGCGAGGCTTCTTTACTTCAGCGTCTTGCCGTCGCTTGTCACCTGGCTTGTCTGGATGACCTTAGTAGGCAGCGCGCAGCTTATGGCGTTTACCGCGCTCACCCTAATTGTTTTTTTGGTGGATCGTATGCACGGGCGGGCCCTTGGCTGGCCAGCAACATGGCTTCGACTGCGTCAACACCTTAGCCTTACGGTGGGCTTGTGTCTGCTACTTGCAGCAACCGCGCTTAACCTTGGCCATGGCAACTAAACAGGCAAGTGCCCAAAGGCGCGTGGCGGTAATTGGCGCTGGCATGGCCGGCGCATCGGCATCGGTGGCTCTGCACAATGCAGGCCTTGCAGTAACCCTCTTTGAGAAAAGCCGAGGCGCATCAGGCCGAATGAGCACGCGCCGTAACGACGAATGGCAGGCCGACCATGGCGCCCAGTACTTCACAGCGAAAAGCCCAGCTTTTCAAGCCGAAGTGCAGGCCTGGTGCAACAAGGGCTGGGCAGCGCTCTGGGAGGGGCGGATTGCCAAGCTTGATTCGGCCAGCAACAACTCAGCAAGCGTGGACGACGCCTTAGCAAAGGAAGGTGAGTTTGAGCCCACACCCCCTACTCCAAGGTTTGTTGGCTCGCCTCGAATGACATCCATTGTGGCCGCCATGGTTGCATCCTTGCACGTGGCCACCCAGACCACCATCACTGGGGCTCGGCGTGTCGAAGGCCAATGGCGGCTTGCATCCAAAGAGCATGGCGAACTGCCACAGGCTTTTGATGCACTCATCTGGGCCATTCCTCGACCGCAGCTTGAGCCCTTTGAAGGGCTCTTTCCAAACAGCTGGCAACAAACACTCAACAGCATTAACTTTGCACCCTGCTGGGCCGTGATGGCCGGGTTTGATAGACCCTTAGACCTTCCCTTTGATGGTCTTTTTGTGGGTCGCCCCGACGACCCGCAGCCTGAAGCATCGCCGTTATCGTGGGTTGCACGCACACTTTCAAAGCCAGGGCGCACAGGCCAAGAAACCTGGACGCTGCATGCAAGCTATAGCTTCACGCAGCAACACCTAAACGACACACCCGAGGCCATGGCTGAGCGTCTAACTCAGGCTTTTATGTATCTTGGTGCGCCCCGCCCTGAATGGGCCCTTGCCCACCGATGGCTCTATGCCCTTGCTGAATCTACGGAGCCGTTGGCAACCAACCACTTGTGGGATGAGTCAAGTCAACTGGGTGTCTGTGGCGACTGGCTTACGAGCGGGCGTGTCGAGGGAGCCTGGCAGAGTGGAAGCCAGCTTGCCAAACACCTGTTTCACTCGCCTAAGTAGTTCCCCGCCTCACAGCCCATGTAGGGCTTCAACACCTCGGGAATGCGCACGCGGCCGTCGGCCTCTTGGTAGTTCTCAAGCACAGCCACGAGCGCGCGACCCACAGCAAGGCCTGACCCGTTCAATGTATGGATGGGTTCATTTTTGATCTTGCCGTTTTCCACGGTGCGCTTATAACGCGCCTGCATACGTCGCGCCTGAAAGGCCTCGCAGTTACTGACACTTGAAATTTCGCGGTAGGCCTTTTGCGAGGGCAGCCAGACTTCCAGGTCGTAGGTTTTTGCAGCACCAAAGCCCATATCTCCGGTGCATAACAGCATGACGCGGTAGGGAAGCTTAAGGCCCTGAAGAATGGCCTCGGCATGGCCCACCATTGCCTCTAAGGCCTCGTAGGAGGCATCGGCCCCAACAAGCTGCACCATCTCTACTTTGTCGAACTGGTGTTGACGAATCATGCCCCGTGTATCGCGCCCATAGGAGCCCGCCTCGCTGCGAAAGCATGGGGTGTGCGCAGTGAGGCGAATGGGAAGCTCGGACTCTTCAAGCAGCGCGCCACGCACCATGTTCGTAAGTGAGACCTCGGAGGTTGGAATGAGGTAGAGCATCTCGCCCTCGCTGTCTTGGCCCCCCTTCTTCACGGCAAAAAGGTCGTCAGCAAATTTGGGCAGCTGCCCCGTGCCAAAGAGCGTTTCACTGTTCACAATGTAGGGTGTGTAGCACTCGGTGTAGCCATGCTTACCGGTTTGAATGTCGAGCATGTACTGGGCAATGGCTCGGTGAAGCCGCGCAATGGGCCCTTTCATAAAAACAAAGCGCGAGCCCGAAAGTTTTACGCCTGCTTCAAAATCAAGCCCATAGGGTTCACCAAGCTCAACATGGTCTTTGGGGCTGAAATCAAACGTGGGCAGGCCACCCCAGTCACGCACCTGAACATTCTGATCGGCCGAATCGCCCACAGGAACCGAGGCGTGAGGCAGGTTGGGAATGGTGGCAAGCCAAATGTCTAAACGGCTTTGTACTTGACTCAACAACTCATTCACACGGTCAAGCTCTGCAGGAATGCCTGCCACCTGATCCATAAGCGACTGCGCATCTTCGCCCTTGGCCTTGGCCTGACCAATTTGCTTCGACAAGGTGTTGCGGCTGGCCTGCAGGGCCTCGGTTCTAAGCTGAAGCTCTTTTCGTTCCGCCTCAAGCGCATTGAAAGCAACAACATCGAGCTCGTAACCACGCTGCGCAAGACGTTGGGCCACGGAGTCAATGTCACGGCGCAGAAGTTGAATGTCAATCATAAAAATCCTAAGGTCAGGGGCCTGGCCCAAGAAAGCCTTTGATAGCGCTTAGCTTGTGCCGCAGTCCGAATGGGGGTTAGCTCTTTAGTTGCGACGACGTAATTCAGCAAGTTTTTCTGCCATTTTACTTTCAAGGCCACGCGGCACCGGCGAATAGAAAATGGGGGGCTTGAACACCGCATCGGGAAAGTAGCGCTGACCGGCCGAGAAGGCATCGGGCTCATCGTGGCTGTAGCGATAGTCCGCCCCATGACCCATACTTTTTGCAAGACGGGTGGGTGCATTGCGAAGGTGGTTGGGTACGGGCATTGAGCCCTGCTCTTGCACATAACGCTGAGCGGACTTCCATGCGGTGTAGACAGCATTACTTTTTGCAGCCACCGCCAGAAACACGGTGGCCTGGGCCAAAGCAAGCTCGCCTTCAGGCGAACCCAGACGCTCGTAGGCCTGAGCGGCCTCAAGGCATAAGGTCAGTGCTCGCGGGTCAGCAAGGCCTATGTCCTCGCTTGCCATACGAATAAGCCGACGTGCAATGTAACGAGGGTCGGCACCCCCATCAAGCATGCGAGCAAGCCAGTAAAGGCTGGCATCGGGATCGCTTCCACGCACGGATTTATGCAGCGCAGAAATCTGATCGTAGAAGGCGTCGCCCCCTTTATCAAACTGGCGCTGCAAGGCAGGCAGCATGGCCTGAAGGGCTTCGATGCCAAGCGGCTTGGGCTGACAAGCCCCATCAGTGGAAGGGGCGGCTGCAGCGGTATTGCCCTCGTGGTCCTCATCCTCGCCCTGCTTGGCCTGAACCTGGGCCAACATTTCAAGAAGGTTCAGAAGCTTTCGACCATCACCATCTGCCGTGGCAATAAGCAGCGCCTGTGCGTCCTCAGACAGCAGAGGGGCGGCATGTTCAAGCGCCTCAAGACCTCGTAGAAGAATCTGGCTTAAATCATTCGCACTTAACGATTCCAACCGGAAGACCTGGGCCCGAGACAACAACGCGGAGTTCACCTCAAAGCCAGGGTTCTCGGTGGTTGCACCAACGAAGACAAAAAGACCAGACTCCACATGCGGCAAGAAAGCATCTTGCTGAGACTTATTAAACCGGTGAACTTCATCAACGAAGACAACAACCCGCTCGCCCTGCCCTTGCCAAAGCTCGGCCTGAGCCACGGCCTCACGAATCTCTTTAACGCCCGAGAGCACGGCCGATAGGCTAAGCATCCGGGCATTCACAGCCTGAGCCAAGAGCCTTGCCAGGGTGGTCTTGCCAACCCCAGGCGGCCCCCAGAGAATCATGGAGGGTAACCTTTGAAGCTGGGCTGCGCGCGTTAAGGGCCCTTGGGGACCGAGCAAGTGCTGCTGCCCAACAACCTGATGAAGCCGCTGCGGGCGCAGCCTTTCAGCAAGAGGCGGTGCGGTGGTCTGCATGAGCCCCATCGGCGTCTGGTACACAGGGAGCATGAACTGCAGCGCTACTGCCGCAGCCTTTCCGTGCCTTCGGGTGGATTAAATTCAAATAAAGACTTTGGCAGGCTTGTATTACGCTGCCGGTTACTTAAGAGCACGCGGCTTTGTCGGCCCATGGCATCTTGCATAAAAAAGGAGGCGAGCTCTCCTGCCTCATTCATACCGACTTCAAGCAAAGCCTTGGATACTTCCCCTTTGGACTTGGGCGACAGGCGCACCCACTGAAGGCCATCACGGTCGGGAAGGTTCGCAAGCTGGAACCGTTGTTCAATAAGGGCCTTAGCCTTGGGGCCTGAACTTAATAGCAGGCCTGCGGGTGTCGCATCAAGCGCCTCGTCAATGGTTCGCTCGGTCAGCTGATTGAGGTCGGGGTCGTAAAGTAGAAAGCGTGTTCCTTGAATAAGTTGCAACTGCGAATAGGGCTTTTTGATCTCCCATCGAAACTGCCCCGGCCGGGCAAGCGCCATCTGACCACTAAAGCGCTGGGGCCTTCCTCCAGAGGAGATTTGCTCGTGAAGAAAGTCGGCCTGCAGGCTCTGGGTGCTTGCCAAGTAGGCCAGCAGCTTCTGATCGGCTCCGGCCAAGACCTCAACAACAGGCTGCCCCCGGGCCATAAACGGAAGGCAGAAGATAAAGACAAAGGCAGTGAAATATCGCAGCACGGATTAGCCCTATTTAAGTGTTGGTGGCTTAACCTAACCCTTACCTACTGGCACCAGAATTTCTCGGTTGCCATTGCTTTGCATGGCTGAAACAAGCCCCGCCTGCTCCATGGCCTCAAGCAGACGTGCCGAGCGGTTGTAGCCAATACGCAGGTGTCGTTGCACCAGCGAAATGGACGCACGACGATGCTTCAATACAACCTCTACAGCCTGGTCATAAAGCGCATCGGCCTCTGTGCCTTGCTCACCGCCGGGGACCTCAAGGCCTGCAGTAAAACTGCCACTGGTCTCGGGGTTGGCGCCATCAAGAATACGCTCGTCGTATTCGGTTTCACCAAGGCCACGAAGGTGCTCCACAACCTTTAGCACCTCCTCATCAGCAACAAAGGCCCCATGCACACGAATGGGCAGCCCCGTGCCTGCGGATAAAAACAGCATGTCGCCCTGACCCAACAAAGCCTCTGCGCCCATTTGATCGAGCACCGTGCGTGAATCGATCTTGCTTGAAACCTGAAATGAAATTCTTGCGGGGATATTGGCCTTGATAAGACCCGTAATGACATCGACCGAGGGCCTTTGCGTGGCAAGAATTAAATGAATGCCTGCTGCCCGCGCCTTTTGTGCAAGCCGCGCAATAAGCTCTTCCACCTTCTTGCCCACCACCATCATGAGGTCGGCAAGCTCATCAATAACCACCACAATCTGGGGCAAGGGTTCAAGCAGTGGGGCCTCGCCCGCAGCAATAAGATCGTCCGGTGCCAAGGGGTCGGTTAAAGGCTTGCCCTTACGCAGGGCATCAGCAACTTTCTGGTTAAAACTGGAGAGGTTGCGCGTATTAAGCCGACTCATGAGCCGGTAGCGGCGCTCCATCTCGCCCACACACCAATGAAGGGCATTAGCCGCAAGCTTCATGTCGGTAACCACGGGGGTCAGCAGATGCGGAATGCCCTCGTAGATTGAGAGCTCAAGCATCTTCGGGTCGATAAGAATGAGCCGAATACGCGAGGCAGGCGCATGGTAGAGCAGTGACAAGAGCATGGCATTCACACCCACCGACTTGCCTGAGCCTGTGGTACCTGCCACTAACAGATGGGGCATGCGTGCAAGATCGACAACATAAGGTGCGCCCGAAATGTCTTTACCCAGGGCAAGAGGTAGGGTTGCACCGCTTTCTTGGAAGGCTGTTGACCCAAGAATTTCCGATAACCGCACGGTCTGCCTGCGTGCATTCGGTAACTCAAGGCCCATTAGGCTTTTACCAGGAATGGTCTCTATAACTCGCACAGACACAATCGATAAAGCCCGGGCTAGATCGCGCGCCAGATTCACAACTTGTGAGCCCTTTACTCCAAGCGCGGGTTCAATTTCATAGCGAGTAATAACGGGCCCAGGCTGAGCCGAGATCACCCGCACGGTCACGCCAAAATCGGCCAGACGGTTTTCAATAAGTCGTGAGGTGTAGGCGAGCGTCTCGGGAGAGACAGACTCGGTCTGATCGGTAACGGGGTCAAGTAGTTCGACCGAGGGCAGACTGGTATGGGCCTCATCATCGAGTGCTCCGCCCTCAAACAGCGCCGTCTGCTTCGGAATGCGCGCCTGCTCGGCAAGCTTGGCCGATGGCTGAACCTGAGAAACAGGCATGACAACAGGGGGTTGATCGGGAAGACCTTCCTTTTTTACACGAACAGTGGCAGCGCGGGCTTCGGCAAGGCTTTGACCCTTGGCCTTGTCCTGCTGGGTAGCAAACCAGGCTTTCAGACCGAAAACCAAGCGCTCTGCCGTATGGCCCAGACTTTCAAAGACGGTCATCCAACTGAATTGAAGAGCAAGCGAAAGGCCCATGAAAAAACCCACATAGGCAACAATCGTGACCCCAAGAGGGCCAAGCAGCCAGTCGAGGCCCGAGCCCACAAGGCTTCCAACAAGGCCGCCTGCAAAGTAAATAACATCGGAGCCAAAAAAGTTAAGCCTTTGGGCCTCGATCACGCAGCTTGAGACCATGAAAAGTACAACGCCTAGAAGGTGCTGCCACGACTTTAAGCCTGCCTCGGCCTCTTGCGCCCTGCTTTGTGTTTCACTTAAACCTAGGCGTCTGGCGCGCCGCACAGCAAAGGAGGCGCGAAAGCTTACAAAAGCCCAAATAAGCAGCAGGGCCACCCACCAGTAGGCCGAGAGGCCAAAGAAAAAGAAGCCGACATCCGACAAATAGGCTCCGAAGCGGCCCAAAAGGTTAAGAGGCTCTTCAGCGCCTCCGGACTGAAACCAGGCTTCATCGGTGGCCGACCAGGTGGAAAGCGATACCGCCAGAGCCAGGCCGACAAAGGTGAAGGCAAGCCAGGCAAGGTCTGCGGCCAAGGAACGGGTGGCCGTGGTGGCAAGACTCGCGGCGTTCGCAGCCGCGGAGTTGGGACGGCGGCGGGCAGTTGCGCCGCCAGATTTGAGTCGTGAACTGCTTCGGGAGGTCATATTCCTATAATTGTCCTTCAAAACATCTTTTAAGGTTGTCTCATGCCCAACGCCTCTCAACATCACCGTTTAATTATTCTTGGCTCTGGCCCCGCTGGCTACACTGCCGCCGTCTATGCCGCCCGCGCCAACCTTAGGCCGGTGCTTATTACAGGTATTGCGCAAGGCGGCCAGCTAATGACAACCACAGACGTTGAGAACTGGCCTGCTGACGCCGATGGCGTTCAGGGCCCTGAGCTTATGCAGCGCTTTCTTAGACATGCCGAGCGCTTTGAAACGCAAATGGTGTTTGACCACATTCATACGGCAGCCCTCACCGAAAAGCCTGTTCGACTGGTTGGTGATGCGGGAACCTACACCTGCGATGCGCTGATTATCGCAACAGGTGCCTCGGCCCAGTACCTAGGGCTTGACTCGGAGCAGGCCTTGTTGGGCAAGGGGGTTTCGGCCTGTGCAACCTGCGATGGCTTCTTTTATAAGAAGCAGGAGGTCTGTGTGATTGGCGGAGGAAATACCGCTGTTGAAGAGGCGCTTTACCTGACCAATATTGCAAGCAAAGTCACGGTCGTGCATCGCCGAAATAAGTTTCGGGCCGAGCCCATTCTTATTGACCGGCTAATGGCCAAGGTTGACGAAGGCAAGGCTTTTATTGAATGGAACGCAGTAGTGGAGGAAGTACTTGGCGATGATGCCGGGGTGACCGGCGTTCGGCTTGGAGCATCGGGCAATGGGCCCTTTAACCCGAAAACGCTTGCGGTAAGCGGTGTCTTTGTGGCCATTGGACACAAGCCCAACACCGATCTTTTTGAAGGCCAGCTGACCATGGCCAATGGCTACATCAAAACGCACAGTGGCCTTGAGGGCAATGCCACGGCAACCAATATTGAAGGCGT
>CAMDMC010000040.1 GCA_945901825.1 Bordetella parapertussis
GTCACTGCAATAATTTCGGTAACCTTGCCCTGTTCCTTCAGCCGAACCGCCTCTTCAACGGCAATCTCATCGAAGGGGTTCATGCTCATTTTGACATTGGCAATGTCAACATCGGAGCCATCGGTTGCAATACGCACTTTGACGTTGTAATCGACAACACGCTTTACGGTAACCATGACCTTCATATGCTTACGATTCCTTTTTTGAGTCTTTGCAAATTAATAGCCGCATGAACAGAGTCATACCGCTTTAAACGTCATAATGGAATTTTAGAATCATCCCATGAATAAACTTGAGTCCGAGATTCATTATGCGCCGCTGCCTATGCCTGCAGCAGGCGAACTTCAACAGGCGGCCAAGGGGGTTTATTGGCTGAGAATGCCGCTGCCCTTTGCCCTTGACCACATTAATTTGTGGCTCGTTGAAGACATCCTCGATGGCCGCGAGGGCTTCACCGCCATCGACACCGGCATTTCAAACGACGACACCAAGGCCCTTTGGCAGCAGATTGCCAAGTCGTTTTTCAAAGGGCGCCCCCTGCTTCGCGTTATCTCAACCCATATGCACCCCGACCATGTCGGTTTGGCTCATTGGCTTTGCCAAGGCATGCCGGGCCCAGAGGGCCATGCGCAGTTCGAATGGCGGCCCCCACTGGCCATGACCCTTGGCGAGTACGCCACGGCTCGGCTCTGGTCGTCTCGCGCACTTGCCGAGGAGACCCGCCAGGCCCCCGATGCCCAGGCCACCAGCATGGCCGAGCACTTTCGACGCCATGGCATGACCAACCAAGACGATTACGCCAAGGCCCAAAAACGTGATGGCTTTTATGGAAGCATGGTGCCAAGCCTGCCCCTTAACTACCAACGGTTACTTCCCCACAAGCCCCTCGCAATTGCCGGGATGACCTGGGACATTATTATTGGTCATGGGCATTCCCCCGAGCATGCCGCGCTCTTTTGCAAAGACTTAAACCTGCTTATATCGGGCGACATGGTCTTGCCACGTATCTCAACCAATATGTCGGTCTGGGCCACCGAGCCCGACGCAGACCCTCTAGGCCTCTACCTCGACTCGCTGCGACGCTTTGAGCATTTGCCCGAGGACTGCCTCATTCTGCCCTCGCATGGCAAGCCCTTTGGCGGGGAAAGACTCGAGACATCGGGGGGACTGCACACCAGGCTGCGTCAGCTCCACGAGCATCACGAGGAGCGGCTCTCAGAGGCCCTAGCCTTTTGCCAGACCCCAAGAACAGCGGCCCAGGTGCTGCCTGTTCTCTTCCCACGCGCCCTTGACTTTCATCAGTTCACCTTTGCCATGGGCGAAACGCTTGCCCATCTGAACCGGCTCTGGCATGCCCAGTCCGTTCGTCGTGACTTCACAGAGGGTGTGTTTTATTTTCAGGCGGCTTAGCTTTCGCTGGTAAACATCAGCTCTCAAAACCATGCTCGGGGCCGGGGTAAACACCCGAGTTCACTTCCGAGACAAAAAGCGCAATGGCAGCCTGGATGTCTGATGTCTGGGCAAGGTAGTTCTTTACAAAACGCGCCTTACGACCCGGGGTTAAATTCAGAATGTCGTAGACCACCAAGACCTGACCTGTTACATGAGGGCCCGCGCCGATGCCAATGGTGGGAACGGTTAACGCGGCGGTCAGCTGGGCAGCAAGGGGGCTTGGAATAAGCTCAACCAAGACAATGTCAGCACCCGCCTTTTCAAGCAGCCTAGCATCGGCTACAAGGGCCTCGCCCGCAGCGCCTCGCCCCTGAACCATATAGCCGCCCAAGGCGTAAACAGACTGCGGCGTAAGCCCAAGATGCGCACAGACAGGAATGCCGCGCTGGGTAAGAAAGGATACGGTAGGGGCAAGCCATGCGCCGCCCTCAAGCTTGACCATCTGGGCGCCAGCCTGCATAAGCAAGGCTGCATTCTTAAAGGCCTGCTCGGCCGAGGCCTGGTAACTTGCAAAGGGCATGTCAGCGATGATCATCGACAACGGAGCAGCACGAGCAACACAGGCGGTGTGGTAGCAGATGTCATCAAGGCTTACGGGAAGGGTCGAGGTGTGACCCTGAATAACCATACCCAGCGAGTCCCCCACCAAGAGCATGTCAACACCTGCCTCGCACGACACAGTTGCAAACGAGGCGTCGTAGCAGGTGAGCATGGTAAGGCGCCTGCCCTTAGCCCGGGCGGCACGCAACTGCCGAATACCAAAGGCTTTAGGAAGCGAGGCTTGCCCTGCGGGGGGCTCATTGCTTGCATAAGCAGTCATGGCTTAGTCCTCTTTGTTAAGGGCGTCGTGAAGCTGTGTCTCGTCGAGACCTCGTACACAGAGCCGCACGAAAGACTTGGCATAACCAGGCAAAAGCCGTGAGCGTCGCAAGGCGATTACCGTGGTGTTCATGGAGAAAATCTCGCTTGCGTCAAGCATAACCAAACCGGCATCGGCCTGGTCGTCAAAGGCAACCGAGGCAATCAGGCCAACCCCCATGCCCAGGCTGACATAGGCCTTAATCACATCCGCATCCAAGGCCTCCATCACGATGTCGGGCGCAAGGCCCTCGCGACGAAAGCAGGCATCAATCATGGGCCTACCTGTAAAGCCCTCGTGGTAGGTGATGATAGGAAATTCCGCAAGTGCCTTTAAGCTCAGCACTTCGCCCTGGGCAACGCGCTTAGCAAGCCCATGGCCTTGCGGAACAACCACCCCGTGATACCAGTTGAAAAAGGGGAAACAGACAAACTTCGGATTGGTTTTCAGAGACTCGGTGGCCACGGCAATATCGGCCTCTCCCGCCTCAAGCAGCTGGGCAATTTCAGAGGGACTTGCCTGACGCAGGGCCAGACGAACCTTCGGAAAACGTTCGCGAAAGGCGCGAACAATTTCAGGAAGCGAATAGCGGGCCTGAGTATGGGTCGTCGCCAAGACAAGCCGACCCTCATCGGCCTGATCGAACTGACTTGCAGCACGCTGAATGTTGTCCACGGCCTCGAGCGCAACAAGTGCGTAATGGAGAATCCGCTCACCAGGCTCGGTGAAGCCCACCACTTTTTTGCCCCGACGAACGAAGAGCGTGAGGCCGAGTTCGTCTTCAAGCTCTTTAATGGCCTTGCTGACTCCGGACTGCGACCCACCGAGGGAAAGGGCAACATCGGTGAGATTAAAGGCATTGAGACTTGCCTCGCGAAGAATTTTAAGCTGCTGCAGATTCATGAGCCAAGAGTCTACGCCCGAACGTGATTACGCAGAACAAACCGTGCCGGGTCGATTGCCCTGAAAAGGCGTGCAGGCTCGGTCAGGGGCTCACCAAGTATTGCTTTCACGAGGCACTCGGCTGCCCAGGGCGCAGTGGAAAGACCGCGTGATCCCAAGCCCAGCAGGCAGTAAACACCCTGCCAGCGGGGCAGCTGCTCAAGCCTTGACACCGAGCGACCAAGAGAATGATTGGGACGCACGGGAAGCCCAAGATGCACAAGTCGGTCACGGGTTGCATGACGCACCCCTGTCCAGGCCTTGGCATGACCCAGATAAGGCGTGAGGGCTTGGGCGAGTTCGGGTTTAAATTGCGCAAGCCGTGCGAGGTTCTGCTGATGGTCTTCAGGCCTTACCTGCGCCTGATTCATCCCCCGATGAAAACTCGAGCCAATGTAGAAGTTATTGTCCACCCGAGGCGTCAGAGTGCCCTCCTCGCAGACCACGCACTCAGGCAACATTGACACAATGCGCCGCCGATCGGCAGCCGAGGCAATGGCATCGAGCTCAAAATAAGAGACCTGACCCGAGATGGGGGTTAGGTTAAGCCAAAGAGCCTCGGGCAGCAGGCTGGCATGGCCGGTTGTCACCAAAACGGCATCAAAGCCCTGGGCCAGCAAAACATCCACCCCCGTCACTGGGGCGGAAAAATGAAGGCTTAGCCGGTTCCCGAGACGAGCCTGCGCATCCCGCAGGCAGGCCTGCCGGAACCAGGTTAAGTTGGCCCAGCCCCCGGGCTGCATCTCTCCGTTCTCAAGAACCCCCTGAAGACCTGCAAAATTGAGCCCTGGAGCCTTGAGGTCCTCAAGCCACTGAAGACTACGGGCAAGGGCGTACTGCGAAATCTGGCTGGCAAGGTTGTGGTCCTTTGAAACAAAGGGGTGAAGCACGCCCACCGTGGCCTGAGCTTGCATCCAGTCCGGCCTCGGACGGGACTCAAACGCAACCAGCTCAAAAGAAGCCTTAGCAAAGGAGAACGCACGAAGCAGGCTGCAGCCGGCAAGCCCAAGCCCCAGGACGGCAATGCGGCGTGCAACCTGCAAAGGGGTTTGCAATGAAGGAACGTCCATGCGGGCCTACAATAACGCGTTTATGGCGATCTCTAAACAACTTAAGCGTCTCGCGTCGGTCTCGGGCTGGGCGTCTGCTCTGCTGGGGGTGGTGCTCTTGTCGGGTTGCGCAGACAAGCCAGCGCCCTTTAACAGCATGGATGTCACTGGCGCAGACTGGGGACAGGTTTACTCCCTGCCCGACCTCGACGGGCAGAGGCGCGAGCCAAGGGACTTCCAGGGCAAAGTGACCGCCGTTTTTTTCGGGTTTCTTTATTGCCCAGACGCCTGCCCAAACCACCTGACCAAGATGCTTGCGCTCAAAGAGCGCCTCGGTGCCGATGCCGATAAGCTTCAGGTGGTCTTTGTTACCGTTGACCCCGAGCGCGATGAGCCAAAGGCATTGAAAACCTTTCTTGCCTCTTTCGACCCGTCATTCATCGGGCTTCGAGGAAGTGCGGAAGAGACCGACAAGACGGCCAAAGACTTTCGGGTCTACTTTAAAAAAGTGCCTGGGTTGAAGGCCAACGACAATCCCATGTCCTACACCATTGACCACACCACCTTCAGTTACCTGTTCGACCCGTCGGGATCCTTGCGGCTTGTGGTGCCCCACGACCTACCACTTGACCAGCTTGTTAACGACGTTCAGGCCTTGCTTGGGGGTCCGACGCGTTGACCGCAGCGTTGTCGTCCGAGGACAGGCTGGCATCCAACACGGCCAACACGGCCAACTCGGCCAATACGGCGGAATTCCCGCCCGCGACCGGGGATGGTCCTAACGATCGAGAAGAGGGACAGACCCCCAAACCCGGAGTTTTCGCGGCATTCTGGTTCTGGTTTACCCTTGGCTGGATGTCGTTCGGGGGAGCAGGCACACAAGTCTCCATGATGTATGAGGAGTTTGTTGAAAAGCGCAGGTGGATCTCACCGCACCGATTCACCCATGCTCTAAGTTACTGCATGATTCTTCCCGGGCCAGAGGCTCAGCAGCTCTCCATTTACCTCGGATGGCTCATGCATGGTCCCCTTGCAGGCATTATTGCGGGGCTTCTTTTTCTTATTCCTTCCTTTTTAATCATGACCGCCTTTGGTGGGCTTTATGTGCTTTATGGGCAGATTCCCGAACTGCAGGCACTCTTGTACGGCTTGAAACCAGCCATTCTTGCCATTGTCTTATCGGCCTGTATTCGGCTCGGCCAGAGGGTCTTGGTCGGCAAGCTCTGGTGGGCGGTGATGCTCCTGAGCATGGTCCTGCTTCAGTTTGGAGCGAGCTTTATTACGGTCATTCTGGCGGCAAGCCTTCTTGGTTGGATTGCCTACTTATTTGCCTCACGACCAATCACGGGGCTGCCGGAGAGCTTAACGCGTCACACCGTTACCCATCAACCAGCCATTGGGCAGCGCTTCCGGCTTGCCCGTCGACTCTCGGATCAAAAACAACAGGGCGCGGCGATCAACCCTCGCTACATTCTCGACGATGACAGTCCGAGGCACAGGCGCTCCGATCTGGACGCAAGCCGCATTTTGGCTGTGCTGGGAATAGGTTTAACCCTGTGGCTTCTTGCCTATGGAGCCCTGGTGGCCCACGCGCCCCCCCTACTTGCCGAGCTGGCTGCTTTTTTTAGTCGCGTGGCACTGGTTTCGTTTGGCAGCAGCTACGCGGTATTGCCGTATCTGTTTGACAACATGGTGGATGCTCGACAGTGGGTGACGACTGGGCAAATTATTGATGGGCTTGCTATTAGTGAGATTACCCCGGGGCCCCTGGCGATGATAAGCACCTTTCTTGGCTACATCACCTCTGCCCAGCACCCCGACCTCACCCAGTTCCCCATTACCACCGCGGGTCTCATGGGAGCCTTCGTCGTCACTGTTTTTCTTTTTATGCCCTCATTCATTTTTGTGCTCGCTGGTGCTCCCTGGGTTGAAGCCACCCGACGAATCCCCGCACTTATCGCGCCACTGACTGCCATTAGCGCAGCATCGGTCGCCCTTATCTTCGACCTTGCCCTTATCTTCGCCAAGTTCATCCTATGGCCAACGCCTACAGGGGATTGGGGCTCGTTTCGAACCCTTGATCTTGTTGCCGGCCTTATCTCGGCCCTCGCCATTGTCTTGATGCTCCAGTTTCGAATGGGTATGGTCATCACCATGCTCATCTGCATTTCGTTAGGCGTGGTGGCAAGCGCCCTAGGGCTGCCCTAATTGACCTCCGCCCATCATCAGCCTGCGTTGGGCCTCTTTGGAGGCCGATTTGACCCTGTTCACCGGATGCATCTCAGGCTAGCCGTAGCTGCAGCAAGCCAGTTGAACTTAACCCGGGTACACTGGCTGGTTACCGGACAACCGGTGCACAAGCCCGCGGAGGCATCGAGTCAGGACAGGCTTGAAATGACAAAGCGTGCGCTGAATTGGCTTAACGATGAGCGTATGGTGCTTGACGACCGAGAGGTGCGATGGGCAGACCAAGGCTTAACGAATGCCAGTTACAAGACCATCGAGAGTTTCCGAGACGAGTGTCCCGATCGCGCATTGGTCTGGGTTTTAGGCGAGGACCAGCTGGAGTTTTTTACCCAATGGCAGCACTGGGAGTGGATTATTCGCCAGGTTGAACTTGCAGTCTGTTCGCGTCCATCCGAGCAGCCAGGGAAGACCTTACGCGAGCTTGAACGACAGGGCGCCGTCATTCGCCCTGTCGCAGTTGAACCAGACCATGTCTCCTCCACACAGATTCGCGAACAACTTCAAGAGGGTTGGAATGTCTTTAACCAAGAACTCGTCTGCCCGCCGGTAGCCAGCTACCTTCAGACTCAAAACCTTTACCGTGCCTAGTTCGCACCCACCCTTGGAGACTTCTCGCTTGACCACAAAAACCACGAAACCAGAGGCTACAAAAGCCGCACGCAAACCCCGAGAAAAGCCGGAGAGTAAGACGACAGGCACCGCGAAAGACGGGCTAAAGCCCAAGCGCGTTACAAGGGCTGAAAAAGCATTGGGCCCTGACTTTTCGATTGAAAGGCTGCAGTTTTTAATTGTGGATGCCCTCGAAGACATGAAGGGCCAGTCCATCTCGGTCTTCAATACCCAGGCGCTTTCAGACCTCTTTGACCGCGTGGTCATTGCCAGCGGAACATCCAACCGTCAGACCCGCGCGCTTGCAAGCAGCGTGATTGATAAGGTGAAGAAGAACGGCGGGAAAATCTACGGCCTTGAAGGAGAAGACACCGGCGAGTGGGTCTTAGTCGACTGCGGCGACATTATTGTGCATATTCTTCAACCGGTCGCGCGTGCGCACTTTCGACTTGAAGAAATCTGGGGCGCTGATGAATTAAATCTGGACGATGTAAAGGCATTGGGTAAGCCCAAACGCCGTACGAGCCCTCGAACAAAAAAGCCCTAGGTAACGCTAAGACTCAGTCCGCAAGAGATCGATCCGCAGCAAGCAAGAAGGAAACGATCTACGAGCTACCAGCCCCCACTACCAGGTTTTAAACACCGTAGTACCCTTTGTACCAGCTTACGAAACGGCTAACCCCAACATTCAAAGGCGTATAAGGTGCAAAGCCGGTAAGGTCTCGCAGGGCTTGCGTATCTGCATAGGTAGAAGGAACATCACCTGGCTGCATCGGTAAAAAATTCTTGTGGGCCTTCATCCCAAGCGCATCCTCAATGGCCTCAATAAACGCTGTAAGGGGTTCGGGATGATGATTGCCGATGTTCAAAACTCGATGCGCCGGAAAGGTCTCAAACGCAAATTCTTCACCAGACGGTTCGCGGACTGGCGGATGGAGGAAGGCCTGAAGGACACCCTCAACAATATCGTCAACATAGGTGAAGTCTCGTTGCATCTGACCATGGTTGTAGACATCGATGGGCTGATTGCCCAGGATGGCCCTGACAAACTTAAAGGCTGCCATATCAGGACGACCCCAGGGGCCATAGACAGTAAAAAAACGCAGGCCCGTTGCAGGAATTTCAAACAGGTGACTATAGGTGTGAGCCATAAGCTCATTTGCCTTTTTTGTGGCGGCATACAAGCTTACGGGACGGTCGACACTGTGGCTTTCAGAAAAAGGAAGCAGCCTGTTACCCCCATAAACACTGGAGGAACTGGCATAGACAAGGTGAACCGGTTGCCTTCGAAGGCACTCTAGAACATTAAGAAATCCCGTAATGTTGCTATCGATATAGGCCTGAGGATTTGTAAGTGAGTAACGCACCCCAGCCTGCGCAGCCAGGTGAATCACCCCGTGCAGGGTGTGCGCGCTGAAGACCGATTCAATCGCGTTGCGGTCTTGAAGGTCTGCCTTAATCAACTCGAACTGATGGCCCTGGTCGAGACCAGTCAGGCGATGGACCCTTGCTTCCTTTAGAAGCGGGTCATAATAGTCATTTAGATTATCAATGCCAATAACGCGATAGCCCAAATTCAACAGTCGTTCCGAGACAAAGTGTCCGATGAAGCCAGCAGCCCCAGTTACTAAAATTGTTTTCATTACTGTTCGTTCAAGAGATGAAACGCGATGACAACTAAGACCGCATCGGACGTCGGAGTCTGGTACGTCGCTCAGACTAAGCCCCGACATGAGCATATCGCAGAACTGAACCTAACTCGACAAAGATACGAGGTAATCCTCCCGCTCATTCCCAGGCTTCGTAACTCCCGAACTCGCTTGCTTGAAAACGAAGAACCACTCTTTCCTGGATATATATTTTTTCGACCGGAAAGCTCCGAACATTCTCTTTGGCCTGTAAGGTCAACCCTAGGTGTTGCTCGAGTTGTGCGATTTGGCTTGGAATACGCTCATCTGCGGGAGTCCGTTATGAACGATATTCTGTCGTTTGTACAGTCTCAATTGTCCGATCCTGTTGAGGCCACGCGCCGATCAAAGAGGCTTGATATTGGCGCGACCGTACGAATTACAGGTGGGCCAATGATGGGGCTTGAAGGCCTTGTATCAAAAGTGGCGTCTGATCGAATTATTGTTCTTATTGAGATCATGGGGCGCGAGCAAAAAATTGCCATGTCCCCCGCGACCTTAGAGCGCGCCTAGCCAGTCACGCGGCTTAATCATTTCGTAAAGCTGGGCTTCAGGCGAGCCCGGATCTGGCTGCCAGTTGTAACGCCAGGTAACCTTGGGCGGCATGCTCATTAAAATGCTTTCGGCACGCCCCCCACTTTGCAGTCCGAAGTGGGTGCCTCGGTCGTAGACTAAATTGAACTCCACATAACGGCCCCGACGGTAGGCCTGAAAATCGCGCTCGCGATTCGTAAACGCCAGCCCCCTGCGGCGCTCAACAATAGGTAGATAGGCCTTTACGAAGGCATCGCCCACGGCCTGGGTCATGGCAAAGCTCTTGTCAAAGCCCAGTTCGCTGAAGTCGTCAAAAAACACGCCGCCAATGCCGCGCGCCTCTTGTCTGTGCTTTAGGAAGAAGTAATCGTCACACCAGGTTTTAAATTTGGGGTAGTAATGATCACCAAAGGGATGAAGCGCCTGCCGGCAGGTCTCGTGGAAATGAACGGCATCCTCCTCAAACCCATAGTAGGGCGTGAGGTCCATGCCACCACCAAACCACCAGATGTCCTCATCGCCGGGCTTGACCGCCTGGGCAACAAACGAACGCACGTTCATGTGCACCGTAGGGATATAGGGGTTAACGGGGTGCAGCACCAAGGACACACCAATGGCCTCAAAGCCTCGCCCAGCAAGCTGAGGCCTAGCGGCAGTGGCCGATGTCGGAAGGTGATCACCGCGCACATGCGAGAAGCCCACGCCACCGCGTTCAAGCAGGCCTCCACCCTCAATCAGCCGGGAGCGTCCATCGCCGCGTAGAGGCGAGTCATCGGGCTTGACCCAAGCGTCTTCAGAAAAGGGCTGGCCATCAGCCTGGGCAACCGCCTCGCAGATGCGATCTTGAAGGCCTAAGAAGTAGCTGCGAAGGGGCTCAATGGCAACGGCTGTCATACGCGGAGAGGTCCTATAGGGTCAAGGCCATGAGGCGTGCGGGGTTCAGGTAGCACTTCGGCCAATGGCCTCGTAAATAAGACCTGCTGCAGCCGGCATCTCAGGTGGGTAGAGGTTGCGGCCATCAAAGACTCGCTTGGTTTTTAACAAGCCGGCCATGGCCTCAAAGTCGGGGCTTCGGAATTCCTTCCACTCCGTCACAATGACAAGCGCATCCGCACCTTCGAGAGCCTGCATGGGACCTTCAGCGTAGGTGATGGTGTCACCCAACACGCGTTGCGCCTCCTGCATGGCCACCGGGTCGTAAGCCGACACCTTGGCGCCCATTTTAAGAAGCGCCTCAATAAGAACAAGGCTAGGGGCCTCTCGCATGTCGTCTGTATTGGGCTTAAAGGCAAGCCCCCAGAGCGCAAACCGCCTGCCCTTCAGGTCATGACCAAGCGAACGGGTAACCTTCGATACAAGAACGGTCTTCTGTTGCTCATTGGCATCTTCGACGGCCGTGAGCACCTTAAGCGAATGGCCTACCTCGTCGGCCGTGCGAATAAGCGCCTTTACATCTTTTGGAAAGCAGGAGCCCCCGTAGCCGCAGCCTGCATACAGAAACCCATAGCCAATGCGGGAGTCCGAGCCAATCCCCCGGCGCACCTGCTCGATATCGGCCCCCAGCGACTCGGCAAGATTCGCAAGCTCATTCATAAACGAAATGCGGGTGGCAAGCATGGCATTGGCTGCGTACTTGGTGAGCTCGGCAGAGCGCACATCCATGACCATGAGCTTGTCGTGATTGCGCTGAAAAGGCGCGTAGATGGCCCGCATTACCTCGACTGCCCTTGGATGGTCGGCACCAACAACAATGCGGTCGGGCCGCTGAAAGTCCTCCACCGCGGCACCCTCTTTAAGGAATTCGGGGTTGGAGACAACATGAAAAGGGATGCTGGCTGCGCGTGCCGCCAGGGCTTTGCGTATTTCTTCACGAACTTTGTCGGCGGTGCCCACGGGGACAGTTGATTTATCGACCACAATTTTTTCACTGGTCATGTGCTGGCCAATGCTGCGCGCTGCCGCGAGCACATACTGAAGATCGGCCGAACCGTCTTCATCGGGCGGCGTCCCCACTGCAATCACCTGGACAAGTCCGAAACCGAC
>CAMDMC010000041.1 GCA_945901825.1 Bordetella parapertussis
CTGCTCGGCACCCAAGGCGCGCTTAAGGGACTTCAAATTGAAAAAGAGCTTGCGCTGGGCCTTCGTTGTGGCCACCTTCACAAGCTGCCAGTTGCGAAGTATGTAGTCGTGAATTTCGGCCTTAATCCAGTGCAGAGCAAACGAGACAAGCCGCACGCCGCGGGTGGGGTCAAACCGTTTCACTGCCTTCATCAGGCCCAGATTGCCTTCCTGGATGAGATCGGCCTGAGGCAGACCATAGCCTAGGTACTGGCGTGACACCGCCACCACAAGCCGCAGATGCGAGAGCACAAGTTCACGCGCGGCCTCAAGGTCGTCAAGCGTGCGGTACTTCAGTGCAAGCGATTGCTCGCGCTCAAGCGAGAGCAAAGGAAACTGCTGTACAGCCCGAAGGTAGCCATCGAGGTTGGCTGCGGGCGAGAGCTGAGGCAGCGTCAGTGCATTCGAAGCTAAAAAGGTCATGGGTATCGTCCTCCTTGTTCATTATTTTAGCACTCCCATATTGAGAGTGCTAACCCCCTGAGAAGGTCTCCAACCTCAATCTCCACGCGCAACTGAGGGAAATTGACCTACCATCCTAAGTTGACTCAAACCTAACAGGACTGACCTCCAGACAAGAAAGGTACTCGGGATGAAATTTCGATTCCCCATCGTCATCATCGACGAAGACTTCCGCTCCGAGAACACCTCGGGCCTGGGCATTCGCGCCCTGGCTGACGCTCTGGAGAAAGAGGGCATGGAGGTTCTGGGGGCGACCAGCTACGGGGACCTCTCTCAGTTTGCGCAGCAACAGTCCAGGGCCTCGGCCTTTATTCTGTCAATTGATGATGAAGAGTTTGGAAGCGGATCCAAAGAAGAAACCGCCCACGCCCTGCGAAACCTGCGGGCCTTCGTAAGCGAGATTCGGTTTCGTAATGCCGAAATCCCCATTTACATCTACGGCGAAACGCGCACCTCCCGCCACATTCCGAACGATGTCCTGCGCGAGCTTCACGGGTTTATTCATATGTTTGAAGACACCCCGGAGTTCGTAGCCCGCCACATTATTCGTGAGGCGAAGTCATACCTTGACTGTCTTGCACCGCCCTTCTTTCGGGCTCTTCTTCACTATGCCCAAGACGGGTCGTATTCCTGGCACTGCCCCGGACACTCCGGTGGCGTTGCCTTTTTAAAGTCACCTGTGGGTCAGATGTTTCACCAGTTCTTCGGCGAGAACATGCTGCGGGCCGATGTCTGTAACGCGGTCGACGAGCTTGGCCAGTTGCTCGACCACACCGGTCCGGTGGCAGATTCCGAGCGCAATGCCGCCCGTATTTTTAATGCCGACCATTGCTTTTTTGTCACCAACGGTACAAGCACCAGTAACAAGGTCGTCTGGCACGCCGCCGTTGCCCCAGGCGACATTGTTGTTGTTGATCGAAACTGCCACAAGAGTGTCTTGCATGCCATCACGATGACCGGGGCCGTGCCTGTGTTTCTCATGCCCACCCGCAATCACCTGGGCATCATTGGCCCCATTCCCCTAAGCGAATTTCAGCCTGAGACTATTCTTGAAAAAATTAAGGCCAATCCCTTTGCGCGCGAGAACTGGGAGCGAGCCGAGCGCGAGGGCATAGCCAAGCCGCGCATTCTTACCATTACACAAAGCACCTACGATGGCGTGCTTTATAACGTCGAAATGATTAAGGCCGTGCTTGGCGACTGGATTGATACCCTGCACTTTGATGAGGCCTGGGTACCCCATGCAGCCTTTCACGATTTCTACAAAGACATGCATGCCATTGGGCGCGACCGGCCAAGGTCCAAAGGGCCCATGGTCTTTTCTACCCAGTCCACCCACAAGCTTCTTGCCGGCCTGTCGCAGGCCTCGCAGATTCTGGTCCAAGAATCGGAGACGCGAACCCTTGATCGCGACCTATTTAACGAGGCTTACCTAATGCACACCAGCACAAGCCCGCAGTACGCCATTATTGCCTCGCTTGATGTGGCAGCGGCCATGATGGAGCCCCCGGGCGGTACAGCGCTGGTTGAAGAAAGCCTTGTCGAAGCTATGGATTTTCGCCGCGCCATGCGTAAGGTTGAAGAAGAGTTCGGCCCCAAAGACTGGTGGTTTAAGGTCTGGGGACCTGAAGACGTACAGGCCGACTCCGATGGCATGGCCCAGCGCGACCAATGGATTCTCAAGCCCGATGACGACTGGCACGGGTTTGAGGGCCTTGTTGAGGGCTTCAACATGCTGGACCCCATAAAGTCGACCATCGTAACTCCGGGCTTAAACATTAAGGGCGAGTTCGACGCCCAGGGCATCCCGGCCTCCGTGGTCACCAAGTACCTGGCCGAGCATGGCGTTATTGTTGAGAAAACCGGGCTTTACTCCTTTTTTATTATGTTCACCATCGGCATTACAAAAGGCCGTTGGAACACCCTGCTTACGGCGCTTCAGCAGTTCAAAGACGATTACGACAAGAACCAGCCCATGTGGCGGGTCATTCCTGAGTTCTGCGCGAAGCATCCACAGTACGAACGCGTTGGGCTGCGAGACCTCTGTCAAACGCTGCATGATGCCTATAAGCAAAACGATATCGCGCGGCTTACCACCGAGATGTACATATCGAACATTGAGCCAGCGCTTAAGCCCGCAAAGGCCTTCTCGGCCGTAGCGCATCGCAAGACTGAGCGCGTGCCTATTGACGTGCTGGAAGGCCGCATCACGACAAGCCTGCTCACGCCCTATCCACCGGGCATTCCGCTTCTCATTCCCGGAGAGCGCTTTAACAAAACCATTGTTCGTTACCTGCAGTTTGCACGCGACTTCAATGCCCGCTTTCCGGGCTTTGACGCCGACATTCACGGGCTGGTTCAACAGGAACAAAACGGCGTCATGGGCTACTTTGTTGACTGCGTTGCCGAGTCTGCAGTGGCATCGCTTTCGCTGAACAAGACAGCGCTTGCCGCCATGGCGGACGAATGATCTCGCTTGCTTGGACACGATTTTTTCTGGTGGCGGCAGGGCTTTTTGGTGCTCTAGGTGTGGCCGCAGGGGCCTACGCCTCGCATGGCCTTGCACGCCTGGTTGATGAGGTAAAACTCATTGAGTACTTTGAGCTCGCAGCACTCTACCAGCTGGCGCATGCGGTGGCCCTTCTTGGGCTTGCGCTCGCAGCCAGTTACAGGCCTCTGCATCTCGGGGCAGTGATTGCAGGGCTTTTCTTTACAGCCGGGGTCGTTCTGTTTTCCGGCAGCCTTTACCTTCGGGTGCTCACAGGTCTGCCCGACTGGGGCGCCTTGACGCCTCTGGGCGGATCGGCCTTTATTCTTGGCTGGCTTGTTATTGCGGCTACAGGGGTTAGGGCAGCTCAGGCGTTGCAAGCAGGGCCTGAGCAAAGGCCTGGGCATCAAACGGCTGAAGGTCCTCAAGGCCTTCGCCCACCCCAATAAAGGCCACCGGTATCGGCTGCTGCTCTGCCAGCGCCAGAAGCACGCCGCCCTTTGCAGTGCCATCAAGCTTTGTCACCACAAGGCCTGTTAGCCCTAGGGCCTCATGAAAGGCCTTCACCTGAGCCAGCGCATTCTGACCTGTGCCGCCATCGACAACCAGCCAGGTCTCGTGAGGCGCATCGGCCATGGCCTTTGCCATGACCCGCTTCACCTTTTTTAGCTCCTCCATAAGATGAAGCTGCGTCGGCAGCCTGCCTGCCGTGTCCACAATGACGCAGTCCACCTGTCGCGCAAGCCCTGCCGACACGGCATCAAAGGCAATGGCAGCAGGGTCCGCCTGACCGGTTGGCGCAATAACGTCCACCCCATTGCGGCTGCCCCAGGTCACCAGCTGCTCGCGTGCTGCAGCCCGAAAGGTGTCGCCTGCTGCCAGCAAAACCTTGTTGCCCTGTTGCCTTTCGTAGTGGGTGAGCTTGCCAATGGTGGTGGTCTTACCCGCGCCATTGACCCCAACCAGCATCACCACACGTGGCGAAGGCCTTGCCTCTGGATTCGAGTTCGGGGCGCCAGCACCCGGGAGGGGTCGAGCACCGGGGGCCAGGGCGTTCGCGGCCCGAAGGCTATGGTCATAAAACGAGGTCCGTTCAAGCCTTTGAAGCCGAAGGGCAAGCAGGTCGGCGAGTCGCCCACGAACCGCGCTCGGATCTTCTCCGTCGGCAAGGGGCTCTTTACGCAAGGAGTGGCGAAGATCTTTGACAATGGCCTGACTTGCCAGAGCCCCAACATCGGCCATAATCAATGCGGATTCAACCTCTTCAAACCAGTCATCGTCAAGCCGGGCGCCGCCAAAGAGTCGGCCTATCTGTTCCCGGGTTTTTGAAAGGCCGGCACCCAATTTCGAAAGACCGATTCGGTCTAGGAAACCTCTCATAACCAACGACACTCCTATTTGTAGACCTTCAAAGGGCCTGTCAATGCTTAGCTTAAGAAAAACCATGCAGACAAAACCTCAAACAGTCGCCACGGACCCCATGCAACTGTTGTTGCCCTCCATTGTAGGGGCCGGCCTTCGCATCAACCTCAGTCGTCTTTTGCTTGCAGTCATGGGCTATTTCGTTTTCGGGCTGCAGCCTCTAAGCGCCCAGGGCCTTCCAACCCTCGATAAGACCCTAGCAAGCGGCATGCGTATTGTGGTTTTTGAAGACAACCGGTCCCCCACAGCCCTTCACATGGTCTGGATTCGGGCCGGTTCCATTGATGAAACCGAAGGTATATCGGGCATTGCCCATGTGCTTGAGCACATGATGTTTAAGGGCACAAAGACATTACGCCCTGGGGAGTTCAGTCAAAAGGTCTCGACCCTTGGCGGTCGGGAAAATGCTTTTACTTCCACGGACTACACCGGCTACTTTCAACAGATTCACAGCGACGCACTTTTTGAGGTTATGGCGCTTGAGGCCGACCGTATGCAAAACCTGGTCATCAACGATGAGGAGTTTGCGAAAGAGCTAAAGGTGGTGATGGAGGAACGCCGGCTGCGAACAGACGACAGCCCGCAAGGCAGAAGCTTCGAAGCCCTCATGGCTACGGCTTTTCTTGCCCATCCAATACGCAGACCTATTATTGGGTGGCGAAACGACCTTGAGCAGCTCACCGCCGACGATGCCCGTAACTGGTATCAACAATGGTATCGGCCCGAACACGCCACCATGGTCGTGGTGGGAAACGTCAATGCGCAGGCCGTCTTTGAGAAAGCGCAGTCCCTTTACTCAGGCTGGGCAGCAGCGCCCGTCACATCCAACAAGGCCGTTGCTCTCAAGCCTCGCCAGTTCGCCGAACCCGAGCAGCTTGGGCCGCGCACGGCGGAGGTGAGCGCGCCGGCCGAGAACCCCTTTTTCATTGATGCATGGAAGGCGCCTGTGCTTGGTGCCGACGACGGTCCCTTGCACCCCGACAACCCCAAGGCAAGGGACGTTGTAGCCCTGTCGGTCCTGGCCAGTCTTCTTGATGACCCAAACACGGGCATTCTTATTGAATCCCTTGTTCGACAGCGACAACTTGCCCTTGGACTTGGGGTCAGCAGTGACACCGTCTCAAGGGGGCCCGGCTTATTCACCATTACCGGCTCGCCTCGGCCAGGACGAAGCATCCAAGAACTTCAGGCTGCCATCGACGAAGTTATTAAAGCCTTCCTCGAAAAAGGTGTAACCGAGAGCCAGTTGGAAAGGGTAAGGCGTCAGGCGAAGGCGAGCCAGGTCTATCAGCAAGACTCGCTCTTTTCCCGGGCCATGGTTACGGGCAGGCTGGCCATGACCGGGCGGCCCCTCTCGGACCGAATGGCCTGGCTTGTCATGCTCGATGACATTAAGGCTGAAGACTTAAATCGCGTGGCGGCTCAGGTCCTGCGCGAAGCCAACCGCACCACCATTGTCCTTAAGCCCACCGATCCAAACGCGGCCGCGCGTCGCGGGCTAGGCAGCAACATTCTTCGTCACTAGTTCGAGGTTAGTCATTTTATGAACACACGGTCTTTCGCCATTTTTTCGAGCCTCGGTCTAAGCCTTTTTCTTTCCTGCTTTAGTGGGCCTCATGCCAGCCCCACTACCCCGGCCACAGCGGCCAACGGGCAGGACGCAAGCCCTGAGCCCCGAGCCAGTCTTCATCAGTTTGTCTCCAGTAAGAACAGCCGGGTCCTCTTTCAGCAGGCACCCGACATTCCCATGATCGACCTGGCCATTGAGATTGACGCAGGAAGCCGATGGGATCCGCAGGGGCTTGAGGGTCTAGCCAGCCTTACCGCGCAGCTCGCAATGGCGGGCGTTCGCTCCAATGCGAATCGGCCGGCACTTGGTGAGACGGAGATGGGTGAGGCATGGGCTGATCTTGCTTTGGAGCAGTCGGTCGGCACCTCTCGGGATCAGGTCAGCATGAGGTTTCGGTTCCTCTCAGACCCGAAGGTGCGCGATGCGGCCATTGCTCTTATCGCCAGAGTTCTTGCGGAGCCTGCTCTGGCGGACTCCATCTTTGAGCGTCAACGCGCCACAAGTATTGCAGGCCTTAAAGAATCCTTGTCACGGCCGCAAACACTGGCCACGCGGGCCTTGTGGCAGGCCATGTACCAGGGCCATCCCTACGGCGCCGTGGTTACCGAGGGATCTCTTCAGGCCACATCGCGTGATCACCTTATGGCTTTTCACGGCTTCTACTGGAGGCCCGAGCGAATGAGTATTGCAATTGTGGGCGACATCGGTCTGGCCGACGCCAAGAGGCTTGTCGAGAGCACCCAGGCCCTCTTGCAGTCGGGTATCTCAGAGAAAGATCAGACGCTTGCGGCCCTCACCGGGTTTCGATCAAGCCTTGGCCCCGCGCCTCAAGGGGGGCCATCTGGCAGCACCATCAATGTTGACCATCCCGCGAGCCAGGCTCATATCTGGATGGGTCTTCCAGTGCTTGCCCGGCATGAGCTTGATGACTATTTTGCTCTTACGCTGGCCAATCACATACTGGGAGGTGGCGGCTTTGTCTCGCGCCTAACGAAAGAAATTCGAGAAAAGCGTGGCATGGCCTACAGCGTATTTTCTGCCGTTCAGCCACTGGCGCAGACAGGGCCTTTTTTTCTTGGCCTGCAGACCCAGCGCGAGCAGGCGTCGCAGGCCGTAAGGGTTGTGAATGAGACGCTGGCCAACTTTATTGCCCAAGGCCCCTCCGAGGAAGAACTCGTGGCCGCGAAGAAGAATCTTATTGGCGGCTTCGCCCTGCGGCTTGATAGCAACCGCAAGCTCGTCGACAACCTGGCAGCGATAAACTTCTACCGGTTGCCTGCGAACTACCTCGACACCTGGACAGACCGGATCGATCTGGTAAGCCGGGAAGATATCCAAAATGTCCTTAACCAGCGGCTTGCGGGCCGCGGCATGGTCACGGTGATTGTTGCGGGCCAGCCTGGGTCCTAATCCTTACCGAGGGTATGGGATGGGACAGGTTCGCATTATTGGGGGGCAATGGCGGCGTAGAACGCTTCAGGTGCCTGATCGACCAGGACTTAGGCCCACGCCAGACCGGGCTCGCGAGACAGTCTTTAACTGGCTTGAATCGTGGCTTCCTTATCAGTGGTCTGACACACGGGTTCTTGATGCATTCGCGGGGTCTGGCGCTCTGGGTATTGAGTCCGCCTCACGGGGCGCCCAGCAGGTTGTTCTAGTAGAGTCCGACCGAGTCGCCGCAGCGTCTATTCAGAGCGCCATTGACGAGCTCCATGCCGGCCAGCTGATCAGACTCTTTCATGCGAATTTGGAAGGCCTTGCAAAGGGCGGGCCTGAGGGTCCACTGGGTGGGCTGTTTGATCTGGTCTTTCTTGACCCACCTTTTCAGGACGAGAGTCAGGCCCAAGCCCTTGCCCTAATCAGACCCCTTCTAGCGCCCGAGGCCATGGTGGTTCTTGAATCGCCGCGGGCTTGGCCTGAGTGTGTAACCGGCCTTGAGGCTGGCTTCTGGCAATGCCATCGTCAGGCAAGTGCCGGCAAATCGCACCAGAGTCTGCTTAGCCTGTCTTCGTCCTGAGCAGTTCGGGGCGACCCTGCTGATCAAGCTTACGGATCAGCCATTCTTCAACCGACGGAAAGACAAACTTGCTGACATCGCCGCCAAGCGTGGCAATTTCCCGAACAATGGAGCCTGAGATAAATTGGTATTGATCGGAGGGCGTTAGAAACATGGTCTCAACATCGGGCAGAAGGTAGCGATTCATTCCCGCAAGTTGAAACTCGTATTCAAAGTCCGACACGGCCCTTAGGCCACGAATAATCACCTTGGCGTCGTGGTCACGCACAAAGTCTTTTAAAAGGCCTTGAAAGCCGTAGACCGAGACATCGGGGTAGTGCCCAAGAATTTCCTTCGCAATCTGGACCCGCTCCGACAAAGAAAAAAACGGACGCTTCGAGCGGCTGTCAGCCACACCAACCACGAGGTGATCGAATAATCGTGAAGCCCGACGCACAAGGTCTTCGTGACCTCGGGTAAGGGGATCAAACGTGCCTGGGTAAACGGCGGTTGTCATGCCTCCGCTCCTTCCTTGTGCTCAAACGGTGGCCCAGTCTAACTCGGGATAACCCGGAGGTCCAGCGGGCAACAACACCCGTTGAAAACTAAGTGCCAAGCAGGTAATGGTCAGCCAACAGAAAGGCAAAGAGCAGCGCTAGGTAATTAATTGAATACCTGAAGGTTTTCTTGGCCAAGGCCTCGGAGTAGCGCCTGTAGAGGCTGTACGACAGCAGGCTAAACCAGCCCCCGAGGCCCAGGGCAGAAAGCATGTAGATCCAGCTGGCCATGCCCATTGCCACCGGCAAAAGCGTCGTGGCTACCAGCAGCAGGGTATAAAGCAGGATCTGCAATCGGGTGAACTCCGAGCCGTGGGTGACGGGCAACATGGGCAGGCCCGAGCGTTTGTAGTCTTCAACGCGGTAGAGGGCAAGGGCCCAGAAGTGCGGGGGCGTCCAGACAAAAATAATGAGAAAAAGAACCCAGGCCTCCGCAGGCGCCTGGTTGGCCACTGCTGCCCAGCCTAAAACAGGGGGCATTGCACCAGAGGCACCACCAATAACAATATTCTGAGGTGTAAGCGGCTTGAGCAACATGGTGTAGACAATGGCATAGCCGACAAAGGTGGCCAGCGTAAGCCAGGCGGTTAGGGCGTTGACCCAGGTGAACAACACAAAAAGCCCAAGGCCACCTAGCACGCCCGAAAAGACGAAGACCTGGGTTACGGTAAGCGTGCCTGAAGGCAAGGGGCGCCACGAAGTACGCGCCATCTTGGCATCAATATGGCTCTCAACAAGGCAGTTCACGGCTGCGGCAGCGCCTGCAACAAGCCCAATGCCCAGGGTGGCAAGCAGAACGAGGCCAAGCGCCGGCAGTTCAGGCTGGGCCAAGAGCATGCCGATAACCGCACAGAAAAGAATAAGCGCATTGACCCGTGGCTTTGTAAGCACGTAGTACTGCTTTAGCAAAGAGCTCAGCGGGGAAGGGGCAGATAAGGTTGTCATTCGTTCAATCGCTTAGGCTTTCAGAGAGAAGCCTCGTCTCATCCTCTTTATAACGGTTTGTAACGATGGATTGTTATCCAATGCGTGAGGCCTTCAAGAGCCGAATTAAATCTTTCTTCATTTTCGCAGGATCTGGGTCTTGAGGAAAACGCATCATTAAATGGCCCAAAGGGTCAACGAGCCAGAAACTGGTTTCTTGGCTAAGGGGGTCCATGGCACTCGACGCCGTAGGCAGCGACTGGCTGGTGGTTCCAGCAGCGACCTGCCCCGACGGCGTTGCTAGGGTGGCCGGCTGCTGCCAGGTTGCCTGGAGGGCTTCAGCGCTCACCCCAAGCACCCAGGTGCCTTCATAGTCTGCCAAGGCATCGGCATCCGGCGTGCGATCGTCTACGACCAGCCAGAGCCGCTCCACCCGGTCGCGGTCCCGTCCTGTGGTGAGCCGAACCTGGCGCATCACCCACAAGGCCTTTTGGCAATCTTGTGAACAGGCGGAAGGGCCCACACGAACAAGGAGCCATCGACCGCGAAAGTCTTCCAGGCGATCGAGCGTCGCGCGCGACTCGGAAGGGTCCACGCGACGAAGCACCTCAAGAAAACCCGATTCGGACTTGGGCTGCACCAGAGGTCTCACGGGCAGGGCCGCAAGGGTACGCTGCGGCTGAATAAGGTCACCGTAGTTGGTACGGTCGTCGGGCCGCACGCCATAGTAATAGACGTAAGAAAGCACAACCGGGGCAATACAAACCGCAACAATAAGCCAGAGCGTTAATCGAGACCTCATGCTGTCCTTTATTGATTACGACGAATTTAAGCGTCGGGGGTTGGGTTTCGCCGGCCCAGTTTCCAGGCAAAGAATAGCGCGACCAGAGTTAACAATACCCACTGAAAGGCGTAGCCGTAGTGCTTTTGCACGTCGTCTTGGGCAAGCCGAGGAGGCTGCTGAACGAGGCCATCGCCGGATGGGCTTGTGCTCCAAAAAATCACTGGCCAGATTCGTAGGGTCTCCTGAGGGAGTAACTTTGCTAGTAGGTCCTCTGCTGCCTTCGCGTCGAAGTTCTGCCAGAGGGCACCCTGGCGAAGGGCGCCATCATTCTCAGAGAGTTCCACGCGTCGCATAAGACTCTGATAGGCCACCACCTCAAAGCCTTCATCAAGAATGGCCTGGCGGGGCGCGTGGACGGACGCCTGAATAAAGGGCAGCGCAACGGGGCCTTGGCTGCCCGG
>CAMDMC010000042.1 GCA_945901825.1 Bordetella parapertussis
TATGGCGCAGAGTTTTTCTTTAAGTGCGAAAACTTTCAACGCATGGGAGCCTTTAAGTTTCGTGGCGGCTATAACGCGCTTGCTTCAATACCCGTTGCCGAGCGCGCAGCCGGCGTTGTGGCCTATAGCTCGGGTAATCATGCGCAGGCCATTGCCTTGTCGGCCCAAATGCTGGCAATGCCTGCCGTTATTGTGATGCCCGAAGATGCTCCAGCCTTAAAGCTTGCGGCAACCCGTGGCTATGGGGCCGAGGTGGTTCTTTACAACCGCTACACCCAAGATCGGTCCGAAATCTCGCTTGGCATTGCAAAAAAAAGAGGCGCGCGCCTTATCCCGCCGTATGACCATCCCGATGTTATTGCGGGTCAGGGAACCGCAAGCCTTGAGTTGTTTGAGCAGGTAAACGAGTTGGATATGCTTTTTATATGCCTTGGTGGGGGTGGACTACTTGCAGGTGGTCTGTTGGCCGCTGCCGCTTTAAACCCTGCATGCGCCGTTTATGGCGTTGAACCTGAAGCAGGAAACGACGGCCAGCAGTCGTTTCGCAAGGGTGAGATTGTCTCCATTCCAACACCTAAGACCATTGCCGATGGTGCTCAGACACAGTTCCTTGGGGAACTTACCTTTCCCATCATCAAGTCTTATGCACGAGACATTCTTAGCGTCTCGGACGATGAACTGATTCAGAGCATGCGGTTTTTCTTTGAGCGCATGAAGATGGTAGTGGAGCCCACGGGCTGCCTTAGTCTTGCGGGTGCGCTTCATCTGGGTGAGAAGTTAAAAGGGAAACGGGTTGGTATTTTAATTAGTGGTGGCAACGTGGACTCAGAGACCTTCTGCAGGCTGCTTGCCAGCTCGTCATCGACGTCGCTGGCGTGAGCGATGAGTTATGAGTTGTGAGCGATGAGCTATGAGAGATGAGCTTTAAACTTCGACCTGTGAACTCGCTCGGAAGCGGGAGCAGGCCAGGCGGTCAGAGCCTTAAAGAGGTTACTCAGGGTCGTGATCGAGCAGTGCCGACTGCGGCAGCTGCTTCTGAGTGGCCACACCCATGCGTTTGAATTTTTCAACTCTCGAGGTAATGCCCCCGTGGCCAGTAAGCTTGCGCACCGCGGACTCATGGTCTTGTTGGGCCTGTTTGAGGCGGGTTCCCACCTTGTCCATATCTTCCACAAAGCCCACCACTTTGTCGTAAAGGTTGGCTGCCTCCTGGGCAATCTTCTGAGCATTCTGGTTCTGTTCTTCTTGACGCCAGAGATGCGAGACCGTTCGAAGAACAAATAAAAGCGTGGAGGGGCTTACGAGCAAGACATTTTTCTTCCAGGCGTCATTAAAAAGCTCAACATCCTGGGTCACCGCGGTCATGAAGGCGGGCTCAATTGCAACAAACATAAGCACGCAGTCAAGGGACTGGCCCTGCACAAGCGACTGATAATTTTTCTCGCTTAGGCCGCGCATGTGATTGCGAACCGACTGGAGGTGCTTCTCGAGCGCAAGCTTCTGATCTTCCGGGTTCTCTGCACAGGTGTACGCCTCGTAGGCATTCAAAGAAACCTTTGAGTCGATGACCAGCGCACGCCCCTCGGGCATTTTAATGACCACATCGGGCTGAAGACGCCTGCCTTCTTCGGAGGTGTGACTGGCCTGTGCCTCGTACTCATGGCCCTCACGCAGCCCCGCGGTCTCAAGCAGGCGCTTAAGAATCATCTCGCCAAAGTTACCCTGCACCTTCACCGAACCCTTCAAAGCACTCGTAAGGTTTTTGGCATCCTGGCTAATGGTCTGGTTTAGGCTCATGAGCTGCTGAACCTGCGCCTGAAGCGCGCTTCGCTGCTTGCCTTCGGTGTCGTAGACGGTCTCTACTCGTTTCTTAAAGTCATCAATGTCTTTCTTAAGCGGCGCAAGAATTTGGTTCAGGCCCTCTTTGTTCTGATGGGCAAAAAGCTGAGCCTTTTCTTGAAAAATTCGGTTTGCAAGATTTTCGAATGTCTCGCCAAAAGCTTGTTTGGATTCGCTAATGGCCTTAAGTCGCTCGCGCAGGCTAGCAAGCTCAAGCTCAAGCGGGCGTTGGGCTTGGCTTATAGCAGAGGCCGTGTTTTTTTCCGCCTCTTTAAGGCTGTGCCGCCTGCCCAGAAAAGCGCCCAATAAAAAGGCAAGTACAAGCCCAAGTGCAATAAGAAGTTCAGTCATATTGCAAGGTTAAAGGATTCTTCGCTCTGTTAGCATCTTGGTATGACATCGCCTAGTTCCCCATCGGCTCGCCTCGAAGACTCCATTCGTATTTCTGTGAAGACTCAATTCCTGCCCGAAGAGTCCTCGCATGACGACCAAATTTACAGTTTTGCCTACACCGTCACCATTCGGAACGAGGGCCCACTGCCTGTTCAACTGGTTGCTCGGCATTGGCTTATTGACGACGCCAAAGGGCAACGTCAAGAGGTTCGTGGGCTTGGTGTCGTGGGGCATCAGCCTCTTTTGCGCCCGGGTGAATCGTTTGAGTACACCAGTGGCGCGCGCCTTGGTAGTCCTGTGGGGAGTATGCAGGGCAGCTATTTTTTGATTACTGAAGACGCCCATTGGTTTGAGGCGCCTATTGCTATTTTCAGCCTTCAGGCCGAACCGCAGTCGGGTCGGCTTGGGCAGCACCTGCATTAATACCACGAGCTTTTGCATAACGTCGGTAGATCACAATCAGGCTGCCGCTAAGGGCAATTATTCCCATACCCACAAAGGTAAGCCCGTCGGGTAGCTGATCAAAAATTAACCAGCCAAGGCTCGTTGCCCAGATCATCTGCAGGTAGACAAAGGGCGAAAGGCTTGAGGCAGGAGCCTGGTAGAAGGCTTGAATCAAAAGAACGTGTCCAAGCCCACCAAGAAGACCAACAAGTGCCAAAACAGGCCATGCAACGATTGGTAGTTCGGTGGGAATGGGCAGTACAAAAAGAAGCCCCGTTGTAATGACAAAGCCAACAAGCCCGCTGTAAAAAAAGGTGGTTAGGGCGGAGTCCGATACCAGACGTCGGGTAAGCAACTGGTAGAGCGCATTGGCAATGGCCATTCCTAAAAGAAGCAGGGCAGCGGGATGAAAGACATCTGTGCCAGGGCGAACAATAAACAGAATGCCAGCAAAGCCTAGGTAGGTTGCCCATCGGTCCACCGCGTTGACCGGCTCCTGCAATAGCTTCCAAGACAGCAGCACCACCCAGAGTGGGCCGGTAAAGGCAATGGCCGAGGCCTCTGCCAAGGGCAGATATTGAATACCCGCAAAAAAGAGCAGGCTTGTCACAATCAGCAAGACCGAGCGCAGCAGTTGCAGGCCTGGCCGGTGGGTATGAAAGAGGGCAAGCCCTTCTTTGCGAAGCCCCATGGTGAGCGCCATAAGAACCTGCCCTGAAAATCGGAACCAGAGCAACAAAAGCAGGCCACTGCTTGAGACAACCCATTTGCCACTTGCATCAAGAACGGACAGGCAGGCACCCGATAAAAGGAAAAGTGCCAGGGCACTGGAGTAGCGGTTTGGCATGGGGCGGCAGGAGCGATTCTCACTATACGCTGTCCCCGCTTGCGCTCTGCCCCTGCCTCGCGCCCGCCCTCCCGAACCCCCTCATTGGCGTCTGCGGGCCCTTCCGTACGCCCCGCCTTCGGCCCACTAAAGTCCGTCCCGACGCGTCCGATTCCGTTTCCATAACCTTGTGGAGAGTCGGATGATGGATAGGCAGCTCGAATTGTTTCCTGAAACCTTAGAATCCCTGTGCGGGCAAGCCCGAAATGCGCCTGCAAAGGCCGCTGAGTGCGATGAGGTGGAGCCCCCCAAGGCTGTTCAGCCAGACCCTCTGGCAGCGACGGCTGCCGCTTTTGCAGCTATGGGACAGCCTTCTGAACAACGGTATCTGCCGCTGCATCTGTTGCATTCCGGAACACGCACCTACCACTGAGAATACGGTGACAGTTTACTAATATGTATTAAGTGAACTGTCACCGGATTACGCATTACGGAACACGCACCTACCACTGAGACTTTAAGTGCAGCCCCCATGCCTGGGGGGCCCCGCTAGCATGCCCGTACCCTTGCGCC
The DNA here is from genome assembly GCA_945901825.1 of Bordetella parapertussis. Taxonomy (GTDB): domain Bacteria; phylum Pseudomonadota; class Gammaproteobacteria; order Burkholderiales; family Burkholderiaceae_A; genus Hahnella. The sequence continues at coordinate 4,076 of CAMDMC010000042.1, forward strand.
CTAGAATGAGGACATGGGCGAGGTCACAGGCGTTATTCTGGCGGGCGGACGTGGACAGCGAATGGGCGGCCTTGATAAGGGCCTGCAGCCTTTTCTTGGCCAGAGGCTTATTGACCATGCCGTTGACCGCCTCAAACCCCAGGTTGATCGCCTGTTAATTGTTGCCAATCGGCATATGGACATTTACAGCGATCTTGGATGTCCGGTGGTAAACGACGCTTCAGTGGGGCCTGCCGGGCGTTTGGGTGAATCGCAGGCCGAGCCTGATGCCCCCTTGCGTTTTGAGGGTCCCATGGCCGGACTTTTGGCGGGGCTTAAGGCCTCTAAGACTCCTTGGCTGGCCACCGTGCCCTGCGACAGCCCCTTCTTTCCATTAAACCTTGTCGAGCGGCTCTTAGACGTTGCCAGGCAGCAGGGCACGTCCTTGGCGGTTGCCGCAACCCAAGGCAACCAGGGTGTAGCGCTTCAGCCCGTTTTCTTACTGATGCAGGCAGACATGCAGGCACCCCTAGCCCAGTACCTTCGAAGTGGGCGTCGCAGGCTTACTGACTGGCTTACCGAGCAGAAGGCGAGCGAAGTTCTTTTCGATCAGCCCGATGCCTTTGCCAATGCGAACAGCCTTGACGACCTGGGCGATCTAACTCGTAAGGCAGGCCGCCCTTAGCCTTGTGTTTCCTGATGGATTTTGGTGCTTGTGGCCATTCCCTGCTAAGGTGGTTTTTTTAATTTGCCCAACGGGTTGTTACTCAAACGAGGAGTGCTTTGTGTCTTTGTCGGTAGAAAGTGTTCGAGCCAGTCTTGCCAAGGTGCAGGTGGCAGACCTGCAGATGAGCCTGATGGACGCAGGCATGTTGAAAGACATTCAGGTGCAGGGCACCGATGTTGCACTTGAGATTGAGTTTTCTTACCCCTCGAAGAGCCAGTGGGCCGAGCTGCGCTCTGGCGTGCTGGATGCGGTCAAAGGTCTGGCCGGTGTGGGTAATGTCAGCGTTTCTCTTGGGCAGAAAATTACTGCGCATGCCGTAAAGCCTGGCCTTAAGCCATTAGCCTCGGTTCGCAACATGATTGCAGTGGCCTCGGGTAAAGGCGGCGTGGGCAAATCAACCACCACCGTGAATCTTGCCTTAGCGCTTGCGGCCGAGGGCGCAAAAGTGGGTGTGCTGGATGCCGACATTTACGGCCCAAGCATTCCAACCATGATGGGAGCTAGCGGCAGGCCTGAGTCAAGCGACGGTAAAACCATGGAGCCACTTATGGCGCATGGGCTTCAGGTGAACTCGCTTGGGTTTCTTATCGATAAGAGCCAGGCCATGATCTGGCGAGGCCCCATGGCCACGCAGGCGCTTGAGCAGTTGTTGCGACAGACCCGCTGGAACGACCTGGATTACCTGTTTGTTGATATGCCCCCAGGCACGGGCGATATCCACCTAACACTCTCGCAAAACGTCCCTATTACAGGCGCAGTGATTGTCACTACCCCACAAGAAATTGCGCTCATGGATGCCCGTAAAGGGCTCACCATGTTTGAGAAGGTGTCGGTTCCTGTACTAGGAATTATTGAGAACATGGCCATGCATATCTGTTCGCAGTGTGGCCATGCTGACGATGTCTTTGGTCAAGGCGGCGGCGCACTGATGTCGGCCGAGCACAAGGTGCCTTTGCTGGGAAGCCTTCCCTTGAATCGATCCATTCGAGAAAACGCCGATGCCGGCCGTCCAACCCTTGTGGCGGAGCCCGATGGCGAGGTCTCTAAAATTTACAAGTCGGTTGCGCGTCAAATTGCCATTGCCGTCTCGCGCATTGCAAAAGATCACACGTCGAAGTTTCCCAAGATTGTGGTGGAAAAGCTGTAAACGCGTCCAAGGCCCCTTTTCCGTCAACGCCTATCTGGGAGTCAACACGTGATGAACCCAATTATTACTTTTCGCCTCCCCTTTCTTTTTGCTGTCTTCGTGCTTCTTGGAATGGCTGGCCAGAGCCCTTTGGTTAAGGCAGCAAGTTTCTCTGCAGCCGGTATTGAAGTCCAAGCCCCCCAGGCCATGGCCACATCGGCAGGCCAGCCCAATGGCGCTATTTTTATTCAAGCCATCTCAAACAAGGCAGGCAAGCCCGACAGGCTAATTGCGGCGCGCTCCTCGGTTGCATCCTCCGTGGAGCTTCACAACATGACGATGGACGGCGCAGTAATGCGTATGCGTGAAATTGCAGGTATTGATCTGCCTGCCGGCGCAAAGCTGCTTATGCACCGCGGCAGCAAAGAGGGTTATCACCTTATGCTTATCGGGTTAAAGAAGCCGCTTGAGGCGGGGCAGGTTGTTCCTGTCACCCTTATCTTTGAGAAGGCTGGTGAGCTTGAGGTGAAGGCCTCGGTGGTGGATATGCGGGCCAAGGACCACGGTGGGCACCATGGCGGGCACCATGGCAGCTCGGGCATGCACAAGCACTAAAAGGCAGATCGAGTGAACGAACCTCGTCGTTCTCTCTTCGACCCGCTTGCGCTTGGTCATGTCACCCTTAAGAACCGCGTTCTTATGGGGTCGATGCATACGGGGCTTGAGGACGGCAAAGACCTTCACGAGCTCGCGGCGTATTTTCGTGAACGTGCCGAGGGTGGGGTAGGGCTCATTGTGACCGGAGGCTTTGCGCCCAATCGAGTGGGCTGGGTGAAACCCTTTACAGGCATGATGCGTTCGCGCAGCGATGTGCAAAGGCATAAGGTGGTGACCCAGCAGGTGCATGAGGCAGGCGGCCGCATTGCAATGCAGATTCTGCATGCCGGTCGGTACGCCTACCATCCCTTTGCGGTTGCGCCGAGCCGTATTAAGGCGCCCATCTCGCCTTTTAAGCCTTGGGCCCTATCGTCGCGGGGCGTCGAGGGGCAAATTGCTGACTTTGTGCTTTCGGCCCAAAGGGCTCAGGAGGCAGGCTACGACGGCGTCGAAATTATGGGCTCCGAGGGTTATTTTATTAACGAGTTCCTGGTGCAGGCCACCAACCATCGTCGTGACCAGTGGGGTGGGTCTTACGAGAATCGCATGCGCCTTCCGCTTGAAATTGTGGCGCGCACACGCAAGGCCGTGGGGCCTCAGTTCCTAATCATTTTTAGACTCTCCATGCTCGACCTCATTCCGCAGGGCAGCTCTTGGGAAGAGGTTGTGCAGCTTGCCAAGGCCGTAGCAGTTGCGGGGGCCGATCTTCTTAACACCGGCATTGGCTGGCATGAGGCGCGTATTCCCACCATTGCCACAAGCGTGCCGCGTGCGGCCTTTGCCGAGGTCACAAAGACGATGCGTGACAGGCTACGAGCCGAGGGTGTGTCGATTCCGCTTATTGCCACTAACCGTATCAATACGCCCGAGCTTGCCAATGACTTAATTGAGAAGGGTTACGCGGACATGGTCTCCATGGCGCGGCCTTTTCTTGCAGACCCCGATTTTGTTCGCAAGGCGCAACAGGGTCGCAGCCAGGAAATCAATACCTGCATTGCCTGCAATCAGGCCTGCCTCGATCATGTCTTTGAAGGCAAGCCCGCCTCCTGTCTTGTAAACCCACGCGCCTGTGCCGAGACGAAGCTTGTCTACAGGCCAAGCGCCACTCGGCGACGTGTTGCGGTGGTAGGTGCAGGCCCCGCGGGTTTTACAGCGGCAAGCGTGCTCGCTCAGCGAGGCCACCGGGTTAGTCTTTTCGATCGCCAGTCGGAAATCGGCGGTCAGCTGAACATGGCCAAGCGCATTCCTGGCAAAGACGAGTTCTTTGAAATGCTTCGTTACAACGCTGTTCAGCTTGGCCTTGCCAAGGTGGAGCTTCATCTCAATACCCAGGCTACAGCCAGCATGCTTGCGGAGTTCGATGAGATTGTTCTTGCGGTCGGCGTTCTACCCCGTGACCCCAAAATTCCAGGCCAGGACGATCCTCGGGTGCTGAGTTACCTTGATGTCTTGCAGGCCCGCGCCTCGGTGGGCTCTAAGGTTCTTATTCTTGGTGCAGGGGGTATTGGCTTTGATGTGGCCCAATACCTCTGCGATGCCCCCGATGCGCAGCCCGTACATTTGCAGGCATGGCAAGCGGAGTGGGGTGTTGCCGACCCAAGAAGCCATCAGGCAGGCCTTGCCCCGGCCGGACCAAAGCCAACGCCTGCGGCGCGGGACATCACCCTATTGCAGCGCAGCCCCGGCAAACCTGGCGAGGGTCTTGGCAAAACCACGGGCTGGATTCATCGCACCAGCCTTCGTCAACGGGGGGTTCGTATGCGCTCGGGTGTAAGTTACCTGCGCATTACGCCTGAAGGCTTATGGGTCTCAACATCCAAGCAAGGCTCAGGGCCACAGAAAGACGAATGCCTTGGTTTTGACTCTCTGGTGCTCTGCACCGGGCAGACATCGAACAGCCTGCTTGCCGAGGAACTAAAGGCCGCAGGCCGAAGCTTTCATGCCGTTGGGGGCTGCCGAGATGCCAAAGCGCTTGATGCCAAGCGCGCCATTCGTGAGGCCGCGCAGCTTGCTGCCCGCCTTTAAATAAGCACCTTGCCCGGGTTCAGAATACCCAGAGGATCCCAGGCGTGTTTTAGGCTTCGCATCAGTTCCAGCGCAGGTTCTCCAAGCTCATCGCGCAGCAACTCCATTTTGTGTCGGCCAATACCATGCTCGCCGGTGCAGGTTCCTTCAACAGAAATTGCGCGCTCGACCAGTCGATGGTTCAGTCGCTCGGCCTCTTGCATCTCGGCGGGCGAGGCGGGGTCCACCAGGATGAGGCAGTGAAAATTGCCATCACCAACATGCCCAAACACGGGGGCCTGCAGAGAGGACTGGCTTAAGTCTTCCAGGGTTTCTTGAATGCACCGAGACAGAGAAGAAAGCGGCACACAGACGTCGGTGGTCACCGCGCGGCAGCCGGGACGCAGCTGCAGGCAGGCAAAGTAGGCATGGTGTCGGGCCATCCAGAGTCGATTGCGGTCCTCGGTCTGGTGCGCCCATTCAAAGTCTTCGCCACCGAAGTCTTTGGCCAGGGCCTGCACGGTTTCGGACTGCTCCTTCACCGACTGAGGGCTTCCGTGAAACTCAAGAAAGAGCATCGGCTGCTCGCGAAGGCTTGTTTTGCTGTGTTGATTAATGGCCCGAATGGTGAGCCCATCAAGCATCTCTGCGCGGGCAATGGGCACACCCATTTGAATGGTCTGAATGACGGTGTTAACGGCGTCTTCAACCCGAGCAAACGAGCAGACGGCTGCGGCAATGGCCTCGGGCTGAGGGTAGAGCCTTACTGTGACTTCAGTAATGATGCCAAGGGTGCCTTCACTGCCTACAAAAATACGCGTGAGGTCATAGCCTGCTGAGGACTTCCTTGCCCGCTGAGCGGTTTTAATAATCTCGCCCTGGGCAGTGACAACGGTAAGGTTCACCACGTTCTCGCGCATGGTGCCGTAACGCACAGCATTGGTTCCCGAGGCGCGCGTGGCCGACATCCCACCCAGGGTCGCGTCTGCTCCCGGGTCGATGGGAAAGAAAAGGCCCGTGTGGCGAATTTCGTTGTTGAGCTGGTTACGGGTCACCCCTGCCTGCACCGTTGCCATAAGGTCTTCTTCGGCCACCGAGAGAATCTGGTTCATGCGGCTAAGGTCAAGGCTAATGCCGCCCTCAAAGGCCAGAATGTGGCCTTCAAGCGAGGAACCCGCTCCAAAGGCAATGACCGGCACCTTAAAGGCCTTGCATTGTTGAATCAGGAACTGAACGTCCGGCGTGGACTCGGCAAAGACAACCGCGTCGGGCGGGGTCATGGGGTAGGCCGACTCGTCACGGCCGTGCTGATCGCGCACGGCCTGGGCCACAGAGAAGCGCGCGCCAAAATGGCCCTGAAGGATCTCAATGAGTCCCTGATCTAATTTGGTCATAATGACCCCTTAAACAGTTTTAGCTAACCAATTCACTTCGAAGAATAGGCATGGTCGCATGAAGGTAATCCAACATTGGGTCGATAACAAGCACTGGGCGGGAAGTTCAAGCCGCAGCACCGACGTCTACAACCCGGCGCTCGGCGCCAAAACAG
>CAMDMC010000043.1 GCA_945901825.1 Bordetella parapertussis
GCATTGTTGTTTTTCAGTGGGGCCGGTTTTCTGACTTGGGCAGAACTTAGTTATACTTCTGTCGTTAGTTCCCTGATAGCTCAGTCGGTAGAGCGACGGACTGTTAATCCGCAGGTCCCTGGTTCGAGCCCAGGTCGGGGAGCCATAAATACGAAAGCCCGCAGGCGCACGTTTGTGGGCTTTTTTTATGAGAGGCCGCTGCGCGCAGATATTGTGCCAACAAGACGGTTAGTTATGCCTCAAGCTACGCAGTCTCGCGCTCTCGGTGATTTACAAGATAGAAGGCTGTCGTTGTTCAATCCCCAATATGTCAATGGTCCAGTTAGGGGCGCCGTGTGAATAACGATTAGTTCACGCTAACCACACACGAAAGGCTTGCCACCCTATGGCCCGCCTCATCCCCGATGACGTTGCCGAGCGCAACCAGGGCCCTTGGCCCGACAGCGAGCACGCCACGCTTAACCGCCTGGCGTTGGCCTTGTCGGCCGAGTACACCGTGTTTCATGGCATTCACTGGGCGCGTATTGAGCAGGCCAACCCCATGCCGCAGGGCGAGCATCCCGCCGACCCCGTCGATATTCTTAACTTCCTGTCGCAGCGGTTTGGTACCATGACCCACATTGGGCTTTTAGGCGAGCGGGCCCGCAGCTTCTCAAGCCGGCTTTCGGCAGGCCTTGCCACCTGGGCTTCATGGCTTGAGCTTAGCCCGCATCGTCTTCATGTGCGGTGGTGTTGATGGGCAAGGTTGAAGACCTTGAAAATGAAGTGCAAAGGAACCGTGCTTTTGTGGGGCTGACGCGAGCCAGGTGGGCGGTGAGTGCGTTGTCGTAGCCAAAGAAGTAGACTTCAAGGGTGAAGAATTTGAGCCCAAACCTCGCGATTTATCAGAAAAAGTTCACCCTTCTTCGAACCGCACCTAATGCGCCACATAAGTACTGCATGCTTTTAGCGTTACTTGATATGGCTCGCGCCGGTGAGGTCAATACGAATCTCATCAAGTATGGGCCAGAACTCCTCGAACGTTACGCTGACTATTTCGCCGCCGTTGCAGGACCTGGTAACCACCCGAATCCTTACTTTCCTTTTTTTCACTTAAAAGGAGACTTGAGGGACAACTCAGTGTCGTTTTGGAGATTGGTCCCGATTGCTGGGCGCGAAGACGTTCTCAATAGCCTAACGACGGCCAGAAGCCAAAAAGACGTTGTTCAGAACGTAGCGCACGCCATGATTGATGAAGCCCTATTCGAGCTTCTGAAAAATGATCAGGCCGTTGAGGTGCTTGCTGAGACGCTAGCAAGCCAGTTAGCCCGTGGCCACACGGAACTCTCAGCCATGATGCAACACATTAATGTCCTTGAAGGTGCGAGTCGGTATGAGCGTCAGCTTCGGTTGCAGCCTCATAACGCTGAGTTTGTGGTGAGGGACGTCGTCGTTGAAAGCCTTAGTCCCGCAGTGCGTCACCCTGCATTTCGGCGAGTGGTGGTTCAGGCATATGACTACAGGTGCTCTGCAACCGGGCTTCGTGTTCTCTTACCCGATGGAGCGGTTATGGTGGAGGCGGCACACCTAGTTCCATTCAGTGAAAGCCGCAACGATAGCCCTAGAAACGGTATTGCTCTAACCCCTAATATGCATTGGGCACTTGATAAATATCTTATTGCACCCACGCCTGATTTCACATGGAAAGTGAGCCAGCAGCTCGATGACAGAGTGCCTGATTTTAATGACCTCGTTAGGCTCTCTGGGAAGAAGCTTTTCTTGCCCACAGATAAAACCCTCTGGCCTGATCGCGAGGGCTTGGAGTGGAGGGTGCAGGCGCTCGCCTAGCGCGAGCTTTTTCTGCTATTCGCGCTAAATATCTTTTGAGGTTGCAATTCTTAGCGGCTATCTCTAAGCATGTGGACAGCGGATGAGCTCATACTTTTTAGTAGAGATGGTGTGTCCTTAATCTAAGCTTCTTCAGGAATACCTAGCTTCGCTAAGAACTTGAAGGTGCCGTCGTAAAAGCTTGGATCTCTTGTTGGGTCAGCGGCATCTCCATTCGGCACAACAATAATCATTCCTTGGCGGGCTCTTGTTAGGAGAACTCGATAGGCATTTATGAGGTAGCTCTGTCGCTCAGCGTTGTGAATTCGGTTCCATCGACTTCCCACAAAGGAGTGCTTCGACCAACCTGAATCAGTGTGCCGCAGATCGCCGTCCCAAATGACACCTGCCCAGTCGAGTTCAAGACCTTGAATATGAAACTCGGTTGCTGCATCTTCAAGATAATAGGACGATCTAACATCATCGCGATCATCCAGAAACCAGTGAATCGGGTCCAGTGGGCATCGAACGTCAATTGCGTGAGGCTTCAATCTAACCGCCTGTGATGAGACTACTAAGCCGTATCTCTCGGAACCCCTCGACTTCTCCCGCAGCCATCGCTTTGCGCTGTCGAAACTTCTGGTTATACGAATCGGATAGCGAGCTGAGATCTCTTGATAAAGCGATTGCGCATTAAGCAACTCAAGATTGAGCGCAGCGCTGACAAATTTAGAGAGAGACTCAGCACGGAACGAGCGCATCGAGACACTGAGATGCAGATCGGGGTTGAAGCTAACTTGCTTAATCTGCGAGAGTTTGGTGGCCCATTCACTGTACCTGTACTCAGTCTCGCTTAAGTTCGGGGAAAGGTGAACCTCCCAGTGCCTGAACTTCTCTGCCAATCCGTAGATCCACTCGGACAAACCAGCCTCTCCCGTGTTGATCTCTTGTCCCCCGCCAATTAGGCAGATGATCACAGCCCAATCTGCATGTCTATTCATACAGGATATTAAAAACTCTGGTTCCGAGGATTGGAAATCCGTGACACCACGCTTTCGTTGCATGAAGCGAGAAGTCATTTCCTTATTCCAAGCTCTTTGAGCCTCGTCAAAAATAGCTACGTGCTCTACTGGTGGTGTGCTTAAGTCAGCAAGACAAGCATCTCGAAAATGATGGACATTTTGAATAAACTGCTTCGCCCCCCTTCTTGCCTCGCCTTTTGTTAGGCGATCGCCACCCTGCTTGGCACGACTGACTTTGTCCCTTGCTAATGCCTCTTGCAAGATTGCAACAAGGGGTCCGTTACCAGAGAGATAGACCGAATAAAGCTCATCGTCAACATGTGTATGTCGATTTGCAACATCTAGTCCAACAAGTGTCTTTCCAGCCCCAGGAACACCACTTACAAAGCAAATGATCTTTTTTTGGGATTGCTTTGCTTTTTCAATGAGGCTTGCCAAAAAGTTTGCTGTTACTGCAAGGTTCTGAGCGCCCGAGTCGCTGCGAGTAATCTCAGTGACGGAGTGACCTGAATAGAGCGCTTTTGCTGCCTCTACAATCGTCGGTGAAGGATAGTACCGACCAGATTCCCATTCTGAGGCAGCAATCGGAGTACTGAAGGTACTCTGCAAGACCGCCCGAAGTGTGTGGGCAAGATTGTCATAATCTGTTATCAACGGATGAAGGATATTGTCAGCAGCCTTCTCTATGTTCAAAGTGGTCGAAGGTTTTGTCTTCGATAGAACGAGTACGGGCGCGATGATCTTGTCGTGACTGGTCTCATGAAAGTTTTTTAGGTCCAAGGCGTAGTCAGTGACCTGTTCTATGTGTCTTAGGTGAACTGCCTGCTCTCCAACCTTGTACTCGAGGATAAAAAGTATGTGATCAAGGATAAGAATTACGTCAGCACGACTGCCAATCCGTGGAATTGGAAACTCAAAATAAATTGAACCGACCGCACCTAACTCCGCTAGAGTTTGTCGGAGGCTATCAATCTCACTTCTCCAGGCATAAATTTGGGTTTCTTCCACCGAGAAGGTAGAGCGCATTGATAGCATCCCGACGATGGATTCGGTCGGCGTGTTTAGGAATGTCGCAGTGTCAGACTGGTAGTACGCCTGTGTCATTCCGGAAGTCTATCGTGATCCAAGCGATACCGTCGCGATTCATAGAGTCACTGTTCTCCCACTGGTCAATCAGCGTGAAACCAAGTCGTTCAAAAATTAGGCGCAGATAGCCAGGGGAGTAGGTCTTAAAGAGCCGCCCGTTGGCATCCCGTTCTTGGTCGTCTGTATCCGACCGGGTCGCGGGAATAGAGAGCAGGAGCCGCCCATTCACCTTAAGGCAGCTTTTAATGGAGAGGGCGGCGTTCAGTAGATCGGCAGTATCAATGTGCATGAGCACTGCGCTACACAGCACGCCATCGAATTCACCCTCGAATGGAATGCCAAGTTCCGGAAGTGTTCCGTAGGCTATCTTTCCAGTTAGCTCGGGGTGAGTCTCTTGAGCGAGGTCAACGAACTCAGGCGTAGCGTCGACACCAAGCGCTTGGTATCCCTGGCGGTGCAATTCCGCCAAGTCACGCCCAGACCCACAACCAATATCAAGAATGCGGCCACCGGGCGGGAAGACTCTTGCAAAGCGACTGGCCAGCGGGCTCTTAACGTCTTCATAGCGCTGGGCCACTGCATGCGCGTTCTGGGAGTAGTAGCGAAGGGTGGCGGAGTCCATGACTTAGTTTAACCTCGGCTTGACTGCGCGTGAGGTTGGATGGTGCGGAGGATTCGTCATAGGCTCAGTTAATGAGCTTGTCGAGGTTTATCTTTTTCAGTGGGGCTTACGCACAGCTGGGAGTTCTTATGAATGAGGTTCTTTTTTGCACAACGCCCTACAAAATCAGAGACGCCTTGCTTAATAATCTGGTGATTGCCATTCGGGCGGGGGGTTGAAGTAATGACGAATCCTAATCGTGCTCTAACAACATGAGCTTTCGTTTTCAAAGGCGAATCAAGATCCTGCCTGGCCTGCGGCTTAATGTCAGCAAGACTGGCTTCTCATGGACGATTGGCACCCGTGGGGCAAGTGTGACGGCACGCGACGGCAAGCTAACCGGTAATGTTGGCATTCCAGGAACGGGGCTGTCGTACCGTAAGCGGCTCGACCTACCCAGTGAAGATCAAGTGGATTCCGATCCGTCATCATCTGGGCCGCGTCAAGCGGCTGGTATGCCTTCTTGGCTATTGCTTGCCGTGGTGTTGGGCCTGGGTATTCTTATTGGGCTATCGATTCGCTAAGAATTCTACCTAGACGAGCGCCCAAGTAAATCAAGCGGCTCGGACGAAGAGACTCAAGGGTCTAACAATGGTTTCAGGACCTGCAAAACCTTGCCTATCAGCGCGACGAAACGGACACTCGCGTTCGTGTTGCCCTTGACTGAGCCCTCGCCGAAAGGGCTAATGGTGTGCAGAAGGAGTGGTGTTTAGGGTTCGCACTCCTTAACACCATGCCCGGGGCGGCCGGGCTACCGAGCTTGAGGTGCAGCTGGAACTGAACTTCCTAGAGCTACCGAAGCTTGCTCGGCTAGGGCTAGAGAAAACCAACAAACCGCTTTACGATTGGTGTCTATTCTTTTCCAACCCCAACGGAGTTGCTATGGAACAGATCACCCACCCGGATGTGAAAGAGGCCTTTGCGGTGCTGAAGTCGGTGAGTGCTACGGCTGAAGAACGCGCCGATGCTGAAAAGCGCATTAAGTACGTGCGCGATCTAAACGCCATGATCGGCGCTGGCTGGGACGAGGGCAGAGCTGCGGGTATTGAGATTGGGCGCAGCGAGGGTATTGCTGTGGGCAAGGCTGAGGGTAAGGCTGAGCTCCTTGAACGCCTTCTCATGAAGAAGTTTGGCGCGCTTTCAGAGGCAAGCCGAAGCCGTCTTCTCTCGGCCACCGACGACGAGCTGAATGACTGGTCAGAGGCGCTGCTAGTGGCTGTCACCCTCGAAGAGGTGTTTGGCGGAACCCGATAGCTGAAACATCGGAGTCACCCCCCCCTTATTTATAAAAACCAGCCAGCTAAGAAGAACACGACCGTACCGGCTGCTAAGACGGCAAGTAAATTGCGCCAGAGCCACCAGGCAAAGATTCCTGCGAGCCCGGCCATCCACCGTGGGTTGTCAAGACCTAATGCAAGTTCTCCCGCAGGGGCCAAGAACTGTGGAGCAATGACAGCCGCAAGCGCGGCCATTGGGGCGTATCGCAGGCCGATCACGAGCCAGGTAGGAAGCTGAAGGCGCTCAGGTAAAAAAAGCGCTGCTGAGCGCGACAAGGATGTGCAGACACCGAGTCCAATTAAGGCGACCCATATTTCAACCTCGGTCACGACCGCTTCTCTGCGGAGCCTTGTTGCTGTCGAGTTCCGTAATGGTGAACAAGAACAGCGGCGACAAGACCAACACAAATCGAAAGCAGAAGCCCTAAATTCATGGGAAGACTAAGAGAAAGGAGCGCGGTTATGGATGCCACAGCGACACAAGCCAGCCCCGCCTTGTCGCGAATCATGGGCATCAAAACGGCTAAAACGGCAAGAGCCGCCAAAAAGGCCAGGCCTGAGTCGGCAGGAAGCTGCGCTGTCAGCCAGATACCTAGAACAGAGGCAGTCTGCCAAGAGACCCAGCTCATCAGGCTGCCCATACGAAAGTAGATCACCGGGTCGAAATCGGGCGGCGGTGACGCCACGCGACGGTTCACGCTGGCAGCCACAATATCGGTAATGAAGGAGCCGTGCAGCAGGCGGCTTTTTAAGGTTAGCGAGGCCATCCAGTCTCGGTGGGCCAAGGCATAAATAACGAACCGCAAGTTAATCACAAAGGCCGTAATCCATATCAGCCAAAGCGGGGCCGCGACTGCAATAAGTGGAAGGGAGGCCAGTTGTGCTGTGCCAGCGTAGACAATAAAGGTCATACCGATGGCCTGCCAAGGCGTCAAACCCGACTCCACCATGGCAATACCGGTCACGCAGCCCCAGGTAGCCATCGCCAGCATTCCGGGTGCAAGATCGATGAAGGCGAGACGGGCGCTTGGATGTGCGAGGAAGGAGGCCCAGTTAAAAGGCTGGCGCAATGGAGTCTTTAAGGTGGTTTTTAACTTGTGAACGATACCTGAACCTCGGTCTGCTTTGAACAAGATGCGTTGTCCGCTCGACCCTTAAGGCCTGAGCTTAGGGGATTCACGTGTTGCTTCTTTTGAGGCTGATAAGGTTTCAGCTTCGAACTATGCTCAAGGTAAGGCACTGCAGCGAATGGGACATCTACTTGCAGATATTGTTCTGGGCTTGCATCTTGCAATTGCAGTTTTCATAACCACTGGCTTAGTCCTGATTCCCTTGGGTGGCTACAGGGGTTGGCTTTGGGTTAGAAACCGCCGTCTTCGGCTGCTGCACGCGGGCCTTATGGTCTTTGTTGCGATGGAGGCCTTGCTTGGTATTGCATGCCCACTTACTGTGCTGGAATCGGCTCTTCGTCAACAAGAAGCCCCGGACTACTTTCTTGCCGACCTCATGCATCGCCTTCTTTATTGGAATGCACCGATTGAACTCTTCCTGGCTCTCTACCTTGTTTGTGCGCTCTGGGTCTTGGTTCTGTGGCGTTGGGTACCACCGCTATGAGGGTCTTTGGAGTCGCTCTTTTAACGAGCGCTGGGTTGCACACGCAATAGGCACGTTGTCGTGCCCTTAAAATAGGGGCTTTGTAATGAAAACCAAACACAAAGAGGGCGAGGGCGCCATGGATGTGATGATGATTATTGGGAAACTCGAAATTACGCTGCTCTTTCTTTTTGTGTGGCGTGCCTGGGAGCTTGGCGAGTTTATTTAGGAATGTCGCCGCTGAATCTGCGTGACTGAGATATTTCTGCGCCCGGGGTAGATTTTTCGAAGGGCCGCCTCGGCAGCCCTGGGGCAGTCTCCATAGACCTGCATAGTCACTGTTTCGTTGCACGGGCTATCTGCCTGCTCACTACCCTCGTAGTCAAATGAGACATCTGAGTAATGCCAGGTGACCTTGGGCCTTGCGGCAAGGCTGGAGCGTCGGCGCTTGCGCGAGTGCGCAGCCGCCTTGCTTTGAAACTGGCTTGCATCTTGGCTGTCACCCGACGGGTCCAATAAAAAAAGAAGCCTCAGGACAACAACAGTGGCAAGAAACCAGTACGACCCGAAGAATACCGACGCGAAGACTAGGGCAAATAAGCTCAGGCCTGCTATGACTTGGAAAGCGGACGGACGGTTAATGGAGGGGACATGTTCGAACTGTGCGCGAACCCAAGACGCAATCATGAGTAAATGATAAATTCCGGGTTTCCCGTTCGCTTAAAGCACCCCCACGGGCTCTATGTGTTTTTCTTAGTAATTTCCCTAGGTACCACCACCCTTTATGCTCCCCGCTAGCCGCATTGATGCACAGGGTCAGCCCGTGATCGACCTCTGGGCTATTCTGAAAATTGCTTTCCCCCTTTTTATCCAGGCGGGCCTGCAGGCTGCCTTGAATCTTATCGATACATGGTTTATCGGCCGCATCAGCGTTGAGGCGCTGGCTGGCGTAGGAGGTGTCTATTGGCTGGTTCTCGGCCTGCTTTTCTTTTTAACGGGTATCGGTATGGCGGTGCAAACCCGCGCCGCGCAGTTTTACGGGGCGGGCAGGCGAGCCGACGCCGCGGCCGAGGTTTGGTCTGGTCTTTATATTGCATTGGTTGCCATCCCTCTGTGCCTAGTCCTTGCCTGGCTCGGCCAATTTCTGGTCCCCGTTTTGGGCGTCTCGTCTGCCATTCAAGAGCAGGCCCTTGCGTATTGGAGTCCTCGCGTTTGGGGCGGCCCCTTCATCATCGCCGAGACAGCTGTGCTTGCCTTTTTTATGGGAATTGGCCGAGTCAAGCTGGCCTTAGTGGTCAATGTTTTTATTCTCGTGGTGAACACCTTGCTTAACGCGGTCTTTGTCTTTGCTCTTGGCTTTGGAGTGGAGGGTATCGCCTGGGCCACCACATTTTCGATTGGCGCAGGCCTTATTTTTGCTCGTGTCTTGTTCCTCTCGCCTTCGATGCGCGCCAATTACAACTCCCACAAGGCCTGGCGACTCCGCCCTGTTGCCATGAAGGGCCTGCTCTTTCTTGGACTTCCCATTGGTTTTTCAATTGGGGTCGATATTTTAGGGTTTGCCGTTTTTCAGGCGATGATGACAAGGCTTGGCGCTATTGAGGGGGCGGCCTCGCAGGTCGTCATTATGCTCACCTCCGCTGCTTTCTTACCTGCCGTAGGGCTTGGTAAGGCTGGTACTACCCTCGTGGGGCAGTCCATTGGCGCAGGCGAATACGCATGGGCCCGGCGCCTTGGTAATCGTGTTATTGCGCTATCGGTTATTTATATGTTCTTGTTTGGTCTGCTACTTGCGTTCTTTGGCCAGCAATTGGTGACGTGGTTTATTTCACCTGACGACCCATCCGCTCTGGCCTTAATTGCGCTTGGGACCCAGCTTGCGTTGATTGCCGCCTTCTATCAGGTCTTTGATGGCCTGCATCTAGGCGCGGTCTTTTGTCTGCGAGGGGCCGGGGACGCCAAAACACCAGCCCTGGTTTTGTTTGTTCTGTCCTGGGGCTTCTTTATTCCGCTTACCTATGTGCTTACCTTTGAACCCGGTCAGGGCTGGTTCAGCTCGCTTCCTTCCCTGGGCTATGGCGCCGTTGGAGGTTGGTGGGCTGCAAATGTTTATATCCTCGTACTCTCGATCTTTCTGGCCTGGCGCTGGTGGAAGGGCGCGGTCTTCCAGAGGGTTATGGCGTGAGTCATAACCATAAGGCTCAGCACGGCAGCCACCAGGGTGGTTTTGCCCTCGTAAGGTCCAACGATCTAAGCCAGTTACGTGAACTCCTTATTCAGTTTGTGCAAGCCAATGCCTTGCCACCCTTGCATGCGGAGACCATCCTCGTGCAAAGCAATGGTCTTGCCCAGTGGTTGCGTCTTGGCTTTGCGCAAGCCCAGGGCTGTGCCACAGGACTTAATTTTAGTTTCCCCTCGCGCTTCATCTGGGAGGCCTACCGCGCGGTCCTTGGGCACAACAATGTTCCAAGCCAGTCAAGTCTCGACCGATCAAGCCTTGTCTGGCGGCTCATGCGGGTTCTGCCTGACTTTCTGCAGCAACCTTAC
>CAMDMC010000044.1 GCA_945901825.1 Bordetella parapertussis
TCGGGGCTAAAGGTTGCTGCCAGGTTATCACCCCCTGATTCAACAAAAACAATGTCAACGTCAGGAAACTTCTGCACCATACGGTCCACAGCCTCAAGATTAATACTTGCGTCTTCTCGAATAGCCGTGTGGGGGCAGCCACCGGTCTCAACACCCATGATTCGTTCAGCGGGTAGGGCGCCTGAAAGTGTTAGTAGCCTTTGATCTTCTTTGGTGTAGATATCGTTGGTAATGGCAACAAGATCGTAACGATCACGAAGGCGCTTGCAGAGCACCTCGAGAAGCGTTGTCTTTCCAGACCCTACGGGGCCGCCCACCCCAACGCGTAGAGGCGGAAGGGGTTTCTTACGATGAGGGATTTGATGGTGCATGGTTTTTGGCGGTCTTACGATCGGAAGAGTCGGGAGTATTGAAATTCATGCCTTGCGCACAGGATTGCGTGCATGGGTGCAGCTGTGTGAAGGCATGCTTCACCAGCGTGCAGATTACTAAGCGTTTTCTCAATGCATTGATCAATGTGAGGTTGAATTTCACCTAAAAGGCCTTGACCAGCAGCCTGACCAATGGGTAAGAGTTTTTGGGCTGCCTGTATTTGGCCCTCAACGAAGGTAAAACAAAAGGAAACCAGCCCATCTTCGAGTCGAATCTTCTTCGCGTAACAGGCACTTGCATGTGCCGTAAGAAAAGTGGGGGGATCAAGCTTAAGCAAGCATGACTGCAGATCCCCCTCAAGCCAGTTCAGTTCACTAAGAAGACGAACAAGAGACCATCCCATCTGCTCGGTCTCGGCTCTTAACTCGACAACATCTCGACTGGCCCAGTGAATACGATTCAGCGCAACAAGTGTTTCAAAGGTGCGAGTCTTGATTGCACTGTATATGAGCGCCCAGAGTAATGCGTCATTCTTAGGCCAGAGATCCAGCGCACTTAACAGCCACTTTTTTAGGCCAACAAGATTAGTTACACGACCGTCATTGACGGCTGACTCAAGGCCCTGCGAGTAGCTGTAGCCACCGACCGGCAGACTGGCTGAGGAAAGCCGAAAGAGCGCCTGTAAGCTGGCTGAATCTCGCGAAGAGGTAGCCTCGGGCGTATAAGCCCGTCTAGCCATGATGGTGCTTAAAAGTGGCCTGCGCTATTGCGTAATCTTCATCGAAGGTGGCGTCGTGTCCGTGGTGATGGCCACCACCGTAGGCACCAACGTCTGGCTCGAAGGCGGCCTCGACCAAGTGAACTTCGACACCTCCGAGCTGCTCGAGCATTGTGCGCAGAACAGGGTCAGGCTCAAGCTGCAGATAGCCGGGCTGCAACTCCAGTCGAACATGGCGATTACCAAGATGATAAGCGGCTCTAAGCAGAGCATGGGGATGCGTCGCAAGGACCCGATAAAGCGGCTCATCAGCCGCAACTACCTCTACAGACTCGTCGTTGTCGGTACTTAATAAGGCTCGGTTTCGAATGACCAACCCACGGGGTAGGAGAATACGAACCTGAACATTCCGGGTTGTGGTGATCGCGGTGAATCGACTGCGACAGCGCTGATCAAAGCGCAGAAGCAGGCAGTCGGATGGCCGAAGACCTCTGGCTTCAGCGGTCTCGGGTGCATGATAGTGCGTTAAAAGCATGACACTAAAAGAGAAAATAGCGCTGCGCCAGGGGTAACTCCTTGGCGGGTTCACAGACCAGAAGCTCACCGTCGGCATGAACCAGATAGTTCTCTGGATCCACCGTAATGGTGGGCTGCCAGTTGTTGTGAATCATGTCGGCTTTCCTAATGTTGCGGCAAGAGTGGATGCCAGCAATGGTTTTGTTGAGCCCAAGATCATGCAGAGCTTGGTTATTGAGCCCCGCCTGCGAGACAAATGTAAGTGAGGTTGAAAGAGCCTTACCAAACGAGCCAAACATAGGCCGCATATGGACAGGCTGAGGGGTTGGGATAGAGGCGTTCGCATCGCCCATTAGTGCCCAGGCGATCATTCCCGACTTCAGAACCAGGCTAGGCTTTACGCCGAAATAAGCCGGCCGCCAAAGCACGAGGTCGGCAAGCTTGCCAGTCTCGACCGAGCCAACTAAATGGCCCATGCCGTGGGTGATGGCAGGATTAATGGTGTATTTCGCTATGTAGCGCTTGATGCGCTGGTTGTCAGAGAGTTTGGAGTCTCCTTTAAGTGCCCCGCGCTGGTCTTTCATTTTATGGGCCGTCTGCCAGGTTCGTAAGACAACCTCGCCAACCCGGCCCATCGCCTGGGAGTCCGAACTCATCATGGAGAACGCCCCAAGGTCGTGAAGGATGTCTTCTGCGGCGATGGTCTCGCGGCGAATGCGACTTTCGGCAAAGGCAATGTCTTCTGCAATAGAAGCATCCAGATGGTGGCAGACCATAAGCATATCGAGATGCTCATCAACGGTATTAACCGTAAAGGGCATGGTTGGATTGGTTGATGATGGCAGGACATTTGACAAAGACGCGGCCTTAATAATGTCTGGGGCATGTCCGCCACCTGCACCTTCAGTGTGAAAGGTGTGAATGGTCCGCCCCTTAAAGGCTGCAATTGTGTCGTCAACAAAACCAGACTCATTTAAAGTGTCTGTGTGAATGGCAACCTGAACATCCAACTCTTCGGCAACGGACAGGCAGTTGTCAATTGCCGCTGGCGTAGTACCCCAGTCTTCGTGAAGCTTTAATCCAATCGCTCCAGCGCGCACCTGCTCTCGAAGTGGTTCGGGAAGGCTTGCATTCCCTTTTCCCAAAAAACCAATGTTCATTGGAAAGCTATCGACTGCAGCAAGCATGCTCTGAATATGCCAGGGTCCGGGCGTGCAGGTGGTCGCGTAGGTTCCTGTTGCAGGCCCTGTGCCCCCACCAAGCATAGTCGTTACACCACTTGAAATGGCCTCATCAATTTGCTGCGGACAGATAAAGTGAATGTGAGAGTCGATTCCGCCAGCCGTTACGATCATGCCTTCGCCCGCGATAATTTCAGTGCCCGGACCAATAACAATGGTTACTGCTGGTTGGATATCGGGATTACCCGCTTTTCCAATTCCAGCAATTCGTCCGTTTTTAATGCCAATGTCGGCTTTGACAATGCCCCAGTGGTCGATGATGAGCGCATTGGTAATGACCGTGTCAGCCACATCTGCGCTGCATCGCTGGCTCTGACCCATGCCGTCACGAATGACCTTGCCCCCACCAAATTTCACCTCCTCACCGTAGACAGTGAAGTCCTTCTCTACCTCTACCAAGAGGTTTGTGTCGGCAAGGCGAACGCGATCGCCCACGGTGGGCCCGAACATTTCGGCATAGGCTTTTCTTGAAATGCGCGTCATCACAGATCTCCCATAATACGCGCTTGGAAGCCAAAGACTCGACGATCGCCAGCTAAGGCCACAAGCGTTACGGTGCGCTGCTGGCCGGGCTCGAACCGAACCGCAGTACCTGCGGCGATATTGAGCCGATAGCCGCGAGTCTTTGGGCGTTTGAAATCCAGTGCCTGATTGACCTCAAAGAAGTGATAGTGCGAGCCAACCTGAATAGGGCGATCGCCCCGGTTGATGACTGTGACTTCGAGGGTAGGACGGCCAGCATTGATTTCAATGTCGCCGTCTGCGGGAATGATTTCTCCGGGTGTCATGGTTGGTCTCTCCGACTTTCCTGGTTTTTAGGCGATAGGCTGGTGAACGGTGACAAGTTTTGTACCGTCCGGGAAGGTGGCTTCGACTTGAATATCGGCAATCATTTCGGCAACACCGGGCATCACCTGGTCTTTGGCAAGAATTTGCGTGCCTAAGGTCATTAGTTCTGCCACTGTCCTACCGTCACGGGCGCCTTCTAAGATTGCACAGGTGATTAAAGCGGTGGCCTCGGGGAGGTTGAGCTTTAGCCCTCGATCTCGGCGGCGCTCGGCAAGAAGCCCTGCTGTAAATATCAGAAGTTTGTCTTTTTCGCGTGGGGTCAGGTCCATGGGTTTCTCCGAGAAAGTTAGGTTGCCCAGATGCGCAAGCTGGAACCGGCTGAATTCATAATAAGGGGTCGTAAGAAGGCTCGTGTCTGTTCGCAGACCGCCCGCGCCTTCTCTGGATTGTTAGACAAAAGACGCATGACCAAAAGCGCCTCTTCTTGGGTGTGTTCGCCGGCCTGCAGGCCCGTGCGAAGAGCTTTGTTGCTGCTTGGAACAACAAGTTGCGAGACCCCCGCTACGCAGGATGGCTCAAAAGGCAGGCTTGCAGCCAAGGCTTCATAGGCCTTCTCGTTAAGTTTGGGGCCAAAGGCCCAGAGCGAGCCGGTGATGCTGTAACCGGCCATTTGGTGATGATCGTCATTACTTGCCATATGCACCGAATTCCAGTGTGACCGTTCAGTCCAAAGTAGCTTGTTTGAAAGATAAAACGACAGCATGGTCTGAGCACGACCGTCAACCCAGGGCTCATTACAACTCGTGCGGCCAAACTGGTGGAGATCCCATCCTAAAAGACGGCAGCTGGGCTCAAGCCTAACCTCGAGACTGTTTTGAGCCCAAGCCTGGTTGAAATAAAGGTTCTCGTGCGGAAGCCACTCAATGGACGATTCCTGGCTTATATTGAGAAGGACGCTTTGTTGGGCTGGTTTAATGGCGTCTGGAAAGGACCGGTACCAGCGCGTTGCGCCAGGGGTCGCGTAAACACTATGACTTGCCTCGCTGGCTGAAATCTCAATACGAAGCTGGTCGTCTTGAGCGATGCCGGAGGGCGGGTGCAAAACGAAGGTATGGGCAATACCCGCGCCCTCTGGGTACAGGATCTTTTGTATTTGCAGAGGACCTTTTGCATGCAGCTTACGGACCCTCGTCTGCCCGCTTGGTCGGTCGGCGCGAAGGAAAAGCTCGGCCTGCCAAGGTTCTAGCCGGCTATGCATAGAAAGGGGTGTCCTTATCTAGTCTGATTGACTTCGAAACAATACGGGAAAAGCAATGAAAAGGCTTAAATACTTTGATATGTTCGCCATTGGAGCGTGTAGAGCCAAGCCCTCTCGAACTTAAGAGATTTTCAGATCCAGAGCAGGATAATAAAGCATGAGTAAGCCCCAGACCCATCCTCCGATGGTTAGCCTGAATGAATGGCTCGGTCGTCAGGAAAGCCATAACGACCAACTTACCTTATTTCCTGCCAATGCCCTTGCAGCCGCGCTTGATCACGACCAGCGCTTTGCAGAAGGCGATGCCCTACCGGCTCTTTGGCATTGGCTGTACTTTCTCTCGTACGCAAACCAGTCTGAACTAGGCTCTGACGGCCACGCGCATCGCGGGGGTTTTCTGCCTCCAGTTTCGCTTCCAAGGCGCATGTGGGCGGGCGGTGATCTGCGTTGGCACCGACCCCTTCAGCTGGGCGCCAAGGTACGCAGACTTTCGAGCATTCAAAGTATTGAGCAAAAGCAAGGCAAGTCTGGTGAGCTGGTTTTTGTAAAGGTCTTGCATGAAATTTCAGACGCTGCCGGGGTAGCGATGCAAGAGGTTCACGACATTGTCTATCGAGGTCATTCCTTGCCTGGAAATCTAGGTAAGAGTTCCAGTGATTCTCAGCCCTTGGAGCCTTCTGAATTTAGTCGCAGCCTCGTACCAGACAGCGTGCTTCTTTTTAGATACTCCGCCCTAACATTTAATGGTCACCGCATTCATTACGACCGCCGCTACACCATGGAAGACGAAGGCTATGCGGGCCTTATTGTTCATGGCCCCTTGGTGGCAACCCTGCTGGCTGAATTACTGCGCGAGCACAGGCCCGATGCAACATGGCTGTCCTTCAGGTTTAAGGCTCTTCTACCCATGATTGAAGGTGAGCCCTTAAAGCTTTGCGGAAAGGCTACAGGCAAAGGCCATTACGAGCTTTGGGCAGAAAACGCGCATGGGTCTGTGACCATGACAGCCTCGGCGAGTATTGAACATACTTAAATCAACAGAGAAATCCGTCGTTTATATTTATTTGGAGAAGGACTTTGCACGATATTCCCACGGTCGATGCCCATCAAGATATGCGAGAGGCCTTGCGCGATCTTTGCTCCCAGTTCGATTCAAAGTACTGGCAGGCGGTTGATGAGGAGCGCGGTTATCCAGAGCGTTTTGTGGATGCGTTGTCCCAGGCGGGATGGCTTGCTGCCCTAATTCCAGTCGAATACGGGGGCTCGGGGCTGGGGCTTGTAGAAGCCTCTGTCATTATGGAAGAAATTAACCGCTGCGGCGGAAATGCAGGAAGCTGCCATGGCCAGATGTACAACATGGGCACGATTCTGCGCCATGGTTCTGACGAGCAGAAGAAACGCTACCTTCCTCAGATTGCTAGTGGCTCGCTTAGGCTTCAGAGCATGGCTGTTACCGAGCCCACCACCGGAACCGACACAACGAAGCTAAAGACCACGGCGGTCAAGCAGGGTGACCGATACATTGTGAATGGCCAAAAGGTTTGGATTTCTAGAATTCAGCATTCAGATCTTATGGTTCTTTTAGCCCGAACAACCCCCATCGACCAAGTAGCGAAGAAAAGTGAGGGGATGAGCGTCTTTCTGGTTGATATTCGACAGGCCATGGGCAACGGCATGGACGTTAGGCCCATTCGGAACATGGTGAATCACGAGACTAACGAGGTCTTTTTTGACAACCTTGAGGTACCTGCAGACAACCTCATTGGCGAAGAGGGACGCGGCTTTAAGTACATTCTTGATGGGCTCAATGCGGAGCGCGCATTGATTGCTGCCGAGTGCATTGGCGATGCCTACTGGTGCATTGACAAGGCCCGTCGTTATGCTAATGAGCGTGTGGTTTTTGGACGGCCCATTGGCAAGAATCAGGGCGTCCAGTTCCCCATTGCCCAGGCCTACATCGAAACAGAGGCCGCAAACCTAATGCGATTCAAAGCCTGCGAACTCTTTGATGCGGGAAAGCCGTGCGGCGCAGAGGCCAACATGGCCAAGTACTTGGCTGCAAAGGCGTCTTTTGAGGCGGCAGATATTTGCCTGCAGACCCACGGTGGATTTGGCTTTGCCTGTGAATACGATGTCGAACGAAAGTTTCGAGAGACCCGGCTTTATCAGGTGGCTCCTATTTCAACGAACTTAATTTACTCCTACGTTGCAGAGCACCTGCTTGGGCTGCCGCGCTCGTTTGAATAAGGTGTGAATAGGCTTTGGTAAGACGTATTAAGGGTGAAGGTCGTCTTGGGGTATTAAGCGATCAAGGCTGCTAAGTGTGGCTGTGGCCCATAACCGGCTTAAAAGTCGGTTAGTTGCATCCTTATTAAGGCGGTTTCCGTAGTCCGATAGGCGGTGCATTTTTTCTTCGAGTTCCTTGCGGCTTAGGGTGTTACCTGGATCGCCCTTGGGGTCATCGACACGACCCTCAAGAACCTGGCCACCTTTTGTCGTCACGGTGACCTTTCCAATCCATTTGGCAGGGTAGGCGGCATCGACCTCGGGGTCGAGCACCATCGTGACCCGGTTACGAAAGGCAATGGTGCTCTCATCGTTAAAGTGAGATTCAAATTCGATAAGGCCCGCAAAGCCATAGTGGGCGGCTAAGGCCAACACCGTTCCCATCGAGAATTTACTCTGGTGGACCGTCTGTGGGTTGGTGACTGGGCCCAGAACATCGAGAGCGCCTTGGTGAACGCGCGCCACTACAGTTTTAATTTCAGAAGGGTTCAGTGCATGATCTTTTAGGACCTTCAATAAGGCATCGACGGCAGGGTGGGTGTGGCGGCAGGAGGCATGGTATTTGAACGAGGTCTCCATAAGAGCCCAGCGATCGCCGAATCGATCGGTGAGTCTGCTTGGATCTGAGTCGCTAGACATACCTTGAGCCATGCCCTGCTTGCCTGTAAGAATGTCTTGCGCTCCCGTGAGACCCTTCTGAGCCATGAAGGCAGCCATTAGGCCTGTGCCGCTTGCATGCGCAGTGTGAAGCTGCTTGGAGTCTGCAGCATCGCGCAGAAAGGCCCAGAGACCAGCCGCCTGGGTACCCGCAGAGCCTAAGGCATGAAGCATCTGCGACGGCGAGAGCTGTAGAAGACGTCCTACCGTGGCAGCCGCCGCTAAGGTTCCAGCAGTTGCTGTGGTGTGAAATGTTTTGTAATGAGATCGACCAAGAAACTCGCCGACTCGAATGCCAACCTCGTAACCCGCTACACAGGCGGTTAGGAATTCTCGTCCGTTTATCCCTAAGGACTGCGCCGTTGCAAGAGCAGGGGGGAAGACCACCGTGGCGGGGTGCAGCACCGAGGCATTATGCAGGTCGTCCTGTTCCACCACATGCGAGGCGGCTGCATTGGCCATAGCCGCGCAGAAGGGGGAGCTGGTTTCAAGGCCACCCAGAATTTCGCTGGGCCCGGACTGTGGCCCTTGGCCAAGCGCGACGTCGCGAATGGCGCTGACCGCCCGTGCGTTGTAGCCTGCCAGGGCAGACGCGGTCCAGTCAACAAAAAGATCCTCACAGCGCCGAAAGACCACCTCGGGTATGTTGCTGGCTTGCAGCTGAGAGGCAAACTGAGCAAGCGCAGCGGTAGGATTAAAAACTGAACTAGGTGTTGAAGCGTTCATGAATTAAATGGCCTTGGCTGCGCGCAGGCGCTTTATGGTTGATGAGTCGAACCCCAATTCCTTCAGAATGGCGTCGGTCTGCGCACCTACTGCAGGGATGGCATCCATGCGCGGCTCATAGGCCGTGCTGCGACCAGGGGGCTTAAGCGCGGGCACAGGCCCCACTGGGGTATCCACCGGAACCCACCGATTACGGGCTCTTAGTTGTTCATGGTTCCAGAGGTCGTGCATGTTGTTCATATTGGCATTGGCAATATCAGCTTCATTAAGCTTTGTCGCCACTTGGGCTGCCGAAAAGCCAGAAAAGGCCTGTTCAATTAGGCCGGTAAGCTCTGCTCGGTTTGCACTACGCAGAGCATTGGTTTGAAAGCGCACATCGTGGGCAAGCGAGCTGTCTTGTAAAACCTTTTCACAAAAAGCAAGCCACTCCCTGTCGTTCTGTAGGCCCAGCATGACACTGCGACCGTCTCCTGCCCTAAAGGGGCCATAAGGGAAAATAGTGGCATGCGAGGCGCCTGCACGTTCTGGGGGTGGCGCGTCTTTATAGCTGTAATAAAGCGGATAGCCCATCCATTCAGCCAGCGACTCGAGCATGCTGACATCAATTCCACTGCCTTGCCCTGTCTTTGCTCGTAAAAGCAGGGCTGATTGAATGGAGCTAAAGGCATACATACCGGCCGCAATATCGGCAATGGAACAGCCCGCCTTACTTGGGCTCTCGGGGGTTCCGGTAATGGACAAAAACCCTGCCTCACTCTGAATGAGCAGGTCGTAGGCCTTTCGATCTCGGTCGGGGCCGTCGGCGCCATAACCGGAAATATCACAAACGATAAGCCGGGGAAACAGAGCTTTGAGTTGGTCATAAGAAAGGCCCATACGGGCCGCCGCACCTGGCGCCAGGTTCTGAAGGAGGACATCAGACTTCTGTAGAAGCCTATGAAGCGCTGACATTGCAAGCTCGTTCTTTAGATCGAGCGTGAGGCTTTCCTTCGAACGATTGACCCAGACAAAGTGAGAGGCCAGGCCGTCCACACGCGTGTCATACCGTCTTGCAAAGTCGCCTTCGCCTGGACGTTCAACCTTAATAACACGCGCCCCCAGGTCTGCAAGCTGTCGTGAGGCAAAGGGCGCGGCAATGGCATGCTCAAGCGAAACCACGGTGATGCCTGACAGGGGGAGGGTTTGGGCATGGTCGGTCATGATGACGGCGCGTTTCCGCAGCCTTTTTCGTTAGGCAAGCCAAATCATAACAATGGCCATCACCACCATCCCAACATCTTCCACAATGGTGACCGTGCTCATAGGAAGGTTGAAGACCGTGCCCAGACAAGCACACTGAATTTGGGTTCGGC
>CAMDMC010000045.1 GCA_945901825.1 Bordetella parapertussis
AACAATCTAATTGCAACCGATCGGGCTTTTTCGCTCTCGGTGAGCGTTGAGGGTTCCATTCCTGCCTTGCGCGCAGGTGACCTTCAAATTAACGGTATCGAAGTAGGTGCCTCTTATGCCAGTGACGACCTTTTGTCACCGCGCAATAACGCATCGGGAAGTGCAATATCGAAGGCCGCCGCAATCAACCGCGTGGCATCAACCACTGGAATAACCATCGGCGAGTCCCAGTCCATTACCTTCTCGGGCTTACCCGCGCCCGGGGTTATTAAGGTCGCTGGCGTTGATGTAACCATTACTGCGCAGGAAGATACGGTGGTGAAGGCGGCCACCAAAATTGCCCAAACGCTTCGAGCGAGTCATTTATTCGACAATGCAACGACAGGTCGTGTTGTTTCTTATGCCTCGGGTGGGTCGGTCATTAATATTGATTACCCTGTGTCTGAGGGAGATGTGGGCACGGCGGAAGTGCTTCCAGGAACCACTGGGCTCGTGGGTATAGCTGACATTACGCAGGAATACACAACGGCTGCACCGGGAACCGGTGTGTATGCCAAAGTAAATGAAAATGTGGTGACCGGGCAGGCCATGAGTGCCGAGTCAGTGGTTTCAGGTGTTGTATTTATTAATGGCTTTGCATCGGCAAATATCACGACCTCACTTAACAATACGCGTGAGACACGAATGAGTGTGGCGGCTGCTATTAATGCAATATCGTCGCAAACTGGCGTGAGGGCAATTGATACAGGCTTCGATACCAAGGGCATTACCTTGGTTGCCCAAGACGGTCGGAACATTGAGGTTAGTTTTGAGACAAGTGCGAACCACGAGGTTTTCGGAAGTCGTGTGGGGATTCGCGAGGGGGTGCAGGCAAGCACCCTATCTTTAGAATCAAAGATCAATAATCCGGTCGTCTTAACCTCATCGACCCTTGGCGATATTAGTCGAGTGGGTCTTATTGAGGGTAACTTCACAAAGAACCAGGCTGTTTACAACACCGCGCCCAGGGCTATTGTTGAACCTCCTGTTGCGCAGGCCATTGCTGTTGAAATATCCGGAGCTATTTCTGGCGGTGACACCTACTCGGTCACCATCAATGGAGTCACTGTAAGCATTGACGATGCATCAACCGATATTAACGGTGACGATATTCCTGGCGCCTCTTTTGAGGGGCTTCGGCAGGCTTTTATTGCAGCCATTAATGCTGAGCCAGAACTCGCAGGCGTTGTAACAGCAACGGCTGGTAATCGACTTGGCGAACTTGTTATTTCAGCCGATGTAGCTGGAACACCCTTTACTTACAGCGTAAGCACAACAAGTGATGCGGCCTTAATTGAAACGCGCGTACAAGCTGCAAACCAGAGGGCTGGCTATTCTTCTCTCGGGACCGATGACTTAAAAATCAATGGCATTGAAATTCGACCTTCAGTTGCCAACGACGATAGGAAGAGTATTACCTCGGTTGCGAGCAGTGACCCTGCTTCAAGTGCGTTGGCTATTTCAGCAGCGATAAACAGCCACCAGTATGAAACGGGCGTCAGAGCACTACCCAATGGGGCAAGCACCAAAGGCATCATCACAGATACCAGTGTTCCTACTGGTTCTGGTGACATGTACACCCTGTTTGTGAATGGTGTGGCGATTGATGTTGAGTTCACCCAGAATGAGGAAGGCTATGAGCGACGAACCAAGGTTGTTCAGGCTATCAACGCTCGAACAGGTCAGCATGGCGTTACTGCGGTTGATAATGGTGAGGGTTTAAGCCTAAAAACCGACGGGCGTAACCTATCGGTCTGGTACGACTCCAGTATTCAAGACCTTTCTGCTGCTAGCTTTGGTTTGGGTCAGTCCGATGCTGTAGCCCAGCGAATGAGGGTCACAACCAAGGACGTGGTTGATGATGCCCGTGTTATCACGCTGAACGGTCAGGCTATTGAAGCGGGTGGTGATACGGACTCAGCTGTAAGTGCAGCCAATCTGGCGGCGGCCATTGAGACCGCAATTACAGCTGACCTCACCGCAGATCCACGGCAACTGGCAAACCTGGCGGTGGAGTACACCACTGGAGAGGACTTTTTTGAAATTGTCTCCACGGTACCAGGAGCCCCGTTTACCTTATCTGGGATCGGTGCAGCGTGGGACTCGATAACTAATGATGATGCCTATGTCGACCCTGATGTAAGCCTGGTCATTCGCACCATCACCCCCAACGACATGGGCTCTGGTGTGGTGAGTGCCATTCCTTTCGCCGACGAGAACTCCACCTCTGCGAAAACAGCCTATGGCACGGTTCGACTGATTGCCGATGCGGCTCTGTTGCCGCCTATTCCTTCGCCTGTGGGTGCACCGCCTTCGGATCGTGAGGCTATGCTTCGCGCCTCCACTCAGCCCTTCACCATCGAAGTAGGCGATAAAGGCTTTGGACCTCAGGGTAAGTTCAATGCTCTGGGCTTTCAGCAGGGTAGCTTCGGTGGTCGCTCAAGCGAGGCCATGGATCCACCAAAAGTGGGTCGGCTTGCCTTTCAGGTGGGAGCCAGCGCCCAGCAGCTTATTACCATTGACCTGGAAGACTTTGGTAAGAATGGTTCCATTACCAACGAGATTACCGGTGACGTTGACTTAAATGTGAACGACCGCACCTCACGCATCAATACCCGTGCCGGTGCTGAAAAGGTTCTTGAGCTGCTTGATGTGGCCATGGACAGGGTAAACGCCACGCGCGCTCAGATGGGTGCGGTGATGAACCGACTGCAGTACGCCATGGACAACCTTAGCAATGTGTCGATGAACCAAGAGGCATCGCGGTCACAAATTATGGATGCTGACTATGCGAAATCGTCGACAGAACTTGCCAAGGCGCAGATTATGCAGCAGGCTGCCACCGCGGTGTTAGCCCAGGCTAACATGAGCAACCAGACGGTTCTGCAGTTACTTCAGGGGTAATCTTCGTTAGAATAATGCGTATGTCTGTTTATCTACCCAAAGGCCCGCGCAAGGTTGATACCAACTGCGCTGAACGGGCACTTGATAGGCCGCCCTGCAAGGTCTGCGCCCTTATTCGCGTTTACCTAACGTTTGCTATTCCACTTATTTTTCTGGCCTTTGCCGGTGTAGAAATTGATTGGCCCGATCTGGATATGACTGCCGTGGTTGGCTACCTGTTCTTAGCCGCCTTCTTAATTCAACTGTCATGGCGGTTCTATGTCGACTACATCAAGAAGAAATAAGTCGGTAGGCGACCAAGAGAAACTGCGTCTGCTTACCCAGTCGCCGCGTGGGGTCGACCTCTACCGAGAGGTTTTTTCTGAAATAAAAAAAGGCCCGAATTGCTGGGGCTGCCGGCACTTTCAAATTACCTGGGACACCCGCATGCCATACGGCTGCAGGCTAATGGGCTTTAAAACCAAAATTCTTCCAAGCATTGAGGTGCTTCGGGCCGATGGGCACTTTTGCCTTGGCTTTGAGGAAAAAGAACTGCCTCAGTCTGAGCAACCTCAGAAGCCCAAGCGGTTTAAACGCGGTGGAAGAGGCCTTATTGTTTAGTGGCCGCAACCGTGGCACTGCGGCCTGTTGGGCCAATAACGGCAATACGCTCGTTGCTTGGACCGCCAAAAAACCGCAGTTCCTGCACCGTGTGTAAATAGTGATTGACTACGAAGTGAGACTTTGGCCCGCCTGGGCAGAGCTCTGAGGCAAGAAAACGCATTTCATGAAGGCCTGCGGGCAAGAACATGGTGGTGTGGATAAGCGCAATGGACTCTGGACCACGGGTCGCCAGTAAGGTTTCAGGACCCGAAATAGTGAAGGTGAGCCCCTCAACGGGAAGGCATACAGGGCCTTGGGGCTCGGTCCCCGCCAAGGCAGCCGTATCGGCAGCCTGAGCGAATGCCTTGACGCTCCATATGCTTAAAACAACAATGCCAAGAGCAATAAGTGCTTTAAATTTTGTGATCTGGTCGAAGGGTTGTCGTTTCATGATCCAAGAGAGGTCTGAGGCTATAGTGTGGGGTTGTGATCTACGGCAAACAAAAGTTTTATTTAGTAGGTGTATCGGATTAAATGACCATGACTAAAGACAATACCGACAGACCAGCATGGGGCTTTAACCCTGCAAGCACAAAGCCAGGAAGGACAAACCTTGTTTTGGCTTCGCTTTTGTTGGCAGTAACCTGTCTTGTGCAGGCTCAGTCGTTCAGTGGCAACACCCCTAACGACCCAACTCGGCCCTTTAGCGAACAACTGCAGGCAGGCCTTAATGCCCTTGAGCGTAAACACTACTCCACAGCGCTGCGGTCGTGGCGGGACCTTGCCAACGCAGGCGATGCCCGGGCCATGAATAATGTGGGCCTGATGTACGAGCGTGGCCTGGGAGTCACCCAAAGCTATGTGGAGGCTATGAATTTTTATCGCAGGGCTGCTGATGCGGGGCTGCCAGAGGCCCAGTACAACCTGGGTACTTTGTATCACAACGGCTATGGAGTTGAAGTGAACAACAGCCAGGCCGTTTCCTGGTTCCGAAAGGCTGCTGCCCAGCGTCTGCCCGAGGCGCACTACATGATGGGCCTGCATCTCTGGGAGGGTAAGGGCATACGGCGCGACCCGCTGGCCGCCCTTGCGGAATTCCTAAAAGGCGCCCGCGCTGGCAATGTGAACAGCCAGTTCATGGCGGGTTATTTGTTTTTATCAGAAGAGCCCACCGGTAAACCCAATGGGGTAGCGGGCTATGCCTGGGTTGAGGTCTCTCGCCTTAATGGCTACGAGGGTGCAATTGATGTCACATCTTTTCTTGACTACCGGCTTAAGGAAGGCGAGCTAACCCTGGCAAAGGCCTTGGCTAGGCGCTGTCTCTCAAGCAAGTACGGGGACTGCCCCAAGCTTTAGTCTTACCTTGTCAGCGGCCTAAGCTTGCCGCTGTTGGTTTTTCCCGTCGGAAAAACGTCGCCGCTCTTGGCATAGCCATTGCTCTTACCTACACAACTTATTTGTCTTCGTAGGGGAGCCTATCTGTGACTGCAGAAAAAAACCAAGATGCCGGCCGCTGCAATGCCCTGTGGCTTGACCCGTTTCAGCCTGCAGGGGAGCGCGAACGTTCCTGTTTGCGTGAGGCTGGTTTAAATCTTTTAGCGGTTCGTACGCTTGACGATCTTCGTCGGGCACTAAAAACGGCGCAGCTCGTGGTTATTCGCCTCAAGAGCGACGTAGCGCTGCTAACCGAGGTGAAGTGTCTTATTGAGAGCTTTAAGCCCAACATTCCAGTGCTCTGTCGAACCGACAAGCAGGCCTTTCAACTGGGTATTGAGGCCATGCAACATGGGGCATGCCATGTGTTGGCCCATGACGACTATTCCGAGGAGTCCTGGCAGCTCGCACAGGCCTATGTGAAGAAGGCTGTTCAGGCCGCATTCGTTGGGGTAGCCGCGGTCAATCCAGCGGCCGTGGTTGGGGCATTGCGTGATTCGTCAGACCCTGAGCCTACATTTAACGCGTCCGGCCAGCCGATTAAATCGGACGCAGATCAAGCGGCATATCAGGAAAAGCCGAAGCGAACCTTTATTTTTGTAGACCCCACAAGCCAGAAGCTTTTGGTTCTCGCCCGGCGTGTTGCCCAGGCCGAGGTGACCACCTTAATTACCGGGCCCACAGGTGCAGGTAAAGAGGTATTGGCCAATGTAATTCACGAATCCTCACCCCGAGCCAAGGGGCCCTTTGTCAGCCTTAACTGCGGCGCGATTCCCGAGCATCTTATGGAGGACATGCTTTTCGGTCACGAGAAGGGCGCCTTTACTGGCGCGGTGAAAGAGCACAAGGGTATTTTTGAGCAGGCCCAGGGTGGCACCGTATTTCTTGATGAAATTGGAGAGCTGCCTTTGAACCTTCAGGCGAAGCTTTTGCGTGTGCTGCAAGAAAAACAGGCCACACGACTAGGCGCAAGTCAGGCCACTGAGCTTAATTTTCGTTTGGTGGCAGCCACCAACAAGGATTTGAAGAAAGCCATTGAAGAGCGGGAGTTCCGCGAAGACCTTTATTTCCGAATTAGCACCTTTCGGCTCTCGATTCCAACCCTTGCCGAACGGCGCCAAGACATTCTTCCACTTGCGGCCTTGATGCTTCAGAAGTTCTCGAATGAGACCGATGAGAAAGTTTTCTCGCAGGAGGCGCAGCGGGCCCTGCTTAGCTACCACTGGCCTGGAAACGTTCGGGAGCTTGAGAATGTTGTGCAACGGGCTCTTATTTTTAGCTTTGAAAATGTTATTGAGGCCGAGCATCTTGTCTTTGATGAGTGTGATTCGCCGGCCATGGCCTCAGCCTTCGCGTATACAACCGCCGAAGCCGAGCAGCGCGACGCTTTTGCAGAGCTGCAAAAGCCAGCAGATGCCGCGCAGGAATTAAACCCCTTAGGTACAGGGCATTCAGCCGTACCCGCTTCGCAAGGGTATGAGCCATTGGAAGACTTTCAAGAAGGGTCGCAAATTCAGGCCTTTGCGCCCAATGCAGTGCCGGAGACCCCAGTCTTTGGTGCCAAGGGTTCTGAGGTTATTTACCTAAACGAGCTCGTTAAGACCAATGAGAAGCAGATGATTCTTACCGCCATTGAGTCCTCACCCACCAAGACGGAGGCCGCCCGCAGACTAGGTATTAGCCCGCGGACCCTTCGTTACAAGATGGCGCAGCTGCGCATGGCAGGTACCGTATGAGCGTACTGCCTACCAATTTAAATACAGCGGGCGTGGCCAATGTCATGTCCCAGATTCGTCAATACCAGGCGCAGGTTCAGTCAAAGGCCCAGACGCAGCCGGTTCAGGCACCTGTTCCGCCCTTGCAGGGCAAGATGTTCTCCCTGCCGCCCGGTCAGGCAGTGGGGCCTTATGAGGTCCCCAAGACACCCGAAACCCCGCAGGTTCTTCAGCATTTACGAACCACGGAGGTTCAGCGCACCGAAGAGCATGACGGCTTTGGGCAGGTGGTGCAAGGGTCTCTGCAAAAGGTAAATACGCTGGCAAAGCTCGCCGAGGCTAAGCGCAATGCCTATGAAAAAGGCGAAGAGATTCCATTAACCGATGTCGTACTGGCGATGCAGAAATCGTCACTGGCTTTTGAGGCTACCTTGCAGATTCGAAACAAGGTGCTTCGAGCCTACGACGAAATTCTAAATATGCCGGTGTAAGGCTGAGAAGACATCAAGTGCAACTTTGGCGATAGACCACATCAACACAATTAACAGTTAAACCTTTTACCCATTAGGCAAGAGAGACCATCATGGCTTCAGACAATCCAGCAATGCCTTCCCCAGTACCCATGGGCCCAATGCCTGGCGCAGGATCGTCCACAGCGGGGTCTGGAGCAGAAGCCCAAGCAGCAAGCCTTGGCGCTTCTGTTCAGAACACCGCAACCCAGGCGGGCACTGCGGCCTCCCAGGCGGCTACAGCAGCAGGCTCAACCCTTCGGCGTGGCGCCGAGATTGCAGGCCCTTTGTTGCAGAACCTAAACCTGCCTGTTTTCTTGCGTGACGGCCTTTCGAACCCCTTGGTTAAAAAAGCCGTTCCGGCCTTGTTGGTTATTTTTGTTCTGGTGGCCTTTGTTGGGCTTTTTAACCTTATGGGCAAGCCCGTGGAATACAAGGCGCTTATGCCTGGCATTTCAGAGTCCGACAAACAAGAGGCTTTTGATGCGCTGAAGATGGCCTCGTTTGACCCCAAAATCGACACGGCCACAGGCAGCATTACTGTGCCTGACAACAAGTTTCACGAGGCCCGTATTTATCTCGCCTCTAAAGGCATTCCCAAGGCGCCCGTGCCAATGGGTATTGATTCTTTAAACGAGCAAAGCGCCATGACCACCAGCCAGTTCATGGAGCAGGTGCGTTACATCAAGGCCATGGAGAACGAGCTAGCGCGAAGCATTACCGAGATTGGAAGCATCCAGAGTGCGCGGGTGCATCTGGCACTTCCCAAACAAAGCGTCTTTGTACGCGACAGAGCCGAGCCCAAGGCCTCGGTGGTGGTAAGCCCGCAGCATGGGCGCATTGTGACGGCGGCTCAGGTGGACGCCATTATTCATTTGGTGTCATCGAGCATTCCTTACTTAGCGGCTCAGAACGTGTCGGTGGTGGACAACATTGGCAACCTTCTTACCGATCGTCGCGAGAATACCCCCATGGGCCTCACCGATGCCCAGCTCAACCATAAGCAAAGGGTTGAGCAGGCTTACAACACTCGCATTATGGAGCTGCTTATTCCCATTCTTGGTGAGGGTAATGTGCGTGCCCAGGTGGATGTCAGCATGGACTTCACCCAGAGCGAAGTGGCGGTTGAAGACTTTGATAACTCAAAGACAGGGCCGAAGACACGCTCGGAAGTCTTGGCCGAGGACCGGACCCAAAAACTTACAGCCGAGGGTATTCCGGGTTCCATTACCAACACGCCACCGCCCCCCACCATTCAGACCGACCAGACCGGTGCAAGCGCCAACGACGCCCTGCAAGAGAACACGGTGCACAGCAAGCGCGCCACACGAAACTATGAAATCGATAAGACGGTTCGCTATGTCAAGAATCCCACAGGTACGGTGACGCGTATTTCGGCTGCTGTTGTGGTGAACGAGAAAGAGGGTTTCGACCCCAGTAAGCAAGAGCGCATTGGGGCGGAACAGACCCCCCCGGCTGCCGAAGGCCAAGGCGCAGCGCCTCAAGACCGTCCCAGCCCTGCTGAAGTGATTCTGCATGGCTACACGCAGACGGAACTTAACCGCCTTACAAACCTGGTTCGCGGCGCGGTGGGCTTTCAAGAAGGGCGTGGCGATGTTGTAACGCTTATTCCCGCGAAGTTCGCGCCGCTGGAGCCTGAAAAGCAATGGTTCGAAAACGAAGACTTTATGAATGCTGTGAAGGTGGCGCTCACCTCGCTGATTTTCCTGGTTATTCTCATCACCATTATTCGTCCGGTGGTTAACCTGCTCACAGGCCAGACCGTGTCGCCCAAAGAAATTGCCAAGATGGAGCTTGAGGCGCAAAAGCGTGCTCAGGAAGAGGCAGCTCAGCGTGCCGCCCAAGAGGCAGAAGCCAAAGCCGTTGTAGAGGCCGAGGCCAAGGCGGCTGCGGGAGACGATGGCACAGAGGGCAAAGAGGGCGAGGGCGCTGAGGGTGCCGCAGGCGAGGGTGCTGCAGGTGAAGGTGAGACTCCACCCACCGAACTTTCTCCCGAAGAGCTCGGCATGATTGAA
>CAMDMC010000046.1 GCA_945901825.1 Bordetella parapertussis
GCTGTCTGCTCGAGCCGAGCCGGTGTCTTGAGGCTCGCCACCGCGACCTCAAGGTTTTCAACCTCCGAAGCGCGTCGCTCAACAAGCCGCTCAAGACGCTGCGACTCGGCAAAAAGCCTGCGCTCTTGGTAGCGCGTAGTGACCAGCGCCAGGGCTGTGATCACTAACGCAGCTGCAATCCATCCATTGGCCAGACGGCTCATCGCACCTCCAGTCTTTGTTGGTTCACGGTGAGGCATTCGGCGACCCGCAGAATGGCACTTCGAGCACGTGGATTGATCGATACCTCTTGGGCATCTGGGCGAAGTCGAGCCACCTTACGCAGCCAGGTGGGCTTAAGTGAGTCTGAAGTCTGCAGGTTTTTGCCCGCCTCAGAGGCCTGGGATGCCGCCTGTGCAAGCATGGCAAACCGGGCGCGGCCCATACCGGTTGCACGTTGAAGCCTCTGGTCCGCGGGCCTTGAGGCCTCCTCGATAAACTGTTTTACAAGTCGGTCTTCGAGGGAATGAAAACTGATAATGGCGAGCCTTGCCTTGTAGGCTAGCCATTGACGCAGCTGGCCAAGCAGGCTGGTCAACTGGTCAAGCTCCTGGTTCACTGCAATGCGAATGGCCTGAAAGGTTCGGGTTGCAGGATGATGGCCGGAGGAGCCTCGCCCTGCGCGTCGGCCCAGTACCTTCTCTACGAGCTGTGCAAGTGCAAGGGTCGTACGCAGGGGCGGCACCTCACCTTTACGCGCCTGGTGGATCTGCTCAAGAATGGCGGCGGCCAGCCTGCGGGCGTGACGCTCTTCACCAAACCGCCGAAGGCAGTCCTCGAGTTCATCCTGAGAAACCGTTTCCAGCCACTGCCAGGCAGGCAGCCCGGTACTGAAATCCATACGCATGTCGAGCGGGCCGTCCCTCATGAAACTAAAGCCCCGCTCGGCCTGATCGAGCTGCGGGGAAGAGACACCAAGGTCGGCAAGCAGCCCGCTGATGGAGGACTGATTGCCTGCGGCAAGCACCGCCGAGAGTTCCGAGAAGGCGCTTGCCTGGAAACGAAACCGCGGGTCACTGGCCATAAGCGCCTGCCCCGCCTCAAGGGTCTGCGGGTCGCGATCAAAGGCAAGCAGTCTGCCCTTGGGGCTAAGCCTGCGGAGAATCTCGCGAGAATGACTTCCCCTTCCAAAGGTCGCATCGACATAAAAGCCTGAGGGGTCTTGAACAAGCTGATCAACGGCCTGCCCCAGCAGCACAGGCTGATGCATCGGATGACCGGTCGGCGACGCGATCAATCACGACCACCCCGAAACTTTCTTGCGCGAACCTGCTCCTTGTGACGGGCAAGCCGCTCAGGATCCCAGAGCTCAAAATGGCTGCCCACACCGAGCAGCATGGCCTCACGACCAATGCCTGCGCCCTCGCGCAGGACGGGATTTACGAGAATGCGTCCAGCCGAATCGAGTTCAGGCGTGTCACTTAGGCCGAGCCAAAAACGTCGCCGCTCTTGGCCCGTGTCGTCATCCCAATCGAGGTCTTGGTCTTGGTCTTGGTCAGGGTCCTGGCCAGGTGCGGCCAAGGCATCACCCTGCGTGAGTTGCTCGACCCGTCGCGACCACTTCGTAAAGGGCATGAGTAAGAGGCAGCCGTCGTTGCTCTCGAGCAGGGCCACCTGGCCTTCGGAGGCCCGATGCAAGGCATCCCGATAACGCGTTGGGAGCGTCATTCGACCTTTGACATCTAGACTGAGGGCTGAAATTCCCGAAAACATGACCCCACTATTCCCCACTTTTTCACACGGTTTCCCACTTTATGCAAAAGTCCGGGATCGGTCAAGCGAGAACAGCGGATTTTTTCTTTCTAAACAAATACTTAGGTAGGGTTTCTTGAGGCCCCTCCGAGCTTAAGATTCCCATGTAAATCAAGGAGATAAGTGATTATATCTAAAGTAATTTATGAAAAGGGAAGTGGGCCTGTAGGCCGGATTCTGTTACGGACCTTGGCCACCCTCGGCCTTGGTCTATAGCGGCCATCCCTCTAGGCCTGGCATTGCTGCTAGGCTCAAGCCACCTACCCGCACACTTGAACGGGACGCCCTTCGTATCCGGTGGACGGATCCACCGAACACCCGTGTGCCTATTTGGTGTTGCTCCGGGTGGAGGTTACCGCGTTTCACATCCTCGCGGCCCGAAGGCCGCGATTACTCGTCTCTGTGGCCCTATTCCTCGCCTTGGGTGGGCGTCTCATCCCACTTGCTGCGTACGGCCGTTAGCCGTCACCCTTCCCTATGGAGTCCGGACCTTCCTCTCCTGACCATGTCAGCAGCGGCCGCCCAGCCCACTTCCTATGAAGATGATACCTGTGGGCTTGGCCAACGAACCAGAGATGGCTCGACCCTGCCCGCATACTGCCACCGCATCACCTGACCTGCTGCCAAAGGAACAAGCGTGTGGCCCTCGTGGCTGAGACGATCGGCAATGCAATGGTCTTGCCGAAGAAGTTCAACCTGACCCGCATTGCGTGGCAGGCCATAGAAGTCGGCACCGAAATGGCTCGCAAAGGCCTCGAGCTTATCGAGCGCCTTCGCCTCATCGAAGACCTGAGCGTACAACTCCAAGGCAAAGGGGGCTGAGAAGCAGCCTGCGCAGCCGCAGTCGGCCTCCTTCAGGGCGCGGTCGTGTGGCGCCGAGTCGGTGCCCATAAAAAACCGGGGGTTACCACTGGTGGCCGCGGCAACCAAGGCCTGGCGATGCGGCTCCCGCTTTAAGACCGGCAGGCAGTAGTAATGCGGACGAAGCCCCGATCGAAAAAGTGCATTGCGGTTGTAGAGCAGATGCTGTGGGGTAATGGTGGCGGCAATCGGGCCACGGGCTTCGCGCACGTAGTCAACCGCCTCGCGGGTGGTGGCATGCTCAAAAACAATTCGAAGCTCGGGATGACGATTGCGCAAAGCAATAAGGTGCTCCTCAATAAATCGCGCCTCACGATCGAAGACATCGACCTCGAGTGATGTCACTTCCCCATGAATGCACAAGACCACGCCTTGTTCCGCCATACGCTCAAAGACCGCGTCAAGCGCCTGAAGATTCGTGACACCCGCATCGGAATGGGTTGTTGCCCCGGCCGGGTAGAGCTTGAAAGCAAGTACATGAGGGCTCTGCGCCGCACGGTCGACCTCCTCGCACGAGGTGTTGTCCGTAAGGTAGAGCGTCATAAAGGGCCGGAAACCCTCGGCCTGTTGCTCGGCGAAGTTCTCGACCTGCTCGCCTGCAAGTGCCAGGGCGATGCGGCGCGCATAGGCCTCGGCCATGGCCACAGTGACAACGGGCGGCTGAAGGTTGGGCATCACCAACGCCCGCCCGCACTGCCTTGCCGAGTAGGGAGCAACCGCCTTGAGCATGGCCCCATCCCGCAGGTGCAAATGCCAGTCATCGGGCTCTCGAAGTCGCAGCCTCTGGCCCAGAGCAGGCGAGCCTTGGGGCACAGGGTTCGGGGTCGCAGTCTCTCGGGTCATTCGATCACTATGCCACGACCAAAAGAAGACGAATGTCGTTGACATTCGTGCGGGTTGGGCCCGTGCAGAGGTCGGTGCCAAGCGCCCTAAAAAGACTCAGGGCATCGTTGTTATCAAGGCAACCTCTTGGGTCAAGACCCTGGGCCCGGGCACGATCCAAAAAGCCCGGATCAAAGTAGGCGCCGGCTGCATCGCTTGAGCCATCAATACCATCGCTGTCGGCGGCTAGGCCCCAGACACAGGGGCCAACACCCAGGGCTTCTAAGGCCAGTCCATGAGCAAGAAGAAATTCACTGCAGCGCCCGCCCTTGCCCGAACCACGAACCGTCACCGTGCACTCGCCACCCGAAACGATTGCCACAGGCCGCTTAAACTCAGGGATGCGATTGCTGGCAATTTCGCGTACCAACGAGGCCATGACACCGGCAACGTCGCGCGCCTCCCCGGTTACACCGTCACCAAGGCATAAGGTCTGAAAACCGTTCTCAACCAGAATGCGGCAGGCCTCATCCAGGCTTGCCTTGGCGGTGGCAAGCATAAGGGTGGTCGCATGGGCGAGCCGAGGGTCCCCTGGCTTGGGCGTTTCTGCAATCGCGCCCTTGCAGCCCGACTCAAGCCGCTCAGCCACCGCTCTGGGCGGCTTCACATTCCAGCGTGCAAGGACAGCCCTGGCATCCTCAAAGCTGCTGGGATCTGGGTCGCAAGGCCCTGAGGCAATATCACAGGCCTGATCGCCCACCACATCCGAAATCACAAGCGTGCGCACTGGCGCCTTCGACATAAGAGCAAGCTGCCCGCCCTGCAGTCGCGACAGGTGCCTACGTACAATATTCATGTCCTGAATGGGCGCGCCACTGCGAAGCAGCTGCTGAGTCACCGCGCGCAGATCGTCCATGCTAAGACCAGGCGCAGGTAAGGCAAGCAGGCTTGAACCACCCCCCGAGACCAGAACAAGAAGCTGGTCATCGGGTGTGAGTTCGGCCACCCGTTGGGCAATGGTCTGGGCCGCCTTCTGACCGGCCTCATCAGGCACCGGGTGACCCGCCTCCATACACCGCAGCCGCGTCAAGGGCAGGCCATGGGCATAGCGCGTAATCACGAGGCCTTCAAGCGGCGCGTCCTTGGGCCAGTGCCTTTCAACGGCCAGGGCCATGCTGGCTGCGGCCTTGCCTGCACCCACCACCAGGGTTCTGCCTTTAGGTCTGGCCGGAAGGTGCTGCGGCCCAAGACACTGCAAGGGGTCTACCGCAGCAATGGCAGCCTTGTAGGCCTGGTTAAGAAGATCTGCGTACACGGTGCTTAGGCGGACTTAAGAGCCTCAGCAATGGCCTTGCCAACCTCCGTCGTGTTGGCCGCACCACCGAGGTCGGGTGTCTTGGGGCCCTGCCCTAAAACCTGCTCAATGGCCATGAGAACGGCATCGTGGGCCTTGGGGTAGCCAAGAAAATCGAGCATCAGGGCCGCCGACCAGATCTGGCCAATGGGGTTGGCAATGCCTTTGCCCGCGATGTCGGGGGCCGACCCATGAACAGGTTCAAAAAGGGATGGAAACCGACGCTCGGGGTTTAGGTTCGCTGAGGGTGCGATGCCTATGGTTCCGGTGCAGGCGGGTCCAAGGTCAGAAAGAATATCGCCAAACAAGTTGCTTGCAACAACAACATCAAACCAGTCGGGATGCTGCACGAAATGCGCCGTAAGGATGTCGATGTGGTACTTGTCAACGCGTACATCGGGAAAGCTTGGTGCCATGGCCTCAACCCGCGAGTCCCACCAGGGCATGGTGATGGCAATACCGTTTGATTTTGTTGCCGAGGTCAGGTGCTTCTTGGGTCGCTTCTGCGCGAGCTCAAAGGCAAACTTCAGAATACGGTCGGTGCCAACGCGACTCATGACCGTCTCTTGCACCACGACCTCGCGTTCGGTGCCCTCAAACATAAGGCCGCCAATGGCCGAGTACTCGCCTTCGGTGTTCTCACGCACCACGTAAAAATCAATCTCGCCAGGGGCACGGCCTGCCAGGGGTGAACGAACACCGGGCATCAGCCGAACGGGTCGCAGGTTCACGTACTGGTCGAACTCACGTCGAAATTTCAGCAAGGAGCCCCAGAGCGAGACATGGTCTGGCACGGTGGCCGGCCAGCCCACCGCGCCGTAGAAAATGGCCTCAAAGCCCGAAAGCTGAGCCTTCCAGTCGGCAGGCATCATGGCACCGTGGAGGGCGTAATAGTCGCAACTTGCAAAATCA
The DNA here is from genome assembly GCA_945901825.1 of Bordetella parapertussis. GTDB lineage: Bacteria > Pseudomonadota > Gammaproteobacteria > Burkholderiales > Burkholderiaceae_A > Hahnella. Next base: position 5,741 of record CAMDMC010000046.1, read on the forward strand.
AAGCTCACAAAATCAAGGCCAATGTCGAATCGGCGGGCGGCCGTTTCCAACACCCGAAGACCCTCGGGCACCACTTCTTTCCCAATACCATCGCCCGGAAGGACCGCGATTCGATGTTTACCCATGGCAAGCCGCCTTTCTTGAAATCAGTTGAAACCACCATAATGAAGGTCGTTGCCTGACGTCGTCTGCTGCAACCCACCCTCTGTAAGAAACCAAGGATAACCAGTTCTCGTGCGCCACCATGCCTCAACCGCTCCACTTGCCAGCCCAGAACCAGCAGGCCCAACCGCTGAGCTGATCACAGCCGGTTCACGGGGAAGCTGGCCCGTCATTCGTAAGCTGCTGCCCTATCTTCTGAAATACAAGCTGCGCATGGGCCTTGCGCTTGCGGCCATGGTGAGCGCCAAGGTGGCCAACATTGGCATTCCGGTTTTACTTAAGGAAATTGTGGACGGCCTTACCCCAGGCTCGGCCGTCATTGGGGTGTCGGTGGGGCTTATTGCAGGCTATGGCCTTATACGCCTAGCCTCCACCGGCCTAACCGAGCTTCGTGAGCTGATTTTTGCAAGGGTGACTCAGGGTGCAGTGCGCGACATTAGCCGACAGGTCTTTGAACACCTGCATCGACTCTCTTTAAGGTTTCACCTTGAACGCCAGACCGGAGGGCTTACCCGGGACATTGAGCGCGGAACCCGAGGCGTTGGCACGCTGGTCAACTTCACCCTCTACAGCATCGTGCCCACTGCCGTCGAGGTGCTGCTTGTCGCCGCCTGGCTTGCCTGGTTTTATCCACCTGCCTTTGCCCTCATCACCCTAGGAGCGCTCGTTACCTATGTGGGCTTCACCTTTTTTGTAACCGAATGGCGAACCCACTTTCGTCGCGAGATGAACGAGCTGGATTCGCGCGCCAATGCCCGAGCCATCGACTCGCTACTGAATTACGAGACGGTGAAGTATTTCAACAACGAGACCTTTGAGGCGCAACGCTACGACCGCAGCCTTGCAAGCTGGCAGGAGGCCGCGATTAAAAGCCAGGCCTCGTTGTCGGTTCTTAACATTGGCCAGGCGAGCATTATTGCCACTGCCGCAAGCCTGATGCTCTGGCAGGCAGTTGTTGGCGTTGAGCAGGGTCACATGACCATTGGCGACCTGGTGCTTGTCAATGCCTTTCTGATTCAGTTGTACGTTCCACTGAATTTTCTTGGGGTGCTCTACCGAGAAATTAAGCAGAGTGTTGCCGACATGGAGAGGCTCTTTGGGCTCATGGCCCAGAACCAAGAGGTGGCCGACCCACCCGGAGCGCCTGCCCTGGTGGTGACAAAGGGTGGCATTCATTTCAAAAAAGTGGGTTTTGCCTACGACCCACGGCGACCCATTCTGAAAGACCTTGATCTTGAGATTGAGCCTGGTCAGACCGTGGCTGTGGTTGGGTCGTCGGGGGCCGGCAAGAGCACCTTGGCCCGGCTGCTTTATCGGTTTTATGACACGCAGTCAGGTCGAATCTGCATTGATGACCAAGACATTCGTCTCGTGCAACAAGACTCATTACGTAGAGTGATTGGAATCGTCCCGCAGGACACCGTGCTTTTCAACGACAGCCTGGCCTACAACATTCGTTACGGCAAGCCCGATGCCAGCGAGGAGGAACTCTGGCAGGCCATTGCCGCCTCACGGCTTGAATCCCTGGTGCATCGGCTTCCCGACGGTCTTAATACCCTGGTGGGTGAACGAGGCCTAAAGCTTTCTGGTGGCGAGAAACAAAGGGTTGCCATTGCGCGCGCCATGCTGAAAAAACCTGCGATTCTCATTTTTGATGAGGCCACCTCTGCACTTGACTCGGAATCTGAGCGGGCCATTCAGAAAGAAATTGAGGAGGTCTCCAAGGGCCGAACAAGCATCATCATTGCCCATCGTCTCTCCACGATTCGTCATGCAAGCACCATCATGGTGCTTGAGGACGGCAGGCTTGTTGAAAAAGGCAGTCATGACCATCTGCTTGGCCTAAAAGGACGTTACTTTCAGCTTTGGGAATTGCAGGCACGCGAGGCCAACAAGGCAGTTCCGAGCCCCACGGCACCCGATACAGGTGTAACCGCCCAGCCCGACTAGGGCTTACCCTGAGTTCGTCGCTGTTAAAGGCCCAGGTGGCCCCCCGCTCAGGCACACTACAACAGTGGATTGAATCTACTGTTTATTAACTTTCTTAGGAGTTCAAAATCATGGTCAAACGTCACCTTCTCGGGCTTAGCCTTTGCATGGGGCTTGCCGTTGCCGCCTCGCCCGCCTTTGCCAATAAAACCCTTGACGCCATTAAGGCGAAAGGGGAGCTTTCCTGTGGAGTCAATGCCGGTCTCGGCGGTTTCGGTATTGCCGGCAGTGACGGAAAATGGGTGGGCTTTGACATTGACTACTGCCGCGCCGTGGCCGCGGCGGCCCTTGGCGATGCCAACAAGGTTCGTTACGTTCCCCTTAACGCCGCCCAGCGGTTCACCGCCCTGCAGTCCGGCGAGATCGACATGCTGGCTCGAAACACAACCTGGACCATGAGTCGCGACACTCAGCTCGGCACAACGTTTGGCGCCACCAACTTCTTTGATGGCCAAGGCTTCTTGGTTCCCAAGAGCCTGAAGGTTAAATCAGCCAAGCAGCTCAAGGGCGCCACCATTTGTGTTCAGAGCGGCACCACAACCGAAAAGAACCTGGCCGACTATTTCAAGTCAAACAAAATGACCTACAAGCCCGTTGTCTCGGAGGACAACAAGGTGGTGGTCGCGGCCTACAACGAAGGACGATGCAAGGTGCTTACCTCGGATGCATCCCAGCTTGCGGCCATTCGTGCGAATGACACCAAGAACCCCGGCGACCACATTATTCTTCCCGAGATCATTAGCAAAGAACCCTTGGGCCCAGTCACCCGCCAGGGCGACGAGGCCTGGTCCAAGCTCGTGACCTGGGTGCATTTTGCAATGGTTTCGGCCGAAGAGCTTGGCATTACATCGGCCAACGTGGATCAGAAAAAGGCAGACACCACGCCTGAGGTTCAGCGGCTTCTTGGCCAGGGGAACAACGACTTCGGTAAGGCTGTGGGCACCGATGCCCAGTGGGCCTATCGGGTGATTAAGCAGGTTGGAAACTATGGCGAGGTCTTTGAGCGCCATGTTGGTAAAAACACACCCTTGAAGCTTGACCGTGGCCAGAACGCCCTCTGGACCAAGGGCGGTCTGCAGTACGTTCCACCCATCCGCTAGTTGAGTCGGGTCCAAGCGCCGAGCGCGAGCCTTTCACACTCGGCAACACTGCCCGGTCTCTCCATAGATCGGGCAGTGATCCCAGGCTTTTTGCTTGGCTGTTGAAACCCCAGAGAAGGCAGCCTCTCATGTCCGGTCCTAGCTTGGTCAGTTGCTTGTGTTGAACCAGCCGAAGTTTCGCGCCA
>CAMDMC010000047.1 GCA_945901825.1 Bordetella parapertussis
TCGCAGAACCGGTTCAATTCCTCAAGGCCCTCGGACTCGGTGGGCTCGATCATGAGCGTATCGGTTACGGGAAACGAAAGCGTGGGGGCGTGAAAACCGTAATCCATTAAACGCTTTGCCACGTCTTCAGCGGTGATACCAAGCTCGGCTTTCAGGCTTCGCAGGTCGAGAATGCATTCATGGGCCACCCTTCCCTTTTCGCCCCTGTACAAAATAGGAAAGACAGGCTGCAGACGGTGGGCCATGTAGTTGGCATTCAAGATGGCAAGCTCGGTCGCCCGTTGAATGCCCGAGGACCCCATCATGCGAATGTACATGTAAGAAATAGTGGCCAGAAGGGCACTTCCGTAAGGAGCCGCCGACACGCTGTTGGCGCTCTCTGGCAAGGCATAAGGATGGTAGTTCAGGAAGGGGGCGAGGTGCTTAGCCACTGCAATGGGGCCCATACCGGGACCCCCGCCACCGTGCGGAATACAGAAAGTCTTGTGCAGGTTCATGTGGCAGACATCGGCACCAATAAGGGCAGGCTGTGTAACGCCTGCCTGGGCATTGAGGTTGGCGCCATCCATGTAGACCTGGCCACCGGCCGCATGCACCTGGGCGCAGATGGCTTCAATGCTCGCCTCAAAGACACCGTGAGTGGATGGGTAGGTGACCATAAGCGCGCAGAGATTCTCGGCATGCTGCTTTATTTTTGCCTGAAGATCGGTGAGGTCGATATTGCCCTGGGCATCGCAGCCCACCACCACAATGGACAGACCCATCATTTGAGCGGTTGCGGGGTTCGTGCCATGCGCCGAGGATGGGATGAGGCAGACACTGCGATGACCCTGGCCTTGCGCCTGTTGATAACGTCGAATCGCCATGATGCCCGCGTACTCGCCCTGCGCGCCCGAGTTCGGCTGAAAGCTCACTTCAGAAAAGCCTGTAATTTCAACCAGCCAGTCGCGCAGTTCAGTAAGCATGGCCGTATAGCCCTGCGACTGCTCCTCGGGAACAAAGGGGTGAAGGCTGGCAAACTCGGGCCAGCTGACCGGGGCCATCTCGGAAGACGCATTAAGCTTCATGGTGCATGAGCCCAGGGGGATCATGGAGTGCACCAGGGAAATGTCCCGATTCTCAAGGCGCTTCATGTAGCGAACGAACTCGGTCTCACTGCGGTAACGGTGAAAGACAGGGTGCGAAAGCACAGTGCCTGTACGCAGGAGCGAGGAGGCAATGGCGCCGGGCAGCCTGGAGAGCGTCTGGCCCTGCAGGCTGCTGAATTCAGGACGCTGGCCTGTAAACACAAACACTAAGTCTGCTAGGTCGTGCAGGCCCACGGTTTCATCAAGCGAGACACCGAGGGCTGTGAGAGCCTTGTTTTTATCCGTAAAAGGCCGAAGGTTCACTTGCTGCGCCTGGGCACGACTAAGAATGGCCTGCGCAGTTGCAGGCGAGCCTATGTTGATATGCAGGGTATCGAAATAGTTTTCATGAGCAACCGTTAAACCCGCCTTGGACAGCTCCTGCGCAAGCATGCGAGTAAAGGCGTTCACACGCATTGCGATACGGCGAAGCCCCTCGGGCCCGTGATAGACCGCGTAAAAGCTTGCAATGTTGGCAAGCAAGGCCTGGGCCGTGCAAATATTACTTGTGGCCTTGTCGCGGCGTATGTGCTGCTCACGGGTCTGCAACGACATGCGGTAGGCGGGCTTGCCAGCAGCATCCACAGAGACACCAATAATGCGTCCTGGGGCGGCACGAACCAGGTCGGCCTTCACTGCAAAAAACGCTGCATGCGGGCCGCCAAACCCCATGGGCACGCCAAAGCGCTGGGCGTTGCCCAGGGCCACATCGGCACCCATTTCACCCGGCGGCTTGGTAAGCATGAGGGCAAGCAGGTCGCAGCCGACCGATAGACGGGCAGCCTGGGCATGAAGCCGCTCGGCGATAACCGTGCAGTCAGCAAGCCGGCCTTGGGTGTTGGGAATTTGAACATGGGCGCCAAAGACCTGATGAAGGTCGCAGCCAAGCTGTGCCTCTTCACTAAGTAGATCGGCCTGTTTCACCTGCACGCCCATCCACTGGGCTCGGCTCTTAATAACCGCAATAACCTGGGGATGGACAGCCTTGTCGACTAGATAGACATTGGCATTTGCATCTTTACGAAGCCGCAGAAACATACCCATGGCCTCAGCGGCAGCCGTGGCTTCATCGAGCAAAGAGGCATTGGCCATGGGAAGACCCGTAAGGTCGATAACCAATTGCTGAAAATTCATTAGGGCCTCAAGCCGGCCCTGGGCGACTTCAGCCTGATAGGGCGTGTAGGCCGTGTACCAGCCCGGGTTTTCAAGAAGGCTGCGCTTGATGGGCTCAGGGGTGATGCAGCCGTAGTAGCCAGCCCCGATATAACTTCGGTAAACCTTATTTTTCTCTGCAAGGGCTTTAAGGCCCTTGAGCGCCTGCTGCTCGGTGGTCGGTGCAGGCAGATTCAAAGGTCGACGCAGACGAATGGACTCGGGCACAGTCTGGTCAATAAGGGCATCCAGTGATGAGAGGCCAAGTGCGGCAAGCATAACCTGCTGCTCGGCGGCATCGGGGCCGAGATGGCGTTGATGGAACTCGTCTTCGGCAAGCAGGCCTTCGATGGAGTCAATGGGTTCGTTTAAACGCATGGCTGAGATCCTTTTGTTATTTCAAGAAGGGTTAGATTCAGCCTGTGCCTTGTAGGCCTCGGCATTTAGAAGCGCTGCCACGGCCTTAGCGGCCTCTTCGCTTGGTTTCACTCGATACAACCAGCCTTGCTCGTAAGGGGATTCGTTCACGGTCTGCGGGTTCTGGGAAAGGCTTTCATTCACAGCGGTGACTTCGCCCGCAACCGGGCAATAGACATCGCTTGCAGCCTTGGTGGACTCCACCACAGCAGCACTTTCGCCTGGCTGAAACTGTCGCCCAAGGGCGGGAAGTTCAACGTAAACAAGCTCGCCAAGCGAGTCTTGCGCAAGCGACGTAATGCCAATGGTAATGAGACCATCGGGTTCTACACGCGCCCACTCATGGCTTGCGGTGTAATGAAGATTGGAAGGAAAGTTCATGCGAGGCTCCACGAGAGAAGGACGAGGTTAGATAAGGCATGGTGCCCCCTCTGTCCTTGGCGCCTGAGACATTAACCTTCGGCGGGTGCGTTTAGAACGTTTGCAGGCTCTAAGCGCGCCTCTCTCCAGAGAGCAATGAGCCTGCAGTCCTTTTGCCTGAGAGTTTACGGGGCGTATTACACCTTCGGCGTCACCAAAAAACCGGGTGATCTCTCCTGCATGCTCAATTCGCTAGGTGGTAGTGTTCTAATGATGTTGAAAATTGTCAAGTTGGATGGCCTTGAGCTGAGCACAGAATAAAGAACCAATCCCCAAAAGAGCGCTATGACTATGAACTTAGGAGCAGTTCTTACCCGATTACTTCTTATAGCAGGCCTAAGCGGCTTAATGGGATTCAGTTCCCTGAATGCAGTCGGCAGCCCAGGCTCAGGCAACCTTGGGCAAGAAGGAAAGGCGCCTCAGATTGTCGAGGTCAGCACCGGCCAGGCCATTGACTTTAAAGCGCTTACAGAAAGGCTCGCAGCCCACTCCATCATTCTGCTTGGGGAATTCCACGACAATGCCCATCACCATCGGGCAAGAGGGCGACTTATTGAGGCCCTTGGCCAGGCCCGCAAAAGCCAAGAGCCCTTTCAACTTGTCGTAGAACAGCTTGCCATGGGCTCGAGCGTCTCACCCAATACCAAGGGCTCCACCGAGGCCTTGCTTGCGCAGCTAAAAGAAGTCGGGTTTCAAGACAAGGCCTGGGGCTGGCCTTTGCACGAGCCTGTCTTTCGCGCGGCCCTTTCTCAGGGTATGGCCGTGAATGGGGGCAATTTAGTGACTGGACAGTCGATGAAGCTTTTTCAGCAAGGTGAATCCGCGCTTCCAGAAAAGCTGCAGGGATTACTTGCCAAGGCGTCTCTGCCAGCGCCAAATTTGCAGGCCCTGGACAAGGCGCTTGTGGATGGTCACTGCGGTCAGCTTCCTGACGCGATGCTTAAGCCCATGCGGCTCGTCCAGCGGGCAACCGACTTATCGCTCCTGGTTGCTGCCACCGAACACAAGGCCGCGATTGTGATTGCCGGCAATGGCCATGTTCGTAAAGACTTTGGAATTCCAAGCCTCCTGCCCGCCTTAAAGACATCCCCAAAACTGGTAACGGTCGGCTTTCTTGAGTCGGACCCATCGGCTAAGGCGGGACAATCAGGGAGCACTGCCAGCAATGGCCAGGCGCGTCACTGGGCGGTCTACGATTACGTCTGGCTGACGCCGCCAGCAGAGCGCCAAGATCCTTGCAAAGGCTTCCAAATGCCCAATCGATCGTCATCCAAGTAACCCAAAGGGCATAGCAGGACTTCGTCGTAGTTATCGAGAGCCTGTCAGGCCTCGCGTCCAACCAGGGCCGAGAGTTTCCCGAGTACCTCTTGCGCAGTGGCACCCTCAATTTGTAGGGTCTTAAAACGGCTTTTCGCGCCCGCGCTGATTCGCATTTGACTTGTTGGCAGCCCAAGCCTACAGGAGAGCCATTCAACCAAGGCCTTATTGGCTTTGCCCTCGACGGGCGGGGCTTTGAGTCGGATTTTTAAGCGGCCGTCATGCCACCCGTCCACCTGAGTGTATCGGGCACCCGCCTGGCAATAGACTCGTAGCTCTGTAGTCATCGGAGTAGTTTGAGGGCTGCCCGCCAAAGCGGCTGCCTTAACCCCTCGACAAAGTTGAATAGACGATCGTCTAGCCAGACCTTGGACAAAAAAAAGCCCCAGCAGCAATGCAGGGGCCGTAAGCAGAGCGGAGTCTGCAAGGAGACAACAATACGGGGTAAACCCGTATATGCAGTAAACCATATGTTTATGAACGGGGGGTGACAATTTAGTCACAAAGAAGGACTAACATTAAGAAACTTTGATTTAAATAAAAATCGGCTGCCCAGGCAAACAACTAAAACGGAGATTTGGACAATGGCCATCGATCTCAAGCACCTCGAGCGTTACATTGCTGCGCAGTCGCCTGCCTCAAAAATTTACATCGGCGCCGACTCCTGCCGACTCTCGCAAGGAAACGTCTGGCACGCCGACTACACGTTGGTGGTCGTGGTGCACATTGATGGCAAACACGGCTGCAAGTTGTTCGGGGAGACCACCCGAGAGCGCGACTATGACCAGCGGGTTGACCGTCCTCAGATGCGGCTCATGAACGAGGTTTACAAGGTGGCCGATCTTTACCTCAAGCTTGCTCCTGTTCTGGCCGATCGCTCGGTTGAGGTGCATCTTGATATTTCCCCCGACCCAGAGAACGGTTCGAACTGCGTAGTCCAGCAGGCCATTGGATACATTCGCGGAGTATGCAATGTAGAGCCTCGTGTGAAGCCTCTGGCTTTTGCGGCAAGTTGCGCGGCAGATCGCTACAAGGAACTCGCAAGCCTGGCGGGTCAGGCAGCCCGTTTAAGGGCCGCCTAAGGGTCCGTCAGTTTCATTTGTAAACAAGGTGCCGCGGTGCTGAAGCGCTGAGGTGCTTCAAAAAGCTCTGGCGATTAACTTGCAGCCTTCGCGTTTCGGCGACTGGCGCCCTTAGGGCTTGCTGCGACCGCGGCCTCCCCTGCCTTGGTTGCGGCATCAACATTGGTCTCCACCATTTCAACCACCTGCTTCGCGGCCTTATTAATGGCATCGAAGGCAGAGTTGGATGCGGCAAATGCAGACTTCACCATTGCAACCATTCCCTCAGAGCCTGCAGGGGCGGACTTTGACATCTCGTTAATGCTTGCAGACATTGCCTTGTTCACTTCGGTCATACGAGCCTCGACCATCTTGGCAAACTCAGCGGCTGCCTCTGCATTAATGTCGTAAACAGTGCGGCTGTAGCTTGTTACCTTACCCAGAGCAGGCTGAGAAACAGCCTGAACCGTGGCATAAAACTCCGGCGCGTCTTTAACGCTCATAAGCTGGCTTGAGGCCTCGGTGGCGTCGGCCAGGTTGGCACGGGCCGCTTTTAGATTGAGGTCGAGATGCTTTTCCATGCACTCAAGGGTCTTGGCAACCATTTCAACCATGGCGGACTGGGTTTCTTTTACGGAATTCATCAACTGCTCGGGGGTGCTATTGGGATTCATGGGTCATAGATCCTTATGGAGAGGTGGAGGATAGTGATTTGGCTACGTCAATGCTAATGACGCGATGCAACAATTTCAAGGTATGAGCGAGAAGACTTTCTGAATCGAATTGTCCCAAAGATAGACAAAACTTAATCAATGGCAACGGAGGTAAGGAACCACTTTAGAACGCCATGCAATGAACTTGTGCTGCTAACTGCGCCAGGCTACCCAGCGCGCCTCGTGGCATACTGCTGGCTATGGCTAGAACAATTCAGTGCATCAAACTCAACAAAGAAGCCGAGGGCCTTGATTTTCCCCCTGTTCCCGGTGAGCTTGGCAAGAAAATTTATCTTCAAGTCTCTAAAGAGGCCTGGGCCGACTGGCTGAAGCACCAGACCATGCTTGTGAATGAAAACCGCCTTAATTTGTCGGATGCTCGGGCTCGGAAATACCTTTTGCAGCAGCTCGAGGCCCATTTTTTTGGCGATGGAGCCGAGATGGCAGCAGGCTATACCCCTCCGCCAGGGCCTTAATTTCCAGCGTTTTAAAACTTTTTAGTCTCGTACTACGACAGGCTTGGCAGAACCCAGCCTGACCAGACTGCCAAAACTAATCTTTCGAGATATCGAGCGCCTCGGGCTCAGTGTGGCGTATATCTCGGCCGCGCACCATATAAACCACGTGCTCGGCCATGTTCTTGGAGTGATCGCCAATACGCTCCATGGCCTTGGCGAAAAAGAGCATGTCAATGGAACGAGAAATGGTCCGGGCGTCTTCAAGCACATACGAAATAAGTAGACGAATGTGATTGCGGAAGTGCTCGTCCACCACCTTGTCTTCTTTAATAACATTGGTCAGGGTGGATTCATCTTCCCGTGCGAAAGCGTCAAGGGACTGATGCAACATTGAAGTAACGTGGGTGGACATGGCTGTGAAGTCGATACGAGGAAAAGGTAAGGGCGAGCCCTCGTAGAAATGAAGTGCCATTCGAGCCATTTTTTCGGCCTCATCACCGACACGCTCAAGATCTCGAATCATCTTCAAACAGGCCACCAGAAAACGGAGGTCGGACGCAGTAGGCTGACGCTTCGCAATGACCTTGTTGCAAAATTCATCAATCTCCATCTCCGCGGAGTTCACTTCCTTTTCGAGGGCCAGCACGCCGTTGAGTTGATCACGATTGGCCGTTGCAAAGCCTACAAGGGCGCCCTTGATCATCTCCTCAACCTGCCCTCCCATTCGCAGAATTTTGGTGCGAATTTCTTCGAGTTCTTGGTCAAACTGACTGGAGGTGTGGCGGTTCATAACGTGAAGTGCCCTTCAAAGGAGAAAAAATCTGGCTGCGGAAGAAACATACTAAGGGTACAGAAGGAAGGCATCCGTGATGTGACAATCAGGTTGCATTTTTGTTTCAAACAAAAGAAAAAACCTGAACCCCCTGCTGCGTCGAAACCAAAGCCCTGGCGGCTTTTTGTCGCGCAAAGACCCCATGGGCAACAATACCTGCAATGGCGTTCAACCGATCTTCCCATTCCAGCGGACTCGTAATGGATAAGCCATGCACATCAAGAATGCAGTGGCCGTTGTCGGTTACCACCCCCTCGCGAAGCTTCGGCTGCCCGCCCATTGCAAGTAACGCGCGGCTTACGGGCCGAATGGCCATTTCAATAACCTCAATGGGAAGGGGGAAACGCCCCAGTATGCCCACCTGCTTTGACTCATCGACAATACAAAGGAAGGCCTTTGAAGCACTGGCGACGATTTTTTCGCGTGTGAGCGCTGCTCCGCCGCCTTTAACCATGCATCCCGTGCCGTCGATTTCATCGGCTCCATCAATGTAGACATCAAGAGGTTGCTCGATGTCGTTAAGACTAAGAACTTCAATGCCATGGTCACGAAGACGCTGCTCACTGCGAACGGAACTTGATACCGCCGCTTGAATAGGAAGCTTGGCTTCACCAAGGGCATCGATAAAACAATCAACCGTGGACCCTGTTCCAACACCCAAAATGAGATTGGGCGAAAGTTCTTCCACCGCGGCTTTTGCTACAGCCTGTTTGAGTTCATGAGCGCTAAATGCCATAGGAAAGAACTATACAATCAATCAATGTATTCGTCGTCAAAAAAGAGGGAGCACCTGCCGTGAAGGTAGATTACGACTGCGGTCAGTGCCCTGGCTACTGCTGCAGCTACCCGCGCATTGTGGTTACCGATGAGGATATCAAGCGGCTTGCCAAGCACCTTGGCCTGTCCACCAAAAAGGCTCAGACTAGGCATACACGGCGCTACAAGTTTAAAAGCGACGACCCCCTTGAGGCCGTAGACGAGCGCATTTTAAAACATCAAAAAGATGCAATTTATGGAAGTATATGCGGCTTCTTTGACACTGAAAAGCGCCGTTGCACCATTTACGAAGGGCGGCCCGAGGTCTGTCGCGACTACCCCAGCGGAAAGACCTGCGGGTATTTTTCTTTTCTGAAGTTCGAACGCAAACAACAGGGCGACAAAACCTTCATTCCTTTGGTGCGTGACTGAAGAAACGGTTGACCCGAACCTGTCGCTGAGAGCTTGGCCAAAGACCAATATCCCACTGGCCACCAACGTTGCTGAGATAAGAGGGGTCTTTGGCACTCAACAGGTGGCCTGTCGGAGCTAGGAAGGACAGTGAGGGGGATAAGCGTTGGAAAAATGGGGTGACCGATGGGACTCGAACCCACGACGACCAGAATCACAATCTGGGACTCTACCAACTGAGCTACGGTCACCACGTATGGCCTGCCGGGAGGGAATTGAACCCCCGACCCACAGCTTAGAAGGCTGTTGCTCTATCCAACTGAGCTACCGGCAGATGGGGGCCTGGCCAAACCCCACGGTATCACAGCCAAATATATGTGGTCGGGGTGGAGAGATTCGAACTCCCGACCCTCTGCTCCCAAAGCAGATGCGCTACCAGGCTGCGCTACACCCCGAGAGA
>CAMDMC010000048.1 GCA_945901825.1 Bordetella parapertussis
GGGACAGTTGATTTATCGACCACAATTTTTTCACTGGTCATGTGCTGGCCAATGCTGCGCGCTGCCGCGAGCACATACTGAAGATCGGCCGAACCGTCTTCATCGGGCGGCGTCCCCACTGCAATCACCTGGACAAGTCCGAAACCGACGGACGTCTCGACCGAGGTAGTGAACCTCAAGCGGCCAGCAGCGACGTTCTTGCGCACCATGTCGAGCAGGCCGGGTTCATGAATTGGAATGCCGCCTGACTCAAGAATCTCAATTTTCTTGGGGTCAAGGTCAAGGCAAAGAACGTCATTGCCGGCATCCGCCAGGCAGGCGCCCGTTACTAAGCCCACGTACCCCGTTCCCACAATGGAAATCTTCATATAAAGCCCTAAACGTTTTTGCGCAAACTTCAAGTTTACGGCAGGTAACCAGGTTGGGAGAAACTCCTAAGCATAGGCCAGACGAAGTTTCTGAAGGGGAATCTTATTGGGGTTTGATAATTAGAAGGATTTGTTGTTTGCCGGAAAAAACGGCCAAGAGCGGGTTTTTAACTTATGCGGCATGTTATTTAAAGCCCTTTGTAATTCATTGCAATTTAACTGCCTGCAATTTAGAATACAAAACTTAGGGCGTTTGATGCCAAAGCCAAACGCCTATTATTCTTAAACCAAAATAAAAGGATTATTTTTATGCCCAGCTATTCCGAAATAGTTCAACAAATTAGTGAGTTACAGAAACAAGCCGACCGCCAGCGCAAGGAAGAGTACGCCTCGGTGCTTAAAACAATTAAAAAACAAATTTCTGAATACGGCATAACGCCGGAGGAGTTGGGTTTCTCAGCAGGGGTTGCTGGCGTTAAGCGAGGCCGAAAACTAAACGTAAAGGCGAGTAAGGTTCGAAAACCAAGGGCCAAGCGGGCTTCAACGGGTATCAAGGTTGCACCAAAATACAAAGATCCGGCAACCGGAGGCACCTGGACGGGCCGAGGCAAAATGCCCAAGTGGGTCTCTGCGGCGGTTGCCTCGGGTCGCAGCCTTGAATCACTGCTTATCTCGCCTGCGACATCGACACCTGCTGGAACCTAGGTCATGGTTTTTGTAACCGGCGGTGCAGGCTTCATTGGCAGTAACTTTGTTTTAAATTGGCTTAGTAAATCCAATGAACCTGTTTTGGTTATTGATTCGCTGACCTATGCGGGCAACTTAGAGAACCTCAGGTCGGTTGAAGATAATCCAGCTTATGCCTTTTATAAGCTGGATATTAATAACCACGATGAAATGAATGGCCTGCTTGCCGCAAAACGACCGAGGGCCGTTATTCATTTCGCCGCCGAGTCGCACGTTGATCGCTCCATCCTAGGGCCTGATGCCTTCATTCAGACCAATATCCATGGAACCTTTCGGCTGCTGGGGTGTTGCCTGGGCTATTTCCAGTCCCTCAACGCCGATGAACAAAAGGCCTTTCGGTTTCTGCATGTCTCAACCGACGAGGTTTATGGCTCGCTCGAGGCGGACGACCCGGCCTTTTGCGAGACCACACCCTACGCGCCGAACAGCCCCTACAGCGCAAGCAAGGCGGCCAGCGACCACCTGGTACGGGCCTGGCACCACACCTATGGCCTTCCGGTCCTCACCACCAATTGCTCAAACAATTACGGGCCGTATCAGTTCCCCGAAAAGCTCATTCCACTCACCATTGCGAATGCCCTTCAGGGCAAGCCATTACCCATTTACGGCAATGGCCTGAACATTCGCGACTGGCTCTATGTTGTCGACCACTGTCAAGGCATCGAGGCGGTGTTGCAGTCCGGAAGACCCGGCGAGGTCTACAACATTGGGGGCTGGAACGAGATGACCAATATCGACATCGTGCGTGCAATTTGCACGTTGCTCGATGCGAGGAGCCCGGCAACCGCTCAGGCCGCCGGTGGTCGGCACGAGCATTTAATTCAATTTGTAAAAGATCGCCCGGGCCACGACCAGCGTTATGCCATTAATGCCAATAAAATATTTAAAGAATTGGGCTGGAAGCCCCAGGAAACATTTGAATCGGGCATTAACAAAACCATCGACTGGTACCTGAACAACACCTCCTGGGTGCAGCGTGTTCAGTCGGGGGACTACAAAAACTGGATTCATCAGCAGTACAGCAGTCGGGCGGCATGACCCCAAAAAGCTCAGCCTCTGCCGCGGCTAAGGCGGCAGAAGCCACCCGCACCCTTGGTAAGCCTTTGCAGGCTTCAAGGCCAAGGCTGTTAGTGCTTGGGGCAGGAGGGCAGGTAGGCCACAGCCTACTCAGGCTCTGCCAGTCAGCCGACTCCCCTATGCATGTGCATGTGCTCGGCCTTACCCGCAGCCTGGCACCGCTCGATCAACCCGATTTGTTCGGTTCGGCAGTTGCTCAGGCCATTGAGAGCTTTAAGCCCAGTCATATTCTGAATGCTGCAGCCTACACGGCTGTGGACCAGGCCGAGAAGGAGCCAGAGCTTGCCCACCGGGTGAATGGCCAGGCGCTTGCACAGCTCTCCGAGCTTGCTGCACGTCATTCTGCGCACGCCTCGCAGGCCATTGCCATCCTTCATTACTCCACTGACTATGTTTTTGATGGACAAAAGCCGGTAGGTCAAGGCTACCAGCCCAAGGACCCCACTGCACCTGAGGGGGTATACGGCAAAAGCAAGTACGCCGGGGAACAGGCCCTTGCCCAAGGCCCCTCCCCAAGCATCGTGCTGCGCACCAGCTGGGTCTTTTCCGACCATGGCAAGAACTTCGTGAAGACCATGCTAAGGCTCGGCCAAAGCCAGCAAGAGTTGCGCGTGGTGGCTGACCAGTGGGGCGCACCGACCTCGGCCGATGCCATTGCACGGGCAAGCCTTGCCATCGTCCAGCAATGGCCCAGGCCCTCTGAAGCGCCTTCGAATCAGGTGCTTCACTTCTGCTGCGAGGGCACCACGAGCTGGCATGGCTTTGCCTGCGATATTCTTGATCGGTCCAGGCGGCTTGCACCCGAGCTTGCCTGGACCATTAACTCGGCCCAGCAAATTAAGGCCATTTCAACGGCGGAGTTCGCTGCTCCTGCTCCTCGGCCGGCAAACTCACAACTTGACTGCAGCCTCACCGACAAGCAGTTTGGGCTAAGGCGCTCCCATTGGTCGCAGGCCCTTGACGACGTGCTGGTGAAGCTTCTGGCTAAGCCCCTGGTCTAGACCGGCAGACCCAAGCCACTAAACCAGCACAACCTTTCCGGGGTTCAGAATGTTTAGCGGGTCCAGTGCGGTTTTAATGGACCGCATGAGACCCATTTCAACCGGTCCCTTGTAGCGGGCTGCCTCATCACGGCGCATCACACCAAGGCCATGCTCGGCACTGATGGAGCCGCCCAAGGAGACCACTCGGTTGTGGACCCGATGATGGGCCTCCTCCTCAAGCCTCTGCATGAACTGCTTGCAGGCCTCGTGCCTTTGGTTACGATCGGACCAGACGTTGGGGTTTACGGGGCAGGCAAGGTTGTAATGCAGGTTGCCGTCGCCCAAGTGTCCAAAGTTAATAATTCGAGTCCCCGGCAATAGGGCCTCAAGTTCCTCCTGCATGCCCACCATGAAGTCGGGAATGCATGAGATAGGAAGCCCAATGTCGTGCTTGATTTGATGGCCATCTTCCGAGGATGCAAGCGTGATGTGGTCGCGTATGTCCCAGAAGGTCTGCGCCTGCTGAATGCTCTGGGCCACTAGGGCATCTTCAACCAGACCCGTCTCAAAGGCCTCAGACAAGATGTCCTCGAGAAGCCCTACCGCCTCGGTCTCACCAGTAGGGCTTGAGATCTCAAGAAGAACCAGGTCGGCAGAGCCCATGCCTTGAATGGGCTGGGCAAGGGCAGGAAAATACTGGGATACAAGCGCCAGGGCCGACTTCGTCATGAACTCAAAGCCAGTAAGCTGAGCAGCGCCCTTTTTCTGAGCAAGACCCAAAAGACCAACCGCCGACTCCACAGAGGGCACCTTCGCCAAGGCGGTCATAAGGGCTGAGGGCTTCGGCGACAAGGCAAGCACCGCGGCCGTAATAATGCCAAGCGTGCCTTCGGAGCCAATGAATAAATCGCGCAGGTCGTAGCCCGTGTTGTCTTTGCGAAGCCCTCGAAGGCCCGACCAGATTTCACCCGTTGCAGTGACCACCTCGAGGCCCAGGCAGAGTGCCCTGGCATTTCCGTAGCGAAGCACCGCCGTTCCCCCGCAGTTGGTCGCCAGGTTGCCTCCAATGGTTGCCGAGCCACGGGAAGGAAGCGTTAGAGGAAAGAGAAGCCCTAGGGCATCGGCCTCGTCCTGGGCCTTGGCAAGGGTTACGCCTGCCTCAAGGGTCATGGTTTTATTAGCCGCATCGACAGCCCGTATGGCCTGAAGCTTAGTAAGGCTGAGCACCACCTGATCACCGGAGTCATCGGGCACGCTCGCCCCGGTAAGGCCTGTATTACCCCCTTGAGGGACCAGCCCCACACGGTGTTTGGCTGCCAGCCTGACCACTTGAGCAACATGGTCGGTGGAGCTCGGAAAAAGAACCGCCGGTGCCCTGCCCTGATAACGCCCCCGCCAGTCGATTAAATGGGTGGAGATGAGATCAGGGTCGGTCTTGAGACACGAGGCACCAAGTTGCTGTTCAACCTCAGTGAGGAAGGCCTGCACAGATGCCGAAGGCGTGCCTGGCATGCCTACTTCACCCGATTTCGGTATTCGCCCGTGCGGGTATCGACCTCGATCTTGTCGCCGATTTCAACAAAAGCGGGCACCGAGACTTCAAAGTCGGTCGGCGAGATGCGTGCAGGTTTCATCACCTTACCCGAGGTGTCGCCCTTCACGGCAGGCTCGGTGTAGGCCACCTCGCGAACGACGCTGGTTGGCATCTCAACCGAAATGGCACGACCGTCGTAGAAAATAACCTCGCAGGTCATTCCATCCTCAAGGTAGTTCAGGGCCTCGCCCATGCTTTCGGACTCCACCTCGTACTGGTTGTAGTCGCCATCCATAAAGACATACATGGGGTCGGCGAAATAGGAATAACTCACCTCTCTACGATCAAGCACGAGCGACTCAAATTTTTCATCCGCCTTAAAAACGGACTCGGAGCCCGAATTTGTAAGCAGGTTCTTGTACTTCATTTTCACCACAGCGGCATTGCGGCCCGATTTGTTGTAGTCGGCCTTAAGCACCACCATGGGCTGGCCTTCGAGCATAAAAACATTTCCGGTCCGCAGTTCGTGCGCGGTTTTCATAGCATCACCTTAAAGAGTCGAGTCAATTCGCTAGTTTATCGTTAACGGCTTTGCTGGCGATTTAAATGCCAGTGCGTCAGAAGCGACTCCTCAAACGAGGGCCTTTGAAACTGGGCCTGGCCAAGCGATTTACAGGCATCTTGAACAGCCTGCCAGTTGGCAAGCAAGGCTCGAAGTATCTCGGTAAGGTCGCCCTCGCTCTCTGGATGAGAACCGGCAGGGCTAAAGTAGCGATGCAGTTGTGACCAGCCCGGCAGGGGCTGAGTGGCCTGTGCCAGCCATGCATCAAGCTTTTCAAGGTGGGCGTCATCGGCCTGTCGATAAGGCTGCCAGACAAATGGCAGGCCCTGCTGACTGGCATAGAAAAGCGCCGTGCCGAAAGAGTCTTCGCCGCGAACAAGCGCAAGGTCAGACACCGCCATGCACTGATCAAAT
This sequence comes from Bordetella parapertussis, assembly GCA_945901825.1. Taxonomy (GTDB): domain Bacteria; phylum Pseudomonadota; class Gammaproteobacteria; order Burkholderiales; family Burkholderiaceae_A; genus Hahnella. Next base: position 5,686 of record CAMDMC010000048.1, read on the forward strand.
TCATGCTGACTCAAAAGCCCTGTATCGGGATCCGTCGGACGGTGCGGCTCAAAAACGAGAACCCTCTGCGCCCGAACCAAAGACGGCGAAGGGTCTGCCTGTACCTGATTCTCCGTACCCTCTCCGCCCCCTCTTAGCTGCCCCAGCGCGCGAGCGAGACTCTGCGCAAACTCGGACAAGGGTGTGTTGGGATAGCAGTAGGCAAAGACCAGGAAAACGGCCTCGTCCTCCTCGTGCTGATCTCGGCTCGAACGTCGATCGGCGCTTAAAGCCTGCTCGCAGCGTTTGATCATGCTGCGACGCAGGGCTTGCCGATTGGCTTGAAAACCTGTGCCGCCAGCCGCAGGCCGCTGACCCTGAATAACTCCTGGACCATCTCGACGCAGGGATGGCGCCAGCCAATACCTGGACTTCTTTGGATAAACGGGGTCGGGCGCAGCCATCCACTGGCAGTCGGCCGTCCACTCCTCAAGGGCAAGGTAGTCCACCAGATAACACAGTGTTGCTTGGGGCAGTTGGTTAAAGATGGCCTGAGGGACCTCCACCTGAAAGGCCTCAAGAAGTAGATCTGCGCGTTGCAGGGGAAGGCCGTGATCGGGTCTGCAGAGCTCGTCCATGGCCCAGTAGGCCAGTGCACTTGTTGCGACGAACCCTTGTGGCGGCTCCCAGGAACAGGCGGGCGCCATGTTCTGCAGATGCGCAAGCGCCCGAGGCTCTGCAAGAATTCGAACCTGCGCCCCCCGGGCGACAAGCCCCTGAGCAAGCCTTAGACAGACCGCCGCATCACCAAAAAAATCAACCGACCGACAGGCAATGAGAACCAAGGGCGCATTTAGCCCCTGATGCATGTCTTGATAAGCAGGCGAGACTGGCCCCAAAGAGCTTAGACGGTCTTGACGGGCTCGGACTTGGGTGCTGCGAGGTCGGCTGCCGTTGTAAAGGCGTCCGAGAAAAAGGAATCGGAGGAGAGCCTGCAGTGATCAATGAAGTCCTTCTGCGCGGCGCGAACCACGACAGGAGCCCCGCAGGCATAAACCAAATGACCCGAGAGATCGGGAAAGTCTTGCATAACGGCCTGGTGAACAAAACCTGTTCGCCCGTGCCATTGGTCCTCGGGTTCGGCATCGCTAATAACAGGAATAAACCGAAGGTGCGGCATCTCGGCCGCCCATTGCTCAGCAAGCGACAACATGTAAAGGTCGCTTGGCCGCCGCCCACCCCAATAAAAAGTCATAGGGGGGTCAAAGTTCTTCGCGCGGGCATACTCGATGATGGCTTTAATGGGCGCAAAGCCGGTTCCACTTGCAAGAAAAACAATGGGCTGGCGGGTCTCTTCCCGAAGAAAGAAGCTTCCCAAGGGCCCTTCAAAACGCAGGATATCTTTCTGCTTGACAGGGTTGGTGGAGCTTGTCGGCTGACCAAAAACCGCGTCGGTAAATGCGCCGCCGGGCGTCTGGCGAATATGCAGCTCAACCTGCTCGCCCTCAAGCGGGGAGTTCGCCATGGAGTAGCTTCGACGCTTTCCGTCTTTAAGCAAAATATCAATGTACTGACCTGCGTGAAACTGAAAGCGCTCAGAGGCTGGAAGCTGAAGTCGAACAACGGCGACATCCTGGGCGGGGTAGTCGATGCTTGCCACCCTGCAAGGCAGCTTACGAATAGGGATCATGCCCTCGGCCGCTACAACGCGGGCCTCAAGCACAAGATCGGAACGCGGTTTAGCCTGGCAGAGCAAAAGCGAGCCTTGAGCACGCTCGTCCTCGGACAAGGCCTTCACCTGGTAACTGCCGAAGTCGACCTCGCCTTCAACAAGGCGTGCCTTGCATGAGCCACAGGCTCCGTCTTTGCAGCCATAGGGAAGTACCAGTTGGGCACGCAGGGCGGCTTCAAGAATGGTCTCATGGTCGTGCGCGTCAAAGGTCTTCTCAGAGGGAAGGAGCCTGCATTGAAATGTCGTCATAACTTTGGATTGTAGCCAGAGCCCCAGCGCATCGCAGGCCAGGCCCTTGCAAAAAGACCTTTTGAAGCCCCTAAAAGGCGCGGCGTTGAAGCTGCCAGAGCATAAAAAGGCCTGCGGCAAGCGCAAGCAGGCTTGGAATGGCCGCGACAACCGGAGCCGGCCAGTCGTTAAGCAGGCCCAGGTGCGAGAAAAGGCTGTTGGCCAGATGAAAACCAATGCCCGCAACAATGGCAAGAAAGACCTTCAAGCCCAGGGCGCCGCCACGGGCCTGAATATAGGCTGCAGGCAAGGCCAAGACCAGCATGACCCAGACCGCAACGGGGTAGATCATTTTTTTCCAGAATGCGATTTCATAGCGGCCCGAGGCCTGCTTGCCCGCCTGAAGGTAGTCCACGTAGAGAAAAAGCTCGCGCGCGGACATCTGCTCGGGCTTGACCATCAGGGCCCCAAGCCGGGCCGGTGAAAGGTAAAGCGGCAGCTCAAGGCTTGAAAGACGGTTGCGGGTCACCTGTCCGTTAGCCGCAAACTCGGTAAGGCGAACGCCCTCAAGGCGCCAGATGGAAGCCTCTTGGGCGTTCGCAGTGGCTGGGCTTGCTTGCAGAAAAACTGCAGAGTCCGCTTCCACGAGACGGCGCAGGGTGAGCAGCTCACCGAATTCATACAGCTTCACGCCCTTTAGCCTGCGGTCGGGATCCATACTGGTTAAATTCACCATGCGCACTCGCACACGGTTATCGCCCGATTCCGTGGGGTAGTCACGCATCCAAAAGCCCGAGGACAAAATACCTGTACCAAGGCTGCCATCCGCACTTGCCTTGGTACGAACGGCCGCCACCTCGGATACTGGAAGAACCAGTTCGGCAAGAAAAAACGTAATTGCCACCAGGGGTAAGCCAACAAAGGCTGATAGGCCAAGCACTTGGCGCGGACCAAGCCCAGAGGCTCGGGCCACAGTGAACTCGGAGCCCGCCGCAAGCTGGGCAAAAGCCCAGACCGCGCCAATCAGCGTGGCCACAGGCAAAAGCTCATAGACCATGCCAGGGATTCGGAAGACCACCACCGTGAGGGCCTGCTCAAGCGTGTAGCCGCCACGGCCAAGGTTCCTAATTTCACTCACCG
>CAMDMC010000049.1 GCA_945901825.1 Bordetella parapertussis
CTTAATCCCTTGGAATATGACCAAGCCATTGGCGATTTGGTGGGCTATTTGCAATGGATGGGCGAGCCTTCTCAAAACACCCGCGTGCGTTTAGGCGTTTGGGTTTTACTCTTCCTCGGTTGCTTTATGGTGATTGCTTGGCGCTTGAATGCGTCGTTCTGGAAAGACATCAAGTAATCACTGTTCATTCGATGGCAGACCTTGTGCTTGCCATCACCTCACGGAGTGGCAAACCTGTTTGTCACTCTTTTTGATTTTTAGGAGACACCCATCATGATGGTGCTTTATTCAGGAACTACGTGTCCTTTTTCTCATCGCTGCCGCTTCGTTTTGTTTGAAAAAGGCATGGACTTTGAAATCCGCGATGTTGATCTCTACAACAAGCCAGAAGACATCAATGTGATGAATCCTTATGGCCAAGTGCCGATCTTGGTCGAGCGTGATCTGATCTTGTATGAGTCCAACATCATCAACGAATACATCGACGAGCGTTTTCCGCATCCACAACTCATGCCTGGTGACCCTGTTGACCGTGCCCGCGTGCGTTTGTTCTTGCTCAACTTTGAAAAAGAACTGTTCACCAACGTCACTATTTTGGAATCGCGCACTGCCAAGGCCAATGAAAAGGTTTTGGAGAAAGCCCGCGCGCACATCCGTGACCGTTTGACGCAGTTGGCCCCCGTGTTCTTGAAAAACAAATTCATGCTGGGTGATAACTTCTCTATGCTCGACGTAGCGATTGCGCCATTGCTCTGGCGCCTTGACCACTACGGCATCGACCTCTCGAAAAACGCAGCCCCCTTGTTGAAGTACGCCGAGCGTATTTTTTCGCGCCCTGCTTACATCGAAGCACTGACACCTTCTGAGAAGGTGATGCGCAAGTAATTGCTATGTTGAACGCTCCTGACGCATCGTCCACCCGTCCTTACCTATTGCGCGCACTGCATGAGTGGTGCACCGACAACGGCTACACGCCCTACATCGCAGTGCAGGTGGACGAGATGGTGCAAGTGCCTCAGGAATACGTCAAGAATGGTGAGATCGTGCTCAACGTGAGTTACGACGCCACCAGCAGCATGTCTTTAGGCAACGATGTCATCGAATTCAAAGCACGCTTTGCTGGCACGCCACGCGAAATCATCGTGCCTGTCGATCGCGTCTTGGCGATCTACGCCAGAGAGAACGGTCAAGGTATGGCATTCCCCATGCACACTAAAAACGGCGCGGAGACTGGCATAACATCTGTCTTGCCAGCGCCCGAGTCTCGTGCGCCATTGGCAGCAGTCACAACTTCAAAAACAGCAAGTGATTCATCGGACGACGATACGACTCCACCAACACCGCCCAGCGGTCGTCCGACTTTAAAGCGTGTCAAATAAAGTCGAAAGAGCACAGTAAAATAACCAACATTGCCGCTTTAGCTCAGTTGGTAGAGCACCCGCCTTGTAAGCGGTAGGTCGTCAGTTCGAATCCGACACGCGGCACCATCTTCCTACCTGGCCCGGCCAGGCAGGACATCGAAGGCGTTATAGGTTGTTGGGCAACTAGGTTTTTGACGCGACAATGCCCGCGTCCTCAAAAAGCTTCTTAAGCTCGCCCGAGTCGTGCATCTCGCCCATGATGTCCGAGCCACCAATAAACTCGCCCTTCACATACAACTGAGGAACGGTTGGCCAGCTGGCAAAGTCTTTCACAGCCTGCCTCACCTCGTCATCTTCAAGCACATTAACCGTTGCAACCTGAGTGACACCACAAGATTTCAATAACTGGATGGCACGACCGGAAAAGCCGCACTGCGGCGACTGCGCTGTTCCTTTCATGAAAAGCACAACCGGGTTGTCTTGAATGGTCTGAGCAACAAATGCTTTGGCGTCCATGGCCGAAGCTCCTTTCGAACAAACGTAAGTTAAGCGTTAATTTAAAGAGACTGCTGCAACAGGGAACCTCGTCGCAGCAAACACCATGACAGAATCATAGACGACCTAGAACATAACGGGGGCGTCCAGCCAGGTCGTTCATGGGTGTAATGTGCAAAAAGCCCGCATTTTGAAAGCAGCCTACCACCCACTGTTGCTGCCGGTTGCCATGCTCGACTGCAAAAAGACCTCCGGCCGCGAGGCAGGCCAGGGCCTGCATGCCCAGCTCGCGCAGATCGTTCATACCGTCTTGACTCGGGCGAGAACCCACAAGGGCGAAGGCGGGCTCCCAGCCGAGCTCACCCGAGAGGAACTCCGGGTCTTCAGTTCCCACATAAGGCGGGTTCGAGACAATAAGGTCAAAGCCGCCTGCCCGCTCGGTCTCGGGCAGGGCTGCTGTCCACGAACCTTGAAAAAGATGAACAGGGGCGCCAAGCCACGCGGCATTGTCGCGGGCAAGTCGAAGGGCGTTCTCTGACAGGTCTGTGGCGTAGGTGCGAACAGCAATGCCTCGGGCTCGGAGTTCAAGGCTAAGGGTGACTGCCACGCATCCCGAGCCAGTGCCAAGGTCAAGAAGGCGCAAGGGTGATTCGGTTACGAATCGATGCGCCTGGGCTGTGGCCCAATCAAGCGCAGCCTCCACAAGGCCCTCCGTCTCGGGCCTTGGAATAAGGCAGCTGGGGTTTACCCAAAACCGGCGCCCATAAAACTCTTTATGGCCAAGCAGGTAACTTAGGGGCTCGCCAGCAAGCCGTCGCCTTACGAGTCTTTCATAAAGGGCGCGCTCGGACTCCGAAAGGCTAAGGTCGTTGGCAATAAGCTGGGTACGGGGGCGACCGGAGGCCGCCTCGCGAAGTGCAAGGTCTTCTTGGCGGGAAAGGCTAGGAATCGTCGCCAAGCGAGGATAGAAGTTCAGCCTGGTGTTCGGCCGAGAGCGCCTCGGTCAGCTCAAACATGTCGCCATCCATGATCTGGTCAATCTTGTACAGGGTGAGATTGATGCGATGGTCGGTAATGCGGCCCTGCGGAAAGTTGTAGGTTCGAATCCGCTCGGAGCGGTCGCCTGAGCCGATCATAAGCTTGCGGGCACTGGCCTCTTTTTGTTGCATGGCAGTAAGCTCGCGATCGCGCACGCGCGCGGCGAGAACCTTCATGGCCTTGTCTTTGTTCTTATGCTGGCTGCGGTCGTCCTGGCACTCGGCCACGAGGCCCGTGGGCAGGTGGGTAATGCGTACCGCGGACTCGGTCTTGTTCACGTGCTGTCCTCCCGCGCCAGAGGCGCGAAAGACGTCGATGCGTAGCTCGTCGGGACTAAAGACAATATCAATGAGCTCGTCGGCCTCTGGCAGGACAGCGACCGTGCAGGCTGAGGTATGAATACGACCCTGAGCCTCGGTGGCTGGTACCCTTTGCACCCGATGACCGCCCGACTCGAACTTCAGCTTAGAGTACACATCGGATCCCTCAAGCCGAACGATGACCTCCTTGTAGCCGCCCAGGTCAGACTCGCTTGCTGAGAGCATCTCTGTCTTCCAGCGGTTTCGTTCGGCAAATCGCAGGTACATGCGCAGCAGGTCGCCTGAAAAAAGTGCCGATTCGTCACCCCCTGTTCCGGCTCGAATCTCGAGAATAATGGCCTTACCGTCGTTAGGATCTTTGGGCAGAAGAAGCCGCTGCAGCTCGACGATTTGTTCTTCAAGAAGTCGTTTGAGCCGAAGTAATTCCTCCTGGCCAAACTCTTTTAGGTCGGGGTCCGCAAGCCAGGCCTCGGCCTCTTTGAGATCGCGTTCAGACTTCTGCAGCTCGCCGAAATGCTCGACCACGGGAGCAAGGTCGGAGCGTTCTTTTGAGAGGGCCCGAAACTGCTGCAGATCGCTGGCGGAATCCGGTGCTGAAAGCAGACCTTCGACCACCGCAAAGCGTTCTTGAATCTGCTGAAGCTTTCTCAGCAGGCTTGGTTTGATCATTGGTCGGGCTCGCCCGCCGGACTGTCTGCCTGAGACTCGTTGGGTTCTTGAAGCTTAAAAAGGCTAGGCACAAGCTGCGCAGCCCGTTGATGGGTCTGAGGGTCGGGATCCGACAGGGCTGAATAGGTGCCGTGCAGAATCTTCTGAGTGAGCCCATGGGCCAGTGCCTTAAGCACCTCGTTGGCATCCTCGCCTCGGGCAAGTCGTCTCTGCGCCGCAGCAAGCTCCGCCTCTTGAAGTGCAGTGACATGCTCCTTGACGGTTCGAATAAGCGGCACCTGCTCGCGGCTTGATTTCCAGTGCAGGTAACGCTCAACACCCTGGTCGATGATGACTTCGGCATGGCTAACCGCATCACGCCGGGCCTGAACGCCAACCTCAACCAGCCCCGCCAGATCGTCGACGGAATACAGAAAGGCGTCTGAAAGCTTAGAGACCTCGGGCTCAATGTCGCGGGGAACCGCGAGATCTACAAAAAAGATGGGCTTAGAGCGTCGTTTTTTAAGGGCAGACTCGACCATGCCAAGTCCGAGAATGGGCAGGCTTGAGGCAGTGCAGCTTACCACCACATCAAAGTCGCAAAGGCGCCGAGGAAGATCTGAGAGGGCAAAGGCCTCGCCGGAATAGTTCTTGGCCAAGGCCTCGCCCCGTTGAACAGTTCGATTGGCAATGGCAAGGCCTTTCGGGGACTGGGCTGCAAAGTGGGCGATGCAGAGCTGAATCATTTCGCCTGCGCCAATAAACAGCATGCGCGTCTGTGAGAGATCGCCAAAAATACGTTGGGCAAGCTTGACCGAGGCCGCGGCCATGGAGACCGAATGGCTGCCGATCTCGGTGCTGCTACGAACCTCTTTGGCAACGGAGAAGGCCTGTTGAAAAAGATGGTGCAGGTTGGAACCTAGGCTCCCGGCTTCCTGGGCCTGACGGGCGGCCTCTTTAAGCTGACCAAGAATTTGTGGCTCACCCAGGACCATTGAGTCAAGACCGCTTGCAACACGAAAGACGTGCCTAACGGCTGCCGGTTCCTCATGCTGGTAGAGATGATGCAGGAGGTCGTCATGGCCAACCTGGGAACGGGCCGCAAGCCAGTTGAGTGCTTGTTGACGGGCCTGCCCCGGGTTGTTGCTGGCCATGTAAAGCTCGGTGCGGTTGCAGGTGGACACAAGCGCCTGTTCGGGAGCTAGACGGCCCATGACCTGGCGCAGCTCCGACAGGCTTGCGCTGACAATCTCAGCCGGAAAGGCGAGCCTTTCGCGCAGCGAGACGGGGGCGGACTGATGGTTGAGTCCGAAGGCGACGACCTGGCATGTCATAGGCCCCTGATTTTACGAGAATATGACGGGCTTTCACCAGCGGAAATCCAAATTAGTTGACACCTGAATCTGCAAGCCGCTCGAGACGGTAGCCCGCTCCGTAAATGGATCGAAGCTGAAACCCCATTTCAGGGTGCAACCGCAGTTTGGCCTTAAGCCTTGAGAGATGCGTGTCGACCGTACGTGTCTGCACGCGGGGATTCAGGCGAAAGACCTGTTCCTGCAGCAAGGAGCGCTCAAGGTCCTGATTCATATGCTGAAAAATAAAAAAAGCTAGTGCCCACTCCCTGGAGGTAAGCCGAACCTCCCGGCCATCAAGAAAGGCCCGCTGCGTTCTGGACTCAAGCCGCACGTGGCCCACAGTAAGCGTTGGCTGATTAAGGCTGAGGGTCTGTCCGTTGCCATTGCCATTGCCATTGCCGTAGCTATTTACGTGCTCAGGCTCCTGGGCGACCATGGGTTTATGGCGCCGAAGGGCCGCGGCCAGGCGTGCCACAAGTTCGCGGGCCCGAATGGGCTTCAGTAAAAAGTCATGGGCCCCTCGGGCAAAGGCCTCGGCCATGGTGGTGTCGCGGTCGTCGCCTGTGAGCATAAAGACAACTGGGGCAGGCAAGGGTTTGTTATAAAGCCTATCGAGCAGATCAAGGCCCGACATGCCCGGCAGTCGAAGGTCGATCAGGGCTGCATCAAAGCGCTGTCGCGGGTGGGCCTCGATAAACGCCTCCGCCCGTCGAAACCAACGACCCTTCCAGCCCTCGTGCGTCACGATGTCACAAAGCCGTCGGCCCAGCGACTCATCGTCCTCAATGACAGCGATGTTGTTTTTGCCTGCGTGCAAGTTCAGCGCCATGTAAGCCCTCTCTCCCCTTTTTTCTTGCCATGGTCTAAAAGCGGGGGGAGGGCCCTTGAACTCGACTTACTTGCTTAGGAGGGCCCAACCCCAAGGCCCCGAACTTTAGACTCCTGAAGGCCCATGAGGGGCGCATTTCGAAGGGCATCAGGCCTAGGTAAGCCCGGGCTTATTAGGAATTCTGACAACTTAAAAAGAGTTGGTAGGCGGGATGCTTGGACTCGTCCCAGTGGCGATAGCCGAGCCTGGTAAGGAACTCAAAAAACCGGCTTTGGTCAGCCGGCGGCACCTGCAGGCCAACGAGAATACGCCCGTAGTCCGCGCCATGGTTGCGGTAATGAAAGAGTGAAATATTCCAACTCGGGTTCATGGCGCTAAGAAAGGTCATCAGCGCCCCGGGTCGCTCCGGAAACTCAAACCGATAGAGCTGCTCGTTCTCGGCAAGCTCTGAACGCCCTCCCACCAGATGGCGCAGATGCGTCTTAGCCAGTTCATCGTCAGATAAGTCCAGTGTATGAAAGCCTGCCTGCGACAGGGTTAAGGCAATGGCATGCGCCTGCTCACGATTCTTCACCTGAAGGCCAAGAAAAATATGAGCATGCCGAGGGTCGGAGATTCGGTAGTTGAACTCGGTGACGTTAAGGCCGCCAAGGGTCTGACAGAAGGCTTTAAAGCTGCCACGCTCTTCGGGAATGGTGACCGCAAAGACGGCCTCGCGCTGCTCGCCGATCTCACTGCGTTCGCTAACAAAACGCAGTCGATCGAAGTTCATATTGGCACCGCAGGCAATGGCCACCAGGGTTCGTGGGCTGCCGTCGGCCCGGCTTGCACCATGCTGAGCAACCCAGGCCTTCATTCCCGCAATGGCAAGGGCGCCGGCCGGTTCCTGAATGGCCCGGGTGTCCTCGTAGACATCTTTAATGGCTGCGCAGACCGCATCGGTATCCACCCGTAGCATGCCGTCGACATACTTTTGGGTCAGCCGAAAGGTTTCCTCGCCAACCTGCTTAACCGCGGTGCCATCTGAAAAAAGGCCCACCTCGGGAAGATAGACCCGTTCGCCCTTTTCAATGGACTGTGCCATGGCGTCGGAGTCCTCTGTTTGCACGCCGATGACCAGAGTCTCGGGCCGCAGCTGCTTTACAAGAGTCGCCACCCCAGCAATCAGACCCCCTCCGCCCACAGCAACAAAAATGACATCGATGGGATCGGCATGCTGGCGAAGAATCTCCAGACCGATGGTGCCTTGGCCTGCGATGACATCGGGGTCGTCAAAGGGGTGAACGAAGGTAAGGCCCTGGTCTTTCTCCAGGGACTTCGCATGCAGGTAGGCGTCCGAATAGGAGTCTCCGTGAAGCACAACCTCGGCACCTCGCTGGCGAACCGCATCAATTTTGACGGTTGGTGTGGTGACCGGCATAACAATAAGCGCCTTGCAGCCAAGCTGCCGTGCAGCAAGCGCAACACCCTGGGCATGGTTACCGGCCGAGGCGGCAATGACCCCCTTGGCAAGCTGGTCTTGGCTTAGCTGGGACATCTTGTTGTAGGCGCCGCGCAGCTTAAAGGAGAAGACGGGCTGGGTGTCTTCGCGCTTAAGCAATACCTTGCAGCCTAGCCGCCGGGATAGGTTGGGGGCCGGGTCGAGGTCGGTCTCAATGGCGACGTCATAGACCCGGGCAGTAAGAATTCGTCGTAAATAGTCAGCGCCCATGGACCTATCTTAATTCGCCTAAGGTTTTAGGGTTTATGAACCGAAAGAGGCTTTCGGTCTGAATCGGCTCTGAGGCTCCATTACACTTGAAAAACTATGAATGCTCCTGTGTTGCCGGCCCTGTTGTCGGCTGTTTCGACGGTTGACCCATCGGAGTCTCGCCTCCGAGAGATCCCCTACAACTACACCTCGTTCTCCGACCGGGAAATTGTCTGGCGTATTCTTGGTAAGCGAGGCTGGGAGCTCATTTCCGAACTTCGTCAAGAGCGTCGCACGGGCCGCTCGGCCCGCATGCTCTATGAAATTCTGGGCGATATCTGGGTGGTCAGTCGCAACCCCTACCTGCAGGACGACCTTATTGCCAACCCGCGTCGTTGCCGGCAGCTTGTGGATGCACTGCTTCATCGGCTAAAAGAAATTGAGCGGCGTCGCGATACCCCATCTTCCTTGCCCCCTGTCGCGTCGGCCCAGGCCCTGCAGCCTGCCCAAGACCCAAGGTCCGAGCTTGTCCGTGACCGCCGTGTTGCCGAGCTTATTAGCCTTGCAACCAAGGCCATCAAACAGTTTGAATCGGACCTCAACGAGGCCCAGGGTCTGCGAAAGAAGGTTCGTCGCCGTCTTGCCCGGGTGACCGACCTCCAGAACATTAAGTTTGACGGGCTCTCGCGGGTCTCGCATGTCACCGATGCCACCGACTGGCGGGTCGAGTGTCCGTTTGTCGTGCTCACCCCCGACACCGAGGCTGAGATGGCCGCGCTGGTGGCCGGCTGCGTCGAGCTTGGCCTGACCATCATCCCGCGCGGCGGTGGCACCGGCTACACCGGCGGCGCGGTGCCGCTGACCTGGAAGAGCGCGGTGATCAACACCGAAAAGCTCGAGCAGATGACCGAGGTCGAGCTGATCGACCTGCCTGGCGTGGCGCACAAAGTGGCCACCGTCT
>CAMDMC010000050.1 GCA_945901825.1 Bordetella parapertussis
CCGGACGACCAGTCCGTGAAAGTCATTGAAACCGTTGAAATACGGGAAAAAACGGAATAGACCTTGCTTTCTACTTTAGGAAAGTAGTCTGGAGACCTTTATGGAACTAAAACGCATCCTTGCCAGAGACCTTCGTGCAGCGACGGAGAAAGCCGTGAGCCTTTACGGAACGGATGCCCTTGTGGTCTCGCACGAACAGGTCAATGGCCAGACGGAAGTGATTGTTGCCGTGGACCTAGAGCCAGCATTCGACCGGGCCAGCCTTGAGCTCGCCGAGGCACAGGCCCACGGGCCGAGCGCTGGCGGCGCCCCTAACCAGACGGTAGTAACGGAGGGGTCAGTTGAAACGGTAAACGCCATCAACCCTGACGGGCCAGAGTTCGAGGCCATCTTCTCCCAGGCACTTCAGCCCGCCACAAAAAAACGCGAGCCGGTCATGGGTGAGCTGCGCCATGACAACCATCGTGAACAGCTTCGGGCCCGAGAGATCGTCGACATTGTTCGGCAAGAGATGGCCGAGCTGCGACGCGAACTTCGGCTTCAACAACAGTTGTCCGCGCTTAACCCTGTCGGTTTATCGTCAATGGGCCAGACCCTCAATACGGCGCTCGAGACGCTTGGCCTTTCAACGGCAAGTCGGGTGCTTCTTATTGATGAGATTCAGTCGGAAGAAACCATCGAAATAGCCATGAAGAAGGTTGAAGCCATTCTTGCGGCAGGTCTTCCTAAAACCATTACCGAGGTTCCAACCGAGGGTATTCATGCTGTCTTCGGTCCCTCAGGCTCTGGCAAGACACAGTCTGTGGCCCGGCTGGCTCATAAGGCTGCTGAGGCCTGGGGCGCAGAACAGGTTGCTGTCATTAGCTATTGCGACAGCCGGCTTGGTGCCTGGTCGCAGCTGCAGTTAAGCTGCTCGCGGTCTGGCCTTGAGGCCTTTCGGGTTACTGAGGCAAGCCTGTTAACTAGCCTTATTGAAGAGCTTCAAGGGCGACGCGCTATTTTTATTGACACACCGGGCCCGCAACTCAAGCGGCATTGCGACGACATTTCAAGGCAGCTGCCGAAGGCCGAGCTGCATCTTGCCCTTGCCTGCGACATCAGCCTTGCGCAGGCCCTGCAGCTTTTTAAGCTCTGCCCTTGGGATGATCTTATTCTCACCAAACTCGATGAGTCGGCGCAGTGCTGGGGCCTGGTTCAGGCTCTGCAGCAAAAGCCCCTGGCTTTAATGAACGAGGCATCCAATGGAGTTGGTACCATCAATGCATGTTCCATGTCGGGTGACCGACTAGCATGCCTAGCACGCGAACAGCTCGTCTGTGCCGTTCAAGACGGTCTTGCCCAAGAAGTGCCCCAGGGGTTTTCGGGTTCTACTGCCGAGGCACTGGTTTCAATGTCCCCGCGTTTTCAAGCCACCCAGGCTGTTCTGGCCCCCAAACACACCCCCTAAGCCATAGTCATGAATTTATCGTCTAAGCCCGAAGTCATCGGCATCGCAAGCGGAAAGGGTGGCGTCGGCAAGACCACTGTGTCGGTGAATTTGGCCGTTGCGTTGGCCACCCAAGGCAAGCGTGTACTTTTATTCGATGCCGACCTGGGCCTTGCCAATGCGCAAATTGCCCTTGGACACCGGGCACCCTTCAACATGAGTCATGTCATTTCGGGCGAGAAGTCGCTTGCTGAAATTGTCACCACCACTGCCCAAGGTGTGCGTCTCATTCCTGGTGGTTCGGGCCTCTTGGATATGGCGGCACTTGGCCCGAAAGAGGCTGCGGGGGTAGTTCAGGCGTTCAGCGAGATTGAAGAAGATCTCGACTATCTTATTGTGGACATTGCCGCAGGCATTTCGCCGCAGGTTATGACCTTCATGCGAGCGGTTCAGCGACGACTGATTGTGGTTCGGGACGAGCCCTCTTCCATTGCCGATGCCTATGGAACCATCAAAGTTCTTACGCAAGAAAGTGCGGCCGATCAGATTTACTTAGTTCCTAATATGGTGGATAGCCAGGCCGCAGGTGAGATGTTGTTCAAGCGTATTCAAGATGTCTCCCTGCGTTTTCTGGGCCAACCCCTGCACTACCTTGGGTCCATTGAGTCTGACGAGATGGTGCTTACCTCGCTGCGTCAGCACAAACCCCTTGTGGCGTTGGCTCCGGGAAGCCTTGCCAGTCGAAATTTCCGCGCCCTGGCCAAAGAAATTGGTCAGCTCAGTCCACTTGAAGGCAGCCCAGGTGGGCTATCCTTCTTCATTGAACGACAAATACGCTGATGCTAACGACTGAAACTGCCGCACCAACAAAACCGCCCTTGAAGATGAAAGGCCCTAACCCCTACCAACAGGCCGAAAACGACCTCGAGACCTTGGTTTTGTCTCATCTCGGTCTCGTTAAACGAATTGCACTGCACCTGCGCCCGCGTCTTGCCTCCTTTATGGACCTTGATGAGCTCATTCAGGTTGGGACCATCGGCCTTATTGAGGCCGCTCGTTCGTTTGTTGCAGCCAAAGGGGTGCCCTTTGAGCACTTCGCCCACAGTCGCGTTCGAGGCGCCATTATTGACGAGGTTCGCCGTATGTCGAACCTTCCCCGCTCGGCCGTTGCAATTAATAAACAGCACTCCGAAGAGGTACGGCAGTTATCGTCCGTATTGGGGCGTGAGCCCTCGCAGGCCGAGGTCGCTGCCGCCTTGGGCAAAGATATTGATGACTTCCAAGAAGATCGGCGCAAGGCTGCCCAGTTCCATACCGTCTACCTTGAGGACGTGGCCGAGCAGGCGCTCTCCATTCCTGATGCCAGTAGCAGCCAGCCCGAGGCTCAGGTAGAGGAGTCAGAGTTTATGGGGGTCTTGGTGGCAGCCATCGAGGCCTTACCCGAGCGCGACCGCCTTGTAATGGCCCTTTACTACCAAGAAGAGATGAACCTTAAAGAAATCGGACTGACTCTGAATGTCACCGAATCTCGGGTCAGCCAGATTCTGTCAGCAAACATCAAAAAGCTGCGTAAAACACTGGGTTTTGAGGGTGGCTAGGGTTTCTGCCGTATCATTTGAGGCTTCGACATTTAACCGTTTGATTCGGGATTAACCATGCTTGGTAAGCTTTTTGGCGACGCCAAAAAAGAAGAAATGATTAAGGCAAAGCAGGATTACGAAAAAACCTGCGCCGAGACGGGTGACGGCCGAGCCGAGGTCTCCGCTCGAATACGAATGGGGCTTCGATGCAGGGCCGTTCTTGATAAAACCTTTATTGACGGGGCGGAGAAGACGGCAGACTTCACTGAGAAGTCTATGATGGCCATTGCTTCGGGTGACGAGAAGCCGGCAGCGCCCGTTCCGTCCTCTTTCCAGACCATTAAGTCTGTGAATGGCGAAATTATTGCTTATATACCCTTTGCCTTCGCTGAAGAGGTCTTCAAAATTGGGGCGGCTTATCAGAACGAGGAAATCTCTGCCGAGCAGTCCATTGAGCTCTGTCAGTCCATCGCAGATAAGATTTCTGAAGAGCTTAAGTTAGAGCCACCTTTTCAGGCACTTGGCTTTATGCGCGAGGACATGTCCGAGGGTGGTGAGGGCGAAGGCGAGCCTGACGGACAATCACCCAGCTAGGCTATGTCTATTCCCGCGCCACAGAAGGCCGCGGCGCAACTCCGAGTCAAGCATTGGCTTTCGGCAGTGGTTTAGGCCTCAAAAGGGCTTGACCCCAGGCTTTTAAACCTTCAGCCTTAAGTCTTCGGTATCTGCGCCGATTTTAAGGCCATGGGATCAATACTTTTATTCTCCATTCTGGCCATTCTGGCCATGATGCTCCTTCTGATGATTCTGGTTGTCGACCAGGTGCGCGGTGTGCACCGGGCGATCGTTCCTGAAGAGTTCGACCTCGAGGACGAGCATCAAAGCGCTGACCCCCGGCAGGCCAATGGAAACGGTGCAGTACCCGCCCTCGCGCTTTCCGATGCCGATGGCAGTGAAGGGGCGCCCTTGCCGGAGGAGAACTCCGATAAGCCCGACACCAGTTTTGGCACCTTGGTTAGCAAGAGGCTTTGGGATGCCATGACGGGTAAGCCCTTGCCCGATATCGACGAGAAGCTTGTTGAAGAACTCAGGCCGCGCTACCACGTTCTGTTGGCAAGGCATTGCGAAGAGTTGTTCAACGAGGGTGTGGAAAATGGCAGGGCTGGTAAAGCGTCTGTTCCTCAGAATAAACACAAGGTAAAAGGGCTGCGGGGATCGGTTATATCGTGGATTCCCCAACAGCATGCCGACACGATTTACCAGGCGGGCTATGACTCGGTTTCTGCGCAGTCGGGCGAGGCGCGTCAGACTATTCAGAAGACCTTGCTTGGTGCACTAAAGGTCATCACCACGCGCACTGCCATGGGTAATGCAGAGGCCCTGGCTGAAAAGCTTCTGCCGATTAATCCGTCCGACGCGCAAGACGCCGAGCAGGCACCCTTAGGCGATGGTGAGGCGCCTCAACCGGCCGCGATTCCCGCGCTTACGGGGCCTGCTTCGAGTCAGGCGAAGGGGTCCGAGCCAGCGCCCCCTGCCTTAACCCTTAACTCACCCGAGATGACGGCAGCAGTTGCTGCGGCGGCCAAGGCCGCAATGAAGCAAGACGGCGTTCCGGGCTAGTTTTCCTGTCTAAAGAAGTAGGCAGTGCCGTCGATTCTAAGGTTATGGGTGTTCAGGATATGGATGCCCGAACAAATTTGAAGCAATCAATGGTTTATTTAGGGAGTCTGGAATGAGAGCGATGAATCGGGGAATTGCAAGCTACGGAGAAGTAAAGGTTTCAACGGGTGTTGCCACCTCAGACAACATTCAGTTGATCCAAATGCTCTTTGACGGTTTGATGGAAAGTCTTCGTTCTGCCGAGGGTCAGATCGCCCGCGGCGCGATTGAGGACAAGGCGCGCAGCCTCGCCCGTGCTGGGAAAATTATTCTGGGCCTTCAGAGCGCCCTTGATTTCGAAAAGGGCGGCGAGATTGCGAAGAACCTTGATGAGCTTTACGGGTATGTGACCCGCCGTCTGCTTCATGTGAACCTGCACAACGATGTCGAGGCCTTGAGGGAAGTCTCCGGTTTGATGGGGGAAATTCAAGGCGCCTGGTCTGCAGTGCCTAGCCTACTCGCCAAAAAACCCGAAGCCATGCGGATGGCAAGCTAGCAGTACACGGTTTCTTTCGAACGGCCCTACGGCCGGGGGTTTGAGTGGTTTACAAACGTCTTTAGGCGAGCCGCTCAACCCCGAAACGCGATGCATCAGCAGCCAGCCAATGGCTCGCAAAGGGTTCCGGCAACCGCTGAAGATCTTCCGGATTCCCCAATAAAGCCCCCTGCTCCAAGGTGGTCTCTTTCGAAGAAAAAGGCACTGCCTGATTGTTCGTGTCACGGGTCATGAGGAGATCCGCTGTAATCTGACTTGGGTGTGAGAGCCCGGCAGCGCCCATCATCTCAGCCAACATATGAATGGTATTGGTATGGTAGCGGTAGACGCGCTCGGCCTTGTCGGGGACGACCAACGCGCGCTGCCGCACTGGGTCTTGTGTGGCAACACCGGTTGGGCATGCGTCGGTGTGGCAGCTTCTGGACTGAATGCAGCCTATGGCAAACATGAAGCCCCGGGCTGAGTTGCACCAGTCGGCCCCAAGGGCAATGCACCGCGCAATGTCGAAGGCTGAAAGGATTTTTCCAGAGGCGCCGAGCCGAACCTGGGCCCGCAGGCCAGCCCCAACCAGAGTGTTGTGAACCAGTCGAAGGCCATCACGCATCGGCATCCCCATATGGTCTGCAAATTCAATGGGGGCAGCGCCAGTGCCGCCCTCGGCGCCATCAATCACAATGAAGTCCGGGGTCGTATTGGTTTCGAGCATGGCCTTCACAACAGCAAACCATTCGCGTACCTGCCCAATGCACATCTTCAGGCCAATGGGCTTTCCTTTGGAGAGTTCCCGCAACTGGGCTATAAAGGCCATCAGTTCAATTGGCGTGGTGAAGGCCGAGTGGCTTGCCGGTGAAATGCAATCAGCGCCCATGGGCACGCCACGGGCCTGCGCGATTTCGGCGCTAACTTTGGCAGCGGGAAGCATTCCTCCGTGGCCAGGCTTTGCGCCTTGGGAAATTTTAATTTCAATGAGCTTGACCTGAGGGTCTTGGGCCTGCTCCTCAAAGCGCTGAGGGTCAAACCGACCATCGGCTGTTCGGCAGCCAAAGTAGCCTGAGGCAATCTGCCAGACCAGGTCGCCACCATGCTGGCGGTGATATTTCGACATACTTCCCTCGCCCGTGTCGTGGGCAAATCCCCCCTTGGCCGCACCCTTATTCAAAGCCTGAATGGCATTGGCCGAGAGAGATCCAAAGCTCATGGCGGAGATGTTAAAAACCGACATCGAGTAGGGCTGCTTGCAGTCGTTGCCACCCACCCAAACGCGCAAGTTCTTGGGGTCGGTCTGAACCGGGCGCATGGAATGCGCAAGCCACTGCGCATCCTGCTGGTAGAAGTCTTTTATGGTGCCAAAGCCACGCTTGTCGTTCTGCTCTTTTGACCGGGCGTAGACCATGGCCCTTTGATGGCGCGAGAAGGGAAGCTTGTCGTCGTCACTTTCAATAAAGTACTGACGAATCTCGGGCCGTATGGACTCTAAGGCGTAGCGCAGGCGCCCTGTTAGTGGGTAGTTACGACGGACAGCATGATGGGGTTGCAGGATGTCTTGCACACCCAGACCAAAAAGCGCCAGGGCCAGCAGGCTTATCCAGGGGCTAACAACATAGCCAAGGGCCGCTAGAGGCAGCGTACTTGCCCATGGTAGGTAACGTATAAGTGGCCCGACCCGTGACATGCGACCTCCTTTGAGTTTCAGGGGCCATTATGACAACAGAAAATGAAAAAACCCCTGCCGCGGTGAAGCCAGCAAGGGTTTTATTTTGAATAGCCTGACGATGCCCTACTTTCACAATCGAATGATCACTATCATCGGCGCAAAGGCGTTTCACGGTCCTGTTCGGGATGGGAAGGAGTGGTTCCACCTCGCTATGGTCGTCAGGCATAACTTGTATAACAACATGGTCTTCGTATTGCTTGTTTCTTAGGAAACAAGCAATCAGTTTTTGAGATGGATTGAATCGACATTGCTTCTTAAGCACGTCAAAAGTTATTACATTCATCAACAGGGTTATAGGGTCAAGCCTCACGGGCAATTAGTACTGGTTAGCTTCACACATTACTGCGCTTCCACATCCAGCCTATCAACGTCCTGGTCTTGAACGACCCTTTAGGGGGCTCGAGGCCCCGGGAAGTCTTATCTTGAGACGAGTTTCCCGCTTAGATGCCTTCAGCGGTTATCTCTTCCACACATAGCTACCCTGCGATGCCACTGGCGTGACAACAGGTACACCAGAGGTGTGTCCATTCCGGTCCTCTCGTACTAGGAACAGGCTCCCTCAAACTTCCAGCGCCCACAGCAGATAGGGACCAAACTGTCTCACGACGTTTTGAACCCAGCTCACGTACCTCTTTAAATGGCGAACAGCCATACCCTTGGGACCGGCTACAGCCCCAGGATGAGATGAGCCGACATCGAGGTGCCAAACACCGCCGTCG
>CAMDMC010000051.1 GCA_945901825.1 Bordetella parapertussis
TACAACGTCAAAGTGCGTATTGCAACCGATGGCTCCGATGTTGACATTGCCAATGTCAAAATGAGCATGAACCCCTTCGATGAGATTGCCGTTGAAGAGGCGGTTCGGCTGAAGGAACAGGGCAAGGTTACCGAAATTATTGCAGTGACGTGCGGAACTGCAGCAAGTCACGACGTTCTGCGCCCAGCCTTTGCCAGGGGGGCCGACCGCGGCATTCTTGTAACAAGCGAAGCCTTGTTGCAGCCGCTGGGTGTGGCCAAAATTCTTCAGGCACTCGTTGTCCGCGAGGCGCCTCAGCTTGTTATTATGGGTAAGCAGGCCATTGATGACGACTGCAACCAGACCGGTCAGATGCTGGCAGGCCTTTTGAATTGGCCGCAGGCCACCTTTGCTTCTAAGGTTGATCTTCAGCCCGATCATGCGCTGGTCACGCGTGAAGTCGATGGCGGGCTGCAGACCATCGCGGTTCAGCTTCCAGCCATTGTGACGGCCGATCTACGCCTGAATGAACCGCGCTACGTCACCCTGCCCAATATCATGAAGGCAAAGAAAAAAGACATCGAAACCATTGAGGCGGAATCCCTAGGCGTTGATCTGGCGCCACGTCTTCAACAGCTGAAGGTGGCCGAACCGGCTGGCCGCGCTGCGGGGGTCAAGCTGGCCTCGGTGGATGAACTTATTGAAAAACTAAAAAACGAAGCAAAGGTTATTTAAGCCATGAAACTGCTCGTCGTCGCTGAACACAATCACAAGGCCCTTTCTGCCTCAACCCTCAACACCATTACAGCTGCCGCAGCGCTGGCAAAGGCCCAGGCATCCCACCCCAGTGCGCCGCAGGTCCTTGAACTGCATGTCTTGGTGGCAGGGCATCAGGCCGAGCAGGCGGCCAACCAGGCCGCCCGGTGCCAGGGTGTTCATCAGGTCTGGCTTGCCGATGGACCCGCGCATGCCGAGCCCATTGCCGAGGCCTTGGCGAGCCAGGCGCTGCATTTAATCCATGCGCTCGACCCTGCCCTGGCATCCGATGCCTCGGCAGGCCACAAGGCAGATGGCCTGCGTGCTGTTGTCTTGCCATCGTCCACTATGGGTAAAAACCTTGCGCCGCGGCTTGCTGCCATGCTGAACGTGGCGGCCATCTCCGACATCACCAAGGTCATCAGCCACAATACCTTCGAGCGGCCCATTTATGCGGGCAACGTTATTTCCACAGTGCAGTCCATCGACCCCGTGCTTGTTGTCACTGCTCGAACCACAGCCTTCGAGGCGGTTGCATCCGGTGCAGAACCTGCAGCTATCACCGCCGTTCAAGCCGTTGATCCTGCCGTCCTAAGCCGTTTTGTCTCGCAAGCGCTTTCAAAGTCTGAACGACCCGAGCTGAGTTCGGCCAAGGTGGTGGTCTCGGGCGGCCGGGCGTTGGGCTCTGCCGAGCAGTACCAGGCCGTTCTAACGCCACTTGCCGACAAGCTCGGTGCAGCCCTTGGTGCCTCGCGTGCGGCCGTCGATGCAGGCTATGCGCCCAACGATTACCAAGTGGGTCAGACGGGTAAGGTTGTCGCTCCCAACCTCTACATTGCTATTGGCATGTCGGGCGCTATTCAGCATCTTGCGGGCATGAAAGATTCCAAGGTGATTGTTGCTATCAACAAAGACCCCGATGCGCCTATTTTTCAAGTCGCTGACTACGGGCTTGTTGCCGATTTGTTCGAGGTTGTTCCACAGCTCACCGAAAAAATTTAGCCCTTAAGGAACCTGCAATGCCTGCCGACTACCAAGCCCCTCTGACAGACATGCAGTTTGTGGTCACCGAGCTCTGTGCCTTCGATCAGGTGGCGGCGCTTCCCGGCCAGGGCGATCTCGAGCCCAGCCTTGCCGAGGCGGTTTTGTCCGAGGCGGCGCGGTTCTCGCAAGAGGTCTTGTCGCCTTTGAATGTGGTCGGGGATCAATCAGGCGCCCAGGTCGATGCCCAGGGTGAGGTTCGCTGCCCGCCAGGGTTTAAACAGGCCTACAGCCAGTTCGTTGAGGCGGGCTGGAATGGGCTTTCGTGTTCAGTTGAGCACACTGGTCAGGGGCTTCCCCAGCTTGTGGCCGCTGCGGTAAACGAGATGTGGAACGCAAGCTGCATGTCCTTTGCCCTGTGCCCCATGCTTACTGCAGGGGCTATTCATGCCCTTGAGCGCCATGGCAGCGAGACCCAAAAGCGTCTTTATCTGCCCAAAATGGTTTCGGGAAAGTGGGCAGGCACCATGAACCTAACCGAGCCGCAGGCAGGCTCCGACCTTGCGGCTGTTACCACCAAGGCCTGGCCATTGAATAAACCAGGGCCTTCAGGCGAGCCTGGCTACTGCATTCATGGCACGAAAATTTACATTACCTACGGCAACCACGACCTGACCGAGAACATCATTCATCTGGTGCTTGCCCGACTTCCCGATGCGCCCGAGGGGGTAAAAGGTATTTCGTTGTTTGTTGTGCCCAAGCAGCTTGTAACAGCCAATGGCGATCTCGGCGAGGACAACGATGTTAAAACCGTCTCGCTTGAACACAAGCTGGGGATCCATGCCAGCCCCACAGCCGTCATGAGCTATGGCGAGACCTCAGGCGCCGTTGGCTACCTGGTGGGCGAGCCGCATCGCGGCCTTGAATACATGTTCACCATGATGAACGATGCAAGGCTGCAGGTAGGCATTCAGGGCTTGGCCATTGCAGACAGAGCCTATCAGCAGGCCCTGGCCTATGCCCATGAGCGTGTGCAGGGCAAGGTGCTTGCACAGACTCAGACCAGGCCCATTGCCTATCACCCCGATGTCTGCCGCCTCTTAGGCCAGATGAAATCGCGCATTGATGCCATGCGGGCTCTTTCCTACGAGGCCGCAGCCATGCTCGATCTGGCCGCACACTGCCCCGACCTTAGCCAGGCGGCCGCCTACCAAAGCCGCGGCGATTTTCTTATCCCCATCGTTAAGGCCTGGTGCACCGAGTCAAGCATTGAGCTCACCTCCATGGCTGTGCAGGTGCATGGCGGAATGGGCTATGTGGAAGATACCGGTGCCGCCCAGCACTTTCGTGATGCCCGTATTACCACCATCTACGAAGGCACTACGGCCATTCAGGCCAACGACTTTCTTGGCCGAAAACTTGCACGCGACAAGGGCTTTGAGGCGAAGAAGCTTTTATCGGAGGTGCAAGAAACAGCACGGCAGCTCGCAGGCCATGAGCATAAAGACTGTCAGGCCATGGGCGCTGTTTTATTAAAAGCCAGCGCCGTACTTCAAGAGTCGGTTAATGCAAGCCTTGAGGCCCTGCAGACGCAGCAGTCGGTGGGAGCCTTTATGGGGTCGGTGCCGCTGGTCATGCTCTCGGGGTTTGTCTTGGGTGGCTGGATGATGGGTCGTGCCGCCCTTGTGGCCTACAACAAAAAAGACCAGGCCCCGTTTTACGAACGCAAGCTTCAGTCGGCAAGCTTTTACTGCCAGCAGGTTTTGCTGCCGCAGCTTGGGCTTGTTCATGCGGTGAAGGCAGGTCAACAGGCCTACGACCAGGCCTGTGTCTTTACTCAGGTCTAGTTCATCAGCCTAAGTGCAAAGCCAATAAAGAAGGCACCCACAAGCATAAGGCCAGCACCTGCCCAGCGGGGATGCTCTTCAAACTGTCGCGCAAGCCTGTGGCCGGCAACAATCAACATCCATAGGTAGCTCAGACTAACAACCTGCACCACAAGCCCTAGAACAAAATAGGCAAGGGCTACCGAGCCTGCGGTTGGGCTTACAAACTGCGTGAAAAAAGCAAGAAAAAAAAGAATGGCCTTGGGGTTTGTGAGTGAGAGCCCAAGGGCCCGAAGAAAAGGATCCTCATGCAGGGGTGCTCGCCTTGCCAAGCTGGATAACACTTCGGGGTGTGTTGCTGCATTCGCTGGCGCTGGCGCTGGTGCTGGCGCTGCGGGCATCGGCGTCGACAATGTCTCTGAGGCCATGGTGATGCTTTCTGCCCTTGATTCGCTCTGCGTTCGCCGCTGCCATCCTGCGCGCAGAAGCTCAAAGCCAATCCATCCTAGGTAAAGCGCCCCAACAATTTTAAAGCCTTCGAAAGCCACTGGGAAAAGATGCATAAGCGATGCTGCGCCGGCGGCAGTTGCAAGAATAAGAACCGTGTCGCCCGTAAAAATACCAAAGGCTGCCCTCCAGCCTCGACCAGGCCCTTCGCGGGCTGCTACGGTTGCAACGTAAAGTGAGTTCGGCCCGG
This sequence comes from Bordetella parapertussis, assembly GCA_945901825.1. GTDB lineage: Bacteria > Pseudomonadota > Gammaproteobacteria > Burkholderiales > Burkholderiaceae_A > Hahnella. The sequence goes on from CAMDMC010000051.1 coordinate 4,240, forward strand.
GCAGAAGAACAATAACAACCGTGCCAAGTAAAAACTCCCAGAAGTGAATAACGCCAAGATCAATCAGTTCGTCATCTCCGACGTGGCGGGCTCGCGTAGCGCACGTCGAAGTATTTTGCCCACATTGGTCTTGGGCAGTTCATCACGAAACTCAATGTGCTTGGGCACTTTGTAGTTGGTAAGAAGGCTGCGGCAGTGAGCAATAATGGCCTCTTCGTTAAGCGCGGAGTCTTTGCGAACAACAAAGAGTTTAACCACTTCGCCGCACTGAGGGTCGGGCACACCAATGGCTGCCGCCTCCTGAATACCAGGATGCTCAACCGCCGCCTCTTCAACCTCGTTGGGGTAGACATTAAAGCCCGAGACTAAAATCATGTCCTTCTTACGATCGACAATAAAGACATACCCCTGCTCATCCACGTAGCCCAGATCGCCCGTCTTTAAATACCCGTCGCCTGTAAAAATAAGGCTGGTCTCATCGGGCCTGTTCCAATAGCCCGGGGTCACCTGTGGCCCTTTGATGCAGATCTCTCCAATATCGCCTTGGGCAAGTTCGCGGCCCTCGTCATCCCGAATGGAGACGTCGGTGGACGAGATAGGAAGCCCGATGGAGCCATTGAACGATTCGGTAATAAGGTTAATGGTTGCCGCAGGCGAGGTCTCGGTAAGGCCGTAGGCCTGGCTAAGCACCACCCCGGTGGTGGCATGCCAACGGTCTGCCACAGGCTTTTGCACTGCCATGCCTCCGCCTAAGGTCAGCCTTAGGCTGGAAAAATTCAGGTTCTTGAATTCAGGGTTATTGAGCAGCGCATTGAAAAGGGTGTTCACACCGGTAATGGTGGAGACCGGGTACTTCGACCATTCCTTAATAAAGTTTGGTATGTCGCGGGGGTTGGTAATAAGCAGGTTCTGCGCCCCAATGCGCATGAAGGTGAGGCAGTTGGCTGTGAGCGCGAAGATGTGATAAAGCGGCAAGGCCGTAAGAATGAATTCTTGCCCACGGCGAACCACAGGTTTAATCCAGGCCTCGGCCTGCAAGACATTGGCTGAGATATTGGCATGGGTAAGAATGGCCCCCTTTGATACTCCTGTGGTTCCCCCTGTGTATTGAAGAAAAGCAATATCTTCGGGCCCAAGCGAGGGGCGGCTAAGCGTGTGGCCACGGCCAAGGTTCAGGGCGTCTTTAAAGCCAATGGCCTGCGGCAGGTTGTAGGCAGGCACCAGTTTTTTCACATGACGCACCACCAGGTTCACGACAAGGCCTTTGGCCCCGCCTAGCATCTCACCAAGCGAGGTGACGACGACATTGCGCACGGCTGTTTTATGAATGACCTTCTCAAGGGTATGCGCGAAGTTTTCAACAATGACAATGGTGGTAGCACCCGAGTCAACCAGCTGATGCTCAAGCTCGCGTGCGGTGTACAAGGGGTTGCAGTTCACCACCACGCAGCCTGCGCGCAGGGTACCCACCAGTGCAATGGGGTACTGAAGAAGGTTGGGCATCATCAGGGCAACGCGGTCGCCTCGTCCAAGGCCTAGTGACTGAAGCCAGGCGGCAAAGGCCTCGGCCATGTCGTTGAGTTCGCTGTAGGTTATGGACTTGCCCATGCTGATGTAGGCCGTCTGGTTGGCAAACTCGGCAAGGGCTTCATCGATAAGGTGGCTGAGTGAAGGAATTGATTCGGTACTAATTGAGGCAGGCACCTCAGGGGGGTACTGTTTTAACCAAATCCTTTCCATCATCCGTCTCCTTGGGGTGTCCTACGGTTTGTTGTGCTTCAAAGCGCCCTGGGTCTGCTGCATGACTTAAGGCTTGGGCCTGGGCTTGAGCCCGGTCTTCCGCTTGCGCCTGAGATGCCTGTCGAGCCTTTCGCTTCTCAGCCATGTACTGCCGTGTTGTGACATACAACGTTCGTTCCACTGTTGCAAAGACAGACCCGTCTTTACCGGTTAAATCAGCTTTCACCTCGTATTCGAACTCGTTTTCATGTTTAAGTCGATGCTCGATTTCCAGTATTTCCTGGGGGCTGAAATGGAATTGAACCGTCAGGTCCTCATAGGCGGGCTTTCGGTAACGAATGCTTGCCGCCTTGTCCAAGACCACGGATTCAGGCCCAAGGGCTGCCATAAGCATGATGGGGTGGGGGCCGTCGGTGACGGCAAACAAGGAGCCCCCATAGACCGATCCCATAATATTTTTGGTGCGCCAGTTGTAGCGCAGCCTTGCCGTAATGGTTAGAAAGTCGGGGCTTACGGAAATAAGCCTGCCTCCTGTTCCCCGGAATGCGGGAAAGACATTGAACCCCCAATGCAAGAGCCGAGCTCGCCACTT
>CAMDMC010000052.1 GCA_945901825.1 Bordetella parapertussis
CTTGAGAAGCTGCGGGCCCTTTCACCTAAAAGCCCAATATGGGGCATAGCGCCAAACCGCTGCGACAGGAAGTTAAGAATGTCCACAGCGTCGGCGGGATGCTCGCCCTGCGGTATGGGGTTGGCCTCGAAGAGGCCTTCAATAATAGACACCAGCTCACTTGCATTCGAAGCATCCACCACGCGGCTTGCATCAACACCTGCGGGCAGTTGGCCGCTTAGGTGCGACTCGGGCAGGTAAAGCAGATGGTCCACGGTAAGGCTGCGGCCGGGGTGGCTGTTATTAAAAGCGCGGCGCAGGCCGTTCAAATTACGGCTGACTTGGGTCGTGACCGACTTGGGCTTGGGCTCGTTACGGTAGTGCACCATCAGGTCGTTACGCACCACGGTTACGGCGGCATCTTTTTGCTCAATGGCCAAAAGCCTGCCGTGGCGGTTCATCACAATGAAATCAATTTCGCCATACACGGGGTTGGCCTGGTCAATACGCGCCCAGTGAATGCCATGAAACACGGTGTACTCCGCCGACAGGGCAATGGCAAGCTTGTTCAGCGTGGCGTGCTCGCTGTCGGGCCAGGGGCCTTGGTTGCGCTCGGCAACGTCGTCGGGGATGAGGCGGGCCATGGGAGTGGCAAGCCTTTCGGGTTTGGTTAGCGTGGGTTAAGTGTAACCAATGAGCCTATCTTAAAGAAGGATCAGTTTTTGACCCATGTGAATCGTTGTTCACACGGTGTCCCTAACGGGACCATTGACATATGTTCGCCTGCGGGCTTTAGTATAGATGGCTCCCCGACCTGGGCTCGAACCAGGGACCTGCGGATTAACAGTCCGTCGCTCTACCGACTGAGCTATCAGGGAACTAACGACAGAAGTATAACTAAGTTCTGCCCAAGTCAGAAAACCGGCCCCACTGAAAAACAACGATGCCCCCCAGAATCAGAGCGAAGGCAAGCATGTGGTAAGGCTCAGGGGTTTCATTTAAGAAGACCATGGAAAGCACAGCGGTTATTAAAGGCGTGGTGTTCACCACAACGCCCGCAAAGGCAGGGCCTACCCGTTCAACAGCAAGGCCCCAGGCACGAAAGGCAACGATGCCCGGAAAGATAGCAACATAAAGGGCGGCCAGGGCCAAGGATGGGCCCCATTGAATGAGCTCAAGGACAGGCTCTTGAAGCCAGGCCCATTCAAGCAGCGCAAACACAAAAGAGCAGGCCACCCCAAAGGCAATTTGAACAAACAAGAAATGAATCCAGTGATCTTTTAAGGACTGTGGGTCAGGATGCGCCCCTGGCCGAACCAAGAGCCAGCTGTACAAGGCCCAGGTAAAAGACGCAAGGACCATAAGAAGGTCGCCCGCCACAAGGTTCATGCTAAAAAGCGCAACAAGATCCCCACGGCTTACAACCACCACCACCCCAAGAATGGAGAGCCCCACGCCAAGCGCGGCCTTAAGACGCACGGTGACACCAAAAAAGAAGAAGCCTACCAAGAGCATAAAAACCGGAATGGACGAGGCAACCAGCGTCACATTAATTGGGCTTGATGTCACCAAGGCCATGTACTGCAGTGCGTTGTAGCAGCCAATACCAAAGAAGCCAAGTGCCAGGTAGCGCCGCCACAAAGGCATGAAGACCGAGGTCTTGAAGAAAAGGCTGTAACTAAAGGGCAGAAGCAGCAGCAAGGCAATTGCCCAGCGAAGAAAATTCAATGTAAGAGGTGGAATAACGCCCACCATAAGCCGACCCACAATGGCATTGCCCGCCCAGAAAAGCGGAGGAAGCATCAGCAAAAAAATAGTTACAAAAGTCTTATTAAAGGGGCGCATTCAGCAGAAAAAAAATAGCAAAGTCAAATGAAAAAAGAGGGTCGCATTCAAGACTGCCACGCACTGGTTAAAATTTAACCAGACCAGCTCAAGGCCCATGTTACGGGGAAATTTCAGTCACATACCCAAGGTTATCCACAGTTCCGTGGATAACTCTGTAAGCCCAATAGGACAGTTAAGACGACTAAAAAACAAAAGATGCTAGTGACCACTTTTCCCGCGGGCCAGCATGTGCTTCAGAATGCAATAAAGAACAAAAGACAGGGCGTACCAAAATAAAAATAAGCCTGGCCAAATGCCTTCAACAAAAAACTCGCCCACCGTGGCAACGAGGCTTGACTCAACAAGCGCCAACAGGGCCACGCCCGTAAGCGAAAGGCGGGTAAAGAAGCTTAGGTCAAGGCTTTGAAGAAGCTTCTTCATAAGGACGAATAGTCGTTGCGCGCAGGCTGTAGCCGGTCACCCCTTGGCTGGTTGTAGACCTTACCCCCAAAAGCTCACCTTCTACCCAGATGGTCTCCATGCTCTCGGGCATGCGACTCACCTTGCTGTTGGCCTCGGGCTGCACCAAGATAATTTGGTTCGCAGGAGGCGGAGGCGAATGAATGCATGCGCCAAAATAGGGCACCAACAGAAACTCTCGGCGCTTGTCGCGGCTTGCGTCAAGTGGCACCACGTAGCCCGGAATACGAATACGCTGGTTCAGGTGCTTGGTAACAATGGGTGCGGCATCCCATTTTTTTCTAAGCTTCTCCATGGCCTTATTTGCGGCTTCAGTGCCGTCTTGCAAGAAGCCAAGGCGGCCCAGAACAGCCATCTCGGCCTGCACCTCTTTTACCCAGGTCTCTTCAATAAGGTCGTCCCAGGTAATTTCACGAACAGCAGAGGCACTGGCCGATAGGGCCGCCGCCATAAAAAGAGCCGCCAGACAAAGCCTAATGAACTTGTGCAGGGTTGAGACCATCTGCTAACGATAACCGATAGGCGCGCAAGGCTGGAATAAAGGCCGCAACGAAAACCCCCAAGAGCAAGCCCGCCAGCATCATAAGGCCCTGCGCACTGGGCAGGCCCAGGCTAACCGAAAGGCCAAAGCTTTCACGCAGCCATGCAGAGGCTAGAAAAAGCCCCCCCTGCTGAAGAGCAAAGCCCAGAAGAAGGCCGGCCAGCCCAAGCACAATGGCCTCAAGATAAAGCAGACCAAAGACCGCAGAGGGCGAGGCGCCAAGGGCTCGAAGAATTGAGAGCTCACGACGTCGTGCCCCCAAGGCCACCAGCATAACCGCCACAACCGACAACATGCCTGTGGTGGCCACCGCAAAGCCAATAATAAGCAAGGTATCTTCCACCAGCGAAAGCGAGCGCCAGAGGTCGTCCAGGGCCACGCCGGGCAGCACCGCTGTTAAAGGGGCACCGGGCAACTGCTCAATGGCTCTACGGGCTGAAAACACCTGAGCCCTGCTGTGAAGACCCACAAGCACTGCTGTGTATTCCCTAGGTTGAAGGTCTTTGAATGAGGGCTTCTGCCCTGCACCTGAAAACGACCCAAGCCGAAGTCCCTGAAACTCGCCAACACCCCAGCCATGATGCAGGGCCTCGTAGCTTGAAACCGAGACCAAGACCGCGCGATCAACCGACCCACCGGTGGGTTGAAGAATGCCAACAAGGGTGAAGGGGGCGTCGTCGTGGCTTTTATCAAGCGCCTGGCCAGACCCATGGGTGACCACCAGGGCGTCGCCCAGCTTGTGATTCAGGCGCCGGGCAACCTCGGCCCCCAGCACAACCTGGTAAAGACTATTGGAGTCAAAGGCCTGCCCTTCTTTGAAGCCTAAGGCCTGACCATGCACTTGAAACCGTTGAAAGAATTCCGCCTCGGTGCCCCAGACGGGAAAGCCCTGGTAGCTATCGCCAAGCTGAATAGGCACGGCCCAGTTCACCAAGGGCAGTTCCCGTAGCTCGGGCAAAACCTTTGCCGACATATTGGCTGTGGGTCGGCCCAACTGAAAAACGCTGTAAAGAAGTATTTCGGTGGCGCTGCCCCGAGGACCCACAATAAGGTCAACCCCAGACACCGCCTGGGAAAAGCTTTGTCGTGAATCGGTACGTAGCTGCTGCACCGTTAGAACTAAGGCGCAGGCAAGCCCCAACGATGCAACCACAAGCCCAACTGCAAGCCGACGCGACCAGGCACTTAATAAGGCAAGCTTGAACCAGACGCTCATTGATACTGATACCCGCCCGTGGTCACCCTGTTCATTCAGAAGCCACAGCAGACCGGCCCAGAACAAGATGCTGGTCAAACCGCTCGGCCAGGCGTTGGTCGTGGCTCACGACCACAAGGCTCGCGCCAGCCTGCCCGCCCACGGAGGCAAGCAGTTCAAGAAAGCGGTCTCGATGCAGGTCGTCAAGGGCAGAGGTGGGCTCATCGGCAAGAACAAGCAAGGGCTGGCCCATAAAGGCCCTGGCAGCCGCAACACGTTGTTGCTGACCCACCGAGAGCTGATGCGAGGCAAGGCCCCAGAGCTGCGGGGCAACGCCCAGCTGCTCAAGCAGGCTGTGAGCCTGGTTTAAGGCAGAGCCATGCAGACGACAGGCATCTTGGTTGCGACGGTCGAAAAGTCGCGCAGGCATAAGTACGTTGTCGAGGGCCGACATAAACCCCAGTAAATTGAACTGCTGAAAAAGAATGCCCATGGACTCCCCGCGAATGCGGTCGCGCGAGGTTGCGGCAAGGGCCGAGAAATCGTGGCCAAGCACCTGGCATCGGCCCTTCTTAGCAACCAGCACGCCACAGAGCACCGAGAGCAGCGAAGTTTTACCGCTTCCACTTGAACCCGAGATGAAAAGGGACTGCCCTTTTTCGAGCCTTAGGCCTGCAAGGGCAAAGAGCGGGTCTTGGCCGGGCCAGCCGACATGCAGGTCTTCAAGATCAAGCGCGGGCGTCAATGTCAAACTCGCCTTAAGCCCCTTCGCGAAGCACGAGCGTGTGACGCCCAAGCCAATGGGGCTTAGACATCGTGACCGGACTTAAAGTTAAAGACTGCCCCATCTTTAATGCCACTGGGCCAACGACTGGTGACGGTTTTAAGGCGTGTGTTGAAGCGAACGCCCTCCATACCATGAATGTGATGGTCGCCAAACAAAGAGCGCTTCCAGCCACCAAACGAGTGGTAGGCCACCGGCACAGGAATGGGCACATTCACGCCCACCATGCCAATTTTCACCCGCCGCGTGAAGTCACGTGCGGTGTCACCATCACGAGTAAAAATAGCCCCGCCATTGCCATACTCATGGCTGTTAATAAGCTGCAGCGCCTCTTCATAACTGCCCGCCCGAAGGGTAACGAGAACCGGGCCAAAGATTTCTTCTTTATAAATGGACATGTCGGGCGTAACACGATCGAAGAGGCAGCCGCCTAGAAAATAGCCCTGCTCGTGGCCCGCCACCTTCACCGAACGGCCGTCAACAACCAGCCTGGCGCCCATCTTCTCGCCCTCTGAAATATAGCCAAGAATGCGATCGAGACTCTGGCGACTAACAATTGGGCCCATGTCGGACTTGGGGTCGGTGCACGGAGCAACCTTTAGCGCCTGAATACGTGGCGTAAGCCGCTCAATGAGACGGTCTGCCGTGTCGTCGCCCACAGGCACTGCCACAGAAATGGCCATGCAACGCTCACCTGCAGAACCATAGGCCGACCCAATGAGTGCATCGGTGACCTGATCCATGTCGGCATCGGGCATAACAACAAGATGGTTCTTCGCACCACAAAGAGCCTGAACGCGTTTTCCCGATGCGGTGCCGCGCGAATAAATGTAGTGGCCAATGGCTGTGGAGCCTACAAAGCTAATGGCCTGAACCTCGGGGTGATCGAGAAGCGCATCCACGGCCTCTTTGTCGCCATTGACCACATTAAAAACACCGGCCGGTAGACCGGCCTCGGCAAAGAGTTCGGCCAGTCGCATGGGCACACTTGGGTCGCGCTCTGAGGGTTTTAGAACGAATGTGTTTCCGCAGGCAATGGCCACGGGGTACATCCACATGGGCACCATGGCTGGGAAGTTAAATGGCGTAATGCCGGCGACAACCCCAAGGGGCTGACGCAGGCTGTGGGAATCAACAGCATTGGCAACCTGGTCGGAGAACTCGCCCTTCAGAAGGTGGGGAATGCCGCAGACGAACTCCACCACCTCCAGACCGCGGGCGACTTCGCCCTTGGCATCAGGAATGGTCTTTCCGTGCTCAGACGACAAAAGCTGGGCAAGCTCATCGATGTGTTTCATGATGAGTTCGCGAAACTTGAACATGATGGCGGCGCGCTTTGCAGGCGGTGTGTCGGCCCAGGCTGGAAACGCATGGGCAGCCCTTTGGACGGCATGGTCAATGTCAGAGGCCGAGGCTAGGGCAAGGCTGGCTGTTTTGGCGCCGAGCGCCGGGTTGTAGACGTCGGTGCTGCGGCTTGAACTTCCCGCCCAGTGCTTGTTATCGACCCAATGTTGGATTACCTTCATGCGACCATGCCTATTCTTCGAAGTGAATTGGTTAGCTAAAACTGTTTAAGGG
>CAMDMC010000053.1 GCA_945901825.1 Bordetella parapertussis
TCAAGGCATAAATACTTGCATGACCATAGAAGAAGTCGTTCAAGACTACATACGATAGTGTAGAACGCACCCTTCATTTCACTGAAGGGGCGAACGACCAGCCCCAAACCAACGTAGTAGCGGATGGTGCGCTTGGACAGGACTACCAGGGCACTGAACTCATCGAGGCTGTATTTTTTGTCTGGGCGGTTGGCATCCTTAAAATTTCTTTAAGGTAACTAATCTCTAATAAAAAACTGTGTTGACGAGAGGGAGCCAAAGAAAGGCTCAGAGGCGCCCTGTTTGCGTCTGCCCCAACCAATCTCTAGGTGCCTGGGAAGACTTAGGCGGGAGGCCAAAGATAAACCGCAGCGCCAGCAGGGCTAGGGTAATGATTTGTTACATATGTCTAATGCCCTTCAATCCCAGTGTGTGCTAACCGAGAACAAAGTCAGTTATGCTTGGCCTACTTGAAAAACTGCATCGGCAAACAAACTGACGCAACGAAACGATGACAAAGCCATCTAGAAGAATTGAACAAACCTTAGAGGCGGTTATTTTCGCCAGCCGATGGATCCTAGCTCCATTTTTTATCGGACTGATCATTGCCATTCTGGTGCTTTTGGTGAAGTTCGGTAAGGAGTTATTTTTTTTGCTGATGGGGGTTTTTGGCCTTTACGAGCACAACACCATCATTTCAATTTTGACCTTGGTTGACACAGCGTTACTGGCCGTGTTGCTGATTATTATCGTTTTCAGTGGATACGAGAACTTTGTGTCAAAAATCAACGTAGGTGATCACGAAGACCGCCCTGCTTGGATGGGTAAATTGGGGTTCGCAGACCTCAAGATGAAACTCATCAGCGCCATCGTTGCAATCTCCGCGGTGGAGTTGCTCAAAGCTTTCTTGTTAAGCGAAACCATGACAGGCGAACAAATCGGATGGAAAATCGCGATCCACGTAACTTTTGTAGTATCCGGCCTTTTGTTCGCAGCTTCTGATTGGATAAGCGGCAACCGAAAAGCTTGATTTGAGTCAAGGGCATTCCAACCCTGACCTTCGAGATGATGAACATGGATCGCAAGACGACTGATAAGGCTTTGGTCGGTCCCGTGGCAAACGAAAAAAGCTTCAAACTGTTGATTTGCATCTAAAACTGACCCCCGGGTCAGGTTTCGGTGCAAATTAACAGATCAACACCTTGGAGACGATCAACGCTGCGGTAGAGGCGGGTGAACTTGACGGTCAGATCGAGGCGGCCAGCCAGAGCCTGAGTGCTGGGTTCCAGAAGTAATAGCCAAGGTGTGGGACCTCGGTCTCACACCCTTACCCCTGCTTGAAGCGAAAGGCGACTCCCTTGAATATTTATGAAGCTCAGATACGCGTAGTCACATCCCTGGGCAGCACTATGCTGGTCAAGACGCGCATACAGGCTCAAGACCCGCGTAAAAACCAGCAAAGATGCACTAAAACGAGAGCAGGAATCCCAGCGTAGGCAGCGTGAAACCGAGCGGGCCAGAAAGGCCGTCGCAGCCCTAAACCCCGCGAGACCAACCTAAAGAGCTGGGTTTGGTGGGGTCAATATGCAATTTTGAAATCCCTGAAGCTGGGTATGAGAGGTATAGCGGAAATGGTCTCGGGCAGGGCACTTTCTAATTGCATATTGATGCGTTACACATTACACTCTGTCTATTATTAAGTCGTTCAGACACAAAGGCCTCGAGCATTTCTTTGTCAATGGGTCAAGGAAGGGCATACAACCCAAGCATGCGGCACGGCTACGAATTCAATTGGCTGTATTGAATAATGCAAAAAGTGCCGCAGATGTGGCAGTGGCGAGTTGGCGGTTGCACACCTTAACTGGAAAGTTGGTTGGGCACTTTTCAATAGCGGTGGATGAAAACTGGAGGCTGACTCTTAAGTTCAATAATACCGACTTTGAACTATTGGACTATCAGGACTATCACTAACAGGAGCAAGTGCTATGAGCAAAATGCATAACCCACCTCACCCCGGTGAGGTTCTTCGTGAATGGATTCCGGAGGGGATGACTGTCACTGAGGCAGCCTCCGCACTGTATGTTGCCCGCGTAACGCTGAGCAAGATTCTTAATGGGAATGCAGGTATTTCCGCTGAGATGTCGTTGCGACTGGCAAAGTGGCTTGGAACCTCCCCTGACTTATGGATGGGACTTCAAACTCAGTACGACCTCTGGCAGGCATCGTCCGAGAGGAAGTTACCAAAGATTATTCCTTTGAGGCACGCGGCTTAGCTCAAGCCGAAGAAGGGAATCAAGCCAATCAGGCGTGTCCCAGTGCAGGGCCCACTCTTTTGTTGTCCTGTTTCCGGACATCGCAGGAGCAGGGCCTGCCTATGACCAGACCCTGGTCTCTAGCAGGGAGCTGGCTCATGAGTTAATTACTTTTTAACTACAGGTGCGCAGAAATGCTGTAAGTAACTGATTTAAATTTAGAATGAAGAAGGCTGTTGTCTTCACACGGCAGGGGTCACAGGTTCGAACCCTGTGGTGTCCACCCCAAAGGCCGAGGTGCTTGCTCACATTGCCGCACCACGCCTGATAGCTTTTTAGACTTCCGCCAGGGCTTACCCAAGGAGAACGTCTCTATGAACAGGCAATTTACTGCGGTAATTGAGCGAGAAGGCAATGGTTACATTTCCTTCTGCCCAGAAGTTGATGTAGCAAGCTAGGGAGATGCAGTTCAAGAAGCATCGGCAAATTTGCGAGAGGCTGTTGAGTTGTTTTTTGAGTCAGCTTCCCCAGATCAGATCTCCAAGCGTTTACACAGCGAGGTCTACATTATGCCTTTCATAAGCGGAAATCGTTATGACGCTGAGCATTGAGTCCGAAGTTGAAATCGACAACCTAGTTGGCTCGTGGTGCCTAGCGCGAGTTGAGCCGCACCTTAAGCATTCCATTGACTTCGACTACGAAATCGATGGTCAGGCGGTAACGATCTATGAGGTGCGGCCCGTGTGGCGAGGACCTCCAGGCGATAAATCGCGGCTACCTATCGCACGTTTACGGTTTGTGAAGACTATTGGGCGCTGGAAGCTTTTTTGGATGCGTGCCAACGGAAAGTGGATCTCTTATGAGCCCGTCCCAGAGGTAAAAACGCTTAAAGAGGGCCTTTTGGTAATTGAGTCCGACCGTTACGGCTGCTTCTTCGGATAGCAGATTATTTAAGATCTAGAGCGCGGATCTTACCCTCATACTGAGCTAGGGCACATGCTTGCGAGTTAACCCTGAGTGTTGTACATTTGTAAAACAACAGGAGCCAGCTATGCTAAACGCCTACCTTCGCAAATCAGGTGGTTCACTGATCATGACCATCCCACCGTCATATGCTGAGCAAAATGGTTTGGATGCCGGTTCTTGCGTATCTGTGGATATTAATGGTGCTGAGTTAAGGGTCAAGCCTGGCCGCAAGCGTAAGACCTTGGCTGAATTGCTGGCGGCTACGCCGTCAGATGTTGGTCGAGTAGAGGGTTGGGATGAAATGCCAGCCGTTGGGGCTGAGCTTTGACGCCTAGCCGTGGGGATATTCTGCACCTGCAGTTTGACCCGGCGACCGGCAAAGAAATGATCGGTAATCACTTTTGTTTGGTGGTCTCTCCCAAGTCATTTAACGCGAAGTTCAAGCTTGCCATGGTGTGTCCAATTTCTGGTGGTTCCGCAAAAGTGGCTAGAGAAGCAGGCTTTCTAGTTTCATTGATGGGATTTGGTTCGCGTACCGATGGCTCAGTGCATGTGCATCAATTGAAAAGTTTGGATTGGACTGCACGTGACGCCAAGTTCGTGGAAAAAGCGCCGGTGCAAGTCATGCAAGAGGTTCTGGATTGTCTGGTGGCCGTATTTGAGGATGACTGAGGAATCGACAATGGCCCACCTGCAAATTATGACAATCATCATCGCCCACCAAAATTGATTGACTGCTGCTGATTTGATTAAGCTGCATGACCAAGAAGCGCAATTATCGAATCGCTGATCTGCTTTACATTACTTGGTTGGTTGGCTGCCCTTTGCAAATTAGAAAGATTCAAGGTTACACGGCCGGAATACATAAGCCCTAATTAGGCGACGGGTTGCAGGCCGTGTTAAGAATGAAGTGAGTCAATAAGGGCCTTGGCCTCTTCTGCGGTCTTTATTGAATGCCAGGTACCCTGAGGATAGACCACGCAGTTTGGCCCCTGGCTGCAAAGCCCAAAGCAGCCCGACTTATTTACCATGAGGCCTGCCTCATGGTCAGCTTGAAGATCGCGCACCGCCTGTTTCAGGCTTTTTAGTAAGGCTAAGGAGCCGCGGGCAGCGCAGCTTTCCCCATCGTCTCTGTGATTGGTGCAGATGAAAACGTGATGTTTAAAGCGCACGGATATCGACCTTCAAGGGTTGTAGAACTCACGACTAAACTAGCACAGCTTTGAAAGTCATGTGCCAACCAATCACCTTCTTAAACTTTATGCGTAAGCAGTATCATTAGCCGGCTGTGCCTGCTAGGCCAAGCGCAGGTTGATGACATCCACCCAGTCTCCAGCCTCAAGAGCCCCGAGCTCATGGGGCAGCACCACAAGGCCGTCGGCCTGAGCAAGTGACAACAGGTTAGCGGCTCCTTGCGAGGGCATTACCTCGGCATTCCACCCTCCGTCGTCTGCGGGCCTTAGCCAGCACCTTAGATACTCGGTTCTTCCAACATTCTTTGCGGTTGCCTTAAGCAGGCGCGCACGAATGCTTGGAGCGGTGACCAAGGGGTCCTGGCCTGCACGCCTGGCAAGGGCATAACGAACAATGGCTAAGAAGGTTACGTAGGAGGCCACAGGGTTGCCGGGCAGACCGAAGAAGGGGGTCTGGCTTTGGTCTTCTTTCTTAATGAAGCCGAAAGCTAAAGGTCGACCAGGTTTAATGGCAAGCCGCCAGAACTTTATCTCGCCAAGCTCATCAAGTACTTTGCGGGTATGGTCGGCCTCCCCAACGCTTACGCCTCCCGAGGAGATGACGAGGTCTGACACGCTGGCAGCCTGTGAAAGGGCGCTTCTAAGTGAGGCGGGATCGTCGGGCGTTATACCAAGGTCAATGGCCTGGGCGCCCGCGCGATGAACAAGGTCTAGCAACATCAGTCGGTTGGAGTCGTGGATAAGACCCGTATTCAGTGGCTGGTGCACGTTACGCAGCTCGTCACCAATGGACACAACACTTACCTTTAACTGGCGATGGACAAGAACCCGGGCGCAGCCGGTCTGGGCTAAAAGCGCAACCTCCCGAGAACTCAATTGTTGACCGCGTGCAACAAGGATGTCCCCCTTACAGACATCTTCGCCAACATCACGCACATGGAGCCCCTTGCGAGTGTCCTCACGCCGGATGACCACAAGCTTGTCCGAGCTCGTTGATGCGACGAGCTCCTGTGGAACGACGCAGTTGTAGCATTCGGGAATCACAGCGCCGGTAAAAATACGCACGGCACCAACGGGGTCCGCGACACCCTCAAGCTGCCGGCCAGCAAGAGACTTTCCGGTAACAGCAAGATGCAAGGCACTGGAATCTGCCTGTTTGGCATCTGCTAGTGTTGCGCTTAGCGCATAGCCATCCATGGCCGAGACGGGCGCTGCTGGAAGGTTCTCCGGTGCCACGACATCCTGAGCAAGCACTCGACCTGATGCGTCAAGAATGGGCAGCCATTCCGACTGCGTAATGGGCGTAATGGACGCAAGAATACTTTGAAGGACATGGTCAACGCGTTCGGCGCTTGATCTCTGATCTGACATGTAAAAGGGCCTAACTTAGGAGGTTGAGTTATCTGACGAAGGGCTTTGATGCCGTATGCCGTATCGTTTGCACTTTTCCCACAATGTCTTTCGAGATATTCCTAAGGCCTTCGCTGCATCCCCT
>CAMDMC010000054.1 GCA_945901825.1 Bordetella parapertussis
AGTGGGCTCATCAAGAATGTAGAGCGTATGGCTGCCTGTTCGCACCACCCGCCGAGCCTTCGCGAGTTCAGTCACCAATTTAATACGCTGCGACTCACCACCCGACAAGGTGGGACTGGGCTGGCCCAGGGTAAGGTAGCCCAGCCCTAAGCGGTTCAAAAGCTCCAGCGGCTTGTGAATGGTTGAACTGGTCTCAAAGGCCTCCATGGCTTCTTCCACTGAAAGGCTCAACACATCGGCAATTGATCGGCCACGCCACAAGGCCTGCCGGGTCTCGGCGTTAAAGCGGCTGCCACCGCAGGCGTCGCAGAGTACGCGCACATTGGGCAGGAAGTTCATCTCGACTGTCTGCCAGCCCTGGCCTTCGCAGCTCTCGCAGCGACCATTACCGGTGTTGAAAGAAAACCGCTGCGCCGTCCAGCCGCGCTGCCGAGCATCCTCACCCTCGGCATAGAGACGACGAATGTCATCCCAAAAGCCAATGTAGGTGCCAGGGGTTGAGCGCGGTGTCTTGCCAATGGGGGTCTGGTCCACCTCAAGCACACGGTCAATCGCCTCCCAGCCTTCAATGCCTGCGCAGCCGTCCCATTGAATGGCCTGGGCCCGCCCGGCCTTGCTGCGCTGAAGATGCACCACGCGTGCAAGATTGGTCTTCAGCACATCGCGGGCGAGGCTTGATTTGCCCGAGCCCGACACCCCGGTAATGACGGTAAGCCGCTGCAAGGGAATCTCCACATTCACCTTGCGAAGGTTGTGCAGATTGGCCTCTTTGATCTGAAGCCAGTGCTCGGGCTTGGGCCTGCGCGGCTCGGCCGCATGGTGCATGGGCTCCCTAAGGTAGCGGCCGGTCATGGACCGTTCGCAGGCTTTTAGGTCGTCTTGCGAGCCCTGTGCAATTACCTCGCCACCAAGCCGTCCTGCACCGGGGCCAATATCAATAAGGTGGTCGGCCATGGCAATGGTCTCTTCGTCGTGCTCCACCACCACAAGCGTATTGCCCTTTTGCTGCAGCTGGCGAAGCAGGCTAAGCAGGGCCTTGTTGTTCTCGGGGTGAAGGCCAATCGAGGGTTCATCCAGGATGTAACAGACCCCCTGCAGGTTCGACCCGAGCTGCGCGGCAAGCCGAATGCGCTGGGCTTCGCCACCCGAGAGCGTTGGCGCTGCGCGGTCAAGCGACAAATACCCAAGCCCAACCGACCGCAAGAAATCAACACGGGCCTCAATCTCATTCAGAAGGCGATCGGCAATGGCCTTCTCGCGCGCATTGAATTTTTTGCGCACAGTGGAGAGCCAACCCGGAAGGGTGTCGAGGCTTTGCTTACTCACCTCGTGAATGCCCTGACCATTAACCAAAATATGTCGGGCGATGGGCCCAAGCCTTGCCCCGTCGCATTCGACGCAGGCAAGCTCAGGGTCAGCCTCGGGGTCGTTGGCAGCCTCAAGGTATTTGTCTTCTTCGCCACTTTCTTCCTCGGCAAGGGCTGCCGCAAAAAGCCCGGTCCCCGTGCATGCGGGGCACCAGCCCAGCTTTGTGTTGTAGGAAAAGAGCCGGGGCTCGGGCTCAGGCAGACTCTTGCTGCAGCTGGGACAGGCCCGTTTGGTTGAGAACAAGCGCTCTTCCGACGTCGCCATGCAAATGAGCTTTAGGCTCCCCTGGCCACGTTCAAGCGCAGTGGCAACAAGGTCACGTAGTAAGCCTTCTTCCTTGGCAGAGACATCCACCGAACCAACCGGCAGTTCAATGGTGTGCTCTTTGTAACGGTCGAGCCGTGGAAATTTTGCTGTGGGTTGAAACTCACCATCCACACGCAGGTAGTCGTGGCCTCGGGCATCGGCCCACTTGGCAAGGTCTTGGTAAATGCCCTTGCGCTGAATGACAAGCGGGGCAAGAAGTCCTACGGTTTGTTTTTTATAGTCCTTCAGAATACTTGCCACAATGGAGTCGGCAGGCTGCGGCGCAATGGGAATACTGCAGTCGGGGCAGTACTGATGGCCAAGCTTTACAAAGAGCAGACGCAGAAAGTGATGAATCTCTGTTAGCGTTCCAACCGTGCTCTTGCGACCGCCTCGGCTGGTGCGCTGTTCAATGGCCACCGTCGGTGGAATACCGAACACAGCATCCACCTCGGGCCGTGACGATGGCTGCACGAACTGCCGTGCATAGGCATTAAGCGACTCCAAATACCGGCGCTGGCCTTCTGAAAAAAGAATGTCAAAGGCCAGGGTTGATTTCCCCGACCCCGACACCCCTGAAATGACGGTGAGGGCATTGCGCGGAATGTTGACCGAGATATTCTTTAAGTTGTGCTCACGGGCATGAACAATTTGTATTTCATCTTTCATCGGCCCTGCCGCGGCCTCTTTCTGCAGTGCAGAGGCAGATTCCTCCTCCGCAAGGGAATCGCTGTACACAATGTCTTCCACACGCAGGGTCTGGCGCTCCAGAATCTGCTGGCGGGCGCGTTGCAAGGCCACACCCGTATGCGAGTTGGGGCATGCCATCACCTCGTCTATCGTGCCTGCAACCACAAGCGACCCACCTGCCGGTCCTGCCTCGGGCCCCAGGTCAATAAGATGGTCTGCGGCAAGAATGAGGTCGAGGTTGTGTTCAATCACAATTAAGGAGTGGCCTGCCTTCACCAGGGCGCGAAGTGCGGCAAGCAGCTTGCTTATGTCATCAAAGTGAAGGCCGGTGGTGGGCTCATCAAAAATAAGTAGCATGCCTTTGGTGGCGCGGCCCGCACGCTCGGCTGCATCGGCAAGGTGGCCTGCAATTTTTAGCCGCTGTGCTTCGCCTCCTGAAAGCGTGGGCACAGGCTGGCCAAGTCGCAGGTAGCCAAGGCCAACATCCACAAGGGGTTTAAGCCGGCGGTGAATGTCCTTCTCGTGCTCGAACTTCTTCAGCGCCTCGCTTACCGTAAGCTCAAGCACATCGGCAATGGAGAGACCTTGCACCGTCACCTCGCGCATTTCGTCTCGGTAACGTGTGCCGTTGCAGTCCGGACACCGCAGGTAAACGTCCGACAAGAACTGCATCTCCACGTGTTCAAAGCCACTGCCGGTGCAGGTCGGGCAGCGACCGGTGCCTGAGTTAAAACTAAAGTGGCCTGGCGTGTAGCCACGCTGAACTGAGAGCGGCGCCTGGGCAAAAAGTTTGCGAATGGGGTCAAAGGCACCCACGTAGACCACTGGGTTTGATCGTGTGGTCTTGCCAATGGGCGACTGATCCACCAAAAGCGAATCGCTAATAAGGGGCACACCCTCAATGCTCTTGAAGGCGCCAGGCGTCTCGGTGGATTTTCCTAACCGCTTGCAGACGGCCGGATAAAGGACGTCTTGAATAAGGGTTGACTTGCCCGAGCCCGAGACACCGGTGACAACCACCAACTGCTCCAAGGGGAAGACGACATCAATGTTCTTTAAGTTATTCGCGGTGACGCCTTGCAGCCGAATCACATAACGGCGCTCGTCGTTCTTCACGGACGATGCGGCGGTCCCTGGCCTTGGCGCCACCGGGGGCTCCTTGGCGCTGCTCGCGGACGGCGACTGCACCTGCCGCCTGCCACTGAGATAGTCGGCGGTCAGCGTCTGCGACCGACGCAAGGCCTGGTAGCTTCCGTTGAACTGAATGGTGCCCCCATGCTCACCGGGACCTGGGCCAATATCAATAATGCGGTCCGCCGCCTGCATCACCTCGGGGTCGTGCTCCACCACCACCAGGCTGTTACCGGCATCACGCAGTCGGTGCAGAACTTTGATAAGACGCTGAAGGTCGCGCGAATGCAGACCAATCGAGGGCTCATCCAGCACAAAAAGAGTATTGACGAGTGAGGTGCCCAGCGCGGTGGTGAGGTTAATGCGTTGAACCTCACCCCCCGAAAGGGTTCGCGACTGGCGATCAAGCGTAAGGTAGCCAAGGCCCACCTCTTGGCAAAAACCAAGCCGCGAGGCCATCTCTTTAAGCACCAGCTCGGCGGCGGCGTTGCGGGCGGACCCCGCTGCACTTACCTCCATGCCTTGAACATGCTTAGGCATGGCTCCAGCCTCAATGTTTTCTGAATGAAAGGGTAGGGGCTCGCTCAGCCCAAGGTCAGCGGCCACACCCTTCATCCATTGCATGGCCTCGTCAATGGAAAGCGCCATCACCTCGGCAAGTGTCTTGCCCGAGATCTTCCAGTTCAATGCCTCGGGCTTTAACCGTGCGCCATGGCAGGCGGGGCATTCGGTGTACGACCGATACCGCGACAGCAGCACACGCACATGCATCTTGTAGGCCTTCGACTCCAGGTGTTCAAAGAATCGATGAATGCCATACCACTGCTTGGTCCAGTTACCCTTCCAGCCGTCATCCCCGCTAAAGACCCAGTCACGATGCTCTTGGGGCAGGTCTTGCCAGGCAATGTCGGTTGCTACACCGCGCCGCTTGGCATGGGTAAGCAGTTCTTTCTGGCAGTCCAGATACGACTTCGACTGCCAGGGCTTGATGGCACCCTCTTCAAGACTTAGCGATTCATCGGGAATCACAAGTCCTGCGTCAATGCCAATAACCCGGCCAAAGCCGCGGCAGGTGTCGCAGGCACCAATGGGCGAGTTAAACGAGAAGAGGGCAGGCCGAGGGGGTTTGAAGAAGCTGTTGCAGCCTGCGCAGCTGAGCTGGCTTGAGAAGCGAAGAAGCTTCTCGTCCAGAATAACCTGACACTGACCCTCGCCGTAGCGCATCGCGGTCTCAACTGCCTCGGTGATTCGTGAACGATCCACATCCTCCGAAAGAACCAGTCGGTCGGCCACCACCCGCACCTTGTTTCCCTCACGGGCATGCACCCGCGTGAAGCCTTGGGCCGAGAGCCATTCTTCAAGCTGAGCATCGTCAAGCGATTCCGGAGCCTCCCGCTCGAAGGTAATAAACACCTTGGTTCGCGCAGGTTGACTGGTAATAAAAATAACGACGCCATCCACCGTGTCGTTCTGAACGGGCTTGTTGCAGCCTGGGCAGACCAAGGTTGCCGCCCTTGCGTACAAGAGTTTCAGGTGATCGGCCAGTTCGGTCATGGTGCCCACCGTTGACCTGGAGGTGCGCACGGGGTTGGTCTGGTCGATGGCAATTGCCGGTGGAACGCCTTCAATGGCGTCCACCAGAGGCTTGTCCATCCGGTCTAAAAACTGCCGGGCATAGGCTGAAAAGGTTTCGACATAACGTCGCTGACCTTCGGCATAAAGCGTGTCAAACACCAAAGAGCTCTTGCCCGAGCCTGAGACGCCCGTGACAACAATTAACTCCCCCGTGGGGAGGTCGATCGAGATGTTTTTTAAGTTGTTCTGCCGGGCTCCGCGAATGCGGATAACCGGTCTAGTGGCCATGCTTGTGGTCGTGTTTGTGGGAGTGACCGTCGCCGTGATCGTGGTCGTGCGTATGCCCATCGCCATGGTCGTGACTGTGCGAATGATCGTGATCATGGGCGTGATCGTG
>CAMDMC010000055.1 GCA_945901825.1 Bordetella parapertussis
GCGGCATCAAAGCCCGCCTGCAGGGCCGTGGACTGCCCATAGTTACGCACCAAGAAAAGCGGCTTAAGCCAGCTGCGCTCAGAGGCGAGTTCCCTCAGACGGCGAGCCGTGCTGTCACGTGAGCCGTCGTCAATAAGAATAAGCTCGAAGGTGCTGCCAAAGCTTAGCGATAAGGCATCGTCAATGGCCTGCACCAGCCGCGTTACAGACTCTTCTTCATTAAAAACAGGAATAACCACCGAGAGCTTCATGAGGCGATTCTAACGGACGGGTGTAATTAGAACGGCCTCGGCGGGGGTCTGCACGCGTGTTTCCGAAAGCGGTTTTGGGGAGGCCATTGCGCGAATCTGCTCTAACTCTTCCCTATTGCGCGAGACAAAAAGTATGGAAGACACCGCAGCCAGCTCCGCGGCAAGAGGCTTTTGCAGCGCCCAGTGATGCTCTGCTGACCCAAGGTTTTTAGGCTCGCTGGCGCCTGCAGCGCCATCATCATCCGTGCCCCCTGCGGCCAATGCCGTAACTTCCAGCCCCGGATCCCAATACACCACCGCGTACTCGCGCCCAAGCCTGGCATCCAGATAGGCCAGGGCATGGCGGTCTTTGGAGGCAATAAACTGCGGACGTGCCTCGCTGGGCAGGCTTTCTAAATAGGTATCCACATTCACGGCTAGGCTTTCCAAAGCCAGAAAAGGAACGCGTGGGTCTTTGCCCGCAACGCCAGCCCAGCCAAGTCTTTCGAGTCCTACAGGTAGCAATAAGAACGCCGCGGTGAACCCCACGTTCAAAAGAAGGCTTACAGGCAGGCCAAGGCTTTTCATCGAGCGCCCAAAAAAACGTGAGCGAAAAATCTGGTTGCTTGCTGCGCACCAGAGGCCCACCACGGCAAGCGCAACCCCTACGGAGGCAGGTGCCGCCCAATTGGCTTCCACCTTGCCCGTAAGCGCCTGCAGGCTCACCACAAGCAGCATGGGCCATGCAAAAACCAGTGAAAGCCTCACGCCCGCATCCATGGCAAAGGGAGAGCCACCCGGCCCTCGCGAGACCGAGGTCGACTGACCCCACCCCACCAGGCTCTTGAGGCTTAACCATAAAA
Source organism: Bordetella parapertussis (assembly GCA_945901825.1). Taxonomy (GTDB): domain Bacteria; phylum Pseudomonadota; class Gammaproteobacteria; order Burkholderiales; family Burkholderiaceae_A; genus Hahnella. The sequence continues at coordinate 1,094 of CAMDMC010000055.1, forward strand.
AGGCCAGAAGCACCAAGGGGCTCATCACTAAAAACTGAGCCATCCAAAACTCCCCAAGACTGCCCGCATTTAAAAAAGCATCACCCTTGCCCTCGGCATAGCCCAGAGTGTGATTAAAGGTTGGGAAGCCCCACTCGGAATTCCAGAAAAGGTTAGGGCTAAAAACCGCCATGGCCACCAATAAGGTGAGCCAGGGCCCGGTACGCAGAAGCATTCCCTCTCGCCACAATACAAAGGCAACAGGAAGTGCAAACACGGCCATGCTGTATTTCGTGAGAAGGCCTAAGCCGCAGATCACACCAAGAACAATCCAGGCAACTTCATTGGAACCCACGGTTAGGCCTTGGGAACTTAAGCGTGAGCGTGACGGCATGCCGCTGGTTAAGGCCCACACAAAAGCCCAAATCGCCCAGGACCACCAAAGCAAAAGCCAGGCATCGGTGGTTGCGATTTGACTGTAAAAACCCACGAGAGGCATGGTGAGAAAAAGCCCCGCCGCCCATACGCTTGCTGAAAGACTGCGCCAAAGTGTCCAGGCAGTAAGCCCCACGCCAAGGCTGGCAAGCCCAAGAGCCAAGGGCTGAAGCATGCGCACGCAGCCCGCCGTCTCGCTTCCACAGAGTCCAGTTGATGTCGCAATGGCCCACGCAATAAAAGGTGGCTTTGAAAAGTAGCCCGCCTGCAACTCGCGCGACCAGACCAGGTACTGCGCCTCGTCGATGGCAAGGGGTACATCCCAAAAAAAAGTCATTACCAGCCGGGCAAGCAGCACCAGCAGCAGAACGAAAAACACAGCACTAAGGACCCGGGCTCCCGTCCATAGGGAGTCTGAGGCCATTGGGGAGAGTCGAAAGGCGGAGCCGCTCATGCTGGTTCACAATATACGTCATGGCCTTCGTTCACCTTCGTCTGCACTCGGAATATTCCATAGCCGATGGCATTGTTCGTCTCAAAGATGCCGTGGCCGCAGTGGCCGAAGACAGCCAGCCCGCCTTGGCTCTTACCGACCTGAACAACACCTTTGGCTTTATTAAGTTCTACAAGGCCGCGCGTGCCAAGGGCGTTAAGCCCATTCTTGGCACGGATGTCTTTATTACGAATGAGGCCGACCGGGACCGCCCCTACCGCGCGCTGCTGCTTATTCAGAACGAGACGGGCTACAAAAACCTGTGCGAGCTTTTGTCGCAGGCTTATCTCACCAACAGCTTCAAAGACCGTGCGGAAGTTCGGTTTGAGTGGTTTGCCGAGTTTGCGGGGGGGCTTTTGTGTCTGTCGGGCGCCTCTACCGGGGAGGTGGGCCAGTGCCTGTTAACGGGGTCCGAGCAAAGCATGGCCCTTGCGCGCCAGGCCGCCCAGCGCTACGCCCAGGTGTTTGGCGACCGGTTTTATTTGGAAGTGCAGCGCGTAGGCTTTGCCGATGACGAGCGCCTGCTTCGCCAGACAGTGGCGCTTGCCCTTCAGACCAAGCTTGTTTTGGTGGCTACCCATCCGGTTCAGTTCTTAAAGCCCGAGGACTACCGCTCGCATGAGGCTCGCGTTTGCATTGCCCAGGGCGACACCCTTGCCAACCCCAAGCGTCAGCGCCTCTTTACCGAAGAGCAGTATTTAAAGTCGAGCCAAGAGATGGCCGAGCTCTTTCACGACCTGCCTGTGGCCTTAGAGAACACGCTTACCATTGCCCAGCGCTGCAACTTCACCATGAACCTGGGTACGCCTCAGCTGCCCAACTTCCCCACGCCGCATGGCGAAAGCCTGGAAGACTACCTTAGGCTTTCAAGCCGTGAGGGCCTTTCAAAGCGCTTGGTGCAACGCTACCCCGAGGCGGCGCTGCGTGAGGAGCGTAGGCCCGGCTACGAGGTACGGTTGGAGCTTGAGTGCGACACCATTATTCAAATGGGTTTTCCCGGTTACTTTTTAATTGTGGCGGACTTCATTAACTGGGCGAAGAACAATGGCGTGCCGGTGGGCCCTGGGCGCGGCTCAGGCGCGGGCTCGCTTGTGGCCTACAGCCTTGGCATTACCGACCTTGACCCCTTGCCCTACAACCTTCTGTTCGAAAGGTTCTTAAACCCCGAGCGGGTAAGCATGCCCGACTTCGACATCGACTTCTGCCAAGAAAAACGTCAGCGCGTTATTGACTACGTGCGCGAGCGTTACGGGCGCGATGCGGTGAGCCAGATTGTTACGTTTGGAACCATGGCCTCGCGCGCCGTCATTCGCGATGCAGGGCGCGTGCTTGATCTTCCCTATAACCTCTGCGATCAGCTTTCCAAACTTATTCCAGTGGTTCAGGCCAAGCCCTTGTCTCTTGAAGAGGCTCGAAAGAAGGAGCCGATTCTTGCCGAGCGCGAGAAAAAAGAAGACGAGGTGCGCGAGCTGCTTGCTGTGGCCGGTCCACTTGAAGATTTGGTGCGTAATGTGGGCATGCATGCGGGCGGCGTTCTTATTGCACCAGGCAGGCTCACTGACTTCTGCCCGCTCTACCAGGCGCCGGGCGCCAAGGCAGACGAAGGCGTCGTCAGCATGTACGACAAAGATGACGTAGAAGCCGCGGGCTTGGTGAAGTTTGACTTCCTGGGCTTGAAGAACCTCACCATTATTCAGGCGGCGGTTGACACCATTAACACGGTTTACAAGGGGGCGAAGCCGCATTGGGGGGAAATTTGCGTGGGCTCGCCCAGCGCCACCATGGGCTTGCCGAGCGTTGTGAACGATTCGCCCGGCGCCGCAACGCAACTGTCAGACGTTCGGCCAGTCGCGCCGCGGGACACGCTTTCTTTAGAAGACCTCAACGGCTTTAACGACCCCGCGGCCTATCAAATTCTGAAAGACGCCAACACCACAGGCATCTTCCAGGTGGAATCCGCAGGCATGCGTCGTTATTTGGTGAAGCTTGCGCCCGATCAGTTCGAAGACATCATTGCCATGCTGGCGCTCTACCGGCCCGGGCCCTTGAACTCGGGCATGGTGGACGACTTTATTCTGCGTAAGCGCGGTCAGCAGGCTATTGATTACTTTCACCCCGATCTCAAAGACTGTCTTGCCCCCACCTACGGTGTCATTGTTTATCAAGAGCAGGTGATGCAAATTGCGCAAATTATTGCGGGCTATTCGCTGGGGGGTGCCGACCTTCTGCGTCGCGCAATGGGCAAGAAGAAGGCCGAAGAGATGGCCCAGCAGCGAAGTATTTTCTTGGAAGGGGCGCTAAAAAAAGGTCACACCGAAAAGCTTGCCACACAGCTATTCGACCTGATGGAGAAGTTCGCGGAATACGGCTTTAACAAGAGCCATACCGCGGCCTATGCGGTTATTACTTATCAGACCGCCTGGCTGAAGGCGCATTACCCGGCCGAGTTTATGGCAGCCACCCTGTCAGCGGATATGGACGACACCGACAAGGTGGCTTTTCTGGTGGCCGATGCGAAGGCCAATGGGCTTGCAGTGTTGCCGCCCGATATTAATGCGTCGGCGTATCGGTTTGAGCCGGTCGTCGGCGCTGCGAGCTCCGATGGTCGGCTTCAGGCGAGGGAAGACTTTCACTCCTCGCGCGAAGAGATCACGCGTTCGGATCAAAAGTCTTCCCCGCCTCCTGATGCTCGAGCCCAAGATTCTCAAGGGCTCGAAGGGCAGGTCGGCGCCGAGCGCGTGATCTCTTCGCGCGAGGGGTCGAGCCTGCCCCCGAGCCTTAAGGCGAAAGCTCACTCAATTCGTTATGGCTTGGGAGCCATTCGCGGCGTGGGCGAATCGGCGGTTATGAACATTCTGAAGGCGCGCGAAGAGGGTCCCTTCACCGACCTGTTTAACTTTTGTACTCGTGTGGACCGAAAGCTTGTCAACAAGCGTGCCATGGAGGCGCTGGTGAAGTCGGGCGCCTTCGATGCACTGCATCCGCAGGGCCGACAGGGCAGGGCGCAGCTGGTGGCAGGCATCGCCCTTGCTGTGCAGGCTGCTGATATTGCCGAGGCCCAGGCCCATCAAGGCGGGCTCTTTGA
>CAMDMC010000056.1 GCA_945901825.1 Bordetella parapertussis
ACCCTTGGCGCTTACCAGCAACCTGTCGAGCTTCGACATTATGGTGAATGTGCATGGTGGTGGTGAATCGGGCCAGGCTGGCGCGGTGCGTCATGGGCTTACCCGCGCGCTTATCGATTTCGATGACACGCTCAAGCCCGTGCTCTCGAAGGCTGGCCTTGTTACGCGTGATGCCCGTGAGGTGGAGCGCAAGAAGGTGGGTCTGCATAAGGCCCGTAAGCGCAAGCAGTTCTCCAAGCGTTAATTCGTTCCGAGGCCCTGCAGGGGGCTTCATCAGAAAAGGGCGCTTACGAGCGCCTTTTTTTTGCCAACTTCACTGGGCGATAATCATCGCGACAAATTCCTACAAATTAAGGGTAACGCCATGGACGACGAGGTTCACTACAGCGACGAAGAGATTGCCCGCTGGGAACGGGATGACCTTCTCACAGACCAAGAAAGAGCAAGGCTTGAAGCCCTGCTTCTTAGGTCCAGAGTTGACTCAGTTTCCCGGCCTCAAGAGGAAAATTCGGAGCCATCGGAATGATCAAAATCGGAATTGTTGGCGGCACGGGCTACACCGGGGTCGAGCTGTTAAGGCTCTTGGCCCAGCACCCGCACGCAGAGCTTATTGCCATTACCTCGCGCAAGGAAGTGGGCATGCCTGTGGCCGAACTCTTCCCATCGCTGCGCACACGGGTGAATCTGGCCTTTAGTGACCCCGCTCAGGCGCCTCTGCAAGACTGTGACGTGGTGTTCTTCGCAACGCCCCATGGCGTGGCCATGGAGCAGGCGCGCGCGCTGCTCGATAAAGGAGTGAAGGTGATCGACCTGGCGGCTGATTTTCGCCTGCAAGACCCGGCCGAGTTTGAACACTGGTACAAAATGCCGCATGGCTGCACCGACCTACTTAGCGAGGCGGTCTATGGTCTTCCGGAAGTGCATCGCGAGGCCATTCGCTCTGCGAGGCTTATTGGCCTGCCGGGCTGCTACCCCACGGCGGTGCAGTTGGGTTATTTGCCCGTGCTTGAGCAGGCCGGCCTCATTGACCCTCAGAGTCTGATTGCTGACTGCAAGTCGGGCGTCAGTGGCGCGGGCCGCAAGGCCGAGGTGAATACCTTGTTCAGTGAAACAAGCGACAACTTTAAAGCCTACGGCGTAAGCGGCCACAGGCACTGGCCCGAAATTACCCAGGGCCTTAAAACCATTATGGCCAAAGCCGGCCAGCCCGCTAGCGCCCAACAGGCACTTGCTATGGCCTTTGTGCCACACCTAACCCCTATGATTCGCGGCATTCATGCCACGCTTTATGCAAGGCTTACCCCCAAAGGCATGGCCACCGACATGCAAGCCCTTTACGAGGCGCGCTACGCCAGTGAACCTTTTGTGGATGTGATGCCTGCAGGCAGCATGCCGGAGACCCGTTCCGTAAGGGCATCAAACTTCATGCGTATTGCCGTGCACCGGCCTCCGGTGCGCTCGGACGAGGCCTCGAACCTGCTTTGTATTTTAGTAGTGGAAGACAATTTGGTGAAGGGAGCCTCGGGCCAGGCCGTGCAGGTGATGAACCTGATGTTTAATCTGCCTGAAACCACAGGGCTAAGCCTTGTGCCGGTGCTGCCTTAATTCGCCTCGCCCATAAGTTTTAAGGCAGTTGGAAGACTCACTGCAGTGGTGTCTTCGTTAAGGGGCCAGCTGTCGCTGCTCGGCGTCACGACAAATTGCCGGCTTGGCTTTAGATCATTGCAAGCACTATGAAACCCACGCGCCAACTTTGGGCTTAGGCTGTGTTTAATTTCAATAAGCCAGCGCTCGCCCGACTCCCATTCAAGTACCAGGTCGGCCTCGGCACCACTGGCAGCTCTGTAAAAGTAGGGCTGCGCCCTTGCGTTTAAAGCATTGGCAATCGACTCGACAACAAACCCCTCCCAGCTTGCGCCAAGTACGGGGTGACCCAGAAGCTGCTCATGGCTCTCTATTCCAAGAAGGGTATGCAGCAAGCCGGTGTCTCGAATGTAGACCTTGGGGGCGCGAACCAGGCGCTTACCTGAGTGACGATGCCAAGCCGGAAGACGACGCACCAACAAGAAGTCTTCAAGCAGCTGCAGGTAGTTGCTCACCGTACGTTGATCGACCCCAAGGCCGCGCGACAGCGAGGCCAAATTAACAAGGCCCGCGTTCTGATGCGCCAGCATGGTCCATAAAGCGCGCAGATTATGAACCGCAAGCCTGGGTGCGAACTGGTTGACATCGCGCTCTATATAACTGCGAATAAAATCGCGCCGCCACTGAAAACTTTTTCGATGGGAACTGGCCAGAAAGCTCTCAGGAAAGCCGCCCCGCAGCCAGAGTTTGGACTGGTCGGCTTCGGGCAGTTCGCCTGGGCTGAAGGGCGTAAGTTCAAGGTAGCGAACCCGTCCAGCCAGGCTTTCACCGGCCTGTTTAAGAAGATCAAGCGAGGCAGACCCTAAAAGAAGATAGAGCCCCTGACGACGAGACTCTCGACGAGCCTGGTCAATAAGACCGCGAAGTTGGGGGAAAAGGGCGGGGTAGCGATGCACCTCGTCAATAATGACAAGCTTGTCCAATTGGCCTTGCAAGAAGAGTGCAGGGGATGCGAGCTTTTGAAGGTCAGTTTCAGACTCCAAATCTAAATATATGTAAGTGCGCACTCTCTTGTTTGAGGCCTCCAAAGCGAGGGTAGTCTTACCCACCTGACGAGGCCCAAGGAGTGCAACCGCAGGCGAGTCTGCCAGAGCTTCAAGAAGATAGGGTTCTAAAGCACGATTAATCATCCATGCAAATATTACATTGAACTTCCGTATTTGCAAGGTTATTTATTGCGGCTTAGACCTGCTAACCACAGGGCTAAGCCTTGTGCCGGTGCTGCCTTAGGCGCAGAATATGGGAGTTTGTACCATTCCTAAAAGGATCTCCCCATGACTGCTGCCGTAGAAACCGCCAACCTTCAAAGCGACGTGCCCGACATTCCCGAGCCATTGGTGTTTACCGAGTCGGCTGCCAACAAGGTGAAGACACTTATTGAGGAAGAGGGCAATACCGAACTGAAGCTGCGCGTCTTTGTTCAGGGCGGAGGCTGCTCGGGCTTTCAATACGGCTTTACGTTTGACGAGGCCGTGAACGAGGATGACGCCGTAATGGAGAAAAACGGTGTTCAACTTCTTATTGACAGCATGAGCTACCAATACCTACTTGGCTCTGAAATCGACTACAAAGAAGACCTTGAAGGGGCTCAGTTCGTCATTAAGAACCCTAATGCCACCACCACCTGTGGCTGTGGGTCTAGTTTTTCTGTGTGATTCTTCTTGATGACTGCAAGAGCTCGGCCCAAACGCCGAGCTCTTTGTTTTTTGAGAACCCGCTTCTTCATTGGCGGGTTTTTCACATCCAGGAGCTAGCAACCGCCCTGGAAGAAATGGAAGCAGCCCAAGCAGACGGGCACTACGTGGTGGCCTTGTTTTCGTATGAGCTGGGTGAGGCGCTTCAAGGTATTCGTTCGCATAAGGGTTGCCCGCTAGGTGCTGTTGCTTGCCGCGATACCCAAGCCCGTAGCTCTAGTGATGCGACGAACGACACAGGCGCACGTTCTACTGATACCCCCCCACTGCTTGAAGCCTTCGCCTTTAGCCAATGCGTACGGCTAAGCAATGAACAGGTGGAAAGCTGGCTTCACACGCGCATAAGCGCACTGCCTGAGCACGAACGCACTGCAGGCCTTCTCGATCTACGCGGAAGTCTTGGCGAAGACGACTACGCCCGCGACATTGCCGCCATTCAGGCCTGTATAGCCAAAGGCGACACCTACCAGGTCAACCACACCTTCCAGCTTCATGCCCAGAGCTTTGGTCATTGCCTTGCGCTTTATGCCCAGCTTCGTGCGCGCCAGCCTGTTCGTTACGGAGCCTTTATTGAAACGTCCGAACGCCAGGTGCTTTGCTTTTCCCCCGAGCTTTTTATTAAGAATGAGGAGGGCTTGCTTACGGCCAAACCCATGAAAGGAACCCTGGGCCGGCTGCATGCCAAGGCCGAAGACCTTTCAAGCAATGAGAAAGACCGTGCCGAAAATGTGATGATCACCGACCTGATTCGTAACGACCTTGGCCGAATCTGCGAGACGGGCAGCATAAAAGTACCCGCGCTTTTTGATGTGGAAGAAGTGGGTGAGGTGTATCAGATGACCTCCACCATTAATGGAAGGCTAAAGCCCGGGCTTTCACTTCACGACATTCTTCGAGCGAGTTTTCCTTGTGGCTCGGTGACTGGGGCCCCCAAAAAACGCACCATGGAAATTATTGCGCAGCTTGAGCCCCATGCCCGAGGGCTTTACTGCGGCTCCATTGGCCTTTTCGAACCCAATGGCAACTTTGCTCTTAACGTGGTGATTCGCACGCTTGAAGTCAATACGCAACGGGATGTCACTATTGGCATAGGCTCAGGCATTACCATCGATTCGCATGCCAGTAATGAATGGCAAGAGTGTGCGGTGAAGGCGGGTTTCGTTACGGGGCTATCGTCACCAGTGGGGCTTATTGAAACCCTGCGGGTTGAGAACGGCCACCCACTTTTGTTGGCCTTGCATCTGAATCGTATGCAGTCCTCTGCCAAGGCTCTGGGTATTCCATTCAACCGATCGTCGGTTGAGGCTCGGGTTCAAGACTATCTTGACGCTTGTTTGCAGAATGTTCTTAGGCTTCGGCTTGAACTCTCTGCGCAAGGCAATCTGCATTTAAGTCATGGCAGCGTTGAGCCCCTATTGGGCGTACAAAAGCTTTTCTGGGCCAGCGACCTTCTGGGCGCCGAAGTTGCCCGCATGCAAAGCAGCAACCCCCTCCTTCGCCATAAAACCACGGCACGAGCGGCCTACGATGCAGGCTGGAAGGCGGCCGTTGCGAACGGCGGCTTCGATTCCCTGTTTGTGAATGAGCGCGGGGAAGTCACCGAGGGCGGACGCACCAGCCTATTCATCTGC
>CAMDMC010000057.1 GCA_945901825.1 Bordetella parapertussis
GCCATGGAGGCGCTGGTGAAGTCGGGCGCCTTCGATGCACTGCATCCGCAGGGCCGACAGGGCAGGGCGCAGCTGGTGGCAGGCATCGCCCTTGCTGTGCAGGCTGCTGATATTGCCGAGGCCCAGGCCCATCAAGGCGGGCTCTTTGACAACTTCACCGACCCCGCGTCAAGCGGCACGGGCGTGAGCGGCGCGGTACTTGGGCTGCCCGACATCGCCCCCTTCACCGTGCGCGAAACCCTTCTTGAAGAAAAGCTGGCCCTTGGTTACTGTTTTTCAGGAAGCCTGTTTGATGATGTGCGCGACGAACTTCAACGCTTTGCCCCCAACACGCTGGCACGGCTGCTTCCTTCGCGTGATCCCGTGTGGATTGCCGGTGTGGTGTTGGATAGCCGTGCCCAGACCACCCGCCGCGGCATGATGCGCTTGGTCACCATCGACGACGGCACTGGTCGGCTCGACATCACGGTGTTCAATGAAATCTACGAGCAGCGTAAGTCGGTTCTTAAGAACGACGAACCTCTACTTGTCTGTGCGCGTATTGAGAACGACGAATTCTCGGGCGGGCTGCGGGGCGCTGCCACCGAAATTCTTACGATTACCGAGGCAAGGCTTCGTTACGCCAAGGGAATCGCAATTGAATTGGAAAGCAACTCCTTTAAAGACCAGAGGCTGTTTAATGCCTTCTTGCAAGAACTCACACAGACCTTGGCGCCTGAACTGATTTCAAATTCTTCCGGGTCCGGTGTTTCACAGGCCACCGCCACAGGTGTTAAGACCGGTCTTTCGACGGAGGACGCATCTGCCTCACGCCCAACGGGCGCCATGCCTACCGCTCCAGTATTCATATCGATTGAAGGCGAGCAAGAAGTCTGCACCCTTGCCCTTGGCCGCACCTACTCGGTGACCCCCAGCCCCGACCAGCTGCAACGCCTTGCGCAGCTTCCGGGGGCTCGATCGGCGGCTTTGGTTTACTAAAATGTAGGCATTTATTTACTTTGTCATGCATTTTAGTAAAATTCGTGCATGAACAATTCGTCTCGAGACTTAGCCCTCAACCTTGCCGTGGTCAAAGGCCTGGTGCGCGCTCGCGACCTAGCTCAAGTTGGCGTCTATGGCGGAACTTTGCAGCAACTGCTTCGCCAAGGCCTTCTGATTCGGGTGAGTAGAGGGATTTACGCAGCTCCGGGCAATTGGCAGGTTCGAGAACCTAATGCTCTGTCGCAGATTTGTATCCGTCACCCAAAGCTGGTTTATTGTCTTCTCACAGCCCTTCAGCTGCACGGAATAACAACACAGTCGCCTCATGAGGTTTGGGTGGCAATCTCCCACAAAGGCAGAGCACCACGCATAAATTACCCTCCACTTAGGGTGATACGACTGTCCAATCCCATGCTTTCGGTGTGTCAGATGTCGCTCGACGGTGTTGTTCAAATTCAGGTCACATCCGTCGCCCAAACGGTCGTGGATTGCTTTAAGTTTCGTAACAAGGTTGGTCTTGATGTCGCGCTTGAGGCGCTCCGAGAGGCTTGGCGAGGGAAAAAAGTCACCATGGATGAACTTTGGGGGGTGGCAGCGTCTTGCCGTATGACAAATGTAATGCGCCCCTACCTAGAGAGTCTTGTATGACCTTAACGAATACGGGTGCGGCGATACGCGCAAGGTTACTTCATAGGTCTAAGCTCGACTGTGTTGATTTTCAGTTTCTGCTCACTCGATATGGCATTGAAAGGCTTCTATATCGGCTAAGTATTTCGCCTGAAAAGCAGCATTTTCTTTTGAAAGGCGCGTTACTTTTTGACCTTTGGTACGACGTGCCCTTGCGTCCAACCCGTGATATTGACTTGCTTGGTTTTGGGCTTGCCGAGTTTTCCCACCTTATAACGGCATTTGAAAGTATTTGTGCTGTTAAAGCAGAAGACGGAGTTTTGTTTGATTCCCACTCAATCAAAGCGGAAGAGATTCGTAAAGATGCAAATTATTCAGGCGCAAGGCTCACTCTACTCGGCGCGCTTGACCATGCAAAATTCAAAGTACAAGTGGATGTGGGATGCGGTGATGCAGTGACTCCGGCTCCTGAAGAGGGAGATTTCCCAACCTTGATTCCTGGCATGCCTGCGCCCCGTCTTCTTGTGTATCCCAGATACACCGTGGTTGCCGAAAAACTCGAGGCGATTATTTCGTTCGGTATGGCAAATAGCCGAATGAAAGATTACTTTGATCTATGGGTCATTCTCCGAGACCAAGAACTTGATACGGCTCTTCTATTAAGTGCCATTAATGCCACGTTCAAGAGGCGCGGAACGTCGAAGCCACGAACATTGCCGGTGGGTTTGTCAGAGCAATTTGCAGGTGATCCACAGAAACTAAAACAGTGGGCGGCATTCGTTGAGCGTAATAAACTCAAGGCAGCTTCTCTTAGCGAGGTTGTCCACGAACTGCGTACAACGTTTACTCCTTTTTTCGTTGAGTGAGTTAGCCTCGCCAATACTGCTTTTGCTTACTAGAAGTCGCCTAAGGCTCAAGCGTTGCCACAAGTTCAATCTTTGGCGCTGTCGCACGAATAAGCTTTTGAACACCATGACCTGGATTGCTCTTTTTCTCAGTAATAACCAGCCCTAGTTTTTCAAGCAACCCAATATCTTTAGAAACGGCGGATCGGTGGCGTTTTAAGCGATCAGCAAGATCGCTAATGGTGACGGGTGCACTAAGAACCTGCCGAATAAGTTTTTGCCTTGCCTCTGATAAAACTGAGAGCATGACTTGGGGGTCTTCAAATGAAAGGGTGACCTGCCTTTTAATGGGCTTGCCCTCGTCGGTTCGCTTCGCAACTTTCTTCGCTCGGGCAAAGAATGAATCGATGCTTTCTGTCTGAATTCTAATTTTCGTCATCACCTATCCTTTTTCCTGCGCAAAGCCACAATTTCTCTCCATTCCTTTTGGAACCGCTCGAGGGTTGCCTCGTAGCTTTGAAAATCAAAAGCTTCGATCAATCCCATGCAGTGCCTATGGTGGAAGTTGTGACCGTTGTCAAAACCAAGTACCCGTCCATTGTCTCGGTTGAAAATCGAATGATTGATGTAAGCCAAGTTGTATCTTGTGACCACCGTCTTACCTGAATCAGTAAAACCCCAGATTTCGATACTAATGAGTCCACCCCCTAATTTTTTCTTGACCTCAATGCGATCCCGACTAAGAAGGGAGTCTTGCTGAACGGCTTTCTTTTTTTGATTCACTTGCGTTGCAGTTTATCGGATCAGATGAGACATGTAATATTACATCTGATAAGTAGAAAAAGCTCAAAAGCGACGTCTAAAGGCAATTTTTAGGAGTTGCCTTATAGTCGACGCACCTCGCATCCAGCCCCTATTTAGAAAAGTAAACTGTCACCGTAATTGCCATGCCCACCATTACCGCCACCCTTAAAGACTGGTTTGACTACTGGCTCGTTGACCACGGTTTTCTGCGCGCCTATTTCTCGAACCGGTACGAGCTGCCGGGCCCGCTATACCGAGCCAACCAACCCAGCCCGGGGCGGGTGCGCTGGTACAAGAACCACCTGGGAGTGAAGACCATCGTCAATCTTCGCGGCGACTCGTCGACCAATGTTTTTTTCCGAATGGAGCAGCGCGCCTGCGAGCGCGAGGGCATCACCATGGTGAGCCTTCATGCCTATTCACGGGCTGTTCTTTACCCCAAAGACTTCCAGCAGTTCAAAGACGTCATCGATAACCTTCAATGCCCGGCGGTTGTTCATTGCAAGTCGGGCTCGGACCGCGCAGGCTTTTTTGCGGTGCTCTGGCGGCACTGGCGTCTAGGCGAGCCTATTGCCCAGGCCATGAAGGAGCTGCACTGGACATACGGGCACTTTAAAACCTCGTCCACGGGCATGATCGATCACTTCTTTCAAACTTATATCGATCAAGCCAAGCCCGGCCAATCGCTTATGGACTGGGTGCAGAATGACTTCGACCCCAAGGCCGTTGAGGCGTCGTTTCGTCCACAGCCGGTTGTTAGTTGGCTGGTTGATCGTTTATTAAGGCGCGAGTAGGCCCCGCCTCTCGTGGAAGCCCCCGCGCCCCAGCCAAATGCGGCAGGTGCCTCGCAAAGGGCCGGCAAAAGACCGTGGGATAATCTTTCCTTTGAGAACACCATTCGGAGCAGCCCCGCATGTCCAGCACGTCAAGCAAGTCACACACGGCAAATAAGTTAACTGTCACCGGAATAAAAATAAAGGGGCGCACCCAGGCTCACAGCCTGGCGGTTGCTACCGACCTCTACGACTTCATTGAAACCGAGGCGCTGCCCGGCACAAGCCTGACCAGCAAAGAGTTTTGGAAGGGTTTTAGCGACCTGGTTCTCGACCTTGCGCCAAAGAACATGGCCCTGCTTGCCGAGCGCGACCGTCTGCAGGCCGAGCTTGACCAATGGCACCGCGCCCACCCCGGCCCCATTCAAAATCAGTCTGCCTACCAGGCCTTCTTAAAGCGCATTGGCTACCTGGTTGAGCCGCCCGCCAAGGTGCAGGCCACAACCACCAACGTGGACGACGAGCTTGCCAAGCAGGCAGGCCCACAGCTGGTAGTTCCCATTCTGAATGCGCGCTATGCGCTCAATGCCGCAAACGCCCGTTGGGGAAGCCTATACGACGCGCTTTATGGCACCGATGCTATCGCTGAGGACGAAGGCTGCGAGAAGTCGGGCCCGAACGCGCCCGAGGGTTACAACCCCAAACGTGGCCGCAAGGTTATTGACTTCGCTCGACG
>CAMDMC010000058.1 GCA_945901825.1 Bordetella parapertussis
GGGTTTAGTGCCTAAAACAAGCGGATCGCTGACTGCCGGCCTGTCGTTTGGCTAAGCAGTTCGGTTAAATCCAAGTAAAGCGACTAAGTATGTAGAACTGTCTTTGGACGATTTGCGGACGCGGGTTCGATTCCCGCCGGCTCCACCAAAAACACAAAAAGCCCCTCGTGGGCTTTTTGTGTTTTTGGGTAGGGTTGTTGAATAGAGAACCCGCGGGGCGAGAGCGGGGTTTCGACGAGCACTGCTCGTCGCCTCGAGCGCGCGGAGGGCCTACAAGCCCGACGCCCTCTGCGCCTCGGCCAGTAGCTGATCCCAGTCATCAGGAGGATGCCCGGCCTCCAGCATCTTTCGGAAAACTCGGTAGGCGTCATCGCTGCTTTCGTATGTGCGTCTCGTGTCTTCGTCATTCACCCACGCATAGACGATCACCTTGCTTGAAGCGTGATAGCGAAAGAAGAGTCGGTACTGCTGGAGGAACTTGGCTCGTAACCAATGTTTGTGATTTTCACCGAGTGTGCCGCCCTGGCGATATTCCGGTCGCGTTGGATCTTGCGGAACAACATCAAACACTAGCTTTGTGATGGCGGCCAGTCGTTTGCTGGCATTCTTTTTTTTATACCCTGTTGGGTCCTTCCGCTTAAAGGTATCGACCTGCTGCGCTAACGCTTCAATCTGCGCAAGAAACAGTGGATGGGCGAACACCGTCCAGCCATGAATGACCAAGGGCACAGGCTTTCCTGCGCTCATTCATCGTCTTCCGATAACGCCGCATCAAGATCGACATCAACATCGCCAACCAGGGACTGTAGGTGCTGGACAAGGCCAGCATCTAAAGCTTGCAGTCGCCCGGGATGACGAGTGATGTCCTCGGCCAGAAAGCCGAGAAACTGCCTAAGAACTGGGTCATCACCATCGGATGCTTCGACGCGCGTCATTACTACCTCTCCGCTGGAGCGAATGGTGTAGTGAATCTTGTCGCGCTTGCCCAATTTAAGGGCTCGACGCACGGTTTGCGGCACCGTGGTCTGATAACGGTCGGTGAGTGTGGATTCGACTTCAAGGGTCTCAGCCATGGCAGTCTCCTGCGGATTTGAGTTGAAGCCTCGAAAGTAATGCAATCGCATTGTCATGTCAATGCATTGGTATTGGAATTGCCTTATGCCCACGACCGACGGAACCACGGGTTACGTCAGCATTGATGCCATGAGTGCGGCTATCCGGCTCCGGGCTAGCGCTTGCTGTCGAATGTCTGGTGCGGGCATTGCCGTCACGGAGCAACGATCACCAATTTCAAGGGGACTATCAAGGGAGGCGAACTGGTGTTGGATGGCAAGTGTGCCAAATGCCAGGGTGGTGTGGCACGGGTGCTCGAGGCTTCGTAACCCGGTCACTGCCTTACCGTTAAAAAAATCCCGAAATTATCGGGTGGGCCCCACCGTCGCTGAATTCCCTCCACCCTAATACGTGGCATCCGTCACGCTCAAAGTCTCCTTTTCGCGCCGTAGAGAATTAGCGGGGGAAGAGCTTCCTTCCTAGCAAGTCGCTTTCCGAATTTTACGTAGGTAAATTCCAGAACTCGCGGCTTTCTAGAAATGGTCGACCTGTAACACTCGCGATTACAGCAAACGTGACATTCCCAACCAAATACGCGAGCATGAGAGGCCTTGACTATCTCCGTTCTCATTAACAGCCTTGGGGGCCTTGCCCTTATTCTGCTTGGCATGGCCATGATGACCGATGGCCTAAAGACAGGCACGGGCCAGACCATCAAGCGTCTGCTGGAAAAATCCACGGCCACCCCACTTCGTGGAATCTCAACAGGCTTTTTCACAACCGCCATTGCCCAGTCTTCTGGCGCCATTACGGTTGCGCTTATAGGCTTTGTGAATGCGGGTGTCATGACCGTACGCCAAGCCCTTGGAGTCATCTACGGCACCAATGTTGGCACCACCATAACCGCCTGGCTTGTTGCCATTCTTGGCTTTGGCCTGAAGATCGACCTCTTGGCGCTTGGCCTTCTGGTGGTCGGTGTGGCCTTAAAACTTAGCAGTGAACGCCGCAGCCAGCAGGCTATTGGCGAGGCCTTTGCGGGCTTTGGTCTCTTTTTCCTGGGCCTTGGCATTCTTCAAGCGACTCTTACAGGCCTTGCCTCACTCACCGTTCAGTCCGTCGAGCCCGCGACGCAGCTCATGCATTCAAGCGCATGGGAAGTGGTACTTCTGTACCTGGGCCTTGGGCTTGTCGTAACCGTGCTCACGCAGTCATCAAGCGCATCCATTGCGCTGATTCTCTCGGCCGCTGCCGGTGGGCTACTTAACTTTGAAGCCGCTGCCGCGGCTGTGATCGGCGCTAATTTGGGAAGCACCTCCACGGCGTTGCTTGCCGCTGTTAAAGCCACGAGCAATGCCCGTCGCCTTGCACTGGGGCATCTGGTCTTTAACATCATCACGGCCAGCGTTGCGCTTGCCATTCTCCCCTGGCTGGTCCAACTGGTTTTACTTATTGCAGGTCGGCTTGAATTGCAGGCCGGTATGGCAAGCTCCCTTGCTCTTTTTCATACATTTTTCAACCTCATGGGTGTCTTAATCATGCTCCCCATGACAGGGCTTCTTGCGCGTTGGCTTGAAAAACGTTTTCGCCAGGCCGATGAAGACCTTGCACGACCCCTCTACATTGACAACACACTTTTAAGTATTCCAACCCTTGCCGAAGAGGCCATTCAAAAGGAGCTTCACCGGTTTCGGTCTTTAGTGGCAAACAATGCCCAGCAACTCATGCAGGGCAAACGTCTCACCGCCGTTCACCGAGAGGCCATTTCAGGCCTAAGCCAGGCCATTGAGGCGTTTTTCCAGTCCTTAACCATGCAGCGTATGCCCATGGAAGATGCCAACAAGGTTGCCCAACTGCTGCGTGCCTTTCGCTACCTTCACGAATCTTTCCTGTGCCAGAACCATCTCATGCGCGAGGGTAGCTTCCGATGGCCCGAGCTTAACGGCAAGCCCGCCTCAACCATGAGCCACCTTCGTGATGCAAGCCTTGCTGTGGCAAGCTTTTGCTCCGAGTCCGACGCTCTTAGTAATCGCCTAAGGGTTGACCAACGTCTGTTGACGCAGTTTCAAGACAACTACGCCGAGGCAAAGAACCATATTCTTCAACAGGCCGCCGCTGGCGAACGTAGCGTTGGCCAGACAGGCGATACCCTTGATACGCTGTCCACCATTCGCAGGCTTATTGAACAGCTACTGAAAGGCGACGAAGTACTTAGCAGCTTCTCGCCCAAGGCCCATCTGCCTGCACCCTCTGACGTAACCAAGGAGAACCAATGACATCAACTTCAAACCCACCCCCCTATGACCCTCCCCGTGTCTGGGTCTGGGACCAAGCGAGCGGCGGTCGCTTCGCCAACATCAATCGACCCATCGCCGGACCTACCCACGAAAAAGAACTCCCACGCGGCCAGCATCCTCTGCAGCTTTACTCCTTAGCAACGCCCAATGGCGTCAAGGTCACGATCATGCTTGAGGAACTCTTAGCCCTTGGCCACAAGGGCGCCGAGTACGACGCCTGGCTTATTCGCATTACTGAGGGCGACCAGTTCAGCTCGGGCTTTGTCTCGGTCAACCCCAACTCAAAAATTCCTGCCCTGCTTGACTGCTCGGGCCCCAAACCTGTGCGCGTTTTTGAATCAGGCTGCATCCTGCTCTACCTTGCCGAGAAGTTTGGTGCCTTCCTTCCCAAAGACCCAGTGCAGCGCACCGAGTGCCTGTCTTGGCTTTTCTGGCAGATGGGAAGCGCGCCCTACTTAGGCGGTGGCTTTGGCCACTTCTATGCCTACGCCCCCTCCAAAATGGAATACCCCATTAACCGCTTTACGATGGAAACAAAACGCTTGCTTGATGTCCTTGACCAACGACTCGCTGAGACCGCCTTCCTTGCTGGAGACGACTACACCATTGCAGACATCGCCTGCTGGCCCTGGTTTGGTAGTTTATTGCTCTACAACCAATACTCAGCAGCCGAGTTCCTTCAGGTCGAGACATACCTCAATGCGATGCGCTGGGCAAAGGACATACAAAGCCGTCCTGCCGTTCTTCGGGGTCGAAAGGTAAACCGAGTTGTGGGCCCTGAAGAGGATCAACTGCACGAACGCCACGACACAAGCGACTTCGACACCAAAACACAAGACAAACTCACCCCCAAGGAGCAATAAAAAAATGCTGGCCCTCTACGATTTTGAATTAGCACCGAACCCCCGCCGTGCGCGCATCTTCCTTGCTGAAAAAAACATCGACTATAAAAAAGTGGCCATCAACCTTCGTGAGCTTGAACAGTTCAGCGATGCTTTTAGGGCGGTCAACCCCCGGTGTACGGTGCCTGCCCTCGTAAATGAAGACGGCCATTGCTTTGCCGACAACGCCTCCATTGCCGCCTACCTTGAAGCCCGGTTTCCCGAGCCGCCTCTATTAGGCCGCACAGCCGAAGACAAGGGCGATGTGGCGTATTGGCAGGCGCGCGTTGAGTCGGATGGGCTGGGGGCTGTGGCCGAGGCCTTTCGTAACAGCAACCCAGCCATGGCCAAACGCGGCCTTCCCGGCACACGGCCTGTTGAGCAAATTCCTGCGCTTGCCGAGCGCGGCCTTCAGCGAACGGCCGCCTTCTTCGACGATCTGAATGAGCATCTTGCCAACCGTGAGTTCATTGCAGCCAACCAGTTCAGCATCGCGGACATTACCGCACTTGT
>CAMDMC010000059.1 GCA_945901825.1 Bordetella parapertussis
ATGAAGAGCTTATTGCAGAGCGTTATCAAGGCATTCGCCCCGCGCCTGGCTATCCATCCTGCCCCGATCACAGCGTGAAGCCCGAGCTGCTTGAGGCGCTTAACGCCAAGGACATTCCAATGACGCTTACTGAAAACCTGGCCATGCTGCCTGCATCGGCTGTCTGCGGGTTTTATTTCTGGCGGCCTGAGGCTCAGTACTTCAACCTTGGACCTATTGCCGATGATCAGCTCAACGACTATGCCGTGCGCGCAGGTGTATCCACCGACATTGCCCAACAGAGGCTTGTCAGCCTGCTTGCTTAAAAAGGCTCGTTCAGAAAGTCGCTAGAGTGACTCCCATATAACTGGGTCGCCCTTTTCATGGGCAAGCTTAAGCATGGCAATAAGAGGGACCAGGCGACTGGCCAGGCTCACGGAGGTGGGAGGTCTGAGTTGTGAAACCGAGTCCTGCATGTCCGTCTCGTCAAGACCGTCTTGCCCTTTCGTTTTTTCTTGATTTCGAATGGAGGCCTGTAAGCCCTCCGTGTCCTTTATGAGTCTGGCAAGATGCTCGTGCAGCCAGATACCGGGAACATGAAAGTCCTGGTTCAACTCTGAGAAGATGGCCTCCACCACCTTGTCCATCATTAGAAAAGGCGCGGCAGCGCGGGTACTAAAACGAATCACAGACACTCCTTTTGGGCAGAGCCCTAAGACTTGGTACAGTCGCCCCATTATGAAGCGTCTTCTTGGCCTACTTGCCAGCCTAAGCCTAATGAGCTGCACCCCAGAGTTGAACTGGCGAATTCATCGTGAGCCCGACACCAACTGGCAGGTGGCATTCCCCGCTAAGCCTGTGTCAGTTAAACGAACCCTTGCACTTACAGACCCACCAAATGCAGCCATTGAGTTGCAGCTCTGGGCCGCTAATGTGAATGAAGTTCGCTACACCATCGGGTACGCCCGTTGGGTAGGTAAGCCGTCTGATCACGCCAAGCAAGAGCAGCTTGCCAAGACCCTTGAGTCGGCCATGCTCAACAACATCTCGGCACATCAGAAAGCATTTGCCCAGGCCTCTGATTTGGCCAGCTCAAACGACGTGCGTCCTTCCGACAGCGATGTCACCGCCCGGCCTTTGCTCAAGGCCGTTGGAACCATTCTTCTTAACCCAAAGCAAGGTCCTGTCGAGGCTCAGTTGTGGATGCAGACCCATGTTCGTTCAGGCGATGTCATCGAGGCCATTGTGCTTGGGCCCACAGAGAGCTTCTCGCAAGAAGCGGCCGAGCAGTTCTTAAGCTCGTTTAGGCCAAGGCTTTAATGGCATCAGGCCGGTCGAGGCCGCGGCGCATTTCAATGGCCTTTGCCATATGGGCTGGCTCAACCATGGCAGCCTCTTCGAGATCAGCCACGGTTAGTGCAACGCGTAATAGGCGGTCATGCACCCGCAGGCTGTTTCCTGAGGCATTCATAAACTGCCGCAGCAGGTAGCGAGCCTGCTCGGAAAAAAGGCCTGCCTGCGCGAGCAGCTGCTCAGGCGTTAAATGCGCATTGGCGCATCCCTGCCGATCTTCAGCTCTTTGGCGCGCTCGTTGAATGCGCAGGCGTGTCGCTTTGTAAAGCCCCGCCGCATCGGTATCCGCGGGTGCGGGCCTCGTAGTGGCAGGAGGCGATTGGCGAGAAAGCAGCAAGGCAAGGTCAAACCGGTCGAGCAAGGGCCCCGACAGGCGCATGCGATAGCGTTGAACCTGCTCCGAGCTGCAATGGCAGAGCTTTGGGCCGGACGACACCCCGTAATACCCGCAGGGACAGGGGTTCATGGCAGCAACCAACAATGCACGGGCGGGAAGGCTAAGGCGTGTACGCATGCGAACAACATGCACCTCCCCCGTTTCCAGAGGCTCTCGCAAGGCCTCCAGACTTGATCGCCCGAACTCAGGCAGTTCATCAAGAAAAAGAACACCCCGATGGGCCAGGGACACTTCGCCGGGAATAACGGGCTGTCCACCGCCCACCAAGGCCACGGCCGAGGCCGTATGGTGGGGGGCGCGAAATGGGGGAAGGCAGGGCAGCCTTGCGTCTGGCCTTAATGCGATTGAGCCCGCTGAGCCCCCTGTGCCCGACAAGGCATGAATAGACTGCACCTCGCGCGACTGCGACGGTGCAAGGCTCGGCATCAGTCCGTTGAGGCTGTGCGCAATCATCGACTTCCCTACCCCTGGCGGGCCCATAAGCAGAAGGTTATGCAGGCCTGTAGCGGCAATCAGAGCGGCCTGTTTGGCCTCTTCCTGACCATGGATGGCGAACCACTGAGCGCAGGCAATGGTCTCCTCCTGGCCTGCGGTTGCAAGCTGCTTGTTCCGAGTGTCCCGATCACCCTGATCGCCGTGATCGCCACGATCGCTGGGCATAACAAGCAAGCCGAATGGCTTAGTGCCTCTTAACCCCTCCACCGCCTGGCCCAGGCCTTCCACGCAGGCGACGGTTGGCTCATCTTTAAGAAGATAGAGGTCATGGGCATTAACCCGAGGAAATAAAAGACGGGGTTGGCTTGAGAATCTTGCGGCCTGTTGATCAAAACCCCGAACACCACGGTCAACCACCGATATGCCCAAAGCGGCGGCCTTAGGCAAAGGCAAGAGATCGCCTGTTAGTGAGAGCTCCCCAAAGACCAGCCAGTTATTAAGAACCTTGCCATCGATATCTCCGGCTGCAGCAAGTATGGCAAGGGCAATGGCAAGGTCGTAATGGCCCGAGGTTTTGGGCAGGTCCGCCGGCGCCAGGTTGACGGTAAGCCGGCCTTGCGGGAAACCAAAACCTGCCGTTTCGATGGCCGCGCGCACGCGCTCACGCGCCTCGCGAACGGCACCGCTGGCTAAGCCAACAATAGAGAACTGGGGAAGACCCCCGGAGAGATGGGCCTCGATACGAACCAATTGGGCCTGCAACCCCAACAGTTCAACGGAATAAGCAATAGAGAGTGTAGTCGTCATGCCTCCATGGAACGCGAGGCGCTGGCGGGCTGACTACTGGTCGTTTATGGGGCTTGTGCCGGTCTGGCCGAGGTCAGGGCGAGCGTTGCCTGCAGTGTTGTTGCTGGACGCCGCCTCGCCTGCCTGAGACGTAAACGCCCTAAGCTGAGCCTCCAGCTCTGCGAGCTTCATTAGTGCCTGTTCCAGCAGGCGGCTTTGCTGATCGAATTCTTCACGGGTCACCAGATCCATCTTCTGCAAGGTGGCATCCATGGTCTGGCGAAGCTGCGCCTGCACCTGAGCAGCTGGGCCACTGGCCATGACATCGGAGAGCTTTTTTTGCAGATCAGCAAAAAGGGGGGGTAGTTCAGGCATGCGTGAACGGTACCCCATTTCTGGCTGCTTTTCAGGGGGGCTGTCCCTAAAAAGAGTGTCGGGAGGAGGCTGCCCTTTTTGTGGTGCGCTGCGCACCAAGTCGGTGCCCTTGTGTTGGCTGCGCACCATGGACCAGCGTTAATAAGGCAAGTAAACCCCTCTTTAGGCCCTTGCTAGGCTCTTTGGGGCCTTTTTGGACTGGCACGGTAATCGCTACTAAGGCTCGGGTAAGCCGTACTTCATTCCCATTTTTAGGAGAACCTTCATGAAAAAAACCCTTCTCGCGATTGCACTGTCTTCTGCCCTGGTGCCACTGGCGCCCACCATGGCTGCTGAATCCGATATTGAACTCTCGGCCAATTTTGGATTGGTAAGTGACTACAGGTTCCGAGGTGTTTCACAGACCGACAAGGAAATAGCTGCGCAAGGTGGATTCGACTTTGCCCACAAGAGTGGGTTTTATATGGGCACATGGGCCTCAAACGTCGCTGGTTGGGCAAACACCAACGGCAACGGCATGGAGATCGATCTTTATCTCGGGTACAGCACCGAAGTTGGGGGTGTAGGTGTCGATTTGGGTAACCTCTACTACTACTACCCTGGATCAGACCCTGTGGTCACTGGCTCGACGGTTGACCCACACACCAACGAGGTCTACCTCGGCCTTTCATTGGGGGCATTTACTTTTAAAACCTCCTACGCAACCTCGGATTATTTTTCAAACCCCGATTCAAAAGGAACGCTTTACTACAACCTGTCTGCTGAGTTTCCCATCGACGACTCAACCTCAGTAGGTGCCGCCGTAGGCTTCACAAAGCCTGAGGGGACATCTGCAGTGGAAGGTTACGACTATTCCCTAGGGATAAGCAAAGATATCCGAGGATTCTCACTTGGCGCTAGCTACATAACAACCAGTGGCGATTTAAATAACATCGTAAATGGGACCAAAGAAATTGCCAAAGGCACCGTCGTCGTCTCCATCTCCAAATCCTTCTAATTCCACACGGCATCAAGCCCTTTTCGATCGTTTTAAAGGACAGACATGAAACTTATCACCGCAATCATCAAGCCCTTCAAGCTTGATGAGGTCCGCGAGGCCTTATCAAGCATTGGGGTGCAAGGCATTACGGTGACCGAAGTCAAAGGCTTCGG
>CAMDMC010000060.1 GCA_945901825.1 Bordetella parapertussis
GACGGCGCGTTTCCGCAGCCTTTTTCGTTAGGCAAGCCAAATCATAACAATGGCCATCACCACCATCCCAACATCTTCCACAATGGTGACCGTGCTCATAGGAAGGTTGAAGACCGTGCCCAGACAAGCACACTGAATTTGGGTTCGGCCAGCCACTGCTCGAATAACGCCAATGGCCGAGAAGGACATGATAACGATGGTGACCCAGTAAGTAATGAGTGGACTCGCGTTGGTGAGGTAGGCCACGCCGAGGGCGAGCTCAACGAAAGGGTAAATCCGACCCCAGCCCAGCCACCTTGCTGCAAGAAGATCGTACTGTGCATAGGCCTTCGCAAAGGCGTTGACATTGAGCAACTTAAAAAATGAGAAGACCAGGAAGAACCCAGCCATAAAGTAACGCATGGTCTCCATGGCATCTACCCCTTGCAAGCCATGGAGTCCAATCTGCACCAAGACACTGGCTCCAAATATGTAGGCCAGGATAAGTAACAAGGGCTGATAGACCGCCAAGGCCTGCCAGCCAGGGCTTTTTGAAGAGGGCGTGGTGACACTGGCTTGAACCGTCGCGCCGGTCTCGGCAAGCAGCCTGTATTGTCCAGCGGAAGCAACCGCCTGTTGAAGAGTAGCAAGCTCGGCGTTCGGCTGCGTGAGCGTCACCTGCATAGGCTGCAGTGTCACCGACACCTCGGCGGCAAAGGGCGCCAAGGCGGCCTCAACTTTTTTGACGCACGCGCCGCAATGCAGGCCTTCAAGTGGGTAAACGGTCATGCCTTAACTCGTCCGATGAACTGTTCGACTATGCATGGTGTGCAGATACCTCCAGAGTCTGAGCGTCGTGAATTTGCTAATTGGGTAATTAAGGGTGATTACCTAACTAAGGCTGTAAGTATAGGGTGAATAAGTCTTCAGCCCACGTCCACACTGCCTTTTTAAGGAGGGGTCATAGCAAGGCGTCGGTCTTTGTGGGTAAACCTTCGGCTAACGATGTTAAGGTGCCTGTGAGCGATTCAAACGCTTCTTTGTTGCTAATAAGAAGGCAATTCTTCGAGCCTACACGCTCACCAAGGCCGAGGAAAGTATTAAGAAAATCGTCACGCCCTGCTTAATTCTTATAGGATCTCCATGTTTAGTGTTTTTAAGTTTTTCTGGATTTTATTCAAAGCTTTCCCTGATCTTTTAAATGTGGATCGGAACGCGTTAAAAGTTGTACCTGTCCAGACGAAATATCTTGCGATGATTTTGCTTAGTTGTTTCTGGTGCTTGGCTTTTGGGCTGTACTTTGGAGAACTCCTAACCATTGGTTACAACATGGCTGGTCACATAGCTCTCATTACAATGGTGCTGGTAACCTGGTTGACTTTCCGTCATTACCGAACGCTTTTCTCAGTAAGGCCACGTGCAGATTACCTACGCGCCCCCGATCGATCAAGCCGGTGTGATGAATATTCTGACGAAGAACGCGTGTTGCTTGCAGAGCGAGATCTCGCTAGAAAAAGTCAAGCATAGCGTTAGGACATACAGACCTAAACTAGCTCGCCCTTTACTAGCGGTTCATCGCCTGAGAATTTCAGGAAAATCACAGCTTGCATCGGCCCCCACAAAATGCAGGTCGGCAAACCCGGCTAGCGCTGTTTCGCCCGTGTTGTCGGTGTCGCTGGCAACAGCAATTGACGCTAGTCTCGCCTGCTCAGTTCCAAACGCTTGACGAATTTCATCTTGCACATTGACCCGCTCGCTAACCCACTCCCCAGCTTTATCCGCACCCGTCTGTTGTACAACCATTTGAGTAAGAGCGGTGTAAGCGTTAGGCCGACGGGTACCGACTGGGTGGCGGTTATCCCAGACATAGTTGATAGCGCCGTCTGGCACCTCTTCGCCATATAGGGCTCTGGCCAGTCGTAGCTTCGTGCGGGTAGCTAATCCCATAAGTTCCGGCGGTAAACGCAGTGCCAGGTAGACACGCGCGGCATAGTCGTCGCCTGACTTTTGATTGAGATCTGCATTTGCCAAGGCGGCTTGAATACGCCAGCGCCAACATAAGACGGGCGTGCTGTTTAAATTAATTTCAACTGGACGCGCCAGCAAGGCCATGCTCGCTGATGCCCGTGCTTCGATGGCCCTTACTCCGTCCCATTCCCGCGTGCGATAAACAGTCGGCCTGATACGCTTGTCGATCTGCACGACCCTCCATGGCGATGGTGGCTCGACGGTGGCGTTGGGAAACTCGCCAACCCATACTGGTTGAGCATGAGCTGGTATAGAAAATAGTAGAGTGGATGCGACGATAAAAAGGTTGCATGCCGTTCGCCTATGCCCTTGAATCGATCCGTATTTATATTTCAGGCGGGAGTCAGCGCGAGTTACTGAGTTCGTCAATGTTGTTTTAAGCAAGCAAGAAGATTAGTGTCCGCTGCAGCGGTGCAATTTGGCACTGCATCTTGGGTGGTTTGAAACAAGGTATCTGTCATAAACTTGATGCTTCAGCAGGTAAAAGTATCGTAATAAGACGGTGAACCGATTATGCTCCGTTAGGCTTTGCGTAGACCCCTTTCTTAGTGAAGAACCTTCAACCTATTTTTCCTCGACTTGGGCTGTCCGATGAGGAAGCTCGGGTGTCGGTGCGACATATTGTCTCGCGGTCCTTTGCTGTCTCGACGGCAAAATCAAAATTGATGCCTCCCTCGATGGGATCTGATGAGGGTGCCATGGTCACCGTCGCCCTTCCTGGTGGCCTGGGGTTTTGTGCGACACCCAACGTCTCTAAGCAGGGCTTGCTGCAGGCAGTCAGGCGAGCCCTTGACCTGGCCCGACTCACACAACGAAAAGGCGTCTACGGGGGGCTTGACCTCGACACTCTGATGCCCGCTCCGCGAACTACGGCTGTTTGGCGATCACCCGTGGAGAGGGTTTCCCATGACCGAAGAGACTGGCTTGAGCTTGCTGCGCAAGAGGCAGCCTCCGTTAAAGAAGACAGCCGACTTATCTACTGGACTGTGAGCCTTCAAGAGCAGTCTACGGAGCAGGCCATTTATGTCGATGGTGAACTGGTGAGCGACCAGAAGTTTTTGTTCATCGACCCGCTTACCTCGGCTACAGCGCTGGTCAATGGTGTCTCTCAGGTCCGGCACCTTGGCGGTCGTGCTACGGCGGGCTGTCAACAAGGCGGCGATGAACAGATTGACCGGATGGGTTTCCTAGGCAGTTGCCAGCAGGCTGCTGAAGAGGCCATTGCCTTGGCCTTGGCACCGCCTTGCCCCTCTGGGGTGATGGATGTTGTGCTTATGCCCGATCAGATGATGCTGCAAATTCATGAGTCGATTGGCCACCCGCTTGAGCTCGACCGCATTCTGGGAGATGAACGAAATTACGCTGGGACAAGCTTTGTCACCTTAGATATGTTTGGACATTACCAGTACGGCTCGCCCTTACTCACGGTTCGGTTTGATCCTGGCCAACACGATTCCACTCGGCCCGAGCTTGCCAGCTATGCCACCGATGACATGGCCCACGCAGCCAAAGAGCAAATCCTCATCGACAAAGGCATTCTTAAAAGCCCGCTGGGCTCGCCCCTCTCGGTTGCACGAGCTGCTCAGAAGGGCTTTCATCTCGACCCCGTAGCCAATGCACGAGCAAGCAGCTGGCGGCGCCCACCCATGGATCGAATGGCCAACATTAATGTGGACCCTGGTTCAGCCTCGCTCGATGACATGATCTCTTCGATCGACGATGGTGTTCTGATGTCCACCAATGCGTCTTGGTCGATCGACGATTCGCGCAATAAGTTCCAGTTTGGCTGTGAGTGGGGTCAGCGTATTCGTCAAGGCAGGCTCCAAGGCCTCGTCCGTGGTCCGGGCTATCGGGGTGTTTCCGCCCATTTTTGGCGCAGCCTGGACATGGTGGGTGGGCCAGAGACATTTCAAGTGTTGGGCACGCCCAATTGCGGCAAAGGTGAGCCCAACCAAGCGATTCGGGTGGGCCATGCCTCGCCTGCCTGTCTGTTTCGAGGCGTTGAAGTCTTTGGTCCTGGCGCATGATGGCCAACATCGACCTGCAGTGGTTTTCATCACTGGCGCGTCCTCTTCTGGCCAAAGCCAGAGCCGGGGAGTTGCTGAGCCTGAGTGCGCAGGTGGACCAGTGCGAGTTCGTTCGGCTCAATGGGGCCAAGGTGGTTCAGGCCTCACAGGTCGATTACATCTCGGTGGGTATGGGCCTTCGTAGGGGAGCGAAGTCGGTGAGTTCGGGCTTAAGCCTCTCAACCGACCATCGGCAGGCCCGCCAGCAACTCAATGGTCAATTGGAGCTGCTTCGTTCTTGGATTAAGCATGTTGCCGATGATCCCTTCATGGAGCAGTGGGCGCCGCCGTCTCAGAGCCAAGGGGATGCAGTCTCGGTTGCAGCGCCTG
>CAMDMC010000061.1 GCA_945901825.1 Bordetella parapertussis
GGGATTAGGCCGCAGCTGCTGACGCCACCAGAGCAAAAGGGCTGTCAAAAGGCCTATGGCCACTGGCGTAAGCCACCAGCCAAGTGACATGGCCAGTCGGCCCTCGACAATCAGCGCCTGGACAAGCGTGACACTGTTCATGGCAAGCATAAAACTAACCACCCCAAAAATGAGATGCAGGGACCGACCAAGACGCGGACTTGTGACAGCAACAGGAATCGCAAAAAACGGCATGGCAAGCGCCATAAGACAAAGCCCCACCCGATAGCTCAGCTCAGCCATGGCCGCAAGGTCTCCCTGGCGGGAGAGCCCCACAAGCTCGCCCAGGCCGGAGGCACGCAAAGAGGGTGTTGCCTTCTCGGGCACCGGCGAGCGGTCGAGAAAGAGCCTGTAGGAATCGAACCGCAGCTGACGGGTTTCAAGATCAACGGGATTAAAGTCAGAGCGGGTTCCCTGGGCAAGCAAAAGCCAGGCGCCCCCGTCTTCTTGTGGCTGGATTTCGCCTTTGGAGGCCAGAATGACCGCCTCCTGGCCTGAGGACTGCGCACGAATAAAGACAAGACCAAGCCTTTTTTCGGTGTCGGAGGCCATTTCCCCGAAAAATACGATCTGGCCTGAACGCGATTCCATAAAACGGCCTGCATCAAGCCGCTGGTCTTCTGGGCGCTGGCTGAACTCCCGGCGGGTCTCATCAAGCTGCTGCTGGGCCCAGGGGGAGACGAAAAAGGTTAGGGCCACCATGGCGAGGGCAAAAGGCCAGGTAAAACGGGCCACAGGCCTTAGCCACTGAACCAGGCCAAGCCCAGAGGACATCCAGACTGCCATTTCCGAGTCCTTCCAGGCTCGAGTGAGCGCCAGAAGCACAGAAAGGTAGACCGTAAGAGCAAGCACCACCGGCAGAGCCTGCAGGGCGGCAAAGGCCACCAGGGGCACGACCAGCTCGGAATCGGCACGGTCGGAGGCCGCCGCTCCTAGCATACGGATAAGGGAACTGGTAACCAAAATGGTCAACAGAACAGCGAAGACTGCACCTGCAATCCCACGGACTTCTTGGATAAAAGACTTAAACGCGATCACAAACTTTATAATGGAGAGTTTCGAGCATTGATTAAAGGCATTGTGTCATGACCACAGCAACCACCAAAGACACCAAAGACGTCTCCAGAGATTCAAAAATCCCGGCCGAACAAAGGCCCGAACTGGTTGTCACAGCAAGCAATAAGCCCGTTGACAGAGCCCAGGCCGACTGCGCCTGGGTAGCACTTTTCTCAACGGCAGCAGGCGTTGAGCTCACCATGCCGGCCCGGGTGGTCGATAAGGCCTCGGGTGGCGCCATTGCCAAGCTTTTAAAGGCGGGTGACTTCGACGGCAAGCTTGGCAGCTGCTTTTTGGTGCGCGACCTAAACGGCATTCCTGCCTCGCGCATTCTGCTTGTTGGCTGCGGCCCCAAAGAGGGTTTCAACGAAAAGGCCTATGCCGAGGCTGTGCGCTCGGCCACGCGGGCCATGGCTCCTCTAAAAGGGGTGAAACGGGTCTCATCGTTCCTAACAGAACTCGCCGTGGGCGAACGCTCGGGCGACTGGCGGCTTCAAGTCCATGTGCTTGCATGTCGGGAGGTTTTGTACCGGTTCGACCGGTTCAAGACCCGCAAAGACGGCAAAGAGGCGAAACCGGAGGACACCAAGGCGGGTGCGAAGACGGCCAAGCCCTCACGACCCGAGGCACCAAGCCTTACCGCCGTCGAGGTCTTGCTGCCCGGCGATATGCGGCCTACCGATGCGCCGCGCATTATTTCCGAGGCCCAGGCCGTGGCCAATGGCATTGAACTCAGCAAAGACCTGGGTAACCTGCCGCCCAACATCTGCACACCCAGTTATTTGGCCGCCACCGCAAAAGGCCTTGCACGACAGTTTCGGGTGAAGGTTGAAGTGCTCGACAAACCGGCCATGGAAAAGCTTGGCATGAACGCGCTTTTGGCCGTCTCGCAAGGATCAGCCCAGCCGCCTCAGTTCATCGTTATCCATCACAACGGCGGCATTGCCAAAGATGCCCCCGTGGTCCTAGTTGGCAAGGGCATTACCTTTGACACCGGGGGCATCTCCTTAAAGCCCCCTGGCGACATGGACGAAATGAAATACGACATGTCGGGCGCCTCCACCGTGATGGGCGTTATGCATGCCGTGGCCGAGATGGGTCTGAAGCGCAATGTTATTGGCGTGATTCCCACCTGCGAGAACATGCCCAGTGGAACCGCCACGCGTCCGGGCGACATTGTTCAAACCATGTCGGGCCAGACCGTTGAAATTCTGAATACCGATGCCGAGGGACGGCTTATTCTCTGCGATGCCCTTAGCTATGTGGAAAAGAGCTTCAAGCCTGAGGCGGTGATTGACATTGCCACCCTCACGGGCGCCTGTGTTGTGGCCCTGGGCCATGTGAACACCGGGCTCTTTACCGAGGACGATGGCCTCGCTCAGGCACTTATTCAGGCGGGCCGCGACGGACTCGACCCGGTATGGCGCCTCCCGCTCGAAGAGGAATACCAAGAGCAGCTCAAGTCACCTTTTGCCGACATGGCCAATGTGGGCGGTCGAGCGGCAGGAAGCGTCACCGCAGCGTGCTTCTTGTGGCGCTTTGCGAAAGCCTACAAGTGGGCACACCTTGATATTGCAGGCACAGCCTGGAAGAGTGGCGCTCAAAAGGGCGCAACGGGCCGGCCTGTTGGCCTTCTCATGGCCTACCTCCGGGCCGAACGTGACAACAGTTGATTTTCATTTCAACACCCCCGACCGCCTCTTGCATGCCTGCCGCCTAATTCGCAAGGCGGTTCGGTCGGGGCAGGTCTCGGAGACGAAGCCCCTTCTCGTCTTCTGCGGTCAGCCCGAGAGGCTTGCTCGGTTTGACGACATGCTCTACGAGTTTTCTGAAGAAGACTTCCTGCCCCATGTCATGGCCGATCACCCCATGGCCGACGAGTCGCCCATCTTGCTTTGCCCAGAACCCATCGTGCCAGGCGCGGCACGTCATGCGTTTTTGCTGGTAAACCTTGATGACGAGGTGCCAGAGTGTTTCAGTTCCTTCGACCGCGTCTTTGAAATTGTGGGGCCCGAGGACGACGATAAGACAAAGGCAAGAAAACGTTTTAGTTTTTACCGAGACCGTGGTTACGCCATTCAGCAGTTCGACCTCTCAAAGATCCCGCGCTAATGCCCAACACAATCTCCAGTAACCCGGGCCTTGATAAGGCCTTTGACCCCCAGGCCCTCGAGGCCTACTGGCGCGAACAGTGGGAAAAGCAAGGCCTTTTCAACGCCGGCCAGGCGAAGGACACGGCAAGCTTTTGCATTCAACTGCCACCGCCCAATGTCACGGGCACCCTGCACATGGGGCATGCCTTTAACCAGACCCTGATGGACGCCCTCACCCGTTGGCAGCGCATGAAGGGCAACAACACGCTCTGGCTTCCAGGCACCGACCATGCTGGTATTGCCACCCAGATTGTGGTGGAGCGCCAGCTCGAGGCCAAGGGCGAGAGCCGAGCGGCCCTTGGACGTGAGGCGTTTTTAGAGCGCGTCTGGCAGTGGAAGGAGCAGTCAGGCTCCACCATCACCGGACAGATGCGACGCATGGGAGCAAGCTGCGACTGGTCCATGGAGTACTTCACCATGAGCCCAAGCTGCTCCGAGGTGGTCAAGCAGGTCTTCATTAGCCTTTATCGACAGGGGCTTATCTACCGAGGCAAGCGGCTGGTGAACTGGGATCCCAAGCTACTGACAGCCGTCTCGGATCTTGAAGTGGTGAGCGAGGAAGAAGACGGCCATATGTGGGAGCTTCGTTACCCCTTAAGCGATGGCAGCGGAAGCCTGGTGGTAGCAACCACACGACCCGAGACGATGCTCGGCGATACAGCGGTTGCCGTGCATCCCGACGACACCCGTTACAAGGCCCTCATTGGCAAGACCATCCGGCTTCCCTTAAGCAATCGCGATATTCCCATTGTTGCCGATGACTACGTGGACCCGGCCTTTGGAACGGGCTGCGTAAAAATTACCCCCGCACACGACTTTAATGACTACGCCATGGGCCAGCGCCATGGCCTGGCCATGATTAATATCTTTACGCCAACGGCCTGCATTAACGACGAGGCCCCTGCAGCCTACCGAGGGCTCGACCGCTACGAGGCGAGGCAACGCAT
>CAMDMC010000062.1 GCA_945901825.1 Bordetella parapertussis
TGGTCAAGGCCCTCGGCACTGGTGGTGATGGTTTGTGCCTGAAGAGCACCCGTGGGGGCCACCGAAGCTGCAAAGCCCGCCAAGGCACCGGCCTGTAGAAAGCCACGCCGACTTTTCGGTAGCAACAAAGGATTG
This sequence comes from Bordetella parapertussis, assembly GCA_945901825.1. Lineage (GTDB taxonomy): Bacteria > Pseudomonadota > Gammaproteobacteria > Burkholderiales > Burkholderiaceae_A > Hahnella. Next base: position 136 of record CAMDMC010000062.1, read on the forward strand.
GGCGGGGTGAGCGAATTAATCTCCTGCTCGACCGCAGTCATAAAGGTGTTGTCTGAGTTCTGTGGGTCTTGGCTTTGTTCAGGACTGACGAGAGGTGGGCGAGCGGTCATTACAGGAATCCTTTCCGATAACGAAATGAAGGTGGGTCGTACGACATGAACTCAAGGACGTCCTCTCTATTCTGAACCGCAGCATGGGCGTCATACCCTCACCGCAGCACGAGGCGTTCTTACGTAAGAAGATACTCTAAAAGCTAATGCGCCTCATCCCAATTAGGGCCATGACCCACCGAGACCTCAAGGGGCACCTTCAGGCTTGCCACCGAGGTCATGACCTGGGGCAGCAGAGCCTGCAAGCTTGCAAGCTCGCTGTCGGGGGCCTCAAGCACAAGCTCGTCATGCACCTGCAAAAGCATGCGTGAGGCGAGCCCCTGTTCTTGCAAGGCCGCCTGCAGTTTGATCATGGCCAACTTAATAAGGTCGGCCGCGGTGCCCTGCATGGGAGCGTTAATAGCAGCACGCTCAGCCGCGGCACGACGCGGACCGTTGGGCGAGCGAATTTCAGCAAGCCAGAGCCTACGACCAAAGACCGTTTCAACATAGCCCTGCTGACGGGCCTGCGCCTTGATGGTTTCCATGTAGCTGGCCACGCCCGGGTACCGGTTGAAATAGCGCTCGATGTACAGCCGCGCGGCCTCGCGTTCAATATCAAGATTCTGTGCAAGACCAAAGGCGCTCATGCCATAAATAAGGCCGAAGTTAATGACCTTGGCATAGCGACGTTGTTCGGACGTGACCTCGTCACGAGGGGTTCCAAAAATTTCACTGGCGGTGGCACGGTGAACGTCTTCACCTTTTGAAAAGGCCTCAAGCAGGCCCTTATCTTCAGAGAGATGCGCCATGATGCGCAGCTCAATTTGCGAATAGTCGGCTGAGACAAGGGTGTGGCCTTCGGGCGCAATAAAAGCCTGGCGAATGCGACGGCCTTCTGCATTTCGAATGGGAATGTTCTGAAGATTGGGCTCGCTGGAAGCTAGCCGCCCCGTGACAGCAACCGCCTGCGAAAAGGTGGTGTGCACGCGGCCTGTGTTGGCGTCCACCATACGGGGAAGCTTGTCGGTGTAGGTGGACTTCAGCTTCGACAGCCCACGCCATTCAAGCAGGGTTTTGGGAAGTGGATAGTCTTGCGCCAGGGTTTCAAGCACGTCCTCGTCGGTGGAAGGCGCACCCTTGGCGGTTTTCTTCACAGGCTTGTAGCCAAGCTTCTCGAAAAGAATGTCACCGAGCTGCTTGGGCGAGCCCAAATTAAAGGGCTGGCCTGCAAGCTCATGGGCCTGCACCTCAAGCGCGGAAATGGTCTTGGCAAGCTCGTCGCTCTGGTCGTTCAGCTTCTCGGCGTCAATAAGAATGCCGGCCTCTTCCATATCAATGAGGGCCAGCATGGCGGGGATCTCGATGGTCTCGTAGACAAGCCGAAGCTTTTCTTCGGCCTGAATCTGAGGCCACAAGGTTTGATGCAGATGCAGGGTGAAATCGGCGTCTTCGCAGGAGTACTGGCTGGCTTTGGCGATATCGACCTGACGAAAGTTAATGCGCGAGGCACCCTTGCCCGTCACGTCGTCGTAGCTTAGGCCGCGCCGGCCAAGATGCCGCTCGGCAAGGCTTGCAAGGTCGTGGCTCTTATGGGCCTCAATGACATACGACTGCAGCAGGGTGTCGTGAATGAGGCCTTGAATTTTAATGCCGTAGCGCTTTAGAACATGAGCATCGTATTTGAAGTTCTGGGCGAGCTTGGCGCAGCGGGGGCTTTCAAACCAGGGTTTTAAAGCGTTGAGTACGGTTTGAAGATCAAGCTGATCGGGCTCGTGGTTACCGGTGGCATCCACATGCCCAATAGGAATATAAAAGGCCTCGCCACACTCCATGCAGAACGACAGGCCCACAAGCTCGGCATGCCTAGCCTCAAGCGAGGAGGTCTCGGTGTCAAAGGCAGCAATGGTGGCTGCCATAAGTTTATCAACCAACGAGGCAAGCGCCTGCTGGGTTTGCACCGTGGTGTAATGGGTTGGAATGCTTTCAGCGAAAAGATCGCGGGTGGCCTGTGATGAATGGGGGTCGTTGTTGTCACCGGGCTGGGGAGCATCAGACGCAAGGGGGTTCGCGGTAGGGCCTGCTTGAGCAGCGCGGGCAGACGGACCTTCTTCGCCTGTAAGGCCTTTGAATGTGCGCTGCAGGTCGTAGTCGTCGCGAAGCTGAGCGAGCACAGTTGTGTCAAGCGGCCGCATGGAGAGCGATTCGTCAAAGCTTGTCATGGCACCAGAGAGATCGCAGTCGGTCTTCACCGTCACCAGCTCGCGCGCGGTGGGTAGCCAGCCAAGGGCCTTACGCAGGTTCTGACCCACCACGCCGGAGATGCTGTCGGCCGCGGCCACCACGGCATCAAGCGACCCGTGCTCGGCAAGCCATTTGGCGGCTGTTTTCGGGCCCACCTTCTCAACCCCAGGAATGTTGTCTACCGTATCGCCCACGAGGGCAAGGTAATCGACGATGCGGTTGGCAGGAACACCAAACTTCTCTTGCACACCTGGCAGATCAAGTACACGAGCAGGACCGCCATCGCGGCTCATGGTGTCCACCAGAATGACTTGATTGTTTACCAGCTGCGCAAGGTCTTTATCGCCCGTGGCAACAACCGTCTGCATGCCCTGCGCCGTGGCCTGGCAGGCAAGCGTTCCAATGACGTCGTCCGCCTCAACCCCGTCGACCACCAGCATGGGCCAGCCCAACGCCTTCACAGCCTGAAAAATAAGAGGCACCTGGGCGGCCAGATCTTCGGGCATGGAAGAACGCGTTGCCTTGTAGTCGGCATAAATTGCGTCGCGAAACGTAGGACCCTTGGGGTCGAAGACGCAGGCTGCGTACTGCGAGGGCCATTCCTCTTGCACACGCCGAAGCATGTTCACCATGCCGGTGATGGCGCCCGTGGGATGCCCCGCGCGGCTTCGCAGGTCGGGTAAGGCGTGAAACGCCCGGTACAAGAAGCTTGAGGCGTCAATGAGGAGGAGGCGGGGGGGTTGCACGGAGATCACTTTAACCTAGGGATCAGGCGGTAACATGTCAGAATAATCTTAGAACCTTATAGCTTAACCCCATGACCAGCACCCCCTCTCCGTCGGCCTCCGCAAACCCAACCGCACCCAGCAACTTCCTTCGTCACATCATTGAGGATGACCTGGCTGCCGGCCGCGTTACTCAGGTTGTTACGCGGTTTCCGCCGGAGCCCAACGGCTACCTGCACTTCGGGCATGCGAAATCCATCTGCCTGAACTTTGGTCTGGCCGAGCGCTACAAGGGGGTCTGCCATTTACGTCTGGATGACACCAACCCCACCAAAGAGGACCAGGAGTATGTCGATGCCATTGAGTCAGCGGTGCGCTGGCTTGGTTTTGACTGGGGCTTGCATCATTACTTTGC
>CAMDMC010000063.1 GCA_945901825.1 Bordetella parapertussis
TACTCATAACAAGCCGCCTTTCTTGAAATCAGGTGAAACCACCATAATGAGGGGTGTTGCCTAACGTCGTCTGCTGCAACGCACCCCATGTAAAAAACCAAGGATAACCAGTTCTCGTGCGCCACCACGCCTCAACCGCTCCACTCGCCAGCCCAGAACCAGCAGGCCCAACCGCTGAGTTAAACACAGCCGGTCCACGGGGAAGCTGGCCCGTCATTCGAAAGCTCCTGCCCTATCTTCTGAAATACAAGCTGCGCATGGGCCTTGCGCTTGCGGCCATGGTGAGCGCCAAGGTAGCCAACATTGGTATTCCAGTTTTACTTAAGGAAATTGTGGACGGCCTAACCCCGGGCTCGGCCGTTATTGGTGTGTCGGTTGGGCTTATTGCAGGCTATGGCCTCATACGCCTAGCCTCCACTGGCCTAACCGAGCTTCGTGAGCTTATTTTTGCAAGGGTGACCCAAGGGGCGGTGCGCGACATTAGCCGACAGGTCTTTGAGCACCTGCATCGGCTCTCCTTACGGTTTCACCTTGAACGCCAGACCGGAGGGCTTACCCGGGACATTGAACGCGGAACCCGGGGCGTTGGCACGCTGGTTAACTTCACCCTTTACAGCATCGTGCCCACCGCTGTTGAAGTACTGCTTGTGGCCGCATGGCTGGCCTGGTTTTATCCGCCCGCCTTTGCCCTGATTACCTTAGGGGCGCTTTTTGCCTATGTGGCCTTCACCTTTTTAGTGACTGAATGGCGAACCCATTTTCGTCGCGAGATGAACGAACTAGATTCGCGCGCCAATGCCCGAGCCATTGACTCGTTGCTGAATTACGAAACGGTGAAGTATTTCAACAACGAGACCTTTGAGGCGCAGCGCTACGACCGAAGCCTTGCAAGCTGGCAGGAGGCCGCTATTAAAAGCCAGGCCTCGCTGTCGGTTCTGAACATTGGCCAGGCAAGCATTATTGCCACCGCCGCAAGCCTTATGCTCTGGCAGGCGGTGATTGGCGTGGAGCAGGGTCGCATGACCATTGGCGACCTAGTGCTTGTTAATGCCTTTCTGATTCAGTTGTACGTTCCACTGAATTTTCTTGGGGTGCTCTACCGAGAAATTAAGCAGAGTGTTGCCGACATGGAAAGGCTCTTTGGGCTAATGGCTCAGAACCAAGAGGTGGCCGATCCACCCGGAGCACCCGCTCTGGTGGTAAAAAAGGGCGGCATCCATTTTAAAAAGGTGGGCTTTGCCTACGACCCGCGGCGACCCATTCTGAAGTACCTTGATCTTGAGATTGAGCCCGGCCAGACCGTTGCTGTGGTTGGGTCGTCGGGAGCCGGCAAGAGCACCTTGGCCCGGCTGCTTTATCGGTTTTATGACACGCAGTCAGGTCGAATCTGCATTGATGACCAAGACATTCGTCTCGTGCAACAAGACTCATTACGTAGAGTGATTGGAATCGTCCCGCAAGACACCGTGCTTTTCAACGACAGCCTGGCCTACAACATTCGTTACGGCAAGCCCGATGCCAGCGAAGAGGAACTCTGGCAGGCCATTGCAGCCTCACGGCTTGAGTCCTTGGTGCAGCGGCTTCCCGACGGTCTCAATACCCTGGTGGGTGAACGAGGCTTAAAGCTCTCTGGTGGCGAGAAACAAAGGGTTGCTATTGCGCGTGCCATGCTGAAAAAGCCTGCGATTCTCATTTTTGATGAGGCCACCTCTGCACTTGACTCGGAATCTGAGCGGGCCATTCAGAAAGAAATTGAGGAGGTCTCCAAGGGCCGAACAAGCATCATCATCGCCCATCGTCTCTCCACGATTCGCCATGCAAGCACCATTATGGTGCTTGAGGACGGCAGGCTTGTTGAGAAAGGCAGTCATGACCATCTGCTTGGCCTAAAAGGACGTTACTTTCAACTCTGGGAATTGCAGGCACGCGAGGCCAACAAGGCAGTTCCGAGCCCCACGGCACCCGATGCGGGCGTAACCACCCAGCCCGACTAGGACTTACCCTGAGTTCGCCGCTGTTAAAGACCCAGGTGGCCCCCCGCTCAGGCACACTACAACAGTGGATTGAATCTACTGTTTATTAACTTTCTTAGGAGTTCAAAATCATGGTCAAACGTCACCTTCTCGGGCTTAGCCTTTTTATGGGGCTTGCCGTTGCCGCCTCGCCTGCCTTTGCCAGTAAAACCCTCGACGCCATCAAGGCGAAAGGGGAGCTTTCCTGCGGCGTCAACTCCGGCCTTGGCGGGTTCGGTATTGCGGGCAGTGATGGAAAATGGGTGGGCTTTGACATTGACTACTGCCGCGCCATTGCGGCGGCTGCTCTGGGTGATGCCAATAAGGTTCGTTACGTTCCCCTTAACGCCGCGCAGCGGTTCACCGCCCTGCAGTCTGGCGAGATCGATGTGCTTGCGCGAAACACAACCTGGACCATGAGCCGCGACACCCAACTGGGCACAACGTTTGGTGCAATAAATCTTTTCGATGGGCAAGGCTTCTTGGTTCCCAAGAGCCTGAAGGTGAAATCGGCCAAGCAACTCAAGGGCGCCACCATTTGTGTCCAGAGCGGCACCACAACCGAGAAAAATCTGGCCGACTACTTCAAGGCAAACAAGATGACATACAAACCTGTCGTCTCTGAGGACCCTAAAGTCGTGATTGCAGCCTACAACGAAGGGCGGTGTAAGGTCTTCACCTCCGACGCCTCCCAACTCGCTGCGGTGCGCGCTAACGACACGAAGAAGCCCGACGACCACATTATTCTTCCCGAGATCATCAGCAAAGAACCCTTGGGCCCAGTCACCCGCCAGGGCGACGAGGCCTGGTCCAAGCTCGTGACCTGGGTGCACTTCGCCATGGTCTCAGCCGAAGAGCTTGGCATTACATCGGCCAACGTGGATCAGAAAAAGGCAGACACCACGCCTGAGGTTCAGCGGCTTCTTGGCCAGGGGAACAACGACTTCGGCAAGGCTGTGGGCACCGATGCCCAGTGGGCCTATCGGGTGATTAAGCAGGTTGGAAACTATGGCGAGGTCTTTGAGCGTCATTTAGGCAAAAAAACCCCCTTGAAGCTTGACCGCGGCCAGAACGCCCTCTGGACAAACGGCGGTCTGCAGTACGTTCCACCCATCCGCTAGTTGAGTCGGGTTTAAGCGCCGAGCGCGAGCCTTTCGCACTCGGCAACACTGCCCGGTCTCTCCATAGATCGGGCAGTGATCCCAGGCTTTTTGCTTGGCTGTTGAAACCCCAGAGAAGGCAGCCTCTCATGTCCGGTCCTAGCTTGGTCAGTTGCTTGTGTTGAACCAGCCGAAGTTTCGCGCCA
>CAMDMC010000064.1 GCA_945901825.1 Bordetella parapertussis
CCCGTGAAAAGTGCCTACCCACATGCCTTTTAGGTTCACCGTTAGCATGCCGCCAAGTCGGGCCAGCATCTCGCGGGCCGCCTTGTTCGTAAAAGTGACGGCAAGCACGCCGTAAGGACTCACCTGGCCTGTAGAAATAAGCCAGGCACTTCGGGTGGTCAGGACCCGTGTCTTACCGCTTCCAGCGCCTGCCAGAATGAGGGCGGGCTCTGCGGGAAGGGTGACGGCCTGGTGCTGCGGAGAATTAAGCCCTCGAAGCAAGGGCGAGTTGGTAAGCTGTTGCATTAAGCCGATTGTAGGCGAGCCGCTAAAATGGCGCGATGACCTCTTCAACGCTCCCATCTCAGCTCGGCCACTATTTCGCAAAACAGCTTGAGGCCGAGGTTCAGGCCCGCTGGGCTGCAGACGAAACCTTCAAGGCCATCGAGCACGACCCCCGCTATCCTAAGGGCAAGTACTACGCCTGCTCCATGCTGCCCTATCCCTCGGGCAAGCTTCATATGGGCCATGTACGCAATTACACCATCAACGATGTCATGGCCCGCAGTCTGCGCATGCAGGGCTACAACGTGCTTATGCCCATGGGCTGGGATGCCTTTGGCCTGCCAGCCGAGAATGCCGCCATGGCCAATGCCGTGGCACCCGCGGCCTGGACGTATTCCAACATCGAACACATGAAGGGGCAGATGCAGTCCATGGGGCTTGCCATCGACTGGTCCAGGGAGTGCGCCACATGCCAGCCCGACTACTACCGCTGGAACCAATGGCTTTTTCTAAAGATGCGCGAAAAAGGTATTGCCTATCTAAAAACCGGAACCGTGAACTGGGACCCGGTTGACCAGACGGTTCTTGCCAACGAGCAGGTAATCGACGGACGCGGCTGGCGGTCGGGCGCGCTCGTGGAAAAGCGCGACATCCCCATGTATTACCTGGGCATTACCCGCTATGCCGATGAACTGCTTCACGACCTTGACAAACTGGGCTGGCCCGAGCGGGTGAAGCTCATGCAAGAAAACTGGATTGGCCGCTCCGAAGGCGTTCGGTTTGCTTTTGAACACAGCATCTGCGATGCCAAAGGCGAGCTCATTAACAATGGACGCGTCTATGTCTTCACCACGCGTGCCGACACCATCATGGGCGTGACCTTTATGGCGGTTGCCCCCGAGCATCCCATTGCCCAGGCAGCCGCTGAAACAAACCCCACCCTTGCCCAGTTCATTGAGACCTGCAAAGCAGGGGGCGTGGCCGAGGCCGACCTCGCCACCCGTGAAAAAGAAGGGATGGACACAGGGCTTGTCGTTCGTCACCCGCTGACGGGCGCATCCGTCTCGGTCTGGGTTGGAAACTACGTGCTGATGAGCTATGGCGATGGCGCGGTCATGGGCGTGCCCGCCCACGATGAACGAGACTTTGCCTTCGCACTGAAGTACGGGCTTGGCATTAAGCAGGTGATTGAAAAGACGGCCGCCGCCTCAAAAGACGCGTCATCCCATTCGGTTGACGCCACGCACCGCTTTGACGAAAAGGCCTGGCAGGACTGGTATGCCGATAAAGACAACGTGGTCTGCATTGAATCGGGCCCGTTTGACGGTCTTGGCTACATGCAGGCTGTTGATGCCGTTGCCAAGGCCCTGGCAGACAAAGGTCTGGGCGAGAAACGCGTAACCGTGCGTCTTCGCGATTGGGGCATCTCGCGTCAGCGGTACTGGGGCACACCCATTCCCATCATTCATTGCGAGGCCTGTGGTGAGCAGCCTGTGCCGCAAGAGCATCTTCCGGTGGTGCTTCCCGATCATCTCGTTCCCGATGGCAGTGGGAATCCCTTGAATAAAGACGATGCCTTTTTGAAGGTGGACTGCCCCTGCTGCGGCAAGCCGGCTCGGCGCGAGACCGACACCATGGACACCTTCATTGACTCCAGTTGGTACTACATGCGCTACTGCTGCCCCGGCAGCGACACGGCCATGGTCGATGAGCGGCTTAATTACTGGATGCCCATGGACCAGTACATTGGCGGCATTGAGCATGCGGTGCTGCATCTTCTTTATGCCCGGTTCTGGACGAAGGTTATGCGTGACCTTGGGCTTCTTCGCTTTGATGAGCCCTTTAGCAATCTACTCACCCAGGGCATGGTGCTCAACGAAACCTATTTTCGTGAAGAGGCCTCCGGCCGCAGGCAATGGTTCAACCCGGCCGATGTTGATTTGACGTTTGATGACAAGGGTCGGCCAACCGAGGCCCTGCTAAAAACAGACGGCAAGCCTGTTTCGATTGGCGGTATTGAGAAGATGGCCAAATCAAAGAACAACGGCATTGACCCGCAGGCCCTTATCGACCGCTACGGCGCCGATACCGCACGACTCTTCACCATGTTTGCATCGCCCCCCGAACAGACCCTGGAATGGTCCGAGTCGGGCGTGGAAGGTGCCCACCGTTTTCTTCGACGCCTCTGGTCCCTTGGTGAGCAGCAACTTGGCCTGGTGCAGGCGCAGTGTCTTCTCGCATCCAAAGTCTCACCCACGTCATTTAAGGGCAACGATGCCGATCTGCGACGCGACCTGCACGAGCTCTTTCGGCAGGCGGACTTTGACCTCCAGCGCAAGCAATACAACACCGTGGTCTCTGGCTGCATGAAAATGCTCAATCGGCTCGAGGAGTCCACAAAAGAGTCTTCCAAAGCCTGTCCCGAAGGCCTTACCGAGGGCCTGAGTATGCTGCTTCGACTGCTTTATCCGGTGGTGCCCCACATCACGACCCGGCTCTGGAAAGACCTGGGCCTGCAGGCCGCCTATGGCTGCGAACTGGCCTACGCGCCCTGGCCCAAGGTGGACGAGTCGGCCCTGGTGCGCGAAGAGCTTGAGCTCATGATTCAGGTCAACGGCAAGCTGCGCGGAAGCCTGCGTATCTCGGCCCTGGCCACCGAGGAAGCCATTAAACAGGCCGCTATCAACTCCGAAGCCTTTCAGAAATTCTCTGAGGGTCGGCCGCTGAAAAAGGCTATTGTGGTGCCTGGCCGACTGGTGAACCTGGTGGCCTAAG
>CAMDMC010000065.1 GCA_945901825.1 Bordetella parapertussis
GGCGGCCATTTCAACCATGGCGGCTTGGGATTGCTTGATGCTGTTGAGCATTTGCTCGGGGGTAACGTTGGTCATTGTGTTTCCTTTCAGAATGAAAACGATCTGTTGTGTCGGTGTTCGTTTACTGCATGAGGCAAATCATAATGACGCACTGCACAAATTGCAAGCCCAAGACTCAATATTTTTTTAAGTTATTAAAAATCAATGGTTTACGAATTAAAAACGAGGGCCGTAGGCCCGCCGACCGCAGCACCTACGTGCGCCGCAACACTCTCTCACGGTAGGCCGTCAGTCGGGCATGAAGGTCGCCGGCCATGGACAGACGCAGGGCCGACCGATCCCTCTCCAGCCCCTCTGCATCGGTGCCAGACGAATCCTGCGTGACGGCTTGCACCATGCGCTGGGTCTCTGCACTGATGAGCACGGCGCCCAGTGAAGGCCATGGTGATCCCATGGCTGTGGCCAGGCCCATGGCCATGGCCTGTTCGGCATCGACGGTGCGCCCCGTCAAGACCAAGTCTCTCGCATGGTCTCGACCAACACGTTGCGCGAGCCGTCGCGTGCCGAGCACCAGCCCAAACTGTGCACCTGGAAAGCGAAAGCTGGCATCTGGTGTGATCTGCCGATGGTCGCAGGCCACCACCAGGTCGGCCGCCGCGCCCCAGGCACGTCCCTGCACCCGCGCGATGGTCCGACACCGGCTCGACCAAACGGCCGCAAGCAGGTCTTCGATGGCCTCGAAACGCATGCGCAGGCTCTGGTCGGTTTCGGAGGCCAAGTCGGACAAATCCAGGCCCGTGGAGAAATCGGCCAGGGCCGAGCAAAAGCCAATGGTCTGCACACTGGGCATGGCCTGCGCCCGATGGAATGTCTCGAGCAAGGCCTGCACGAAGGCATGTGACAACGCATTGGCCGAGGGTGCTCGGTTCAGGTGTATCCATGCCGTGGCGCCCTCCACCTCGAGGACCACGGGCTCATGCGAGTGGGTCATGGGGCCTCCACGCCCAGGCGACCGAGCGGCGGCACGGCCGACCCAACGGCGAGTGTCTCTCCATTGAGACGCACGGGGCAGCCCACGGTCCTCGAGACCCCGCCCTCGGGCAAGGGCAGCGGGCAAACCAGTTCCAGGTGCGTGGCCTGGGGGTCGGACAAGGCCTGCTCGTAATTCTGGATCGGTGAGCATGGAATGCCGACCCGGCGGCAGGCCGCCAGCCACACCTCGGTCGACTCGCCAACAAAAACGGCCTCGAGCAGTGCCTTGAGTTCAGACTGATGCGCAGCCCGCAAGGCGGTGGTGACAAAGCGCGGGTCCTCACGCCATTGGGGGCGGTCCACAATCTCGCAGACCGACTGCCAAAGGCGGTCGTTGCCCGCTGCGAGCACGAAGTAGCCGTCCTTGGCACGAAAGGCCTGATAGGGTGCATTGCGCGGATGTGCGGAGCCCAATGCTTGGGGGTTCACACCGGTGCCGAAAAACTGGGAGGTCTGCAAGGCCGCGATGGCCAGGCTGGTGGCAAACATGGGAATGTCGAGGTGGCCCCCGAGACCGCCCGCGCGCACCCGATGCAACAAGGCCAAGATGGAATAGGCGGCGTAGAGGCCCGCAGTGAAATCTGAGATGGGCACACCGCACTTGACGGGCGCACCATCGGGCTCACCCGTCACACTCATCACCCCGCTCGCGGCCTGGATGGTCACATCGAACCCACCTTCCTGCGCCCGAGGCCCAGACTGGCCAAAGGCCGAAATGGAGCAATAGACCAAGTCTGGCCGACACGACAAGGCCCACTGCGCGCCCAGACCAAGCCGGTCCATCACGCCCGGCCGACTGTTCTCAAGCACCACATCGGCCTGGAGCATCAGCCGCCGAGCCTCCTCGAGGTGATCTGCCTGCTTGAGGTCGAGCCGAACCGACGACTTGCCCCGATTGAGCGAGGCAAAGTTCTCGCTCAGCCCTTCCGAGATGGGCGGCCAGGCGCGCATGGCATCGCCTTCCGGCGGCTCAATCTTGACCACCTCTGCGCCGAAATCGGAGAGCAGCATGCCCGCAAAAGGGCCCGCTGCGATCTGACAAACCTCTACAACCTTCACGCCTTCAAGGATTTTCACCATGGCATACTCTAGCCCATGGCCAGAACCGTTCAGTGCATCAAGCTCAAGCAGGAAGCCGAGGGATTAGACTTTCCACCCGCCCCGGGCGAACTCGGCAAACGCATTTTCGAGTGTGTGTCCAAGCAAGCCTGGGCCGATTGGCTCAAGCACCAGACCATGCTGGTGAATGAAAACCGTCTGAATTTGTCGGACGTTCGAGCCCGCAAGTACCTGCAGCAGCAGATGGAGGCCCACTTCTTCGGCGACGGCGCCGAGACGGCTTCGGGCTTTACACCACCGCCCCCACCGCCGGCCTAACCCTTACGAGTCGGACTGGTGGCGAATGTCGCGCCCCTTGACCATGAAGACGACGTGCTCTGCGATGTTCTTGGAATGATCGCCAATGCGCTCGAGCGCCTTGGCAAAGAACAGCATGTCGATCGAGCGTGAAATGGTTCGAGCATCTTCCAGCACATACGAGATGAGCAGCCGAATGGTGTTGCGGAAATGGTCGTCGACGATCTTGTCCTCACGGATGACGGCCTCCAGCACCTCGGCATCCTCACGGGCGTAGGCATCGAGCGCCTTGTGCAGCATGGAGGAGACGTGTGTGGCCATGGGCGTGAAATCAAGGCGCTGTGCTGCCGCCGGGCCCGCCTCATAAAACCGAATGGCGCTGCGGGCCATCTTCTCGGCCTCATCACCTGCGCGCTCGAGGTCACGGATGAGCTTGAGCGAGGCCACCAGGAAGCGAAGGTCTGCAGCGATGGGCTGACGCTTGGCGATGATGTGGTTGCAACTGTCGTCGATCTCAATTTCGAGCGCGTTGACCTGACGCTCTTTTTCGAGGACTTCCTTGAGTTGGGCCGTGTTGCCCGTTGAGAACCCCACGATCGCGCCCTTCATCATGTCCTCGACAACCCCGCCCATCTTGAGGAGCTTGGAGCGGATCTCCTCGAGTTCGTTGTCGAATTGCTGAAGGGTGTGCTGCTTG
>CAMDMC010000066.1 GCA_945901825.1 Bordetella parapertussis
GCTACTCAAATGGACACTTTTGCCAAGTCTATTAGCGATGCGATCTATGGCGTAGGTTTACTGATAAGTAAGTTAGATGGGCTAGCATCTAAGATAACTTCTGGCGGCTTGGGCGATCTTTTAATACGTTTACAACCAGGTGGGCTAGCATTACAAAGAGCCGTGGGCTTAGCTGGTGGTGCAAGAAGCGCTACTCAGCCAGACAACAAACAAGGCCGAGCATCCGCTCGTATCTTTGGCCAACAACTACGCCTAGAAAATAAACTATCAGAGCAGAAGAAAAAAGAATTAGCGTTACTAGATGCCAAAAATAAGAAGCAAACCGAGGTAGATAAACTAGCTGAGAAATTTGATGTTGAGCGCATAGGTTTAATGAAGGCACTAGGCGAGGCTACCGATGCTGAGACTAAACTTCGCATCCAATCTAAGTTAGCCATTTTAGATAATAACGAGGCTTTGGCTAAGAAATACAATGCAGAATTATTGGCTAGAACCGCAACCGATTTATTAGCGGAAGCTGCTAACAAAGCCGCTAATGCGCTAGATACTATGCCTAATAAGTACGATCAAATTTTTAAAAACATATACGAGCAATCTTTGCTAATGGGTAATACTGTAAGTGGAGCAAGGGCTATGGCTGGTATGAGTTCAAGATTACAAGCTGAGGCCGATGCATTTTTGGCAGGCACTGGCCGATACGCAGTACCAGGGCAATTACCTTCTGCTGCCACAACGGCTGCTGCAGCAGCAGCACCTACAGTAGTACCTCAGGTAACAGTCAATACAGGCGCAGTGTTAACCAATCAACAAGATCTGACTGTTTACATACAAAATGCTTTAGGTGAAATAACTAAATTAGGTAACGGCTCTCTAGTGCCTGCTGGATCGATAGCGTTTCAATGACAGTCCCAGTAATAAACGCCACAATAAACTTCTCTACTGGACCAAGCACTGCTCAGGCTATGCAGTTAGATATTGGCGTATTAGGCACAAACGTATTGGCAGATGCCGTGGCCGTTATTGTTGATGTGTCAGATCGTATTAACTTCATTCAAACAGCTGTGGGTCGTAATGCACTTTACGATCAATTTCAAACAGGCCAATTAACATTACGCATAGTAGATCAGAATGGTGACTTTAACCCGACTAATCCGCTAGGGCCTTATTATGGACTGCTAACACCTATGAAGAAGGTCAGCATATCTGCTACCTATAACAGCGTTACCTATCCTTTATTTTCAGGCTTTATTACAAGCTATGTAAACACACAACCTAAAGATGCTACAGAGGTTGCCTATACAACCATACAAGCTGTAGATGCTATGCGCCTGGCTTACAACGCCCAGATCTCTACAGTCACAGGTGCAAGCGCTGGTGACTTGTCAGGCACACGTATAAATGAGATATTGGATGAGATCGACTGGCCAGCATCACAGCGCCAGATAGATGCAGGTCAAACTACATTACAGAATGATCCAGGCACAGCACGCACTGCTTTAGGTGCTATGCAAACTGTTGCCCAGTCAGAGTATGGCGCAATCTTTGTAGGCTTTGACGGATCCTTTGTATTTAAGGACAGGCTTACGGCTACAGAGACCATAGGCAATACACCCACAGTCTTTGCAGATGATGGCACTGGGATCATATACGCCAACGCAGCCTGGAAACTAGATGACACCCTTATATTTAACTCTGCCCAGGTCAGTAGGCTATCGGGCACTGTGCAGTCTGCTAGCAACCAAGCCTCTATTGATAAATACTTTATTCACTCATACAACGCCCAAGATCTGCTGATGCAGACCGATGCCGTAGCCCTAGATTATGCCAGAGCTTATGTGGCTAGCAGGGCTGAGACTACGATCCGATGCGATGCCATCGAGTTAGACCTATACACCCCTAACTACAATACAGGCATAGTGGCGGCACTTAACCTAGATTTCTTTGATCCGATCACAGTAATCACTACCCAGCCTGGTGGATCTAAGCTGGAGAAAACCCTGCAAATCTTTGGCGTATCCAACATCATCACACCTAATAGCTTTAAAGTGGTGTTTACAACGCTAGAACCTGTCATAGATGGGTTTATAATAGGCAACATAGATTATGGTGTCTTAGACCAAAACGTCTTATCTTACTAAGGAGAAATTATGCCAACCTGGCCAGGCAATACAGGTGATGTAGTCACCAGCACAATGTGGAATGGATTACCAGCATTCACAGTACAGACTGCTAAGACAGCAGATTACACAGTGGGTAGCGGTGATGAGTACCAGCAACTAATCCCGATGAATAAATCCTCAGCTGCAAACTTTAACATCCCAACCGATGCTACTTATAATTTTCCAATAGGCACAGTTATAACAGTATTAAATCAAGCAACAAATTTAGTAACTATTAAAGCAGTTACATCTGGCACTACTACAGTATTAAGTGCTGGCGCAGTTGCAGCACAACCAACACTTGCACAATACAAATCAGCAGCTTGTATTAAAACAGGTGCTAATGCTTGGTATGTAGTTGGGGCTATTGCATAAATGTTAAATATATTATCTGCCATTACAGCGCCACCAATACCTATAATAACAGTTGACTATTTAGTAGTTGCAGGTGGTGGCGGTGGGGGAAGTTTTTATGGTGGTGGTGGCGGTGCTGGTGGTTTACGAAGCACTGTAACAGCAACAGGCGGAGGTGGTTCATTAGAATCATCGTTAACTCTTGCTTTAAATCAAAATTACACAGTCACGATTGGCAGTGGAGGCGCAGGTGACACAAATGGAAATAACTCAGTATTTTCTACTATAACCAGCACAGCGGGTGGTAAAGGAGCAAGTGATGGTAACGCTGTAAGTTCAGGTGGAAGTGGTGGCGGTGCTTCTTACGGAACTACAAATCAAATTGGAGGTGCAGGCACTTCTAATGAAGGCTTTAAAGGTGGAAATGGCGCTGGAGCAGATACATCAGCAAATGGTAATGCTGGTGCAGGTGGTGGAGGTGCAGGCTCTGCTGGCGTAAATAGACCTGTTGGTTCAAACCTTGATAACGGCAGTGATGGTGGCAGTGGTGTTTCTATATCAATTACTGGTTCATCAGTTACTTATGCTGGCGGT
>CAMDMC010000067.1 GCA_945901825.1 Bordetella parapertussis
CCGTAACCACGGCGGCATTCTGAAGGTTATGCAGGCCGGGCAAGGGGAAGTCTTTGAAAACGGCCGCCGCCAGGTCATGGCCTGCGTTTGCCATTTGAAGTCCGACCTGCAGCAGGCCTGGGGCACTCGATCGGGTTAAAAGCCGTAACTGAGCCTCTGGGCCATTTGACAGGCCAGCCGACAGCAGTGGCACTGGGCGCTCAAAGGATTGGACGGCAACGCTGAGAAAGCCTGCAGCGCGTGCAGCGGTCTGACGAATGACTTCTGGCAAAGGCTCTTGACCCGCAATGGGCTCGGCAAGAATCGAATGGCTAAGCCCAGGTGCTTCAAACAACATGGCCTTCGCCTCGGCATAGGCCTGCAGGTTTCCATGAAAGTCCAGGTGATCATGACCGAAACTTGTAAGGCCAGCAGCCCGAATGGAGCAGCCCGTGAGCCTGTGACTCACAATGCCAATCGAACTTGCCTCCAGGCAGACATGCTCAATGCCCCGGCTTAACAGTTCGGCCAGCCAGACCTGAAGGCTCACCGCATCGAGGCTTGTCAGGCCTGGCTCAGCAAGCTGCCGGACCAAGGGGTCGTCCTGGCCCCGGGTATCGAAAGCCCGCGGCCGTCTCGGCTCGAAACTAAAAATACCCAGAGTGCCCAGGCAGGCCGACTTCGCACCAAGCAGCGCAAGGCTGCGGGCAAGTGCGTAGCAGGCTGTTGTCTTGCCATTGGTGCCAGTCACGGCGGTGACTTTAAGGGAACGTGAGGGCTGCCGATAGAAGTAAGAGGCAATCAGGCCCGCCCTCTGGCGAAGCTGCTCGACGTAGAGTACGGAAAGGCTCGCCCTGCGGCTGTTGCCAGGGGCTGACTGATCGGCCTTCCAGGCGTCAACCGCTTGGGCATGACTTGCATCCAGCACCATGCCTGCGGCAGCCTTCTCAAGGCAGGCTGCAAGCAGCAACTGCAGGCCCATCTGCTTGCCAGGCAGTGCCAAAAGCCAGTCACCCTCAACAAGCCTTTGAACCTGGGAGACGAGCTGGCCTGTGCAGTCTTTCCGAAGCTGCTCGGCGTAGAGCGCGCTCTTTGCGTCTGCAATGGCCAGGGGATGTATCAAAGAATGCCCTCTTCTTGACCCACACGGGTGGGCTGAACACGAACCGCAGGGTCCGGCGACATCTGCATACGCCTTAGGCTGTCGCCGGCAACCCTTGCGAAAACGGGCGCAGCCACCTCGCCACCGTAATGCCCTTGCCTGGTCGGCTCATCCACTATCACGCCAATGACAAGCCTTGGCGCAGAGGCGGGCGCAAACCCAACAAAAGACGCAATGTAGCGGTCCTTCGCATAGCCACCGTTTTCAGTCTTGTGTGCTGTTCCCGTTTTTCCTGCAACCTGAAAGCCCTCAAGCTGCGCGCGGGAGCCCGTGCCCTCGGGGCCGGCGGCCTGAGACAGCATCTCTCGAACCGCTGCCGCAGTTTTTGCACTAAAAATGGGGGTGCCCACGACAGGCCCATTCACCGGAGTCATGCGCAGATCAACCATGTCACCGTTACGGGCGAAGACAGTGTAGGCCTGAACCATCTGCAACAAGGATGCAGAAAGGCCATAGCCATAGGAGATGGTTGCCTTATCAATGGGCTGCCATGACTGCCAGGGTCTTAGCCGGCCAGAGGCCTCTGCAGGAAACTGAAGGCGCGTTGGCTTACCAAAGCCAAGGCTTGTAAAGGTGTCGTACATGGCTGCGGAAGGCAGGCCTCGTGAGATTTGAACCATGCCGACGTTGCTGGATTTTTTTATAACCTCGGTCACGGTAAGTCGGTCGTGCGCCTTGGTGTCGCGTATGGTTCGCCGCCCAATCGTCATGCGGCCGTTGCCCGTCGAGATGGATGTCGAGGGCTCAAACAGCGAAGCATCAAGGGCCGCTGCAACCACAAAAGGCTTCATGGTGGAACCGGGCTCAAACAAATCGGCGGCCGCACGGTTACGGACCCTTGTTGCATCAAGCTGCCCGCGCTGGTCAGGATCAAAGGAGGGGGCGTTTGAGAGGGCAAGAAGCTCGCCGGTTCGGCTGTCAACCACCACCACCGAGACCGACTTCGCCTGATGCTGGCGCCATGCCTCTTGAGCGGCCTGGTAGGCAATGGCCTGGATCCCTGCATCCAGTGAAAGGCGAATGTCCTCGCCCGGCACCGCGAGCCTCATGGTCTTCTGGCCAAAGGCCTGACTGCGGCCATCGACCACCAGTCGCTCCTCGCCGTTTGCCCCGCGCAAGGTTTTTTCCATCTGGCGCTCAAGGCCCTCAAGGCCTTGGTCTTGGCTGTTGGTAAAGCCAATAAGGTTGGCAAAGGCGGCCCCGTGGGGGTAGTAACGCTGAAACTCTTGCTCAAGCTCAATGCCGGGAATACGAAGCGCCCGAATCTGATCGGCCTTGGTCAGTTCAAGCCCAGAGGCAAGATAGAAGAACCGGGGCGTGCCCTTGACACGCGCCTGAAGGTCTTGCAAAGGCATCCCGAGAATCTCAGCAAACTGTTTAAGTCGAGGGTGTCGAACATCCAAGACTTTTGGCGCAATGCCCACGCGATGCTCGGAGAGACTGACAGCAAGGACATCGCCATTGCGGTCAAGAAGTCGTCCACGAGGGGCGGGCAGAACGCTCAGCCTTTCAAACCGGCTGGCGGCGCGCTTTTCCCACTGATCCAGACTGACCTGCTGAAGATAAAACGATCGGCCCCATACCGTTGCTAGGCCGAGCATCAACATTCCCAAGACAAACTGAGAACGCCCAGCCGTCGCACGCCAGGTCAGAATGGTCTGGTCCGATCCCTTGCCCGATCGAACGGGAGCGGCCGATGCTTTTTTGCCCTCTGGCCGACGAACAGACTTAGCGCCAAGAATACGTGGCCGCTCGGTCGACTTGGCAGCAGGCTTGCGCGAGCGGTCTGGCCTGCCGGCTGGCGTAAAGCTTGGCCAGATCACGGTAGGGCGTACGGTCAAGGTGAGGCCTCGGCCAGTCGTGCGTTGGTTACAGGCGCCGGAAGGTAGATGGTCTGCTCAGAGCCGATGGGCACCATGCCCAGATTCGAGCGCGCTGTCTGCTCGAGCCGAGCCGGTGTCTTGAGGCTCGCCACCGCGACCTCAAGGTTTTCAACCTCCGAAGCGCGTCGCTCAACAAGCCGCTCAAGACGCTGCGACTCGGCAAAAAGCCTGCGCTCTTGGTAGCGCGTAGTGACCAGCGC
>CAMDMC010000068.1 GCA_945901825.1 Bordetella parapertussis
GCAGGGCGCTGCAACCCCACCCATTGCCCGGGCCCCGTAAGTGGACAGCTCGTCGAACCGATCGACATCCCGACCAAGATCAATGAGGTTCTTACCAAAAACACTGTAAAAACTATCGTCAAACCGCATAGGTGCAATAGGAGCAACCGGCTCGCCTCCCTTAACCAAAAGACTTGCAAACCTTGTCATACCAGTGAATCTTGCAGACTGTCGATCCGAGTAATTAAGGTACCAGACATTCGATAAATAAATTCCGTCTTCCAGCGCAACAAGCGCCTTACTGGGGTCAAGCGTCCCCCCATCCAGACGCAATGCAGCAGGCGTCTCGCCACTGGAGGCCGCATTGTCTTTGACACTGAACTCACTGGCAGTTCTTGGGCTACAAAGCCAATTTGAGAAACGGCCTTTTGAAATGAGTGGCATCTGATTGGGCCGAAGAAAGCCCAATTCTTGCACCCGGGGAATGCCAAAGCCCTGCAGGTCTTCAACCAGGGAGACTTTTGAAGAGAGTTGCTTCTCCCCAGATCGCAAGGCAGAAAAAGGGCTTTGTGAGGTGAGATGGGCCCTGGCCGAAAAGCCCCCCCAGCAGGCTAAGCCCAACAGATCCGAGACAGCCTCCGAAGAGAGTACCGCCCGATACCTACCGGGCGAAAGAACAACGGGGGGACGAAAAAGTATGTCCAGCTTTGCACGAGCGTCTTCGATCTTGCTACCAACGTCGGCCGTCGACCAGACCTGGCCCGACCATGACCCCTTTATTGCCTTGTCTTTAAGAGCAAATACAGAAAAATCGAAGAAGCTTCTTAGGCTTCGATGCCAGTGCAGATGCCCATCGGACGTCGCCATAAAGAAGGCCAATGGACCGGCAGCATAAAGGCCCACCAGATCGAGCCCCTGCGCGCTGACGGACAGATCCTCCACCACCTGCTCCACAGGCGCTGCAACCGAGACTGCGTCCCCTTGGCTCTGAGACGGCGGCGCCCACTGCTCCATGAAGGGATCATCGGCAACATGCTCAATCCAAGAACGAAGCAGCTCCAATTGACCATTGAGTTGCTGACGGGCCTGGCGATGGTCGGTTGAGAGGCTTAAGCCAGCACTCACCGACTTCGCTCCCCTACGAAGGCCCATACCCACCGAGATGTAATCAACCTGTGAGGCCTGAACCACCTTGGTCGCATTGAGCCGAACAAACTCGCACTGGTCCACCTGCGCACTTAGGCTCAGCAACTCCCCGGCTCTGGCTTTGGCCAGAAAAGGACGCGCAAGTGATGAAAACCACTGCAGGTCGATGTTGACCATCATGCGGCAGGACCAAAGACTTCAACGCTTCGAAACAGACAGGCAGGCGAGGCATGGCCCACCCGAATCGCTTGGTTGGGCTCACCTTTGCCGCAATTGGGTGTGCCCAACACTTGGAATGTCTCTGGCCCCCCCACCATGTCCAGGCTACGCCAAAAATGGGCGGAAACACCCCGATCGCCCGGCCCACGGACGAGGCCTTGGAGCCTGCCTTGACGAATACGCTGACCCCACTCACAACCGAACTGAAACTTATTGCGCGAATCGTCGATCGACCAGGACGCATTAGTGGACATGAGAACACCATCGTCGATAGAAGAGATCATGTCATCGAGCGAGGCTGAACCCGAGTCCACATTAATGTTGGCCATTCGATCCATGGGTGGGCGCCGCCAACTGCTTGCTCGTGCATTGGCCACCGGGTCGAGATGAAAGCCCTTCTGAGCGGCCCGAGCAACCGACAGAGGCGAGCCCAGCGGGCTTTTAAGAATGCCTTTGTCGATGAGGATTTGTTCTTTGGCTGCGTGAGCCATGTCATCGGTGGCATAGCTGGCAAGCTCGGGCCGAGTGGAATCGTGATGGCCAGGATCAAACCGAACCGTGAGTAACGGCGAGCCGTACTGGTAATGTCCAAACATATCTAAGGTGACAAAGCTTGTCCCAGCGTAATTTCGTTCATCTCCCAGAATGCGGTCGAGCTCAAGCGGGTGACCAATCGACTCATGAATTTGTAGCATCATCTGATCGGGCATGAGCACAACATCCATCACCCCAGAGGGGCAAGGCGGTGCCAAGGCCAAGGCAATGGCCTCTTCAGCAGCCTGCTGGCAACTGCCTAGAAAACCCATCCGGTCAATCTGTTCATCGCCGCCCTGTTGACAGCCCGCCGTAGCCCGACCACCAAGGTGCCGGACCTGAGAGATACCATTGACCAGCGCTGTAGCCGAGGTAAGCGGATCGATGAACAAAAACTTCTGATCGCTCACCAGTTCACCATCGACATAAATGGCCTGCTCCGTAGACTGCTCTTGAAGGCTCACAGTCCAGTAGATAAGTCGGCTGTCTTCTTTAACGGAGGCTGCCTCTTGCGCAGCGAGCTCAAGCCAGTCTCTTCGATCATGGGACACCCTTGCCACGGGTGATCGCCAAACAGCCGTAGTTCGCGGGGCAGGCATCAGGGTGTCGAGGTCAAGCCCCCCGTAGACGCCTTTTCGTTGTGTGAGTCGGGCCAGGTCAAGGGCTCGCCTGGCTGCCTGCAGCAAGCCCTGCTTAGAAACGTTGGGTGTCGCACAAAAACCCAGACCACCAGGAAGGGCGACGGTGACCATGGCACCCTCATCAGATCCCAGCGAGGGGGGCATCAATTTTGATTTTGCCGTCGAGACAGCAAAGGACCGCGAGACAATATGTCGAACCGACACCCGAGCTTCGCCATCGGACAGCCCAAGTCGAGGGAAAATAGGTTGAAGGTTCTTCATTAAGAAAAAGCTTTGTGCAAAGGCCTGCAGAGCATAATCGGTTCACCACCTCGTCACGAGTCGTTTACCCGCCTGAAGATCAAGTTTATGACAGATACCTTGTCCCAAACCACCCAAGATGCAGTGCCAAATTGCACAGCTTCAGCGGACACTCGCCTTCTTGCTGACCTTAAACGACGTTGACGAACGCAGTGGCTCGCGCTGACTCCCGCCTGAAATGGCAATACAGAGCGGTTCAAGGGCATCGGCGCAATAAGTGGAACCTGTTTATTGCTGCATTGGCCCTACTATTTTCCATACCAGCCCATGCTCAACCAGTATGGGTTGGCGAATTTTCCAACGCCAATGTCGAGCCACCACCGCCATGGAGGGTCGTGCAGATCGACAAGCGCGTCAGGCCAACTGTTTATCGCACGCGGGAATGGGACGGAGTAAGGGCCATCGAAGCACGGGCATCAGCGAGCATGGCCTTACTGGCGCGTCCAGTTGAAATTAATTTAAACAGCACGCCCGTCTTATGTTGGCGCTGGCGTGTTGACGCCGCCTTGGCAAATGCAGATCTCAATCAAAAGTCGGGCGACGACTATGCCGCGCGTGTCTACCTGGCACTGCGTTTACCGCCGGAACTTATGGGATTAGCTACCCGCACAAAGCTACGACTGGCCAGAGTTTTATATGGCGAAGAGGTGCCAGACGGCGCCATTAACTATGTCTGGGATAACCGTCACCCAGCCGGTACTCGTCGGCCTAACGCCTACACCGCTCTTACTCAAATGGTTGTGCAACAGACGGGTGCGGAAAAAGCTGGCGAATGGGTCAGCGAGCGGGTCAATGTGCAAGATGAGATTCGTCGGGCGTTTGGAACTGAGCAGGCGAAACTAACGTCAATTGCTGTGGCCAGCGACACCGACAACACGGGCGAAACAGCGCTAGCCGGGTTTGCCGACCTGCATTTTGTGGGGGCCGA
>CAMDMC010000069.1 GCA_945901825.1 Bordetella parapertussis
ATTTTATTGGTGATGTACGCGACCTCGACCGATTGAAGCGCGCCATGCATGGTATTGACACGGTGGTGCACGCGGCTGCCTTAAAGCAGGTGTCGGCCGCCGAGTACAACCCTTTTGAGTTCATTAAAACCAATGTTCTTGGGTCACAGAATATCGTGGATGCGGCGCTGGACTGTGGTGTGAAGAAGGTGATTGCACTGTCAACCGACAAGGCTGCCGCGCCCATTAATTTATACGGCGCCACCAAGCTTTGTTCCGACAAGCTTTTTATTGCGGCCAATAACTACCGAGGCCAGCGCGACGTGCGATTTTCAGTGGTGCGCTACGGTAACGTTATGGGTTCGCGCGGCTCGGTTATTCCGTTCTTTATGAAGATGGCCAAAACGGGGGTTCTTCCCATTACCGACCCCCTAATGACCCGGTTTAACATCACGCTAGAAGAGGGCGTTAACCTTGTGTTGTCGGCCATTGAGTCGGCCTCGGGCGGCGAAGTGATTGTTCCTAAAATTCCGTCATATCGAATTACCGATGTGGCCCAGGCCATTGGCCCAAGCTGCGAAAAGCGGGTAATTGGTATTCGACCCGGTGAAAAACTGCACGAAGAAATGATTACCAGCAGCGACAGCTACACCACTGTTGAGTTCGATCGGCATTTCTTTATTCTGCCCCCAAACGACAAAACCAGAAAAGCTACCGTAACAGGCGGGCACCTGGTGGAGCCAGGCTTTAACTACCAGTCCGATCAGAACGGCGCTTTTCTAACCGTTGACGAACTACGCAAGCTTATTAAAGAGCACATCGACCCGAAGTTTCAGCCCGTTTAAGCAACTGCTAGGGCAGTGCAATTGTGTTGGGTTATTCGCGGTTGGTTTGAGACCCTAAGGCTTCTGCACATACTCCCAGCACATGGGCGTGCCAACGGCGAGTGCCTGCGAGGCGCGCTTGCCCAGAAGGCCCTCCAGGTGTTCGGGTGCAAGCCCAAAGCCAGGGCGAATAGCACGAAGGTTTTCCTTCGTAAAACACTCGCCTGCGGCAATGTCTTTGGCTACATAAAGCGAGCGCCGGTAGGCCAAAGACTCTTTTTCGGCCGTGTTGCATCCCAAGGCGGCCTGGCCCATGGCCTGCCAGACACGCTGGGTCTCGGTAACAAGGTCGCGAACCTCATGGGGTTCCAGTGAAAAGGCGGAATCTACCGTGCCATCGGACCGCGAGAGAGTGACGTGTTTTTCAATAAGCACAGCCCCCATGGCCACCGAGGCAAGCGGTACGGCAAGCCCCATGGTGTGGTCCGATAGCCCGACCGGGCAATTGAAGTGATCTTTAAGCAGTGGCAAGGCACGCAGATGCGCCTGGTCAACCGGGGCGGGATAACTGCTGGTGCATTTCAAAAGAATAAGGTCTTGGCAGCCTGCTTCTCGAGCGCTTCCAACCGCCTTAGCAATTTCCTGTTCGCTGGCCATGCCGGTCGAAATAATAACGGGCTTGCCGGTTGCTGCAACACGCCGAATTAAAGGCAGGTCGGTGCATTCAAAGGATGAGATTTTGTAGCATGGGGCATTGAGGCCCTCCAAAAAATCAACCGCTGTTTCATCAAAGGGTGTGCTGAAGCAGACCATGCCATGCGAGGCGCAGCGATCGAAGATGGTTTTATGCCATTCCCAGGGTGTGTGAGCTTTTTCGTAAAGGTCATAAAGCCGCTCGCCTTTCCAGAGGCTGTTGGCCTCTTCAATGACAAAGCCAGGGCCATCGCAGTTGAGCGTCATGGTGTCAGCGGTGTAGGTTTGCAGTTTGAGACCTTGGGCACCGGCTTGAGCCATGGCATCAACCAGCTCTAAGGCCGTGTTCAGCGAGCCACCATGGTTACCCGACATTTCTGCAATAAATACCGGCGGGTGGTCCTCGCCCACCGTAAGGGACCCAAGTGCAATGGATTGGCCTGTCACGTTTTTAAAGTCTCCATCCTTAAGACTGCTGCCTGCTGGACAGAAGCTGATCAAAGTACTGAATGGTTTTCTTAAGGCCTTCGTCCAAGGGTACCTTGGGCTGCCATTGAAGCGCCGTTTTGGCAAGCGAGATATCCGGCTGGCGTTGCTTAGGGTCGTCCACAGGCAGAGGTTTGTGCACCAGTTCCGAGCGGCTACCGGTAATGGCCTTCACTTTTTCAGCCAGTTCCAGCATGGTGAACTCACCCGGATTGCCCAGGTTCACAGGCCCACTAAAATCGTCAGGCATGGCCATGAGCCGCAGAAAGCCCTCAATAAGATCATCCACGTAACAGAAAGACCGGGTTTGGTGGCCATCGCCAAACAGAGTGATGGGCTGACCTTTTAAGGCCTGAACAATAAAATTCGAGACAACCCGACCGTCGTTGGGATGCATACGTGGCCCATAGGTGTTGAAGATACGGGCCACTTTGATGTTGAGGTTGTGCTGACGTCTGTAATCAAAAAAGAGTGTTTCTGCGCAGCGCTTACCCTCGTCGTAGCATGAGCGAGGCCCAATGGGGTTCACCTTGCCCCAGTAACTCTCGGGCTGCGGGTGAACTTCAGGGTCACCGTACACCTCACTTGTAGAGGCCTGAAAAATTTTTGCCCGAGTACGTTTAGCAAGCCCCAGCATGTTGATTGCACCATGCACACTGGTCTTCGTGGTCTGAACCGGGTCGTGCTGGTAATGCACAGGCGACGCAGGGCAGGCGAGGTTATAAATTTCGTCAACCTCGACATACAAAGGGAAGGTCACGTCATGGCGAATAAGCTCGAAATGGGAATGGTCGAGCAAATGGGCAATGTTGTTCTTAGAACCTGTGAAGAAATTATCTAAACAAATAACATCCTTGCCCTGGGCAAGCAGTTGTTCGCACAGATGAGACCCTAAAAAGCCTGCTCCTCCGGTGACGAGGACACGATTTGCGTTGTGATAGTTATTCATACGAAGGATGGCGCTTATCTCTATTAATATTCGGTGGGTGTGAACCTCAGAAAAGAGTCACCCAGAAAATTCCAGTATAGCGGTGCGCTGTTGCCCAGCCTAAGCATGCCGAGTTATTCAGGTCCCCAAACAATAAAGGGCGGGTTAAGAGGATGACTTGGATTCGGATAGCAAAGCGGCTCGTTGGTATCCAACGCTTGAGCCCAGCCACCCGCGGCCAGAACAACGGCATGGCCAGCGGCGGTGTCCCAGATGCAGGTGGGACCAAACCTTGGATAAACATGAGCGAGCCCCTGCGCCACAAGGCAAAGTTTTAATGAGGAGCCTTTCTCAACCAGCTCAACGCCTTGGTCGAACTGGGCGAGCCAGTCTTGGAGTTCGGGCGATGGATGCGAACGGCTGGCCACCACCCTTACGGGCTCTTCGTTGGATAGGCCAGCTGCGCGAATGGCTTTGCGTGTATGGCCCTGAAGCAAGAAGGCACCGGGCTGCTCGGAGTGAAGCAGCGAGCCTTCCACCGCGCCCACCCAGGTTTGTTTGAGCACTGGGGCATGCACCAGACCAAGCACCGGCTTGCCGTTCTCAACCAATGCAATGTTCACCGTGAACTCGCCATTGCGCTTAATGAACTCCTTCGTGCCATCAAGAGGGTCCACCGCCCAATAGGTAGCCGTGTCACCGCCCGTCCATGGTGACTCCTCTGACAGCACCGGAATATCGGGAGTAAGCCTTGCCAAGGCCTTGCAAATTATGTCGTTGGCGCGCAAGTCTGCCTGAGTAAGTGGCGAGGCATCACTCTTCATGTCAACGCCCCAGGCATCCGGCTGCTCATAAATTTGCAGAATCGCGTGGCCCGCCTCGGCAGTGACATCAATTAAGGTATGTTCCAACACAGGCTACTGAGACGTAAGAATCAGGAACTCCGATGGCGTGACTGCTTGCACGGGAGAGTCTTTAAAGTCCTTCACGTTACGAGACACAATGAACCGGCAGCCCGCTGACTCGGCAGCCGCAGCAATAACAGCATCTTCAAAATCTGCAAACTTCAAACTTCGTGCTCTTAGAAGCTGGTCTCGGCCAATTGTCACGACAGCGAAATAGCGTAGAAGCC
This sequence comes from Bordetella parapertussis, assembly GCA_945901825.1. Lineage (GTDB taxonomy): Bacteria > Pseudomonadota > Gammaproteobacteria > Burkholderiales > Burkholderiaceae_A > Hahnella. The sequence goes on from CAMDMC010000069.1 coordinate 4,043, forward strand.
AGTCGACTGCGTCATTTGCAGATCCGGTGCCTTGGTACCGTTGAACCAAATAATGAATTGTTGTTGTCGCATGGGCAGAAATAGATGCCTCCAACTTCCTGGCAGTCACCCGATCAAGCAGCTCTGCCGAGTGGTCATAATGCGGCTCGCGGGCCTGCAAAACATCCAAGATGACATTCAAGTCAACCAGAATCACCGACTGTGTTTCTCAATCACAAAATTCAGGTGCTCCGCCTTTGCATCGACCTGTGCAGGTAGGATGCCCGTTATTCGTTGGACCTCGGGGCCAGGCTTGCCGGTTGCAGCGTTTAGACCCCTAAGGTAACGATCGAGGACCTCGGTGACCGTCACGCCTTGCTCCTTCGCATAGCGCTTCACAAAGTCCAAGTGATCTTCAGGTAAGCGAATGGTCAGTTTTTTCGTTGTCACGGCTGTAGCGTTTTGAGATTTTTATTAGCCTTTTATACGGCTTACTTTAGAATTTT
>CAMDMC010000070.1 GCA_945901825.1 Bordetella parapertussis
TTGGTCTTTCTATATTAAGAATTCCAATAAACATGTCAAAAGAAGAAATGGAAAAAGCTTGCCATGAGACTATCGAAGCTAACAAACCATTTTTTAGTGACAGTGAGGAGCATCGTCTACTAATCGACGTTTCTAGGGGATTGCTAGGAATTTATGAAAGCATTGAAGGGTTAAGAAAAGGCCCAAACGTTTTGATTGCTGACTTTCCACTAAAGTGGACCGTTTCAAGCATGGGGCATCTTTTCGACACGGGAATAAATGCTGTGATAACTTCACAACGGGCAATTCCGGCATCTTTAATGGACCCAAAAATTAAAAACAGAAGCAGAATATTTTATCTAATGGCAAACATAGAGGCATCTCAAATTGAGGGAGAAGATAACTGGGCCTTATTACTTGATACAGATGGATTCATTTCCGAAGGTACTGGAGATAATTTCTTTATAGTAAAAAATGGAGTTATTTTTACACCTGAAGGTCGAAATATTCTAAGAGGTATCTCGCGACAGTATATTATTGATGAATTAGGACCGGAATTAAGCATCAAGATAATTGAAAAAAACCTTGAACCTTATGATGTATACACTGCAGATGAGGCTTTTATGACCGGCACCCCATTTTGCATGTTACCTGTCACTTCCTTGAATAGAGTTAAAATAGGTAATGGAGAAGTAGGGCCAATATTTAGAAAAGTTCTAAAGAAATGGAGTCTAAATGTAAATGTTGACATTGAAACCCAAATAAAATCCTGGAAAAGCGATAGAGAGACATCATCCCCTACTCCATATAAATTCAAGAATAAATAGCAATTGTAATAAATGTTTATTAAACCCAAAATTGGTTTTATACAAGGCAGGCTTTCCCCAATTGCTAATAATCGAATTCAGCAATTTCCTTGGAATTCGTGGCAAAATGAATTTGATATTGCGTCAAGAATAGACATGAAATTTATTGAATGGACCATAGACTCTTTTAAATTTTATGAGAATCCACTTATAAAATTTGATAAGTCACAAGAAATTAACTCGATTGCAAAAAAAAACAATGTTTTTATCCCATCTGTCACTTGTGATTACTTTATGGAAAATCCACCATGGAAGACAGATTTAAACTTGGTTAAAAAAGGAATTATTTCAATACTCCAAGGCATGAAAAAGATTAGTTCAAAAATCTTAGTAATACCACTAGTAGATAATTCATCACTACTTGATTCCAGCAGCTTTAAGATAGTAGAGGACTTCTTTACAGGTTTAACTCCTTTAATCATTCAAAACAAATTGCAGATCGCTTTTGAATGCGATCTGAATCCAGAAAAACTGGCAGAATTCATTAGTAAATTTGATAGAAACTATTTTGGAATAAATTATGATATAGGAAATAGTTCTAGTTTAGGTTTTAATCCGACGGAAGAATTTAAGGCATATGGATCAAGGATTATCAATGTTCATGTCAAAGATCGAAAACTTAATGGTCCTACTGTCCCGTTGGGCGAAGGAGACGCTGATTTCATAAGAATTTTTAGTTTGCTCCATGAAGAGAATTATCGTGGGAGTTTAATACTACAAACAGCAAGATCTGGAAAAGGAAAAGATACTGAATTACTGATAAAGTATAAACAGCTTGTTGAAAATTGGTGGAACGGAGAAAAAAATGCCTAAATCCGGGAAGGTTGCACTCATATCTGGGTCAACAAGTGGCATAGGCAAAGCTGTGGCTGCTAGATTTGTTAGTGAAAAATACACGGTAATTCAAAATTCAAGAAATAGACTGCATAAAGAAGACTTGGTAGGGGCAATGCATGTCAGAGGCGATGTAACAAATTACAAAATATGTTTAGAGGTAATTGAAACCATTGTAGAAGAGTATGGGCGACTTGATGTGCTGATTTGTAATGTTGGCAATGGTGCAGATTTAGGTACCAGCATTTTGCCGGAAAAACGCTGGTCTGATTTTTTATCAATTAATTTACTTGCAACTACTTTTTTGGTCGAATCTGCTCTTTCTTTGCTTATAAAATCAGAAGGGAACGTAGTGGCCGTGTCTTCAATTTGTGGCTCAACCGTAGTAAAAGATGCGCCAATTGAATATTCAGTAGCAAAAGCAGCTTTAAATATGTATATAAAATCAATGGCTCATAAACATGCGAATAGTGGGATCAGATTTAATGCAGTTTCACCTGGCAATGTTATGTTTGAAGGTTCTACTTGGCAAAGTAAATTGAAGAATAATGAAGAGCTCGTGACTAAATTTATTAGTGAAAATGTCCCAATGGGTGTGTTTATTGAGCCAGAAGCGATAGCTGATGCCGTCTTATTTTTAGCCAGCAGCAAGTTCATTACTGGAACCGTACTTAATATCGACGGGGGTCAAAGCTTATGAGTTCTCAGAAATTCTCACTCCCAATTTTTGACCTCAGTAGTAAATGGGCGCTCATAACTGGAGGGGCGGGTTTATTAGGGAGAGAGCATGCAATTGCTCTCCTAGAGATAGGGGCGAATATTGTGCTTTGGGATGTTAATGACGAAAAATTAATGAAGGTAGCTAACGAATTAACTAATAATTTTAGTGATAAATTGATCATCACATCCGTTGTAGATGTTTCTAAAGAAGCAGAAGTTCTTGACGCTAGCAGGAAATTGGATTCACGAGGAATTACTATTTCGATTTTAATAAATAATGCTGCAATAAATCCAAAATACAGTTCAGAACATAACAAAACAGTATTTTCGCGGGTCGAGAACTTAAGTTTGGATGATTGGGATTATCAAGTTTCAGTGGGACTAACTGGAGCTTTCATATGTTCAAAGTACTTTGGTGCAAAAATGGCCACAAATAAAAATGGCATTATTCTAAACATATCATCAGATTTATCTGTAATTTCACCTGATCAACGCCTATATAAAGTAAACGGTTTAATAGATAACTTACAACCAGTAAAACCAATTACCTATTCCGTTATTAAATCTGGGTTAATTGGAATGACTAAGTATCTTTCCACCTACTGGGGCGCTAATGGCGTAAGGGTGAATGCTTTATCACCTGGAGGGGTTTACGAGGAACAGGATGGAGAGTTCGTTAAGAAAATTTCAAATTTAATTCCACTTGGCCGTATGGCAAAATCAAATGAATATAGATCAGCCGTTCAGTTTCTATGCTCAGATGCTTCTTCATACATGACAGGGCAAAACATAGTTATTGATGGAGGAAGATCGGTTTGGTAGATGTGAAAGCTAGATATCTGCGGAGGATGAGGAATTTGTCCTTGTAGTTTCGGGTAATTTCTCGTTTTGGATGACAGGGTCATAAAAGTTAACTTTAACTTTTGGCAATCATTGAAAATATACTGTAGTTTAATGAGTTAAGCAACAGACTCTTATTTCTATTTCAATTTTCCTAAACACCAATGTGATGCAGCGCAGTCTTTAATACATTAGCATGAGACCAAATCCTTCAAGCCAGTTCATCTGCTTGTTGCTACTGGGTTTCCTTTTAAGCCAAAAATTGTCGTGCGACTTGAGTGCTAAATCAAAGCTCCATATGAAATAAACAGTTATCTTTAAGGGGTGGTAACTCAAGTTAAGAACGAACTAATAACAGAAAGAAGTTATTGGCTAGATGTACTCAGAGGTTTAGCAATATTCGGGGTTGTAGCCGTACATTCCATACAGTTGACCGACAATATCGTATTGCAGAATAAGTCAAATTTCTTTTCTTGGCTCATCGGTCTTGGACAATATGGAGTTGAGTTATTCTTTTTTTTGTCGGGGTGGTTACTCATCTCAATTTACGGGAGAGGTAAAAAACTGGGCAAGGATTACTGGGCGCGACGAATAGGCCGTATTTATCCGCTATGGATTCTTTTCCTGTTCATTGGTTTTCTAAGATGGGAATTCACCACCTCTGGCCAGTTAAATTCCCCAATTAAGCCGAGTGAAGGTCAATCTAATTTTCTTCATAGTCCCGTTGGGGTTGTAGTTCTGGCTCTTTCTTTCACCCTTTTCCTCTCAGCCTCCCTTTGGAATGGCGTCATACCGGGGGGGTGGTCAATACAAGCCGAAGTTGCCCATTACTTACTTTTTCCTTTTATTCGTAGTCGGTCTCTCAATTCAGTACTTAAGATTGTTTCATCAATAAATCTACTTACTTGTATTGTATTTTTTGCCAGACCAAAAATGGACACTTTTCCTAACTTATTCTTGAATACTATTGACGCATGGCTTCGCCTTAGCCTGTATTCGACAGTTGGGTATTTTCTAATTGGAATTTTGAGTTACCTAGTTTTTAGCCAACTGAAAGATTCTCGAATTACGAGCCTAAAGCTTTCTGATTTCAATATTTCAAATAATACTTTTGCTGCTTTCTGTATGAGCTTGCTATTGGTTCCCATCCCTTTTGGAAATCAAATTGAAGCAATCGGATACTTATTACTGATGATTTTAATGAGTTTCGGTATTTTAGCTAACCAAAAACTGAGCTCCATTTTTCAGTTTTTGGGAAAACATGCTTACTTCATCTACTTCATGCATTTTCTTGCTCTTTCGTCCGCAAGTTGGATTGAAAGGAGACTAGAATTCACTATTTCCCAATTAGGTGCGCAGCAAGTTGTTTTTATCCTTGTGTTGTCTTATACGCTGACAATTTCTTCCGTATTGGCAATTCCATCCATGAAGTTTTTCGAAAGACCCACCATTCGAATGGCTCATAAAGTTGAATAGTGTGCAGAGATTGGCACGCGCTGCTACTTCGCACACAAAAAAGCAATGTCTAACTTTCTACTCATAAAGATACGAAATTTTATTGCTTCTAACTTTGGGTGATCTATTCAGTTTCGAGCGGAGGATGAGAGATTTATCCTCTTCAACCTTGGTGATTCCCTGTTTTTTAGTCAAACCAATGGTCAAAGATAACTTACTATCTCACGATACGAAAAATAGCGCCCATTTCGGAATCAACTTGAGATCCGAGAACTCAGACTCGATTGTATCGAATTGTCCGAAGCGCTGAAATGCAGTCACAGTTATCTCGTGTAGCGTTATTTGACTTATAAAAACTTCTTGAGCACCACTTGGGTACTATCGCTGTCTCTATAGGATGGTGTTGTGAAGGGGCGTAGCAGCAGGGCAACGGAAGGACCGCAGCTGTGTACAAAGCAGAATACAATACAAAGACTGCATAAGAAAGCTAGACGAATATGTGCTCGTACGGCAGTGAGAGCCAAGCGCTAAGTGCAGTGAGGGCAAAAAAGTGCAGTGGCGCACTGATGGTGCGTTGTTAGGGCTGCGACGGATTTAATTTAGACTTTGCGATAAAGATATCGTGTTCAATTTTCCAGCTTAAACCATTTTGATTGGCCCATTCTACAAGCGTGTTTAATGCAGGGTAAGAGGAGAACTCGATAAGTTCGGGATTAAAACAGCGTACGTCGTCAATCATTACACAAACTTTTCCGAAGTGAATCAAGTTTCTTGAAATATGTGCCAACTCATCAAGAATTGGAGTATCTTGCGGTCCTTTATGTGTAATACCAGCAGAATAGTGACCATCCAACCAAAAGTTTATGTCGCCAAAAAGCTTGGGAAGTAAAGCAGGAAAGACGTTTTCGCTTAAGCCTTTAATGATTTCAACATTTGGATACGATTCGAAATGTGCGGCAGCGTTTGAGTAAAGGGTGGGTTCAGGTTCAATGCTATAAACAAACGTACCGTGTTTCGATAACTCCTTTGTCGTTGTTCCAATTAAAGTCCCGGTTTCAATCCATGTCGAACTTGGAAAAGCATTGCGCAGAAGTACGGCCAGTTTTATGAAGTGCGGACTCGGTGCGGTGTATGCACTTTTGCCCCAACTAACTCCTGCCATAAACGCAAAAAAAATACGATAGGGTAGGCTACTGCGAATAATCGTTTTAAATTTGATTGTGATTCCTTTTGTTTCTATAAGTGTTTAGGGATTAGTCATAATACATCAGGGCCAGCGTGAAACATCCTGTTCTGCACACAAATTTTTATCGCTTGTAAAATCCGGGGAAAACCTACGTTCTAGCGGAGGATGAGGGATTTATCCTCTCCAGCCTGGGTAATTCCCCGTTTTTTGGTAAACGGGTCATAAAAGGCTATTAAGCACGAATCTGGCACAGGGTTCTATCTCACAGATTGTAACGAAGGTAAAAATACTCAATGATCCATCAAGCTACAGGGTTACCGCTCTTCACATAAAAACTAGTTTAAACTTTATGTGCGGACATTATCTATTAAGTCTATAATGGCCCAACGGATTTTGTTTGAGGTTAGCAAGACAGCTGAAAAAATGAACCCAATAACTCAACCATATGAAATGTCCAAATCAAATATGTATTTCAGTGAGAAAAACTCGCTTTTTTACTCAATTTTGTGGTACATGTAAATGCGTTTATAAAAGTTGTATAACACCTCTTGTGCTACATCTTCTAATTTTTTAAAAAATTTATGATTTTCTGAATTACAACTCTTACTCCTGTATCACTAAGATGAACAGAATCAATAAAAACTGCAGTTTTGCTCGATTCTTCCGTACCAATGTAAATTAGCGATTTAGGTGCAGTCTTCACTAAGGGGGTATAATCATCAAACACTTTTGACAAATCTAAACATGAAAGTCGGCAAAAATTGTCCTTGAGTAATATGGAGATAACCGAATTACGAAAAGTAATTTCCTCTCTATATTTAGTTTTTGTTTCGTTATCTGCTTTCAGGTGCATTGGATACCACGGTTGAATTATTAAAAAGTGTTTACCGCCTCTAGCTTCAGTTAGAAGTTGCATAGTTTTTTGATTTTGTAAAATATTAGAAGCTACTTTTTTCGCACTGCCTACACCACCACAGTGTTGACTATCTACAGTACCAACTACCGAATCACCGACAAATATTTGCTTTAATCTAAAATATGTTAGGGTTGTGCCAGGAAATCTAGATGATAAGTATTTTTTTAAAGATTTTAGGAAAGAGGGTGTGCGCCTGATATCATTGAAATAAGACTCTAGAGTTCCAAAACTTTCCATTCGATCGGAAAATAGTTCATTCCTAAATTCACCCTCACAAAAAATAATAATATCATTGGCGGTTGAAAACGAGATAGAATATTCGTAGGCATCTCCATATTTAGCTAAAGCAATTAATTCCTGATGTGAATTCCAACTCGGCGCATTTCTATTCACAACTCCGACTTTCATTGCGCTGGAGAGAGTCGACGCTATGGTTGCCTTATCGGAAGAGGACATGTGTCCAAATGCTGTTGAACCACCGAGCAAGACGACATTTGATATTGATTCGTATGAGTTAACGCGGAACCCATCTTTATCGATATTCACAAAAGGGTTATTCGCATTAATCTTGTCTAGGTTTTTCCATGGAAGGCTAAACAGATAGTAGGGGTGTAAGTGTTGTACCGTAAAGAGAGAATATGGATCGAAGTCTAAAGGCTTTCCATAGTAACTAGTTTTGTGCAAGGGCAAGGCATTTAACTCATTTTTTTTAGGTGCCATTTGGAAATATACCTCTAAAAATACGACGAGTAATAATAGCAAGCTAACAATCCAGATGCTCAAAATAATAGTAATTCCTAATACTTTTGGTTGGGAAGTCCTAGTCAGCTTCATAGATTAATTTATAGTCCTTCACAAGTGATTGCGATTGGGTTGACTTTTCTAATAGACAATTTCCTACGACCAATACGTCAAGTTCCGTTCCCATAAAACATCTGAATGCATCTTCGGGCGAACAAATGATGGGTTCGCCTCTCACATTAAATGATGTATTTACAATGACTGGACATCCAGTCAATTCCTTAAATCGTTTAATGACTGCGTGGTATTTTGGATTTGTTTCTTTGTGTACAGTTTGTACTCTTGCGGAATAGTCGACATGGGTTACGGCTGGAATTTCTGATCTAGGTACATTTAGCTTGTCGATACCAAACAACGCAGATTCATCTGTGGTCATTTGCCTCCGTTTACCCGCAATAACATCCGCAACGACCAACATATAGGGACTGTCATCATCTAAATCAAACCATTCTGAAACATCTTCTTTCAATACGCTTGGCGCAAAAGGCCTAAACGATTCTCTGTATTTGACCTTGAGATTTAATAGTTTTTGCATTGTTGGCGAGCGCGGGTCAGCGATAATGCTTCTAGCACCTAGGGAACGCGGGCCAAACTCCATGCGACCATTCATCCATCCCACAGCCTTACCATTAGTTAAAGCTTGGGCAGTTTCATCAATGACAGCTTCACTTGAGACAGTTTTAAATACTGCGCCACAATTTGTTAATCGCACTTCAATTTCTTCTTGACTAAATTCTGGGCCCAAATATGATCCCTTCATGGCGTCACTACCGTTTGTGATTTTTCGCGGCTGACCGAGCATAATGTGATAGACCCCTAAGGCTGCCCCTAAGGCACCACCTGCATCTCCAGCAGCTGGCTGAATCCAAATGCGATCAAAGATTCCTGCTCTTAAAAGCTTACCGTTGGCTACACAATTAAGTGCCACACCTCCAGCAAGACATAGGTTTTTCTCACCTGTGGTCTTAGCTACGCCCTTAGCAAGTTTTAACACCACTTCTTCAACAACTTCTTGAATTGATGCTGCCAAATCCATTTCTCTTTGGGTGAGAGTGCCCTCCTGTTTACGGGGGGGGCCTCCAAATAGATCTTCAAACTTTTCATTTGTCATAGTAAGACCAGTGCAGTAGTTGAAGTAACTCATGTCAATGGCAAACGAGCCATCTTCTTTGATATCAATTAGATGATCTTTAATGAGATTTGAATACTTCGGCTCACCGTATGGTGCTAAGCCCATCACCTTGTACTCGCCACTATTGACTTTAAATCCTGTGTAATAAGTCATGGCTGAGTACAAAAGCCCAATTGAGTGTGGGAAGTGAATTTCTTTATAGACCGATAGTTCATGACCGCTGCCAACGGCGAGCGAGGTAGTTGTCCACTCACCCACACCATCCATCGTTAACACGGCGGCCCGATCAAATGGACTCGGAAAGAATGCGCTAGCTGCATGACTTAAATGATGTTCAGAAAAGAGTAACTTGTCACTCCAACCGCAATCCTCTCCCATAGCTTTTGTCAATTCATTTGTAATAATTACTTTCTGATAAAGTTTGTCTCTGAGCCAAATCGGCATCGATGTAGCAAAGCTCTTGAATCCTTTTGGTGCAAATGCCAGATAGGTCTCTAGAAGTCGCTCGAATTTTAAGAATGGCTTTTCATAGAAAACCACAAAGTCGATTTGCTTTGGTGTAGCTTTTGCCTCACTGAGACAGTAAGAAATGGCATTGTTAGGAAAGCTTGAATCGTGCTTCTTGCGAGTAAATCGCTCTTCTTGCGCAGCGGCAATAATTTCACCATCTTCGATGATGCATGCAGCTGAGTCATGGTAATAAGCGGAGATACCAAGTATTTTCATTCTGGCCTAAAATAGAGTGTAGATAAATGGGGCGATCAGAGAGCCCTGTGCCAATAAGAGCAATCCCC
>CAMDMC010000071.1 GCA_945901825.1 Bordetella parapertussis
TAAGACGTGAGTCTCGCCAGCTTCTTCGCTCAGACAGACCTTTGCGAGGAAGCAAAGCTCGCCTCTGTTGCTCTGCGTTTTCAATAACGTCGTCTGTCCACTGGTCAATACTGATTTGTTCTAAGGCAATTTTTTGATACATGTCACCATATCTTTTACAGTAGTCTTGTAAGCCATTCGGTGCATTTAGATCGATGGTCTCAAAAGGGCCCATGAAAGACCATCGAAGTCCTAAACCGTCCCTCACAGTTCGATCAAGATCCTCAACGCTTACAACGCCTCTCTCAACTAAACGGAAGGCTTCACGTAATAGGGCTCCTTGGAGCCGATTTAGAACAAATCCCTCCACCTCATCATTCACAGTTACTGGCTTTTGCTTTAGAAACTCCATGAAGAGGCGTGTGCGTGAGATAACCTGGGGATCAGTCCATGGAGCCCCGCAGATCTCAACCACTGGAATTAAATAGGGAGGATTGACAGGATGAACGACAAGGCAGCGATGACGTCCAGACAGAGCCTCGGTAAACGACGAGGAAGGGATACTAGACGTTGAACTCGCGACAATCGCTTCAGGTGGGGCGACAGCATCTATCTGCCGAAAGATCTTGAGCTTAGTCTGAAGTATCTCTGGCAGGTTTTCTTGGACATACTCTGTGTTTGATAGAGCGTCATCAAGAGATGTAGCTAGCTTAATCCTTGAAAGTATTACCTCGGGTTTGTCAACCAAATTGTAGCTCTGCAATGTTTTCAACTGACTCGTTATCGTACTTAGAGCCATCGGCAGCGCCTCTGGCTTATCGTCCCAGAGACAAACGTTACAACCTGCACGCGCAAAGACAATTGCCCAGGCCTGCCCTATAAGCCCCACTCCAATTACCGAGGTGTTCAACATTTTAGATTCCACTTATCTAAATCAATGCCTGGGTATGGCCATCAACAACCAGCTCCTGACCCGTGATATTTTTAGCAGCATCACTAGCTGCAAACAAAGCCATGTTCGCAACATCTCTTGCAGTTACAAGTCGACCAAGTACGGCTTGCTTCTCGTGCCGCGTTGACAACTCTTTCTCGGGAATGCCAAGCGCTTTAGCCTTTGACGCAATCACAGCGCGAATTCTTGGTCCCTCAACGGCACCAGGCAAAATAGCATTCACACGTATACCAAATGGACCGAGCTCAATAGCTAGCGACTTGCTGAAGCCAACTACCGCCCACTTCGATGCGGAATAGGGACTGCGCCCCGCGAAACCAAGATGTCCAGCCGCGGAGGAAAGGTTGAGCATCACGCCAGAAGTTGATTGTTTAAGTAGTGGTACCGCTTCTCGAGCACAAAGGAATTGACTCGTAATGTTCACAGCTAAGGTCTGGTCCCAGTCATTCTTGTTAAGTGTTTCAACTGAACCTGTAGGACCAGCGATCCCGGCATTATTTATTAACACATCAAGGCCTGAGAGAGCGTCTTGAACCCTCTCAAACAAAACTTTAACGTCCCGTTCCTCCGAAACATTCGCCTCGGTCGTTATTAAATCGGGAAGCTCCTTCTTGGCCTCTGCAAGCGCGCTGGTATTTATATCGCAGACCATTACGCGATAGCCCACCTCTGAAAAAGCCCGAGCCATTTCAAGACCAATTCCACTTGCCCCTGCGGTGATCAGGACGCGCCTGCCTTTCATACTGAAATCATTAAACATAAATTTCTCTCATATCCAAAGTTTTTCCTTGCGGAACTCTAAATCGGTAAGCAACCGATAGGCTTCGCCTTGATACGCTATAAGGCCGCGATCAAGGACAACAGCAGTGTCTGAAATGGCGAGCGCCAAATCCAGGTTATGGTCTACGACTAGTATGGTGAGCTTCCCCTTTAAGACCAGGATCGCGTTAAACACTTCCTCTATCATCGCTGGTGAGAGGCCCTCAAATGGCTCATCGAGAAGAAGTACCTGAACATGGCCGGCCAGTGCGCGGGCAATAGCTACCATTTGCTGCTCTCCACCCGATAGCAGGGTGGCGTCAACCAGGTAACGTTCCCTCAGGCGCGGGAAGATCTTAAAAATTTGTTCATCTGTCCATCCCGCTTTGCCATGACTGGACCTCTTAATACGGCCAAGCATAAGATTGTCTTGTACCGTTAGGCCAGAAAAAAGACGCCGACCCTGCGGCACGAATGCAATACCGAGCCTAGCCATAGCCTCTGGAACAGGTGTGGTGATTCTATTTCCAGCCAGTTCGATAACCCCCGAACCAAGGCGAGCGAGGCCCATGAGACTTTTTAGAAGTGTTGACTTGCCAGCCCCATTACGTCCAAGTACTGCGATAACTTCCCCTTGACGAGCATCAAACGAAATATCCGAAAGAATATGGCTCTTACCGTAAAAAGCATTAAGACCTGATATTTTGAGTACAAGGTCTTTCCTCAACTCGACTGGTTTTACCTTCGCCGCCAAAGATTGACTACCCGAGCCTATATAAATTTCACGAACTCGAGAATCATTACGAATCTCTTCGGACATTCCTTCAACAAGGACCTCACCCTGATTCATCACCGTTATTTTGTCCGCCATTGCAAAGACACGATCGACATCGTGCTCAACGAGCAGAACTCCAATACGATCACCCAGCTTTCGAATCAGCCTTCCAATGCGATCCCGCTCAGACGCCGCGAGACCTGCTAAAGGCTCATCAAGCAGAATAACGCGCGGTGCAGACCCCAGCGCTAATCCCATATCCACAAGGCGCTGACCCCCATAAGAAAGGTCCTCAGCGAGGGCGCTCTCCATGCCTGTACACCAAGATATCTAATAAGATCGTCGGTCTGCTGCTGAGTAACCTGCAGAGAATCCAAGCGCTTTATCATCGAAAACCGGGAAGAATCACGGGCTAAGACCGAGAGCTCTAGATTGCTGCGAACACTTAACCCCTTAAATAAATTGGTGATCTGGAACGATCTTGACATCCCCATCTGACAAATCTGGTCTGGGCTTTCCAAAGAAAGATCGTAATTGCCCAAGTGCACCGAACCCGAATTGGGTGGGAACATCCCCGATAGAATATTGAACAGAGATGTCTTTCCTGCGCCATTTGGACCGATTAGAGCGTGTACACCAATTGCATCGACATTAAGATTAACCTGGGTGACTGCTTGAATACCGCCGAAGCTTTTGTTGATGGCTCGACATTGAAGTTTGACAGACGCGTCAGATTTTAAGAACGGAGGGAAAAAGTCTTGATCTACCGGAACAGTGCGGTCGCCCATTGCAGCCCCTGTCGTTTTTTCGGGTACGAAGATTCGATAGGTTCGCCCCCAAATCCCAACGAGTCCCGATGGAGTCACCAAGATAAAAAAGACAAAAATTAGGCCAAAGTACAAAAGCCAGTTGTCTGTGTACATCGATAGATATTCACGGAAAAGGATGTAGAAGAGCGCGCCGAGAATAGGCCCGTAAAAGCTTCTCATTCCTCCAATCAAGGCAATCGCCAAAAGTTCGCCGGAAAACGTCAACGACATTGATTCCGTAGAAGCGATTCGATGGGACAAAACGCCAAGTGCTCCTGCCAATCCAGTAATCGAGGCTGAAATAACAAAAGCAAGTAGCTTGTAAGACCTAACATCAAAACCAACAAAGCTTGTACGTTGCTCATTTTCGCGAATGGCTGTTAACACCCGTCCGAACGGTGAGTTGGTCAGTCTTAGAAGAAAAGCAACAATGGCAAGGGAGATAACAGCTACGAACCCGTACAAGACGTAGCCTTGATCAAGGTCTAGTCCAAAGACAGGATAACGTTCGATACCACCAAGACCGTTTTCACCACCAGTTAAGGCGGTCCAACGATAGGAGACCGCAAAACAAAGCGCTCCAAAGGCAAGTGTAAGTAAAGAGAAATACACCCCGCGACGCCTGAGAATAAGAAGACCCACAATAAAAGCTATAAAAGCGACGACAACTATTGCAGACAACAACGGCAACAGGGTTGAACCCTCAAAAAACCTGAGTTGGAGGATGCCCATCGTGTAGCCACCGATTCCAAACCAAGCACCATGGCCAAAAGAAACTAACCCGGTATAACCGAGTAATAAATTAAGCGCTAGTCCAGCAAGGGCTAGCACGACACATTCAACAGCGGTGCTATAAGTTAGGCCACCTAAGGACAAGGCCACGGGAAGGAGCAACAGACCAATCCCGATGAGGCCTAGTTGCTTCAGTTCTTTAGGGTGCACCGATTACTCCAGACGCTCAACACGCTCGCCCAAAAGTCCCCTTGGGCGAATGATCAAAATGAGCAGCATAAGTAAGTAAAGAGAAGCTTCGGACGCTGCGGGAAAAAAGTATGCGGTTAAGCCCCGTATGACCCCAACTAAAATCGCGGCAAGAACGACCCCCCAGAAGCTTCCAAGACCCCCAATCACGACCACAACAAAGGCTGCTGTTAAGATCTCTTGGCCCATAGCCGGCTGAACGCCTGTAATTGGGGCTAAAAGAACGCCAGCCAGTCCGGCCAAACCAATCCCTAAGCCCGCCACTGCGGTCATGATCGGATTAAGAGATATACCCAGCGCCCTCACCATATCTGGGTCGTTAATACCAGCTTTGACTATCTTGCCAAAGGATGTCTTGTTTAAAAGCAGCCAAGTAGACGCTGCTGCCAAGATAGCAACGCTTAGCATAGCCACTCGGTAATACGGATAAAAGAAATCGCCTACTGCAAATTGACCATACGCAAAAGCTGGAATGGGAAAAGCAAGAGGGGAGGCTCCGTAAATCATACGTAAGCTCTGCTCAATAATCATCGAAAGAGCAAATGTAAAAAGCAACCCAAGCGTAGGATCTGATTTGTAGAATCGCCTTAAGAAAAAACGTTCAACAAACATACCAAGTAAGGCAACCAGAATTGGAGATGCCACGAAAGCGTAGCCATAGTCCATATACTTGGTGAGCGTAACGACTAAATAGGCACCTATGGCGTAGAAAGCGCCATGCGCTAGGTTGACGACCCCCCCGAGGCTAAAAATTATTGATAGACCAAGTGCTATTAAAAGGTAATAGCACCCCAGCAACAGGCCATTAATGACCTGTTGGAGGAGAAAAATTAGCTCTATCTGCAAGATGCTGGTTAAGAAAGATTCGTGGCGACCTGAGGTCAAGACGCCACGAATAAACCCAACTACAGATTACATACGTTACCTTCGGCAGTGGTTTCACTCTTGGTCGGTAGCAGGATATCAAGAGGCTCATTGGGGCCTGGTACGGGTGCGCTTGTACGCATGAAGTCATTTGGCTTTTTCCCAGGCTTTGAATCTGGCTCTATTGTGTACATCTCGTAAACCATCTGATGGTCCCAGGGTCGGAAGTAGGCCTGCCGTCCCCTTAGGGCATCAAACTTGACGTCACTAGCCAAATAATCAATCACCTTCTCTGCATCCATTGTTTTCTTATCCGTGATTGCTTGTGCCAAGATCTTGATTGCCAAATAGTCGTTTACTGCCTGATTGTCAGGAAGCTTACCCCAACGCTTCTCAAACACGGACACAAACTTTTTTGCGGCAGGCGCTTCAACCTGATGGGTCCAGATAATCGGCCAAAGACCGCTAAATGCGGTCTGCCCTGCACCCCATACACTCGCCATATTCATATCGGCGCCAGCAAATGGGACCTTTATTCCAAATTCGTTGTACTGCTTCACAAAGTTCGTCGTCTGGTTACCCGCTAGGTTACTCATTACCAAGTCTGGCTTTTGCTGACGTATTTTCAGCATTGAAGCACTGAACTCTGTAGCGTCTGTTGGGATCATGTCGTTTGTTAGAAAGATTGCTCCGTTTGCGTCCATGAAGGCTTTTGTGCGCTTGAACAAATCGTGACCGAAGGCATAGTCTGCAGTGAATGCCATCCAGCGCTTACCCTGAACCATATTCCGCCTTAAAAGCTCTCTACCAACCGTACGCACGTACATCGTGTTTGATGCTTCCAGGTGAAACATGTATCGACTACAGTCTTTGCCGCGTAATCCGTCTGAATTACACCCCGTCTGAAGGAAAGGGACTTTCGCGCGAGTCGCAACCTGCGAGATTGTCAGCCCGGAAGCAGAACTAATTTCACCCACGAGAAAGTTGACCTTATCGCGCTCGACCATTCTCTGGGCCTTAGTAGTGGCTGTCTGAGGATTGACACTGTCCTCGGTTAATAACTTGATCTGACGGCCCAGAACACCTCCGCTTTTATTGACCTCTTCGACTGCTAGGGTTACACCCATAAAGGCGAACTCACCCATAGGCCCCAAAAATCCAGTCCTTGGGGTTAGGTGGCCAATCGTTATTGGCTGCTCACCCTGTGCACGAATAAAGGCTGGCATCGCAAGACCTGCTGCTAAGGCAGCAGAACCCTGAATAACTTTACGCCTCGAATGAGATTTCATATCGTTTCGCTGTGATTTCATTTCATGTCTCCTGAGTTTTGAGTTCGCACGCTAAACTTACGCTTCACTACTTAAGGTATCTTAGCTACTGTGATCACAGATCATAGTTAGTGCAAACCCTAGTTCCGACTATGAATTCGCAAACGCCACTGCTAAACCCCGCACCCAAGCGTGAGACCCTTGGCTCAAACGTACTCGGTCAAATTAAAGAGCTCCTGCTTACTGGGCAATTAATGCCAGGCGAAGGTTTATCACTTCGGTCAACAGCAGAAGCAATTGGTGTGAGTGTCATGCCAGTAAGGGAGGCGGTATACCAGCTAGTGGCAGACCAGGCACTAGAAGTTGCTCCCAATAAATCAGTTCGCGTACCTCAACTTACCGCGGACCAGTTTGAGGAAATCACACTGATACGACTAGAGATTGAGGGCTTTGCCGTTGAACAGGCTGCGCAAAAGGCAACCCCTAAGTTGGTCACCGGCCTTCGGTCATTGAATAACAAGCTGTCAATCGCTATGAGTAGGCCAGGCATTAAGACGGATGCGGTAAGACTAAACAAAGAGCTTCATTTTTCCATCTATGAAGCTGCAGCAATGCCAATGCTCACAAAAATAATCGAGACAATGTGGTTGCGTGTGGGGCCAATCTTGAATTACGACCTTAGGATAGGTTCTGAGCGCACCCTTTCCAAGATCGCTGTAAAACATCACAAAAACCTTATCGAGGCCCTAGCACTGCGCGATCCATCCTTGGCGCGACAAGCGTTGTGCGCCGATATTGAAAGCGCTTTCAAGTCAATTTACAAAAAGCAATATCTAAATGGAAAGGAAACGAACCCCTCACTTTAGAGATTGGAAATAAAAATAGCATCCGTTACATCGATGCCGACAATCCTCCGTCAACCGCGAGAACTTGACCAGTAACAAAGCCTGCCTCGAGGGATGCCAAAAAAGCGGCAGCCGCTGCAATGTCTTTGGGCTGTCCCCACCTCCCGGCTGGCGTCCTTTCCAGTAACCATCTATCAAATGACGGGTCTTGCCACAAGGCCTTGGTTAGCTCCGTTTGGATATAGCCAGGCGCAATCGCATTGATTGTTACCCCAAATTGAGCAAGCTCAGAACTCCATTGCCTAACCAGTGCGTGCAAAGCACCCTTCGCAGCAGTGTAGGCTGTCACTTTCTGGCGGCCTAATATGGCTGTAATTGACCCAGTAAAGATTATGCGCCCATGACGACGATGAACCATTCCGGTGGCCACATGCCTAGCCAAGGCCCATTGAGCTGTAAGATTGAAATCAATGACTCTCTGAAAATCCGACAGAGAAAAATCTAACAGGTCGTCTCGGTGCTGGATCCCGGCGTTACAAAAAATAATATCAATTGAACCAATTTCAGCCGTAATTTCGTCGACTGCAGATATAGCCTGTTCAGGAACACCCGCGTCAAATACCTTGGAGTGAAAATTAAAGCCTGCTGCCCGACCTTGTTGGATAAGAAGGTCGAGTGCATCTCCATCTTGACTATTAAGGACAACCGTCGCTCCTAACCCTGCAAGAGTCTGAGCAACTGACAGGCCAATACCCCGACTCGCCCCAGTTACCAGAGCAGTTTGACCATTTAAGTTGAACATACCAAAGCGTCCATAAAGTTTGCCCAAAGACACCGGAAGGCCTGAAACATAACAATCATTTCCCTAAGCATTTCCGCAGTCCAGTGCAATTCTGACAGAACGTCAGAATTATCCAGGGCCTTGGTGAATTTGGGATTGATAGCCTCAGTACCCGAGGCACCCGACTTCAATGGTCCCGCTTGAATCAAGCGCTTATCTACCGAGCTAGTTACTAGGCAACCGTCACAACCAAGCCGTTCGTCAGTTTCGTTTCCGAAATACCACCACGTGCTGCCACGGGAGCGAACTAACTGTGCGCTCCCATTCAAGAGCAAAGACTGCGGCCTCGCGGCGAATCTGTGCCTCGCTCATTTTGTGCAATGGCTTAATGGGGACTCGTATATCTT
>CAMDMC010000072.1 GCA_945901825.1 Bordetella parapertussis
TTAATTTTAGTTTCCCCTCGCGCTTCATCTGGGAGGCCTACCGCGCGGTCCTTGGGCACAACAATGTTCCAAGCCAGTCAAGTCTCGACCGATCAAGCCTTGTCTGGCGGCTCATGCGGGTTCTGCCTGACTTTCTGCAGCAACCTTACGCAGAGGCGCTGCGTCATTTCGTTGGTAAGGCACAGGGTTCAACACAACCCTTAAATGGGCTGCGGCATTATTGGCTCAGTTCTCAGCTTGCTGATCTTCTCGATGCCTACCAGGTCTACCGTGCCAGCTGGCTGCTGCAGTGGGAGCAGGGCAAGTGGCCCGAAGAACTGCAAAACTATAAATACCATCATTGGCAGGCAAACCTCTGGAGGGCAGTCATTGAACAGGCCCAGGACGACAGCGCCGCCTCCGAGCAATGCAGGCAGCCCGGCCAGGAACAGCATGAGTTACGCCTTGGTCGAGCCGATAGCTTTGCCGCTTTTAAGAAGGCTGTCTTAGGCCAGCCACTCCACTCAACACGGCCCGTAGGGCTTCCCGAGCGACTCATTGTCTTTGGCATCGCCTCGATGCCCGAGCAACAGCTCGAGGTGCTCGCGCTTATTGCCCGATGGACCAAGGTGCTTG
Organism: Bordetella parapertussis; assembly: GCA_945901825.1. Lineage (GTDB taxonomy): Bacteria > Pseudomonadota > Gammaproteobacteria > Burkholderiales > Burkholderiaceae_A > Hahnella. The sequence goes on from CAMDMC010000072.1 coordinate 616, forward strand.
TCTTTATCCTAAGTCCAACGCCCCACTGGGTTGAGCGAGACTCAAGCCATCCTCTGCTGGCCCGCTGGGGCCGGCAAACGACAGATTTCACACAGTTGCTTTTGCAACTTGAAGAGCGAGCACATCGTGAACATCAGCTGCGTCCCCTAAGCCTTGCGCTGGGGGAGAACTCCCCAAAACTCTTTGAGCCCCGACCCGAAACCCATTCGCTGGCAAAGCTTCAGAATACGCTCTTAAGCAACGGCCATGACCTTTCAAAGAAACCTGTCGCGCCCGATGACTCCATTGAGTTCTTCGCCACGCACAGTCCTCTGCGAGAGCTTGAAGTTCTGCACGACAAACTTCTTGATGCCTTGCAAAGGCTGCCGGGCCTGCAGCCTCGTGACATTTTAGTTATGGCGCCTAACCTTGGTCAGTATGCCTGCTACATACCGGCCGTCTTTGGTCCCCTGTTCGCAGGTGACTCGCGCGCGCTTCCATTTTTTATCTCAGATGCAAGCAGCCACGAAACACAGCCACTGGTGCATGCTTTTTTATGGCTTTTGAAGGCCAATGGTCAGTCCATTGATGCCGAGGAACTGCTTGCCTTTATTGAGAACAACCTGGTTATGCGACGGTTTCAGTTCTCCGGCGACGATCTGGAAACCCTGCGTGACTGGGTGGGTCAGGCGGGTATTCGCTGGGGTCTCAATGCGCACCATCAGCAGGCGTATCTAAGCGCACTCGCATCCAATAACGCCCCTGCAGATGAGCAAGGGGCCGCTCCTTTAAGCGGGCGCCCGTTTGTCGACTCCAATAGCTGGTCTGCGGGGCTTAAGCGTTTGCTACTTGCTTATGCTGCAGGTCATTCCATGAGCCCTTGGCAGGGTATCGCCCCCGCCACAGATCTTGACCTTCGGCCCGGGCTTCTTAACAAGCTTCTTGAGGTTCTTCAGTTTCTTGAAAAAACACTGCATCAGTTTCAGGTTAATGCCTCGGTCTCCCATTGGGGCGATAGGCTTACTGAGCTCGGTCAGGATCTTTTAAAAACCCATGGACCTTCGGTGCACGACAGCGAGCGTCTTCTCAACATCGTCAAACAAAGCCTTCAGGCCTGGAAAAACGAGGCAAGGCTGGCAGGCTATACCCAGGCTATTCACTGTCGTGTCGTTCAAGAGCACTGGCTGCCCGAGCTTACCGGCGAGCGTCTGGCTCAGCGTTTCTTCAGCGGTGGTATCACCTTTGCAAGCTTCACACCACTTCGCTCCATTCCCTTTCGCGTGGTCTGTCTTTTGGGAATGGCCGATGGTCAGTTCCCGCGGCCTAATCACCAGTTTGACATTGACCTGATGTCCGCCATGCCTCAGGCCGGCGACCGTTCGCGTCGTGACGATGACCTGTCTTTATTGCTCGAGGCTGTTGGTGCGGCTCGCGATAAGCTGCTGGTGTCCTGGGTTGGAAGGCGCATACAAGACAACTCGGAATGCCCGCCCTGTCTTCCTGTTCAGCAGCTGTTAAACGAGCTTGGCCATAGCCCCACTACCGGGGAGGGCTCGCTTATTAGGGTGCATCCCCTTCACAGCCACGACCCCGGTTACTACGACGATCAGGCCAGGGGGTTTACCTATCGGCCACATCCCTCAAAGGATCTTTTAACGGCGCTTGCAGAATCAGCAGGTACCTCGGCAGCGCAGATGGAGGCTAATCAGGCCGACGCGTCGCTTGCTCAGCTTCAATCCTTACTTACCCGACCAGGCTTCGTGTTTTACGAGCATGGTCTTAAGGCGCGCCTTCAGCCGAGTAATCGCTCTTTGCTTACGGAAGAGCCCATTGCACCGGAGTCGCTTGAGCGTTGGCAATTGAAGAACACGCTTTTGCAGCAGCTTCGAACCCACCTTCAGTCAGGCCTTGATCCCCAGACTGCCATAGGACGTGCCCAAGACTGGCTGCGGGCCTGTGGCCTGTTGCCGCAGGGTGGTTGGGCTGAACCCTTCTGGCACGACCTTCAGCCCGACCTCCTCTGGCTCGCAGAGCATTACATAGCCCGGGCTGCGCACGCCCACGTCGCCTTTACAGCCTCGAACCCCTTGAAGTCCAGCGCCGACCTGGTGCGGCTCTGGCCCCAGCACCTGCAGCGATGCCTCGCGACACAGGGTTCATCGGTTGTGCTCTATTCCGTCGATGGTATTGCCGAGCTGCCTGCGCTTGCATACGACCAGGCGAAGCTTTATTGGGCGGATCTCCGTCATCACTGGCAACTCGCCTGCCAATCGCCTTTACCCCTCACGCTCAAAACAGGCTGGGCCTGGGCATCAGCAGGCCTCACACTCTCTGAGGACGCGGGTCGCGAAGCCATTCAGGCAAAGGCCTATAAGGACGCAGCCCAAAAGTACGATATTGGTTCTTTTAACGAGGAAGAAGTAAAAGAGCAGCCTTTTCTGCGTTGGCATTACCCCGAGTTCAAGCAGCTTGAGCAAAGTCAGGGCTTTGCTCAAATCGCGCAGTCGCTCTATGGGCCCATTGTTGCGAATCTTCAATGGACAAAGCAAGAGAGGCAGGCAACGTGAGAACCGAAAGCCTTGGTGTCACCATGCCTTTAAAGGGCTGGCGTCTTATTGAGGCCAGTGCAGGCACGGGCAAAACCTACACGCTTGAACTTCTTTTTCTTCGGCTTTTGTTGGGACGTATTCAGGGCTCTGCCAACCAAGACCATGGCCCAAGCTTCACCATCGATCAAATTCTGGTCATGACATACACCGAGGCGGCCACGCAAGAGTTACGCCGGCGTCTTGGTCAGCGTATTGCGAAGGCAGAGCGCGAGGGTCATGACCCCGATCTTGGCTCTTTAACCGACATGGATCGACTACGACTGCAGCAGGCCAGTCTTGCGCTTGATCAGGCCAGCATCAAAACCATTCACGGCTGGTGTGCACAGATGTTGACCGACCATGCACTCCTTTCTGGTCATCCGCTTAACCAAGAGCTGGTTCCTAACAACGAGGACCAGCTGCGTCATGCCGTGCTTGATTACTGGCGCTGCCACTACCTTAACCTCGATAACGATTCCATTGAGCTTGTTCGGCAGGCCTTTGCATCGCCTTCGGCCATGTTTAAGATGCTTAATAACCGGCTCGGTCTGCAGCAACAAGGCAGTTTGCTGCCGTCGGTTCCAATACTCCTTCAGCAGTGGCAGATGCACTGCGGCAGTGTCATTGTCCAGCAGCGTGAATGGCTGAAGCAGCAGTTGCCACTCATTCAAGGTTTCCTTGAACAGGCAAGGCAGGCAGGGTGTTTCAACGCGAGGTCCTTTAACAGCAGTCACGAGACGAAGTGGCTTGCCATGCTCTATGACTGGGCTCAGCGTGGTGAAGATGATCGATCGCTACCAGACCTAACCGAGGCCGCACAGAAAAGGTTGTGTTCAGATGGGATGCGAGCCATTTGGAACGATCCTGCAGGTTATCCCTCCACACCTTTTCTTGATGGTTTTCCGGTCTTTTGGCAAACACTCAAACAGCTTCCAAGCCTGCGTTCTGTTTTATTTAATCATGCGCTTGCTGCTGTTTCTGAGAACCTTGAGCTCAGCCAGAGCCGCGCAGGCCAGTGCGGCTTTGACGATCTCTTACGTAACCTTGCGCAAGGGCTTCAGGCGAGCACAGCCGAGCTACTTGCAAGCCGTATTCGTCGTCGGTTTCCTGTGGCCTTGGTTGATGAGTTTCAAGACACGGACCCTTTGCAGTTTTTTATCCTTGGGTCAATCTACCCTTTGCGTCGTCAAGAGGAATGGCAGAGCCTTGTTTTGGTAGGGGACCCGAAGCAGGCCATCTACTCATTTCGGGGTGCGGATGTTGAAACCTACCTTAAAGCTCGAGGGCAGACCGCTGACGACCACTGCCATCGACTTGAAACAAACTACCGATCACAACCAGGCCTCGTTGCCGCAGTCAACGCCTTATTCAAGGGTATAACCGGTGCGCGGCCTGGTTACTTCGATTTTCATTGTGCCAGTACCAGCGAGCCAAAGACAGACCTTCTTTTGAACGGGCAAAAGCCCATCCCACTTCAGTTTTTCTTGCTTGAAGAAACGGTCGATAAGGCCAACTCAAAGGAAGTTCTTTTTGAACTTGCTGAACAGGCTGCGCTTGAAATAGGCTCATTGCTTGAATCGAGCGCAGTCATTCAAGCCCAAGAAAACCTCTCAGCCGACAGCCTACCCATTTGCCATGACTTGCGGCCGTCTGACATTGCCGTGTTGGTTAATAGCCGTCGTCAGGCAAGCCTGATGAAGCAGGAACTGCAGCGTCGGGGCTTGGCCTCCGTCTATCTATCGGAGGCAGATTCGGTTTTTGAATCTCAGGCGGCACAGCTACTCCGACTCCTAATGCATGCCTGCCTGGATGCGCCCCGGCCACGTCCCTTGCGTGCTGCCCTTGCCCATCCAGTTTTTGGCTTCTCAGACCAGGCACTTAAAATTGTGATCGCTGACGATAGGCGTTTTAACCAATGGACCGAGGCGTTTGTGCAGTTCCAACGAGTCTGGGAGACGAAGGGCATTCTGGCCTGCGGTCGGGCCATGATTCATGCGCTTGGTCTCGACCCGTTTCATGCAACCAGCCGTGGCGAAGGTGTGCCCGAGCCGCCAGAGCGCACGGTGACCGACCTTGGTCATCTGCTTGAGCTTCTCGAAGAAGCCTCCTTAGAGGTCTCTGGACCTCGTTCGCTCTTGCGTTGGTTCGACACCATGGTCACACGCGATGCGTCGCTGACCCGCCCGCAAGACAATCGCCTCCTTCGTATGGAGTCCGATCACGACCGAATAAAGATCGTCACAGTCCATAAGTCAAAGGGGCTGGAGTACCCCGTAGTCATACTTCCCTTTGCAATGCAGGCTTCCTCCCCAAAATACCTTACGGTCTTCGAGCGGGACGCTACTGGCGAGCGTCGCATGGTGGCCGATCCTACCGAGCTGCAAAAGACGCTTGCCCGCCAGGAACAGTTCGAGGAAAGCCTTCGAAAATTCTATGTGGCCATAACCCGAGCGCAACACTTATGTTTGGTGGGGCTTGGCCCGATGAATCAGTACAAGGCCTCCGCACTTTTTCAACTGCTTAGCGATGACAAAAAGGGTTCGCAAGACGTCACCAGTCTCTGCAGCCTTGCTCAAAACTTTATTAACCAACACCCCAGGCATGCTGCCATGGTCCCCCGCATTTCGGTATCGAAGGCCATCGCAGTTCAGCCAGGTAACGCGCGTTCGCAAACGCCTGCAGGCGTGCCGCGCATCTTCGACAGTAAGTCTTTGGAGTTTTGGGGGTTCACGAGTTATTCGGGACTTCTTAAGCTGGGCAAGCAGGCCAACGACGAACGTTTCGTAAAAAAGACATCGGCAGCCATTGCAGCCGAGTCAGCGCAGGATGACCAGGCCCTTGAGGAGTCCCGCATTACCGATACTGCTGGCATTACCAGTACAAGCACGACTAGCACTCGTGTGACTAACCTTACCAATACGATTGACTGGTCTGGCCTTGGTTCAGGCAATGTCTTAGGAAGTGATATTCATAAACTTCTCGATGCCGCTGCTCGGCGTGGATTCGCTGAGGTTGCACAGTTCACACCCAGCGAGATGCTGAGCTTTGTGCAGGCCCAGGGCTTTCATCTTGATCAGCAGCAGCCTTTCGCAACCTGGCTCGCCGGCAGTCTGCTCCTCCCACTTTTCTCCCCAGCGCATCTGGAGGCACTTGGCTTTGCAACATCGCCAAGCCTTGCCTCCCTCGTCGTGTATGTCTCCGAGATGGAGTTCTGGCTTCCCGCCGAAAGACTTAACCTTCAGGCGCTTGACTACTGGCTTCACCAGAACTGCCTGCAAGACTTGCAGGAAAGCCACGGCAGCGTCGACAGCCAGGTAATGGCGCGCCCAGCCCTAACGCACCAGCATTTTCAGGGGATGGTCAAAGGCTTTATCGACTTGTGCTTCGAACATCAGGGTCGTTACTTCATTGCCGATTACAAATCAAACTGGCTTGGCATGCAGGCATCTCATTACCAAGGTCAAGGCATGATGCAGTCCATTGCGGAGCACCGTTACGACCTGCAATACAGCCTTTACTGCCTGGCGTTGCATCGGCACCTTAAGGCAAGGCTTCAGGCCAGTTACCAGCCTCAGGTGCATTTTGGCGGGGCGCTTTACCTGTTTCTGCGCGGTATGACTGCCCCCGATACGGGGCGATTCTTTCAAGCCTTTACGCCCACCCAGCTTACCGAGCTCGAGCGGCTGCTTCACGTGCAGAGCGATGCATGACAGACGCCAAGCGAAGCCTTTATCATGAGCTTCTTGCCTTAAGCGAGCGCGAGACCATTCGCCAGCTTGACACGGCGCTTGGTCGGTTTGTTGAAGAGGCCAGTGCAAAGGGGGGTGCGGGGGCCTGTGCACAGGACAGTTCCCAACGAGAAGCATGGGTACATCTTCTGGTACAGCTTGTGAGTGCACGGCTTAGCCGTGGTGAGATCAGCCTTCAGCTTAATGAGCTAAGTGCTGCCTCGGGCGGCTATCTTTTGCAGTCGATTGCAGACTGCGTCTGGCTAAAGAACGAGGGCTCTCCACAAGGCGGGCGGGCAGAGCAGGGCAGCCAACCTGAAGAAAGGAATGCTGAAGCCTTGCACCAGGCCACGCCCCTTGTTCTTTACAACAAGCAAATCTATTTGCGACGATTCTGGCAGCTTGAAATGGAGGTTAGTCAGCAGCTTCAAGAGCTGGAAGAATCCAAGCGACTGCGTGTTATTACTGGCCCCCCAGGCTCGGGCAAGACCACCCGTCTTAAAACCCTCATCGAAGAAAAGCTCGTAACAAACCCCAGTCTACGAGTTGCGTTGGCGGCGCCCACGGGTAAAGCCGTGCATCGACTGCAACAGGTTCTTCCAGGTCAGGCCAATATCTCAACGCTTCATCGTCTCTTGGGTATTGGGGGGCAGCGCAGTCTATCTTCCTTGGTTCGGCAGGCTAATGCACAGCCCTTGGCCTTCGATCTAATCGTGGTCGATGAGGCCTCAATGATGGGTCTTGAACTTGCACGTGCGCTGCTTAATAGCCTATTGCCACAGGCGGAACTTCTTCTGGTTGGCGATGCAAATCAGTTGCCTTCGGTTGAGCCGGGACAGGTTTTTGGAAGTCTCTGTAAGCGTATTGGTGACGAGTCAATTGAGTATCTGCAGACGCAGTACCGGTTCAAATCAAACAGCGCCATTGGTCTACTTGCAAAAAATCTCCAGTCGCACAAGGCTCAGGAGCCTCTATCGACTGCAGATGTTTTTTCGTATGTGGCCACTCCTTTAAATAAGACTGTGCAGTGCATCACCATTGAATCAACCACTGATACTCGTCTTGTCGCGCAGGTTGCTGAGGGCCGGTTTCAGCTCATCACAATGGCCGCAGCAATGGCTACGGCCATGCGGGGTGAGCGTTGGGTACGAGGGGCTGATGGCGCGATTACTCGAGATGGTCAAGACCCGTCGCTTCAGGCCGCGCTTATCGATCTTCTGGACTGGCTCGATGAGGCCATGGTACTCACACCGTTTCGCGAAGGACCCATGGGCAGCATTGCCTTAAATGGGCTCTTTCAGAGGGCTCTGCATCGCCGCGGACTGTTTACATCTGCTGCGGGCTTTACCACGGGCCTGCCTGTTATCTGCATTGAGAATGATTACGACCTCGACCTCATGAACGGCAGCCTCGGGGTTGTGGTGGGTGATATGTGCCTATTCAACAGTAGCCATGGACCGAGGCTTATCGCGCTTCAACAATGCCCTTCGCTTGAGCCCGCCTTGGCTTTAACCGTACATAAGGCGCAGGGCTCGGAGTTTAATAATTTAATTTTTCTCCTTGCCGAGTCCTCGGGTAACCCTTTGTCGGTCCCTCTTGTTTATACGGCCGTTACCCGTGCACGCAACACCTTAATGCTCGTGGCCACGCAGACGTGATCGGCCTGGATTTTTCCCATGTCGTTTGAACATAAGGCGCCTTTTTGGCTGCCAGGCGGGCATCTGCAGACCATCTACCCGGTCTTTCTTAGTCGTCTGCATCAGCAGGAAGTATCCGCCTACCATTTGCCCGTCCGGCGTATACGCAAAGACACCCCCGATGGTGATTTCATCGATTTCGATTGGTTTGAGCCCTTGCAGTCAAGCAGCCCAGACGTAACGGTGGTCTTGTTCCACGGGCTCGAAGGCTCCTCAGAGAGCGTCTATGCAAGAGCCTATGCAGCCGAGGCCACAGCGCGGGGCTACCGGCTGGTCGTACCTCACTTTCGGGGCTGCTCAGGTGAATTAAACCGTATGCCGCGGGCCTACCATTCCGGCGACGTCGATGAAATTGACTGGATGATGCGGGTGGTCGCAAACGAGTCTCGCAGTCAACGGCTTTATGCCATCGGTGTTTCTCTAGGGGGCAACGCTTTAATGGCCTGGGCCGGGCGCAGGATGTCTCAGACATCGAGCCACTGGTCACAGCTCATCTCCCTTGCAGCTGTCTCTGCACCTTTGGACCTTGCAGCTGCGGGCAGGGCCATTGATCTCGGGCTCAATCGTGTTCTTTATGCCGATCACTTCTTAAAAACCATGCGGGCAAAAGCACAGACCAAATGGCAACAATTTCCTGGACTCTTTGACCTTCACGCTATTTTGCAGGCCAAGACCCTACGCGTCTTTGACGACCTTTTTACGGCGAGGCTTCATGGCTTTGAAAATGTGGACGATTACTACGAACGTGCTTCCGCACTACCTTGGCTTGCTAGCATTTCGAAGCCAGCCCTCATTCTGAACTCACGAAACGATCCGTTCATTCCCTGGCAAAGCGTTGAGCTCTCCTCGGGGGGGAGAGTCTGTTCACATGTGATCCAGTGGTTACCTAAGCAAGGGGGGCATATGGGGTTTGTTTCTGCATCACCCAGAGCAGTCTTAGGACTGCCTGGCAGCCTGCAGCCCATGACCGCTAGGGTACTGACCTGGCTTACTGAGCAGGCGCCGGTGGTTTAGGTGGATCGGGCGAGGTGTAGAGTCCTCTCACAAGATCCGGGGCGTCTTTTGCCGCGAGCTCAATGAGCTTGTCAATTTCGCCCGCAAGTTCGGCCGAGTCGGCATGGCCAAGCCATTGGTTGCGGTTGTTTCTCAAGATAAGCAGCCGATCGAGCGAGCAGTTTTTGCCTGTGTTGAGAATCCAAGACTTCGCCGCCTCCGCCCGTTTAATTTCAATGGATGAGAGCGCTAGAGCGCGGAACTCGCTGACCAGGCAGTTCGGCTTTTCTTCTTCCATGCCAG
>CAMDMC010000073.1 GCA_945901825.1 Bordetella parapertussis
CGGTCGGTAAGAAGTTCGAACTCGAACCGAAAGTAATTTTTGGCGCCCGCCTGCAACGTGGCTCGTGCACCATTCTCAAACCAAATGACACCGAAGCCACCTAGGTCGTTCTGTGGTTTGGCCTCGTCAAACTGGGTCTCAAACCGATACCCGCTGTCTTGAATATGCTGAGAGCCGCCCTCGAGCCAGCCTTGCACCGCAACGGCTTCGCCACACCACATACGAAGCACATCAAAGGCATGTGTACCGGTGTGAATAAAGTTACCTGGGAACTGCACGTTAATGGATTCAAGCCTACCCAAGTCCCCTTGCTGCAGAGCCTGCGCAACCCACTGATAGGCCGCCCCCCAGCGGCGGGGGTAGCTCATGGCAAGCTGCACCTTGTGTCGTTTTACAGCCCGCTCAATTTTTAGTGCGTCCTCAAGGCTCGTACCCATGGCTTTCTCGCACCAGATGCCCTTCACACCCGACCGACAGGCAAGGCTCACCATGGCCTGCCGCGTGTCCGCGTAGGCCGCAATGCTCAACAGGTCAAGCGGCTCTTCTCTAAGCATTTTTCGATAGTCGGTGTAGCCACGCACCTTGGGGTGTTCGTCCAAAAAGGCTTCAAGCCTTGCGGGGTCCCGGTCGCAGACAGCGGCAAGCCTGACCCCTTTAACCAGCTGCCATGCCCCCCAATGGGTTGCTGGCTTTGGGCGCAGGGGGTCTTTGTCCAGAAGCCAGGCCACGCGGCCGAGCCCAATCATTCCAAGCTTCATTTGGAGAAGAACTCGTAGAGGGCCTGAGCGAGAAGAAGGTCTTCGGGCGTATCAATGTCCACAGCCTGTGTCTTTGGAATAAGGTAGCCCCGCCGCAGACCCTGAGCAGGGCTTGTAATTTTTCTCCACGCGAACATTCCGGCATCGCGAAACCGTTTGGGTAGGTCTTGAGACCGCCAATTGAAAAACTCGGGCTGGGCCATTTGAATCTGCCCGTCCTCTTTCATTTCATAGGCTCGTTGAATGGGCGCCTCGAACTCAGTAATGCTAAGCACCGAGGCTGTCTCGGGCTGCCTCAACAAAGCAAAGGCCTCTTGAAGATGGCGAGGCTGAAGAAGTAAAGCCGTGGCATAGAGCAGGCAGACCGAATCGGGTGGGGTACCGAGTTGTTGCAGGTAGTTGTCCACAACGGGTCCCACGTGGGTCATATCATCGGCCAACTCCTCAGGGCGCTTGTAGGCAATGGCTCCGGCCTGCTCACTAACCCGAAGAATCTCAGCGTCTTCTGAAGAGACCACCACCTGCTCAAACAACTGCGAGGCAAGTGCCGCCTGAATCACATGGGCAATAAGGGGTTTGCCACCAATGGGGTGCAGGTTTTTGCGGGGCACACGCTTGCTTCCCCCGCGCGCGGGAATAATAGCAATGGCTTGGTGATTTCGATGTTGCATGACTAGGCCATAATTTACCCGAACTAACTTGCTAAGGACGACGAAGCCATGCACGTGTTCTTTCGAGTCGATCGCAGCCCTGCAATAGGCACAGGCCATTGGGCACGCTGTCAGGTTCTAGCCCGTGCCCTCGAGAAACAGGGCGTATCTTGTTATTTTTTTGAAAACCTCGCCTCGCCGCAAGACTTTCTTCAGGCGGCCAAAAAAAAACTTCGGTCTCGGGTTCATTCAAAGGCGGCAGCCGCCCAAAGCCAACAAATGCCGCAGGCCGATTGGGTTGTGCTTGATGGTTATCAGTTTGGTCAAGACTGGGAGGTGCAGGCCCGCGAAGCGGGCTTTCGTGTTCTAACCATTGACGACGCGCCTAAACGCCATTACGCCTGCGACCTTCTGCTTGACCCCAACCTATCAAAGGCAGGCGCAGGTCGTTGGCTTCTGTATCTTACCCCCCACGCAAGGCTCTACTCGGGCGCAAAGTTTCTGCTTCTGCGCGAGGAGTTCCTTTCCTACCCAAAGCGGCGTATTCGGCTTGAAGCCGGTGGTGAGCTCACCCGGGTTCTTGTATCCATGGGTGGCTCCGACCCTCCAGGCGCATCGTTGCAGGTTCTTCAGGCGCTAATGACGCCGGAGCTTTTGAGGCTTGAGGTGCTTGTTATTGGAGGGGCTTATAACGCTCGGGCGAGTGAACTTAAGGCGTTGGTGGCAAAGCGCACGAAACTGGCAGACCAGATGAATACGGTCTACGTGGAATCCACAACCACCATGGCGGCCCACATGCACGAGGCCGACCTGGCCATTGGCGCCGGTGGCACCTCGATTTGGGAGCGTGCCTATATGGGGCTTCCTTCTTTAGTTGTGAGCCTGGCCGACAATCAAAGCGATGCTGCTCTTCATTTTCAGGCAGCCGCTGCCCATGTATTTCTGGGCCATCATCACGACATCACATCCCAAAGCATTGCGGCCCGGCTGCGTTATTGCTGCACCCACCCCAAAGAGCTGGTGACCATGGCCCAAAAGGCTCAGGCCATGGTGGCTGAGCCCTCATTCATTCGCGATCCACTGGCCTACCTTGAGCCTGGAGTTTCGTTCAGCACCTAGTGCCTTAGCGCCCTAAGCAGGCTTGATACAACATGCTCTTGATCGTTCGGGCTTAGGCCTGGGAAAAGAGGCAGTGAGATTGCCTGTTGGTAGTAGCCTTCAGCCTGTGGGAAATCGCCTTTCTTAAACCCAAGTGCCTGGTAGTAGGGCTGAAGATGGATGGGAATGTAGTGCAGGTTCACCCCAATACCGTCGTGACGAAGGGCCGAGAAAACATGCGAATGCTGCGCAGCGGGCACCTTCACAATAAACAAATGATGCGACGACAAGGCATAGCTGGGAAGTCTTTGCGGCATAACGTCTGGGTAACCGCTAAATGCGTCGTGGTAGGTTTTCACCTGGTCACGTCGCACTTGAATAAACTCTTCAAGGCGTTGCAGCTGGCTTAAGCCCAATGCGGCCTGAAGGTCGGTCAGCCGGTAGTTCAGTCCAAGCTCTAGCATTTGGTAGTACCAGGGCCCGTGGCTCGCCTCGGTCATGTCTTTGGGCTCACGGGTGATGCCGTGTGTTCGCAGGCGGGCCATACGCTGGGCAAGCTCTTCGCTATTGGTTGTGGCCAGCCCTCCTTCGCCCGTTGTAATAATTTTTACAGGGTGAAAGCTAAAGACACAAACATCGCTGAACCGGGTGTTGCCCACGGGTTCGTTGTTGTAGCTAGCTCCAATCGCATGCGAGGCGTCTTCAAGAACCTTAAAACCATACTGTTGGCTTAACGCATGAATACCGGCCATGTCGCAACTCTGGCCTGCAAGATGCACGGGTACAACCACGCTGGGCATGGTGAGCCCTTGGGTTTTGTGGCGATGCAGCTTGTCTGCAAGCGCCTGGGTGTCCATGCAGAAGGTCTCGGGGTCAATGTCCACAAAATCTGCGTTGGCACCACAAAGCTGGGCACAGTTGGCACTTGCCACAAAGCTAATCGGGCTTGTCCATAGGCTTTGGCCAGGCCCAAGCCCAAGGGCGAGGCAGGCCATGTGAAGGGCCGAGGTTGCGCTGTTTGCCGCCACGGCGAAGCGGGCATTTACCTTCTTGGCAACCGCCTCCTCGAAGGCAGGCACTGCAGGGCCCTGGGTAAGGAAGTCTGACTCTAGAACCTTAACGACGGCCTGAATGTCTTCGTTCGAGATGGATTGACGACCGTATGGGAGCATGGGCGGCCTTCTAAGCGTTAGGGTTTAGGGCTGGACCCGGGCTCGCTAAGCACCACGAGACTATCCGGCTTCGCCCATGGCAGCCGTCCAATTGGAATTCGGCGATCGAGCGTGACAAAGTCCGCCTCATGACTGCATGCAAGTTGTAAAAGGTAAATGTCGGTCAGTTGGGAGGATGTAATTAGTGTGTTTTTCTTAAATGCTGCATTGCAAATTGAGACGTTGTCGGGGATGAACGAGTGACTTGGATGGGCAAAGGCATGGGCCGTAGTCTGAATAACATCCAAAACGGAGCGCGATCGGGGATAGGCGGGCGAAGCGAGTATTCGAATGCACCCATTTTGAGTGATTGGGCAGCTTAACCAGCCTGCCTCCGCATGTCGCACGAACCAGTTGCTTACGAGTTCATGGTGGTCATGGCCCCTATCAAACAGCGCAATAAGGCAGTTGACGTCGAGAAGAGAACGCAATTAGATTCCTTCTTCGTCCCTAATGCGGTTAACAAGCTCGTTCGTAGCAAGGGGGCCGCCTGTGTAGGAAAGAGGGTGAACTCCAAAGCTTGCAAGCTTTGCAGTCAGCGCCAAACCCTCATCGGGTACGACCACTTGTTGGGCGCCGGCGTGGGCTGAGTCTTGGCCCCCTTGAAGAATTCCCTTGCGTGCAGCCTCGGACAAAACCTGCCCGAGAGTTCGGCGTTGCGCGCGGGACAGCGCCTTTGCGGCAACAAGAACATCTTCATCAAGATCAATGGTCGTTCGCATAATTGGGGTCTTGCGTGGGGCGATGCCAAGACAATGCCATTAAGACTCGCCTTCATATTGATGATTTCGCATCATATCATCACACCGTCATTGCAAGCCCTTCGCCCGAGAGTGGGCTCAAAACAGACTTAGCCAGTGTACTGCTTAAGCAAATAGCTGACGATGTCGGGGGTGGCATTGGCCTGCGCAAGCATTGCTGCAGCGGCATTTTGGCGAATCTGGGCAAGAGCCAAGTTGGTCGCCTCTGCCGCAAGGTC
>CAMDMC010000074.1 GCA_945901825.1 Bordetella parapertussis
GAGGACTGGTCCACCGGCGGCACGCTCTGGGCCGACCGACCCAAGGCCTGAAGACCATGACCGTCGGAGCTAAGCCTCAACCGTCTCCGATCGCATCAGGGCGCTCACGTGGCAGGCCACGCTTCGCCCGAGCGCGGCCACCTCGTAGCCACCTTCGAGGCTGCTGACCACGCGGCCCTCGCAATGACGGGCCGCCACCTCCAGCAACTGCTCGGTCACCCACTCATAGTCCGCCTCCGTCCAGCGCAGGCCTGCGAGGGGGTCATCACGGTGGGCATCGAATCCAGCAGAGATGATGATGAGTTCCGGCGCGAAGTCATTCAGCGCTGGCAGCCATTCCTGAAGCACGGCTGCTCGAAGGGCCTTGCCATCGCTGCCACCGGGCAGTGGAACATTGACCATGTTCTTGCCCATGGGCCGCTCTCCGCGGCCTGGATAGATGCCCTGCTGGAAGGTGGAGACCATGAGCACCCCCGGCACATCCGCAAGAATTTCTTCGGTGCCGTTGCCATGGTGAACATCAAAATCGACCACGGCCACGCGAGACAGGCCGAGCGCCTGGGTGGCGTACAGGGCACCCACCGCCACACTGTTCACAAAGCAAAAGCCCATGGCGCGATCGCGCTCGGCATGGTGGCCCGGCGGGCGAACCGCGCAAAAGACCGTCCGCGCCCGGCCCTGAACGACGGCCTCCACACCCTCAACCACCGCCCCCGCGGCACGCGAGACGGCCTCGAGCGTGAATGGATTCATGGCCGTGTCTGGGTCGATGACGGCGTATCGGCTGCTCGGCGAGGCCGTCTTGAGCGCCTCCCAATGGTCAAGGGTGTGGGCCCGAAGGATGTCTTCGTCGCGGGCCATGGGTGCCTCTTGCACATCGAGACGATCCAAAAGGCCAGTGGCCTGAAGTTCGGCCAACACTGCACGAACCCGCGCGGGTGACTCAGGGTGGTGAGGCCCCATTTCATGGGCGGCAAAGGCGTCGTGGGTGAAGAGCGTGGTCATGCGTAAATGTTACCGCTTGGGCTCTTCATAGGGCCGCACACGCGTGGCCAGCAACTGATAGCCCGTCACGCCCTGACTGGTCTCGGTGCGCACGCCCTCGAGACGGCCCTCCACCCAGACCGTGGCCATGGACTCCGGCACCTCGCGAATCTTTGCACCCTTCTGAGGAACCACCAGAATGATCTGATTGGCCGGCGGTGGCGGGGTGTGAATACAGGCGCCAAAGTAAGGCACCAGCAGAAACGACCGGTCTGCAGATCGGTCTGCATCGAGTGGGACCACATAGCCTGGAATGCGCACCTGTTTGCCCAGATGGGTGGACACAATCGGCGCGGCATCCCACTTCTCGCGCAGCTTGGACATGGCCCGGTCGGCTGCCTCGGAGCCATCCTTCAGGCCACCAAGCCGGCCAAGCGCCATCATCTCGACCTGAACCTGCTTGGCCCATTTCTCATCGATAAGGTCGTCCCAGCTGATTTCCAGGGCGGGCTTGGCCCAGGCCACCCCCAGCACGAAGAAGCCCAAGATGGAGAGGCAGCGCCGCATGCTAGGCCACGGGCGGATGCAGGCCATCCACCAAAGACAGGCGCCGCGCCCGCCAGGCAGGCAGGAGGCTGATGGCCACAGAGGCCATCCCAAGGCCCAGGAGCGAGAGCCATGCCTGGGGTGGCAGATTCAGCACCGACATGGCCACACCATATTCAATTCGAAGAAAGTCGGCAAACCACCAAACCACGGCCTGCTGAATGAGGAGCCCCAGCAGCACACCCGCCAGGCCCACCAGGGTGGCCTCGAGCAGAATAAGCCAGGCCACCTGCGCCGGGCCAGCCCCCACAGCACGGAGAATGGCGAACTCTCTGCGGCGCGATGCCAATGAGACCAGGGTCACGGCTGCCACCGACAACAAGGCACCGATGGAGACCACCCAGCCCACGAGCGCAAAGCCACGCTCCACCACGGAGAGTGTTCGCCAGAGTTCATCGAGGGTGACACCAGGCAGGGCAGCAGTCAGTGGGGCACCCGGCAAGGACTCGATCGCACGACGGGCCGAAAAGACCTGGCCACGGTTTTGAAGGCCCACCCAGAGCGTGGTGTAGCTGCTCGGTGGTGCCAATGCGCCGAACAACCAGCCTTGGTGAATGGACTCAAAGCCCTCGGTCGAGACAAAGACTGCGCGATCCAAGGGGCCTCCAGTGGGGGCCAGTACGCCCACCACCTGGAACGGGTGGTCATCGTGGTCGCGAGAGAGGCCGTCTGAGCGTCCATGCGTGAGCACCAGGCGATCACCGAGGCGATGTTCAAGACGCCTGGCCACCTCGGCACCCAGCACGGCCTCGGTGGCTGCCGAAAAGACCTTGCCCTCGGCCAGGCGCAGTGGCTGCCCACGCACCTGAACGCGGCTAAAAAAATCGGCCTCGGTGCCCCAGACGGGCCGCCCCTGATAGGTGTCACCGAGCTGAACGGGCACCACCCAGTCGACCTGCGCAAGGCCTCGGACCCGCTCCAAGTGGGCTGCATCGAGGTTCTGGGTGGGACGACCGAGCTGGAAGACGCCGTAGAGCAGGATTTCGGTGGGGCTACCCCTCGGGGCCACCAGCAGATCGACCCCACTGATGGCCTGACCAAAACTGGTGCGAAGGTCTGCCCGCAACTGGCTGACAAACAAGACGAGCAAGGAGGATGTGGCCACGGCCAGCAGCACCAAGAGCACCGGCAACCGCCGAGACCAGGCACTGGCCAGCGCGAGGCGCAGCCAAATATTCATTGCACTGCCGCTCATCGAACGGCCTCCAATCCGCCCGCCTCGCCGAGGGCCCAGACCTCATCAAAGCTACTGCTCATGCGATCGTCGTGGCTCACCATGATCACCGTGACCTTCGAGGCCTGCGCAAGTTCAAGCAGAAGCGACACAAACGAGGCCTGGTGAACGGCATCCAAGGCCGATGTGGGCTCATCTGCCAAGAGAAGACTCGGGCCCAAGAGAAAGGCTCGGGCCACCGCCACCCGCTGCTGCTGCCCCACCGACAGCTGATGGGCAGGGCGCGACCAGAGCGCCGGCGAGAGCCCAAGCCGCTTGAGCAGGTCGCTGGCCTCATGAAGCGGCGCCCGGCCTGAGAGTCGACTGGGCAACAGAACGTTCTCCCATGCCGACAGGTAGGGCAGCAGGTTGAACTGCTGAAAAATCACGCCGATGTCGGTGGCCCGGACACGGTCGCGGGCCGTGGCGGACATCGCATGAAAGGGATGGCCGAGCACGAGGCACTCGCCCGAAGTTGGTGTCTGCACCCCAGACAAGATGGACAGCAAGGTGCTCTTGCCAGACCCACTGAGACCACGCAAGAACACCCGCCGGCCAGCCCCCACCGACCAGGCCGGAATGTGCAGCAAGGGCTTTGCTGCACCGGGCCATTGGAAGACCAACGCCCTGAGTTCAGTGTGCGTGTTCAATGCCGAGCTCCTGGGTGCACAGATAAAAAAAAGCCCCAGCCGGTTGGGCTGGGGCTGCAAGGCAGAATGATCTGCAAGGAGACAACAATGCGGTCGAAACCGCAATTGCATTGCAACATAAACGGGGGTGTTTTGCAATGCACCATGAGGGCATTCATCAAAACTTCTTGGAAAAGGGCACGGACTTGCATCATCGCCGCTCGCATGGTCTCCTACCCGTTGTGAACACCCACATGCACCCCCTCCGGCAGCTCGATCTCCCTGCCGTGGCCCGATTCATCGCAGCGCAATCGGCCAGCACCCGGATTTACATCGGTGCGGACTCCTGCCGGCTCTTGGAAGGCCAAGTCTGGCACGCGGATTACACCCTTGTCATTGTCGTGCACATCGATGGCAACCGGGGCTGCAAGCTCTTCGGGGAGACCACCCGGGAGCGAGATTTCGACCAGCGGGCCGACCGGCCGCACCTGCGCCTCATGAATGAAGTCTACAAGGTGGCCGACCTCTATCTGCGCCTGTCGGATGCCATCGGGCAACGCCCCGTGGAGGTGCACCTCGACATCAACCCAGACCCCGCGGCCGGCTCGAGCTGCGTGATCCAGCAGGCCGTGGGCTACATCCGTGGCGTGTGCAATTTGTCACCAAGGGTCAAGCCCCATGCCTTTGCCGCAAGCTGCGCTGCCGACCGATACAAGGAAATCGCCAGCAGCCATCCATCAGGCCTTCGGGCGGCCTAGCCAGGAGCTCTCCAGGTTTGTTGTCGCTCCTCGATCCCGCTGTTCTGTTTTTCTTGGTGGGCCTCTTTGCAGGCCTTGTGCGCTCCAACCTAGACATTCCTCCGGCCATCAGCCGTTTTCTGGCCCTCTATTTGCTCATGGCCCTGGGCCTCAAGGGCGGACTCTCATTGGCCGAGACCGGCTTTACCACCGAGGTGATGACCATTCTCGGGCTGGCCATCTTGCTGGCCATGGTGACCCCCGTTCTCGGATTTCTGCTGCTGCGCCGCGTGACCCAGCCCTTCAATGCCATTGCCATCGCGGCCACTTATGGGTCGGTGAGCGCGGTGACCTTCATCACGGCCAATCAATTCCTTGACCGCCTGGGCGTTGAACACGGTGGCTACATGGCTGCGGCCATGGCCATCATGGAGTCGCCGGCCATCATCTTTGCGGTGCTCATGGCCAACCTCGTGCGCAAGGGTCGCCTCGGTGGCCCGCAGGGCATTGAAACGGCACCACACCCGGGTGGTATTCGGCAGACCCTGCACGAGTCCTTCACCGATGGCGCACAGCTGTTGCTGCTCGCGAGCATGGTCATTGGCTACTACATGGGACCAGAGGGTGCGGCGGCCATGAAGCCTTTCTCCGCAGACCTCTTCAAGGGCATGCTCGCCTTCTTCCTATTGGACATGGGCCTGTTGGCTGCACGAAACCTGGGGGGGCTGCGCGGCCAATCTCCCATGCTGCTGGTTTATGCCGCGACCATTCCGGCGGTGCATGCGGTCGTGGCCATTGTCCTGGGGCTTTGGGCGGGTCTGAGTGTGGGCGACACCACGCTGCTGGCC
Source organism: Bordetella parapertussis (assembly GCA_945901825.1). Lineage (GTDB taxonomy): Bacteria > Pseudomonadota > Gammaproteobacteria > Burkholderiales > Burkholderiaceae_A > Hahnella. The sequence continues at coordinate 5,018 of CAMDMC010000074.1, forward strand.
GTATTGGCTGCCAGTGCAAGCTACATTGCCGTGCCCGCCGTGCTGCGAGAGGCCATTCCAGAGGCGGATTCCGCCGTGTACGTAGGGCTCTCCTTGGGCCTCACCTTCCCGATCAACATCTTGTTCGGGATCCCGAGTTTCTACTGGCTCACGCACACCCTGGCAGCCCTCTAAGCAACAGACTCGCGCAGGCAAAAAAAAGGCCCTCCGAAGAGGGCCTTTTCACACCGAGTTTGCCGAATTACTCAGCAGCGCGGCGCGAGCCCTTCTTGGGCGATGCGCTGGAGACAGCTGCCTCGCCAGCCTTGGCTGCAGCCTCGACATTGGTCTCAACCATCTCCACAACCTGCTTGGTGGCCTTGTTGATGGCATCGAAGGCTGAGTTCGAAGCAGCGAAGGCGGACTTCATCATGGCAACCATGCCCTCGGTGCCAGCCGGGGCATTTTTGCTCAGGTCGTTCACGGCCGAGGACATGGCCTTGTTGGCCTCTTCGATGCGGGACTCCACCAGCTTGGCGAACTCCGTGGCTGCTTCCGCGTTGATGTTGTAAATATTGCGGTTGTAGGCGGCAGCCTTGCCAACGGCGGGCTGACCCACGGTTTGGGAAACCGCGTAGAGCTCGGGGAAGTCTTTCACGCTCATCAGCTGGCTGGAGGCCTCGGTGGCATCGGCCAGGTTGGCTTTGGCAGCCTTGAGGTTGAGCTCAAGGTGCTTCTCCATGCACTC
>CAMDMC010000075.1 GCA_945901825.1 Bordetella parapertussis
CGAAAGCGTTGCCCCTGCCGCCTCGTAGGCACCGTCCGGGTAATTAGCACCCACCCCCGCACCCTTGGCCACCAACACCGTGTGGCCCAAGGCCACCAACTTCTTTACCGTCTCCGGCGTTGCCGCGACCCGCGTCTCACCTAATAACGACTCCTGGGGAATGCCAAGTTGCATCCGGGAACTCCTCGTTAGAAAACAGAATAGATATTGAAACTTACGTTTTGGCCGAAGGAATCGGCGGTATTAATGATGATTTCTGTTTGGCATTACTGTGGATCTGGAACCCCATGAAAACAACCGCAAGTATGTAAAGAGATACCGCTAGAGGTGAGGAAAAGAAAGTTGAATAATCGTTTTCCGTTAGGATTAGAGCGGTGCGAAACTGCTTTTCAAGCGTTGGTCCAAGAACAATTCCTAGCACAACAGGGGCTATAGGAATTTTGGCGACGGTAAGAAGATAGCCGATGAGGCCAACGATTACCATCGTATAGACATCAAAGAAGGAATTTCGAATTGCAAAGGTTCCGACAACGCACATGACCATGATTGCGATCATCAGAAGGTGCGGTTTGAGTTTAAGTACCTTTACAAATAAACGAATCCCAAAGGTTTGAGTAATGACTACAGCCACAGTTCCGAAGAAAAATGCAAGGTAAATTAGGTAGACCAAGGGCTTGTTTTCGACGAAGAGGGAGGGCCCCGGTATAACGCCGTGAATCAGAAGGCCGCCCAACATAATTGCAGTTGCTGGATCTCCTGGGATACCGAGTGATAGCAACGGAATTATTGCCCCACCCGTGACAGCGTTATTGGCAGACTCGGGAGCTAATATCCCGCCCGGCTCGCCTTTACCGAATTTTGATTGATCTTTCGAGAATCGTTTGGCCTGATCATAAGCAACAAAAGCTGCGATTGGTCCCCCAGTGCCCGGTATTGCCCCGATGATCGTTCCAAGTGACGACGAGCGAATCATGAGCCCAAGATTTTTTCTAAGCACTGACAACCTGGGTAGCTGGGTTTTAACGTCGTTTGCGTTCGCTTCCGGCGTTCGTCCCAGTCGGTAGTCAACAAGCGATTGGATTAAATGAGGTACTGCAAAGAGGCCGACCATCGCAACGACTAGGTTTACACCCTGCAGAAGCTGTGTAGAGCCAAATGTAAACCTGGCGACACCGTCGAGATCGTCAAGACCAACGGTCATGATCATCAGTCCGATGACGCCAGCAATCACGCCTCTGAGAATAGAGCCTTCGGAGAGGCCACAAATCAATGACATTCCAAATAAAACAAGAGCAAAAAGCTCGACCGGCCCAAAATGAATCGCCGCTTGGGAGATGAAATCAACTGCAACAGCCATGATGACGAGGCTAAAAATGCTGCCAAATCCCGAGGCAATCACCGCGTAACCCAGGGCGAGGCCTGCCTGGCCCCGCCGCGCGAGGGCGAGACCATCAAAAACCGTGGCTGCCGCAGAGGGCGTGCCTGGAATTCCAATGAGAATCGCGGAAATCGATCCGCCGGTCATGCCGCCGATGTAGGTACTGAGCAGAAGGCAAATCGCAACGTTGGGCGGCATGCCGAATGTCAGCGGAAGCACGAGTGACAGCGCCATGGTGAACGTAAGGCCGGGCACTGATCCAAAGATAATGCCAATGATTGACCCGGCGATCACTGCAGCAATCGCGAGCGGATCGGACACCATAGATAATGCGCTAAGAAAATCGTTCATCGGTTGGGTTTCGCGGGATAGACATTAAATGCCGATATTGAGAAGTTGCCCTACGGGCAAATGCACCCCGAGTAGCTTTCCAAAAGCCAAATAGACTCCTATCGCGATACCAATTGGCAGAAGCAGCAGCAGTTTTCTCTCAAAGATTTTTAGGGCACAGGTCAGAATTAAAAGAATGGTGACCAAGGTTGCGGTGACAAAACCGATCAAATTCATTAGCAGGCCGTAGAGCGCTAGGCTGCCCGCCATCCATCCCACGCATAGCCACTCCGTTCTTAACTCTTCGGGGCTCGCTGTTTTCTTCTCGGATTTCAACTCATTGTGCTTGATGTTGATACTCGCCTGAACAAAAAGCAGCAGCCCACAGACTCCCAGAAGACCCCCAAAAAGCAGGGGAAAGGTCTGGGAGTTAGGGCCATCTGCCGACCCCATCGGGATTTCAATCGTTGAGATGGACGCCCATAGCCAAATTAAAGAAACCAGAATTAAAACAATGGCGGTCTTCTTGTCGGCGGCCCTATCCATCAAACCTGCCCCTTATTTCTTAAGGCCAAGTTCAACCATAAGCGCTGCGATCTCTTTGTCATCCGATGCGATGACATTGCCAAATTCCTTTGCAGGCAGAAAGCCAATCTCGAAGCCAATTTTCTCGGCCGCGTTTTTAAACACCGGCGAATCTACGGCAGCTTTCGCGGCAGCCTGGAGCTTCTCGATGGCTTCGGGCGGCGTGCCTGCAGGCGCGGCTAGACCTCTCCACATTGTCAGATCAAGGCCTGTTGCACCAGAATCCGAGCAAGTTGGAACGTCGGGGAGAATTGAGCTCTTTTTGCCGCTTGATACACAGAGAATTTTTAGCGTACCTGCCTTTGCATGAGATACAAATTGTCCTGGCCACTGAACAGCGACATCAACCCGATTCCCGAGCAACTCGACAGGGGCTTTTCCCTCATCATAGGGAGCAAAAATGACCCGATCCTGAATACCAAGGCGTTTGAAAATCGAAAACGTTGTCATATGGGTGAATGACCCTCGGCCAGATGCGCCAACCCGAAGCTTTGCCTTACCCGATTTTACGGCGTCGGCGACGTCTTTAAGGGAGTTCCACCCGGAATCGGAACGGACTGCGACAACAACCGGTTCAAGGCTAACCCGCGCAATCGGTGTGAATGCCTTATGGTCAAATTTCATTGCGCCTGAATGATGAGCGGTACTAATCGAGTTAGAGTTCCACACAATGTTGTAGCCATCAGGCTTTGTGCCCTGAACATGGGTATATCCAATGGCCCCACCACCACCGGTTCGACTGACTGGGACGACTGGTTGGGGGAGGTTTTTGGACATCTGGTCTGCCAAGACCTGACCGATTGTCTGAGCGGTTGTTCCGAACAGAATCGTCATTTCAACCGATTTTGCGGGAAAGTTCTGGGCGGATGCCGGCACTGCAAGTGCTAGTCCCAGAGCAAGTCCGAAGGCCACCAGTGGTTTCTGGCCGAGCCGAGGGGGTGCCGAGGGAATAGAAAAACGGGCGTGAATGCTCATTCGGTTTGTCTCCTATTAATGGTTTGAGTATTACTCAATAGTTATGCAACGACAATCATGGCAGTCAATCAGGGTCGGTTGTGCCATTTTGGATTTGACTCACGGTAGATTGAAAAAGATTCCCTGAAATATCCAAAGTTTTATGATTTATGCCTCTTTACATTGAAAATTAATTTTCCCCGATAATTAGGGTTTTCACTCTAGATGCTGTCGATGCAGAGTATGCTTTGGATTAAAAGAAGCGTCCACTCATCGAATTCGCAATAGTTAACTATAAAAATGAATTACATCATTTACGTAAGCACAGCAGTAAAACCAATGTCTGACGCCGAGTTGGCGGATATTCTTGCAGCAAGTCGAAAAAATAACGTTTCTCGCGGAGTTACTGGGCTTTTAATCTACCGGTACTCGAAAGAGGAAAACATGGGTTGTTTTATTCAGCTGTTGGAGGGCGAAAAGGCGGCCGTTATGGACACTTACCACCATATCGTCAAAGACTCCCGGCACCACTCCAAGATCATCATCGAAGAGGGGCAAACAGAGGGCCGGCAGTTTCCAGACTGGGCAATGGGATTTAAGAATATTGATGCCGTGGACCTAAGGGCAGTCCCTGGGTTTACAAACCTCGGTAAAGACTCGTTTGATTCCGATTACTTCAAAAACAGTAGTCGCACTGCTCGGGAAACGCTTGAATTTTTCTACGATGCCGACTAGCGCCCAGTAAAAGACATCGGGGCAAAGCCCTAAGAGTTTTAGGGTTCATAAAGGTTTTTTGGATGATTTAAAGAACTTGTTTCAGGGGTGAAAGAAGTAAGGTTTTATTGATTGTCTGGGCTATGAACCCTCCTTAGAATGAGAAGCAGCAAGCAAGTACATGTCTGATTTGTTGCTGACTTGAACAAATTCTTCCTAAGGAGACCGCCTCATGAACACCGTTGTTGAAAAACCGTTTCAGCAAAAAAGCTTCAAAATTCCTGAAAAAATGAAGGCCTGGGTCCTGGGTGACCCCAACCAGTTGACGCTCGTCGAGAAGCCCGTACCCACGCCAGGTCCGGCCGAGGTCTTGGTGCGGATTGATGCGATCGCCGTCTGCGCAACCGATATCGAGATTATTCACCGCGGTCCGCCCGCAATGATTCAGGGCGGGTTGCCATTTAATAAGAATTTCACGCCAGGCCATGAGTACATGGGAACCGTTGTGAAATTGGGCCCGGGTGTTGA
>CAMDMC010000076.1 GCA_945901825.1 Bordetella parapertussis
CAGCTGGGTGCGCCGGTGAAGGCGGTCATGGGCAACCTGAAGTACGACGTCAGCGTCAACCCCGACCAACAAGCCTTGGGCTTGCGCTGGCGTCAAGCCGCTGCGCGCCCGGTGGTCATGCTCGCCAGCAGCCGCGAAGGTGAAGAAGCGCAATGCCTGGACGTGATCCGTCAGCTAGGTGAGGCCGCCGACACCGTTCAATGGTTGTTCGTCCCGCGCCACCCCCAGCGCTTCGAGGCTGTGGCACAGCTGATGGAGCAAGCGGGCTGGCGCGTGGCCCGCCGCAGCCAGTGGACCTTGAACACACCGCCAGACACGTCCCCCGACGCGCCCCGCACCCTTTGGTTGGGCGACTCCTTGGGCGAAATGCAGGCCTATTACCACCTCGCCAGCGTGGCATGGCTGGGGGGCAGCTTTGAGCCGTTGGGCGGACAAAACCTGATCGAAGCCACCGCCTGCGGCTGCCCCATCGTCATGGGCCCGCACACCTTCAACTTCGCCGATGCCGCTGAACAAGCCCAGCAGCACGGTGCGGCCCAGCGTGTGGATAGCATGGCCCAAGCCTGGGCGGCCACCCAAGCTTGGCTGCACAGCCCCTCGTCCCTGTCCGCTGCCCAGCAAGCCTGTTGCCAATGGTTGGCGCAAGGGCAGGGTGCTGCGCGGCGTTGTGCACAATCGCTGCTATGAACGCATCGCCCTCGCTCTCCAGCGTCACCATCATCGTGGTCACTTACAACAGTGCCCATTGTTTGGCCGCGCTGCACCCCCTGTTGCAGCAAGCCCCACACGTGGTCGTGTCGGACAACGCCAGTGGCGACGGCACCGCCGCCCAAGCCCAAGCCTTGTGGCCCCATGCCACCGTCTTGGCCCACGACCGCAACCTGGGCTTTGGTGCCGCCAACAACCGCGCCTTGGCTCGGGTGAACACGCCGTTTGCCTTGCTGCTCAACCCCGACTGCGAGTTGTCTCACGAGCAGTTGGCCCAGCTTTTGGCCGCAGCCGACCAATTCCCCGAAGCCGCCATGCTGGCGCCGCAACTGGTCGACGCCAAAGGCCACCCCGAGGTGAACTACCGTTGGCCCAGCACCTTGTGGCCCTCCAAAGGCCCCGGCGCCACGGGCCCCACGAGCGTGGGCTTTGTGTGCGGCGCGGCCATGCTGCTGCGCATGAGCGCCTGCCAGCCCACCGGCTTTTTTGACGAGACCTTCTTTCTGTATTACGAAGACGACGACCTCTGCCTGTGCTTCTTCAAAGCTGGTCTGCCCATGGTGGTGGTGCCCAGCGTGCAAGCGCTGCACCGCTCGCGCGGCTCGGTCAAAGGCGCCTCGCCGTGGCGCAGCGAGTACTGGCGTGGCTATCACCATGCGCAGTCCAAACTGATCTTCGCGCGCAAACACAGCAGCGCGGCCGCCGCCGAGCGCCTGCGCCGCCAGCTCATTTGGCAAACCGCGCTGGTGCTGCCCCTGCGCGTGCTGCTGTTTTCGCCCAAGCTGATTGCGCGTATGTGGGGAAGATTCAACGCTTTGACTCAATGGAAATGATCATGACCGCATCACAAACAAAACCCACGCTCTGTATCGGCGTACTGACCATGAATGAAGCGCATCGCATAGAGCAATGCCTAAAAAGCGCTGCATTTGCCGATCAAATTTTGGTGATTGACTCGGGGAGTACCGATGGGACTCGAGAGCTGGCCCAGTCATTGGGCGCGCAGGTGCACTTGTACCCAGATTGGCAAGGGTTTGCGGTTCAAAGAAACCGCGTCTTGCAACACGTGTCTTGCGATTACATTTTCTTCTTGGATGCTGACGAAGTCATTCCACCCGAGCTGCAGCTTGAGATTGAACAAGCCGTTGCATCTCAAGCCAATGCGGTTTGGGAGGTGCGCTGGAACCAGGTGGCTTATGGCCGGGCACTGACTTGGATGAAGTCAACCGATGGTATTCGCCGCTTGTTCAAAACCAACAACGTGGAGGGGTTTGAGGGCGTCGTCCACGAAGGTGCTCAGCTGCTGGACACACATACCCCCGTCAAGCGTTTCAAAACACGTTTGTTTCACTATTCGCGTGAAACGGTGTATGGCAGCTTGCAAAAACTCGCTCAGTATGTTCAGCTGGGTGCAGCCAAGCGTGCGGCAGCAGGCAAGTCTGGTGGCGTGTTGCGAGGGTTTGCATCAGCCTTTGCAATTTTTCTCAAGCTCTATATTTTCAGGCGCGGTTTTATGTGCGGCCCACAAGGCTTTTTGTTTTGCTTTTTCATTGCCTTGGAGTGCTTTTTCCGCTATGCGGCTTTGCACTACGACGCGCAATCGTTGAGCAAAGGCCGTCACGCCGTTCGTTGAATGGCTTCAAAGTTTTTTGGATAGTGCTTCTTTGGCGTATTCGCTCAGGCCGTATAGCAGTCGCCTGCAGTCGTTGGCGATGCGCCATCGGTAGGTGCTCAGGCGTTTGGTCCAGTGGAAGTTCTGACGTACAACCCCTTTGGGGTGCAACTCCGAACCCATCGCGAAGCTGTGGTTGCAAGGTGCGGGGGTCACCATCCTGATCTTGATCCCCATTTCCCATCCACGGTCATACGCCAGGTCATAAGGGATTTTCATGGGCAGCAGCGCTTGGAGCAATGCAGCGGCAGCCCGGCGGTTCACCAAGTAACAACTGGCTCCGGTGTAGCTTGTGGTGGACACCGCAATGGCGTGATGGCCGTCGTTCAGTGTTTGGATACGCAGGGGGTGCCCGCTGTGAATGCCTGAGAGTTTGATGAGGTCCCAGAGCTTAGGGTGCATCACCAGCTGATCCATCACAGCAGGCAAAGAGGATCCCAACTCAACATCGTCCTCTAGGATCAGTGCGTACTCATATGAGCTGGCCAAAAACAAGTTCATGACCTTGACATGGGACAAATAACAACCCAGTTCACCTGGCAGGGGAGGCTTCCCGTGACGTGCACCAAAGGCTGCGGTATCCAAACGCTGGTCAAGAGACAGGTCCAGCTCGGCCCCGTTGACGGCGGGCACACGCTCCCAAGGTATTTGCAGCTCATGTAAGCGCTGACGAATGTGTTCTAAGCGTTGTACCGAACGGTCGAGATTGATGACCCAAGCCCTGACGGTGGGGAATTGGTTGTTCATAAGGTCCATT
>CAMDMC010000077.1 GCA_945901825.1 Bordetella parapertussis
GCCAAGTACGACCCCTTCCGTGATCGTGACTTCTACAGTCTTGTTCTCAGCACAAGCTTCTAAGGCTTAGGTAATAGCAAAGGGGTGACTTGGTTCACCCCTTTGTGTTTTTATAACGGCAGGCCGTTACAGGAAAGGATGACTTCAAAATGAATCTGCGCAGACGTTTCTTGGCATTGACTTCAAACGCCTACGCCCTTCGCCTTGCCTCGGTGGCGCTTCCTGGCCTGGGGCTTGCAGGCAAAGCCCACGCCCAGTCGGTTCCTCATTCCGGGGCGGTTGCTGCCGCAAATGCAGACGGCTCCATTCCGGCCTACACCGGCGGGCTTATGAAGCCGCCTGCGGGCTACAGCCCTGAAAAAGGTTATATCGACCCCTTTGCTCAGGAAAAGCCGCTTTTCACCGTTACGGCTGCCAATGCCGATCAGTACAAAGACCTTCTTTCTGTGGGCAGCCTCGCCCTGCTAAAAAAACAGCCCGCCTTTCAAATGCCGGTATACAAGACCCACCGCACGGCGGGCCTGCCCGACGCAGCCAAAAAGACTGTCGTTCATCCTTCGCCCAAAACAGGCGAAGAGGCCATGGCCAATTTTTTGAACCGCTACGCAGGTGGTGGTTTCGACCGCGAATATTCCTGGTTTCCTGTTCGTGCCAACGGTGACTTTTATCGTGTGGGCTACACCGACAAGGTGGTCTATGCCGAGAACATGACGCCTGCCCAGACCGACACCGGTCTGCAGTTCGCCTTTCTTTCTCGCTACACTGCGCCTTCTTCCTTGGCAGGCACCATTTACATGGTGCACGAGTTTCGAGACCCCATGGCCAACCCCCGCGCCGCCTGGGTCTACAGCCCAGGTCAGCGCCGTGTTCGCCGCGCCCCCGACCTTGCCTACGACAACGTGGCCGATGGCACCGAGGGCATGCGCGTAACCGATCAGTACTTCGCTTTTAATGGGGCGCTCGACCGCTACGACTGGAAGCTTCTTGGCCGTAAAGAAATGCTCGTGGCCTACAACACCTACAAGGTGGGAAGTAAGGCACTGAAGTATTCCGACATTGTTCGCAAAGGCTCGGCCAACAGCGAGCACATGCGATACGAAAAGCATCGGGTCTGGGTGGTCGAGGCCACATTAAAGTCCGGCAGCAAACATATTTACGGCAAGCGCGTGTTCTTCTTGGATGAAGACAGCTGGATGATTCTGCAAGAAGACTGCTACGACACCCGTGGTGACATCTGGCGGGTGGGCATTCATGGCTTTATTCAGGTCTATGACCAGGGTGTGCCCTGGTACAGCATTCAGATGTGGCACGATCTTTCAAACGGCAATGTCCTCATCTCCCATCTTGATAACGAGGTGAAAAAGCCCATCGAATTTGGTATTAAGGCGCCATGGGCAAGCTTTCAAACCGACGCACTGCGTCGACTCGGTACTCGTTAAATTCGCGTTTGATTCCGTCACAGCCTACCCATGCCAAGGCCATGGGTAGGCGTTTCTTTTTGGGCCGCACCGCGGGGCTCATCTGGGCGGCCTCGGGTCTGACAACGCCTATGGCGGCAGGCGCTGCAGTCTTTAAAGAATCCCGCCCCATCGGTATTCAGAAGGCCGCTTTTTTCGACATCGCCTGCCAGGGCGCTTTGCTGCTTGCTGTTGGCGAGCGCGGCGTCATTGCTCGCTCAACAAACGCAGGGGAATCGTGGACGACTCAGCGCCTAAGCCTGGGCCGAAGCCTTACAAGTCTTTCAGTGACCGACAGGCTTTGCATTGCGGCAGGCCATGGCGGGCTTGTCGCGCGCTCGACTGACCAGGGGGCAAGCTGGCAGGTTCTGCAGTCCCCCGATCTTCAGCAACTCAACCCTGGGCAAGACGCCTGGCTGTCGGCGCGCGTGGACTCCCGCGGGCGCATTTTTCTGACAGGCGCCTTCGGCAAATTTCTGGTCTCACACGACCAGGGTGAAACCTTTAGGCGTCTTGAGGTCTTTGAAGAAGGCTTTGACTGGCATCTCTACCACCTGCTTGAAGACCGTTTTCATAAGGCATGGATTCTTATGGGCGAGTCGGGTCATCTTGGTGAGACACCGTCCTCCACCGATATTCTTGACTTGGTCAAGCCGGGCGATGCGCCCTTGGTCTTTCCGGCCTCCACCATGCCTTACAAAGGCTCGTTTTTTGGTGGTCTTGTAACCCCTATGGGCAGTCGCCTGGTTTACGGTATGCGCGGCCGAATCTTTCGTCAGTCGTCGCCTTTGGCCGCCTGGCAAGAGGTCTCGGTAAGCGACCCCTACTCGTGGATGGCAAGCCTTGTTTTGAAAGACGGCAAGGTTATGCTCCTGGGCGAGCAGGGTAGGGCTGCCCTAAGCGATGACGATGGACGACGTTTTACTGTGCAACGTTTGGCAACCTCTACACTTGCCGCAGCCTGTCAGCTTGAAAATGGCAACGTCTGGCTGGCTGGCCTTGATGGCCTGCAGCCTGCCCTGGGCCTTAACCGATGAGTTCCACGGTCTCGTTGCCGCCCGACATGGCCGCCCCGTCGCCTCCTCCGCCAGGGTCGTCCGGTTCAAGGCCTCCTGCCGAGCCTCCAGAACCTCCAAAGCCACCGCCCAATGCTGAGGGCCCCGCCTGGTTGCAGCGGCTGGCTGACCGGCTAATTCACTACCGCCGCAGTCTTATTGTCTTCTTCACGCTCTTAACCCTGGTGCTTGCAGGCACTGCAACCTTGTTGCGCACCGACGCGGGCTTTACCAAGATGACTCCTTTGGATCATCCTTTCATGCAGGTCTTCTTGAAATACCAGTCGGCCTTTGGAAATGCCAACCGGGTGCTGCTTGCGGTTCATGCCAAGGATGGCTCCATTTACACCCCCGAGGGGCTGGATCTTCTAAAGAAGGCCACTGAAGAAGTCTTCTACATTGAAGGGGTTGAGCGTAGTTCGGTCACCTCCCTTTTTACGCCCAATGTTCGTTTTACCGAAGTGGTGGAGGAGGGCTTTCGTGGCGGCAATGTGGTGTCTGCCGACTATGCGGGGCTGCCTGACCAGATCGAACAGGTCAAGGCCAATGTGGCGAAGTCCGATTGGGTCGGCCGCATTATTTCAACCGATGGCAGCTCGGCCATGGTCGTGGCAAGCCTTCAGGAAAGCGATCCACAGACAGGCAAGCCAACCGACCTGAAGGCCGTTGCTAAAAGCTTTGAGTCCATTCGGCAGCAGCTTCAAACAGATAGCCATTCCATTCATATCATTGGCTTTGCCAAAGCCGTGGGTGACATTGCCGATGGGGCGGCGGGGGTGCTGGTGTTTTTTGGACTGGCCTTTGTTGTCACCACATTGCTTCTGTATTTCTATAGCCGCTCGGTCATGCTGACCTTCTATGCCTTGGGCTGCGCAGTGGTTCCCGTGGTCTGGTTGTTGGGGCTGATGCCCTTGGTGGGCCTGGGTCTTGACCCCCTTTCCATTCTTGTGCCCTTTCTTATTTTTGCTATTGCCGTCTCGCATGCGGTGCAAATGACCAATGCCTGGCGGCTTGAGATAGTGGCCGGTCGTGATGCCAAGCAGGCCTCGCACCAGTCCTTCTGTAAGCTCTTTGTCCCTGGGGCTATGGCACTGCTTGCCAATGGCCTGGGGTTTCTTGTCATTGCCTTTGTTCCTATTGGAATTGTGCGCGAGCTTGCCTACACCGCCACACTGGGTGTCTTGGTGATGATCCTCTCGAACAAGCTCTTGCTGCCCGCTTTGCTCTCCTATCGGCAGAACGCGTCCTTCCGTCCCCCGTCCGAGCAATCCATGATTGGTGTCTGGCGTGTCCTGGCGCGGCTATCGCGCAAGGGGCCTGCAAGCATCATGATTCTTGCCTCGGTGGTGGTGCTTGCCGTGGGTGTCTACATTGCCAAAGACCGACAGGTGGGCGACCTGGGGCAGGGCGTACCCGAACTGCGACCCGAGTCGCGCTACAACCAAGACACCGAGCTTATTACCAAACGTTTTGCCATCGGTGTGGATGTGATGCAGGTGATTGTGGAGGTGGATGGCAGCGACTCGCCGTGTGTCTCGCCCACGGTGATGGAGCCTCTGGCCGAGTTTGAACTCATCATGCGACAGAACCCCGGAGTCACCGCGGTGAGTGGCCTGGCAGGTTTCACCGCACGGGTGTCCCAGGCCTATGCCGAGAACAACATTAAGTGGCGGGCACTGCCTGCCGATGAGCAGCAGATTGCGCAAGGCGTTGGTGCGGCCACGCGGTTAGGCAATATGCTAATGAACCCAGGCTGCACGGCCCTGCCCGTTTCCATTTATACCCAAGACCATCAGGCGCCCACCATTCGCTCGGTCGTCAACGATGTAGAAGACTTTGCCAGGGTCTTTGAGCGCGACGACCTTCGGTTTGAAATTGGCCTTGGTAATTTAAGTGTCATGGCTGCTACCAACGAGGTGGTGCAGTCCTCCGATCGCTGGGTGAACCTTGCACTCTTTGGTGCGGTCACCCTTTTGTGCCTCATAACCTTTCGTTCGGTGGCCATTACGCTTTGCATCATCCTTCCCTTGGCGCTTGTTACCGTGCTTTGCAATGCCGTGATGACCTGGCTTGATATTGGTCTGAAGGTCAACACCCTTCCCGTGGTGGCCCTTGGAGTAGGCGTTGGCGTGGACTATGGCATTTACCTTTTTGAACGCATTCGTCACGAGCTGCAAAAGGGTGAGGTGCTTGAACAGGCGGTGTTTGAGGCCCTTCGGCAACGGGGAACAGCCTCGCTTTTTACCGCGGTCACCATGACGGTCTCCGTTCTCACCTGGCTGGGGTCCGATCTTCAGTTCCAGTCCGACATGGGCCTGCTGCTTGGCTTTATGTTCTTGGTTAATCTTTTTGGTGCCGTCCTTCTGCTGCCCGCCTTGGCTGCGTTTCTTGTTCAGAAGTTGCCCCCGGCGAATGGGCATGCAGCCTAAAGCCCTTGAGCGACGGCATTTTCTAAAGAGTTCGGTGCAGTGCGCAGCGGCTGGCCTTTGCGCCTCAAGCCATGACCTATCTGCCCAGACATCCTCAGGCGATCCCACCAAGCCTAATGGCTCTTTAAACGGCCTGCCTAAAGAACTCAGCGCGACGAACTTTCAAGACCTTGGGGCATTGGTTCCTCAGGGACTTGCTGCCTTACTAAAGCAGTATCCAAGCCTTCGCTTTCCTATCGAACCGTCAAAGGCCCTTCCACCGGCTTCAGCTCAGGCCATGCTCGCCTCCTTTGCGGGGTCGAATGCCCTCATTCGGTCGCAGACCAACCCGGCACTTGCCAAGATGCAGGGCCATCTTTTTCGGCCACGCCCAGTCAACCTGTATCGCCAGGGGCGTGCCTACCCGGTGCGTGCCGATGGAGGGTTCTACGAGATTCATTATTGGTCGCATCGCGTGGGGGCCTCGGCACTGTCCAATGCACCCCCGGCGCTCTGGTTTGCGGTAAAGGGAGGCTACCTTGCTCCATCAAGCCTGCGAGGCGATGCACTTCTGGTGCATGAATACCAGCCGCAGGCCGACACACTGGATACAGCACGGCGTCAGGCATGGATTTATCAGTCTGGAAGTCGAAGGGTACGACGCGCGCCCGATCTGGCCTATGACGCAGTGAGCGATGGTTCGGAGGGCATGATGACCGCCGATCAGGTGGATGGCTTTAACGGGGCTACAGACCGTTACGACTGGATCGACCTCGGTGAGACCGAGCGGCTTATTGCCTACAACATGCTTGAAGGTGCGCAGGCCAGTCTCTCGGCAAACGAGCTGCTTGGGCGTGGCAGCTTAAAGAGCACGTCCTTTCGTCTTGAGCGACATGCTGTGCACCAGATTGAGGCTAGGCTGCGACCGGGTCAGCAGCACATTTATGCGCGACGACTATTTCTTATTGATACAGCGACAAAGACCATTGTTATGGAAGAGGCCTTTGATGCCCGAGGTGGCCTTTGGCGTGTGGCCTTGCATGGCCTGGCCTTTCATGAAGCCTTAGGCTGCGCGCAGATACGCGTTTCGGTCTACCATGACCTGCTTTCGGGAGGCTATGTTGTCACGGGGCTTGACCCCGAGTCGGGCCCTGTTTTTGAGACCCAGCGACCTGCACGCTGGACTGATTTTCAGCCCGATGCCTTGCGAAGGCTTGGGCGTTAGCAAAGATAGAACGACGAGACAACGAAGAGACAACCAAGATGAAACCGCTTGTTCTGGTGCTTTTGGCCCACGTCTTTTCCATGCTTGGCTTTTCCAGTTACGCGGTGAGTCTGGTAAGCCTTAAAGAACTCTGGACGCTCTCCAATACCGAGGCCGGCGCCATTGCCAGTGGCTTCTTTATTGGCTACATGCTGGCGGTTCCCATGTGGACAGCCATGACCGATCGACGGGATGCGAGACAGGTCTATACCATGGGCTGCCTTGCGTCGGCCCTGGCAAGCCTTGGCTTTGGACTATCGGCGCAAGGTTTTGGCTCAGCACTTGCCTGGCAGATGCTGCTTGGTGCTGGGGTTGCTGCAACCTACATGCCTGGCTTACGCATTCTCACACTGCTTTTTACGGGGAAAGAGCAAAGCCGAGGCGTCTCTTTTTACACCGCATTTTTTGGCGTTGGGGCCGCGCTGTCGTTGTTTTTGTCAGGCTTGGCGCTTGAGGGGCTTGGCTGGCAATGGGCCATGGGGTTGCCTGCTTTAGGCCCGCTACTGGCTTGGGTGCTAATGCGTCTTGCTGCACCCAATTCCCACTGGCCGCAAACACTGCCCAACCCCAACATAGGAGCCTCCTCCTCGCGCTTGCATTGGCAGATGCTCTTTCCTGTCTCGGCCTGGCGGCGTGCCTGCCAGAGTCGGGCAGTGGTGGGCTATGCCTTTGGCTACGGGGTTCACTGCATGGAGCTTTTTGGCTCGCGTGCCTGGACGGTGGCGTTTATTATTATTGCCATGGCTCAGCCTGGCTCGGGCCATTGGCCTTTTACAGCCGCAGCAAGTGCAGCCTTCGTTAATCTTCTTTCGGTTCCTTCATCCATTGTTGGAAACGAAATCGCCTTGCGGCTTGGACGTCAGCCCTGGATACGCGGCGTCATGGCGGCAACCACGCTGTTTTCTGTGGTGCTTTCTTTATCGGCAGGTCTTGGTTTTACCTGGTGGATCACTGTCGTCTGTCTTGGTCTTTATTCGATGATGATTATGGCCGACTCGGCCACCTTAACGGCCGGCTTCGTGCAGGCGGCTGCCGAGGAGGTGAAGGGCGCAGCCATGGGGCTCTATTCCTTAATTGGCTTTGGCGCAGGCGCTGTGGGGCCTGCTGTGTTCGGTGCGGTGCTTGATCTTGCAGGTGGTGCAACACAGCCACCGGCCTGGGCTTTAGCCTATCTGGCAATTGGCATTGGCTGCCTTATCTACCCATTTGTGCAGAGGCGACTTTTCGCCGCGCAGCAACCCCGTTAATCAACAAATGAATGCCGCGTTGGTTACGGATATCGCGTTGGCTGCATTATCCTTCCGTCAGAGAGATAAACCCTCAGTCGGGCAGAATTTGAACTGGCTTACACTTCGATTTAATCGTTTCGTTGCTGTCTAAATCTGCGCTTGTCTTCCTATCTCTAGAGGGACTCTTAGTCATGCAAACTGCCCCAGCCTTGCATCCTTTTCATATGGCATTTCCTGTTGATGACCTTCAGCAGGCACGCGAGTTTTACGGGGGGCTTCTTGGCTGCTCCGAGGGCCGAAGCTCCGATGAGTGGATCGATTTTAATTTCTATGGGCACCAGATTGTGGCGCACCTTGCACAAGGGCAGGCCGGGCATAGGGCGGAGAATTCCGTCGACAGTCACGATGTTCCGGTTCGCCACTTTGGCGTGGTGCTCTCCATGCCCGAGTGGCAGAGCCTTGCCGACCGTCTTACCCAGGCTAAGGTTAAGTTCATTATTGAGCCCTACATTCGTTTTAAGGGCGAGGTTGGTGAACAGGCCACCATGTTCTTTCTTGACCCCTCAGGCAATGCCATTGAGTTTAAGGCCATGGCTCAGCCCGATCGGCTCTTTGCTAAATAGCCACTTCGGGTTCTAAAACCAAGGGGCTCTGCTAAAACTTTTCGTGGGGCAGCAAGGCTCGCCACTGGCCCTCGGGAAGGTCGCCCAGCATCACCCGGCCAATGCGCACCCGTTTAAGGCCGGTGACCTTAAGTCCAACCATCTCGCACATGCGACGAATCTGTCGCTTGCGACCTTCTGTTAGAACAAACTGCAACTGTTCTTTGTTCATCCAACGCACCTTGGCCGGTCTTAAAGGCTTCTCGTCAAGCACAAGGCCGTGGGTCAAAAGGCCGAGTCCCTTCGCGGTTAGCTCACCCTCCACCCGCACCAGGTACTCCTTCTCAATGAGCCTGTCCTGACCAATGAGTTGACGGGCAATGACTCCATCCTGAGTTAAAACCAGAAGGCCTGTGGAATCGATGTCCAGGCGGCCCGCAGGTGCAATCCCGCGCATGCTTGGGCGAATAAGCTCGGCTGCCGCCGGGTAGCGATGGTCGTCATCGGCGTGCGAGACATAGCCTATGGGCTTGTTAAGTAGAAGTGTCTGACGCGAGGACTGCTGAGCGCGGGCCTTGGCAGCAAGGCCAACCGTCTGGCTTGGATGCGCCTTCGCCCCAAGCTCGGTAACAGGCTTTTCATCAACCAGTACAAGGCCCTGCTCAATGTAGCGGTCGGCCTCTCGCCGCGAACAGATTCCTCGTTCGGCTAAAAGCTTGGAAACCCGAACGAGACCGTCGTTTTCAGGCATCAACCTTCACAGCCAGTCGGCCACGCACCTGGCCATCAAGAATACGACCCGCCATGGCAATGGCCTCTTCTAGGTGAATGTCGTGGGTCATGGCCTCAAGCTTGTCCATAGGAAGGTCTCGTGCCAGTTCGCTCCAGGCTTGGTCGCGCTGAGCGCGTGGCACCGAGACACTGTTGATGCCATAAAGGCTTATGCCCCGAAGAATGAAGGGCGCAACGGTGGAGGGGAAGTCCATGCCCTGGGCAAGACCGCAGGCAGCAACCGCCCCGCAGGACTGGGTGGCAGCGCAGGCATTGGCTAGGGTGTGGCTTCCAACCGAGTCAATAACCGCTGCCCACCGCTCTTTCTGAAGCGGCTTACCGGGGGCACTAAGCTCGGCCCGGTCGATAACGGACTGCGCCCCAAGGTTCTTCAGATAGCTCTCTTCCGATACCCGTCCAGTTGATGCCACCACCTTAAAACCCTTGTTAGCAAGAATGGCAACGGCCACACTGCCTACTCCGCCTGCTGCGCCTGTTACCAAGACCTCACCCTGATTGGGGCTTAGGCCGTGGCGTTCCAGGGCCTGGATGCATAGCATTGCGGTGTAGCCCGCTGTGCCAATGGCCATGGCCTGGCGCGACGTTATACCCTGTGGTTTGTGAATAAGCCAATCGGCCTTTACGCGGGCCTTCTCGGCAAGCCCTCCCCAATGGCTCTCGCCCACCCCCCAGCCGTTCAGAATCACCTCATCGCAAGGCTTAAAAAAGGGATCTGCCGATTCCAATACCTTGCCTGCAAAGTCGATGCCGGGCACCATGGGGTACTTACGAACCACTGGCGAGCGTCCAGTAATGGCAAGTCCATCTTTGTAGTTAAGTGTGGAGTAATCCACCTTCACAAGCACATCGGGCCCCTCGGTAACGGGCAAGGCCGAGTCTTCAAGAGTCTGAAGAGTGGCCTGTGGGTTTTTCTCATTGTCGGATTTGGTTAAAACAATGGCGCGAAACATCTTGTCGAACTCCTCTTATAGAAGGGCTACACTCTTAGGCCTATGATGACAGATTCGCTTCTTACCCCTGCAGCAGGCCCTGCCTCGGGCATGTCTGCGAAGCCAACAACGGCTTTCGAGTTCCCCCTTCAGGATTCCTCGGGGTCGGTCTGTCTTCGACAGGCCTGGGCGAGCCTGCCCGAACCTGTTGGCGCGGACGAAAAAGAAAGCCTTCTTCACGACATTCGCAGACTTCTTCGCGAACGCAACGCCGTCTTGGTGGCTCACTATTACGTTGATGGGGTTATTCAAGACCTTGCTACCGAAACGGGTGGCCTGGTGGCAGATTCCCTCGAGATGGCTCGTTTCGGTCGTGACCACACCGC
>CAMDMC010000078.1 GCA_945901825.1 Bordetella parapertussis
GGTTTGAACTTGCCAAAACCACCTGCATCAGAGGCCCTGTTCTTTATTCAACCTACGCACGAATGCTCGCCTAGGGCAGGCTAACCTCAAGCCGGTCAGAGTCGGCCATAAGCTGAGCCTGAAGCGCCAGAAGCTGCAACATGCCGTCATGGGCAAGGCCTATACACTGGTCAAGCTCATTGCGATGAAAGGCCCTCCCCTCCGCGGTGGCCTGCAGTTCCACAAAACCGCCGCTTGCAAGCATGGCAAGGTTCATATCCGCCTCGCAGCCCGAGTCTTCCTCGTAGTTCAGATCAAGCAGCGCTCTGCCCTCGTGGAGCCCAACGGAGATCGCCGCAACCGACTCCTTAAATGCCTTTTGAAGGCCGGCCCGGTCGGGTTCTGAAAGGTCACTGGAGGCCGCAGCGCGGGTTATTGCATCGAAGACCGCAAGGCTTGCACCGGTGATGCTTGCCGTACGGGTGCCACCGTCGGCCTGGATAACATCGCAGTCCACGGTGATGGTGCGCTCGCCTAACAAGGAGAGGTCAACAGCCGCCCGCAGACACCGCCCAATAAGACGTTGAATCTCCATGGTTCGACCAGACTGCTTACCTTTTGCTGCCTCGCGGTCCGAGCGTGTATGGGTGGACCTTGGGAGCATTCCGTACTCCGAGGTCACCCAGCCCTTGCCTGAGCCCCTTAAAAAGCCTGGCACCTTGTTCTCGATGCTTGCGTTACAAAGAACCTGGGTATGACCAAAGCAGACAAGTACCGAGCCCTCGGCGTATCGGGTGAAGCGTCGCTGAAGTCGGACAGGACGGAGTTGATGGGGTTGGCGTCCGTCGTGGCGGGGTTTGGAATCGCTCATAAATACTCTCTCGTCAAAAAAAGGGCCCAAGCCAGCCTAAGTCAACGAGCCCGAGGGATAGAAACGTAGAATACCGAGTTATGTCTATCTTAAGTATGACCGGCTACGGTATTGCCCGCTGCGAAACGCCACACGGCATTCTTAGCGCCGAGATTCGATCGGTGAATAACCGTTTTTTCGAGCTTAGCCTTCGCATCCCCGACGAGCTCCGCGGGCTCGAGCCATTTTTCCGGGAGCGGCTTGCAAGCCAGTCACCTCGGGGCAAATGCGAGCTGCGAATTAGCCTGCTGCGAGCCCCAAACAATCAGCTCGAGACAAGCCTTCTTGATAAAGAACGACTGCAGGCACTCATGGCGCTTTCAAGGGCCCTTGAAGAAGATTACCCCGGCCAATGGCGGCCGATGTCTCTTGCCGAAGTCTTGAATCTTCCAGGTGTAAGCACCCGTGACGGGGCCGACCCGGAGTCGCTTGAGACCGAGGTACGTGACTGCTTTAACTTCGCACTGGAGGCCTTTGTGAGTAGTCGAAGTCAAGAAGGCCTCCAGCTTGCCCAGGTTATTGAGCAGCGGGGCAGGCAACTTGAGTTGTTGGTCGCATCTGCAAGGCAGACCCTACCCCAGGCCCTGGCTCAGCAGCGCGAAAAGATTCGGCAACGTGTTCAAGAGGCCTTCCAGGGTATGGTCGATCAGCCAGGCGTTTCAGAAAGCGGTTATGGCGTTATTGAAGAGAGAATAAGGCAGGAGGCCCACCTTGCTGCCGGCCGAGCCGATATCGCCGAGGAACTCGACCGCCTCCAGGCACACCTTGAAAAACTGCAGCTTCTCTTAAAGTCGCAAGGCACCGAGCCCAAAGGAAAACGTTTCGATTTCCTCTGCCAAGAACTGCACCGCGAGGCCAATACGCTTGGAGCAAAATCCATACAAATTGAGCTCACCGAGATCAGCCTTGAGATGAAGCTGCTCATCGAGCAAATCAAGGAACAGGTTCAGAATATTCAATGACGCAAAAGGTCATTCCCAAAGGGCGACTCATTGTCATTTCAGCGCCGTCTGGGGCTGGTAAGACAAGCCTTATTAGCGCCTTGCTAAAGACCCATGGCGCACGCCTGCAACTTTCTGTCTCCACCACAACCCGCCCTCCCCGTCCTGGCGAAGAGCACGGCAAGGACTATTTTTTCTGCGAGAAAGACGTTTTTGCGAAACGGATTGAGGACGGCGCGTTTCTTGAGTGGGCGTTTGTGCATGGAAACTATTACGGCACCTCACGCCAATGGATTGAAGAGCAGCTCGCCCGGGGCGGATTTGTGCTCTTAGAGATTGACTGGCAGGGCGCCCAACAGATCAGAGCTCAGTTCCCAAGAGAGCAGGTGGTCTCGATTTTTATTCGTCCCCCAACCGTGGAGGCCCTGCGCCAGCGGCTGATTGATCGCGGCAAGGACAGTGTCGAGGTCATTGAAGAACGCCTAAGGGCGGCGAAAGAAGAGCTGACGCATGCGGATGAATTCGATTATGTTATTATGAATCAAGAGTTTGCGACCGCCCTGCGGGATCTAAGTCAGCTCGTGTCCCAAGTTGTTTCCACCCCTGCATAAAGGTGCTTAACATGGCTCGAATCACCGTTGAAGACTGCCTCGATCGGATTGAAAATCGTTTTGAGCTTACCCTTGCTGCAACCTATCGGGCGCGCCAGTTAGCGCAAGGCGCAACGCCAAAGGTCGATGCCCGCGACAAGCCTACAGTTGTGGCTCTAAGAGAAATTGCGGCCGGACACATTGGTCGCGAAATGCTGCGCAAGGTGCCCATGTAAGGCGCCATGCCCTTCAACACACTCTAGGTCCATGAGGCGGCTATGGCTAAAGGCCTTATCCCTTCCGAACAGACCGTGCAGGTTATCTCTGTTGGACCTCTTCTTGAAAAAGCGTCTTATTTAAGCGATCTGGAAAAGGCCAGGCTGGTCGAATCGTTTCGGTTCAGCGATGCGGCCCACCTTGGACAGTCGCGCCAGTCGGGTGACCCTTACATTTCCCACCCTCTTGCGGTGGCCGAGATTTGTTGCGGCTGGCGACTGGACGTTGACGCCCTCATGGCTGCTCTTCTGCATGACACGGTTGAAGACTGCGGCATTGCCTCAAGTGATATTCAAGAGAAATTTGGTTCCCCAGTGTCCATGCTGGTGGACGGGCTTACAAAGCTTGATCAGTTAAGTTTTAAGAACCGGGAAGAAGCGCAGGCCGAAAACTTCCGCAAAATGCTGCTCTCCATGGCCGACGATGTGCGAGTCATTCTGATTAAGCTTGCGGACCGCCTTCACAACATGCGCACGCTCGAGGCCACATCCCCGGTTAAGCGCCGCCGTATCGCCCAAGAAACACTCGATATCTATGCACCCATTGCTCATCGACTCGGCCTTAATGAAATATTTCGTGAGTTTGAAGACCTCTGCTTCGAAAGCCTCTACCCCATTCGTTCTCGTGTTCTGCGCAAGGCTTTAAACGCCGCCAAGGGCAACCGCCGCGAAATGGTGGGCCGCCTTGAGAACCTTGTGCGCGAGCAATTGCCAAAGTTTGGGCTTCAGGCCGAAATCAGTGGGCGGGAGAAAAGCCTTTTTTCAATTTATCGCAAGATGCAGGAAAAGCACCTAAGCTTTGCAGAGGTGTTGGACCTTTACGGCTTTCGTATTCATGTGAGCACCATCCCCGAGTGCTATCTGGCACTTGGGGCAATGCATGCCTTGTTCAAGCCCGCCCCTGGCCGATTCAAAGACTACATTGCGCTGCCCAAGTCTAACGGGTACCAGTCCCTGCATACCGTTGTTCTAAGCGATCTTGGCACACCCTTGGAGTTTCAGATTCGTACCCATGACATGCACCATGTTGCTGAGGCTGGCGTTGCCGCCCACTGGCTTTATAAGGAACATGACGACGGCGTGACGCCTTTGCAGCGTAAGGCCCACGAGTGGATGCAGTCGCTTCTTAGCGTTCAGTCGCGCGACCCCAAAGAGTTTCTCGACCATATCAAGATCGACCTCTTCCCCGATGTTATTTATGTCTTCACACCCAAAGGCGAAATACGCGAACTGCCCAAAGGCTCAACACCTATCGACTTTGCCTACATGGTGCATTCCGATGTCGGAAACCGTTGCACGGGGGTACTTATTAATAACGATGTGAAGCCACTGGATACCGAACTGCGTAACGGCGATATGGTTCGTGTCATCACGCAGCCCTCAGCCACGCCGCATCCCGGCTGGCTTGGCTTCGTAAAAACCGCAAGGGCTCGGGCCCAGATTCGACATCATCTAAAAACCAGCACCCGCGAGCGCTCCATTGCCTTCGGTCGTCGACTGCTTGATACGGCCTTAAAAGACATTGGTGGTCAGGGCCTAGATGACCCACGTCTGAACTGGTCCGCTTTTTTCCACGAGATTCCTGCCAATGACCAAGAAGAATTATTGGAGTCGATTGGTCTTGGCCATCTGCTTGCTAATGTAGCGGCGAGACGGCTCTTTGGCCTGGTGGAGGCCGACCAGGTGGAGGAAGGTGGCGCCTCCTTGGCTCAGCGGCGCGCTCGACTTTTGCCGGGCGCCGCACAGGCTCTTATGGTCTCAATGGAACACCTGACGCAGCCCCAGAGCTCGGGCATCACCGTGAATGGATCGGAGGGCACTGCGGTTCAGTATGCAAGCTGCTGCTTTCCTATCGCAGGCGATAACGCCTGCGGCCATATGCGCGGGGGCGCAGGGCTTTTAATTCATCGCACAAGCTGTGGCTTTTCACGCAGGCAAAGGCCCAAAGACCCTCTTCGCTGGGCAAACGTGATTTGGGGCGACCCGCTTTATAGAACCTTCCAGACGCAACTGCATATTGAGGCCAAAGACTCCCCCGGCGTGCTTGCCAAGGTGGCCGCAGCCATATCGGCCTGTGAAGCCAATATCAACGACCTCTCCATTGAACCTCATGGGGGCGGCTTTGCCGTGCTCAAACTTTTTCTGGAGGTGCGGTCGCGACAGCATCTTGCTGACGTGCTGCGTAGAGTTCGCCAGACAGCGGTTGTTCTTAAGGCCTCAAGGGTACTGCGGTCAGACCGTAAAAATCCTAGCAGCCCGCAATCATCATTCGATTAATAAGCAAGGAGCCTGAGGTTTTGGCGCCTCTGCAATAGAGGTCGTCACCCATGGCCTCAATACCCGAGAACATCTCAAGCAGGTTACCCGCAATAGTGATTTCTTCCACCGGGTATTGAAGTTCACCATTCTCGACCCAGTAGCCAAAGGCACCGCGGGAGTAATCGCCCGTGAGTGGGTTGACTCCCTGGCCCATCACCTCGGTAACCAATAGACCTCGATGCATCTTTCGAACCAGAGCAGAGAGCCCCCCCTTAACCAGCAGAGAAGGCGTCTCGGTTTTTAAAAGAAGGTTGTGGGAGCCCCCGGCATTGCCTGTAGGGCTCATACCAAGCTTGCGGGCTGTGTAACTGGAAAGGAAATAGGCTTGCACCTTACCCGCGTCAACCACCTTGCGGGCCTGCACCTGAACTCCCTCGTCATCAAAGGGTGAGCTGCCGTTACCTGCAAGCTGAAACGGATCTTCAAGCAGGCTAAACCCCTTGGGAAGCACCTGGCGTCCAAGGCTATCGACAAGAAAACTTGCCTTGCGGTACAAGGCTGAGCCTGAAAGCGCATGAACCAGACTTCCTATAAGGCCGACCGCAAGGGGTGCCTCGAAGATAACCGGGACGGACTGGGTTGAAATCTGCTTTGCACCAAGACGAGCCAGGGCGCGACGCGCAGCATACTGGCCAATAAGCCTGGGGGCAGCAAGGTCGCTGGAGCGGCGGCTGCTTGAATACCAGTCGTCGCGCTGCATGACAGCACCTTTTTGCGCAATCGGTGAGACCGAGATGCCATGACGACTGTAGGCATAGCCCCCGACAAAGCCATGGCTGTTGGCCATGGAGAACTGGCCGTGGCTTGCCGAAACCGACGCGCCATCGGAGTTTTTGATAACTGGACTCACAGCGCGAGCGGCAGACTCAGCCTCGAGTGCAAGCTTGACGGCTTTTGGGGCGGTAATGGCCCAAGGGTGAAAAAGTTTGAGGTCGCGATGCGGCCCTTTTGCAAGCTTATCGGGGTCTGGAAGCCCGGCGCATTCGTCTTCTGCCGTGAACCTTGCGATGTCCAAGGCCTTGCCCACCGAGTCTCTCAGTGCCGCGTCCGAAAGGTCGGAGCTTGAGGCATGGCCTTTACGTTGACCCATATACACCGTCACCGACAGTCCCCGGTCTCGGGTCTGCTCAAGGGTGTCGATGTCGCCCATGCGCACCGTCACCGAGAGCCCCGCGCTCTCGGACACCTCCGAGGACGCCTGAGTGGCACCGGCCTCG
>CAMDMC010000079.1 GCA_945901825.1 Bordetella parapertussis
GGG
Source organism: Bordetella parapertussis (assembly GCA_945901825.1). Taxonomy (GTDB): domain Bacteria; phylum Pseudomonadota; class Gammaproteobacteria; order Burkholderiales; family Burkholderiaceae_A; genus Hahnella. The sequence goes on from CAMDMC010000079.1 coordinate 4, forward strand.
TTGGCCATCACCCGAAACTCCCGCGGCTGAAACTGCTTGGCCATGCGGGCAATCTCTCGAAGAATCTCGTAGCAGATGGTCTGCGCCGTCTTGATGCGGCCCTGCCCCTCACAGGTGGGGCAGGTCTGGCTCAATTGCTGGGCCAAGGAATCGCGCGTGCGCTTGCGAGTGAGCTCCACCAGCCCCAAGGACGTAAACCCACTGATGCGCACCTTGGTGCGGTCTTGCTCCAGAGCGTGGCCCAGTTCCTGCTGCACCTGCTCGCGGTGGGCCTCATCGGCCATGTCAATGAAGTCCACCAGAATGATGCCGCCCAGGTTGCGCAGCCGCAGCTGCCGGGCAATGGCCTGGGCTGCCTCTAAATTTGTTTTAAAGATGGTCTCGGAGAAGCTGCGCCCACTCACATAGCCACCCGTGTTCACATCAATGGTGGTCATGGCCTCGGTCTGGTCGATGATCAGGTAGCCACCGCTTTTAAGGTCGACCCGTCGCTTCAAGGCCGCCGCAATCTCTTGCTCAATGTTGTGGAGTTCAAAGAGAGGCCGATCGCCCGTGAAGTTCTCCAGGCGCGGCATCACACTCGGCATGTACTGCTTCGCGAACACGCGCAGGCCATCGATGCGGTAGGGGTCGTCCACCAACACCCGAGTGGTGCGGTCACCCACCCAGTCACGCAAGACCCGTTGCGCAAGGTTCAACTCTCGATACAGGACCGAACCCGGTGCGGCCTCGCGGCTGTCGTTCCGAATCTCTTCCCAGCGCTGCCGCAGGTAGGCAATGTCGTTGGCCAGGGCCTCATCGGAGGCATCTTCCGCCTGGGTGCGAGCAATGAAACTGCCCTCTTCATCGGTGGGCACCAGGGCCAGAAGCCTTGCCTTCAGGATGTCACGGGCTGCCGGGTCTTCAATTTTCTGGCTGATCCCGATGCGGGGCTCCGCGCTCGTGGGGTCTGGTCGAGTGTCGAAAGGCAGGTACACCAAGTAACGGCCCGCAATCGAGAGCTGGGTGGAGAGCCGCGCGCCCTTGCTGCCCAGCGGGTCCTTCATCACCTGCACCAACAACTGCTGGCCTTCGTAGAGCACCCGCTCAATCGGCCGTGGGGTCTCCAAGGCCTCGCCGTCTTGCAGCTTGGCCTGCCAGACATCAGCCACATGCAAAAAACCGGTTCGGGCAAAGCCCGCATCAATGAAGGCCGCCTGCATGCCCGGCAGCACCCGGCTCACACGGCCCATCACAATGTTGCCCACATGGCCGCGCTGTGAGCTGCGCTCGACCTCAATCTCTTGCACCACACCTTGGATGAGCCGCACTGCGCGCGCCTCAAAGGGCGTGGCCTGCAGGAAGATCTCCTCGGTGAGCACGGGTGGGGTGGTCACGGCAGCTGCCGCGTGAGTTCCGGAACCGCCTCGAAGAGGTCGGCCACCAGACCGTAATCCGCCACTTGGAAGATGGGTGCGTCTGGGTCTTTGTTGATGGCCACAATCACCTTCGAGCCTTTCATGCCGGCCAGGTGCTGAACCGCGCCCGACATGCCCACCGCAATGTAGAGCTGCGGGGCCACCACCTTGCCGGTCTGGCCCACCTGACAATCGTTGGGCGCATAGCCCGCATCCACCGCGGCACGCGAGGCGCCGAGCGCTGCACCAAGCTTATCTGCCAATGGCATGAGCAAGGCCTGGTATTGCTCGGCCGAGCCCAGGCCCCGGCCCCCAGAGACCACCACCTTGGCCGAGCCGAGCTCGGGCCGGTCACGCACGGCCTTGTCTTGAGACACAAATCGAGACTGCGTGGATACCGCCACACAGTCCACACGCACCACGGGTGCCGCGCCATCCACACGATGGGCCACGGGCTCAAAGCTCGTGGGCCGCACGGTGAGCACCCGAATGGTGTCCATCGTCTGCACCGTGGCCACCACATTGCCTGCATAAATGGGCCGCTCAAAGGTGTCGGGTGCGAGCACGGCGGTGACATCCGAGACCATGCCCACATCCAAGAGCGCTGCCACACGCGGCAAAACATTTTTGCCCTGGCTCGAGGCCGCGGCCACCACCGCGCTAAAGCCTCCTGCCCTCGTGGCTGCGAGCACCTGGTCAGCCAGTGGCTCCGCAAGCCCATGGGCATGTGCGGGGCCCTCTGCGAATAGCACCTGGGTCACGCCATCCGAGGCCGCAGCCGCCTGCGCAGCCGACTCACTGCCCGGGCCGCCGGCCACCAGCACCACCACGGGGGCACCCAATTGTTGGGCCGCCGCCACCACCGCACCCAGGCTGGGGGTCAACTGCTGATCGTCGAGCTCTGCCAGAACCAGTGTGCTCATTTAAATGACCTTCGCCTCGTCGCGCAGTTTCTCGACCAGCGCGGAGACGGTCTCCACCTTCACGCCTGAGGGCCGAACAGGCGGGTCGGAGACCTTGAGCATCTTCACGCGAGGAGCCAAGGACACCCCGAGTTCAGAGGCCCGTAGTTGTTCGATCTCTTTTTTCTTGGCCTTCATGATGTTGGGCAGGGTCACGTAGCGGGGCTCGTTCAGGCGCAGGTCTGCCGTGACCACCGCGGGCAGGCAGACCGCCACCGTCTGTAGCCCACCGTCGACCTCTCGGGTCACGTGCGCCTCACGCTGGCCGTCTGTGCCGACCACCTCGAGCTTGGATGCGAAGGTGGCCTGTGGAAAGCCGCACAGGGCGGCGAGCATCTGGCCCGTCTGGTTGGCGTCATCGTCAATGGCCTGCTTGCCCATCACGACCAAGTCGGGTTTCTCGCGGGAGACCACGGCCGCTAAAAGCTTGGCCACCGCCAGAGGCTCCAAACACGCCGCCTGGGCATCATCCAACGCCACAAGCACGGCGCGGTCGGCTCCCATGGCCATGGCCGTGCGCAGCACGTCTTGGCTCACGGTGGTGCCGCAGCTCACGGCCACCACCTCGGTGGCCACGCCAGATTCCTTGAGCCGAACCGCTTCTTCCACAGCAATGTCATCAAAGGGGTGCATGCTCATTTGCACGTTGGCAATGTCCACATCCGAGCCGTCGGGCTTGACCCGAACCTTCACGTTGTAGTCCACCACGCGCTTCACAGTGACCAGAATTTTCATGTCTGCATCATAGAGGACAATAAGGGCGGAAGGCGCTGTCACCGCCCGCATCCGGGCAAGGAGGCCAAACGTTACCAAGTTGAAGAGTGTCGAGAATTTCTAGAACGTGCAGGAGTGCTGAAATGAACACAATGACCACACAGGGCTATACAGCCCGCGTCGATTTTGATGAACGAGACGACATCTTCGTAGGTCGGGTCCTCGGCGTGCGGGACATCATCAGTTTTCATGGTGAAACTGTGGATCAACTTCGAGAAGAGTTCGAGTCGGCCATACGAGACTACCTAGCTGACTGCGAGGAGCGCGGGATTAGTCCCGATCGGCCCAGCTCCGGAAAATTATTGCTGCGCATGCCGCCAGAAGTTCATGGCAAGGCACTTGTCGCAGCTCAAGCGGCCGGAAAAAGCCTCAATCAATGGGCCACAGAGATACTGCAAGAGGCCGTGAACGCGGGGCGTTGAATCGATTCAGGCCATAACTTTCGTGGGCCCCTAAGCCTTACGCCTCGAACCCATGCTCCGGTCCCGGGTAGGTGCCGTCCTTCACCTCCCTCACAAAGGCCGCCACAGCCGCCTGCACGCTGCCCTCCTGGGCCAGATAGTTCTTCACGAAGCGGGCCTTGCGCCCTGGCGTCACATCCAAAATATCGTGCAGCACCAGCACCTGCCCATTGGTGTGGGGCCCCGCTCCAATGCCAATGGTGGGCACCCTCAAGGCGTGGGTGAGCCGCTCCCCAAGCGGGGTGGGAATGAGTTCCACGAGCACCATGTCTGCGCCGGCGGCCTCGAGCTGCTGGGCCTCGGCAATGAGCACATCACCCGCCACGCCACGGCCCTGCACCTTGTAGCCCCCCAGGGCATGCACGCTCTGGGGCGTGAGCCCCAGGTGGGCACACACGGGTACGCTACGGGCCTTCAAGAAAGCCACAGTTTCTGCCAGCCAGGCACCGCCCTCGAGCTTGACCATCTGCGCGCCCACGGCCATGAGCGCAGCCGCATTCTCATAGGCCTGCTCGGGTGAGACCTGGTAGCTTCCAAACGGCATGTCGGCCATCACTAGGGCGGCGGGCTTGGCGCGTGCCACGCATGCAGTGTGATAAGCCACGTCTTCCAACGTGACGGGTAGGGTGGAGTCATGGCCCTGCAAGACCATGCCCAGGGAATCGCCAATGAGCAGAATCTCCACCCCGGCGGCATCGAGCACATGGGCAAAAGATGCGTCGTAGCAGGTGAGCATGGTGAGCCGCTCGCCTTTTGCCGCAGCCGCTGCCAGGCCTGGCAGGGTCACGGCCTTGCGGCGCGGCTCAGCACCTCCAGCGCCCCCAGCGCTCTCACTTAGGTATGTCATGCCTCCTCCTTCATCACAGCCGCCCGCAGGGCCTCCTCGGTCACCCCGCGCGCGCAGAGCCTTGCAAAATGGGCCACATAGCCTGGCAGCAGCCGGCCCCTGCGAAGCGCAATGACGGAGGTGTTCTCTGCAAAAAGTTCGCTTGCATCCAACAAGGCCAGGCCGGCGTCAGAGGCCTCATCGTAAGCCACCGAGGCAATGAGGCCCACCCCCATGCCAAGCGCCACATAGGCCTTGATCACATCCGCATCCAGGGCTTCGAGCACCACCCGGGGTTTCAGGCCCGCGTTGGCAAAAGTGGCATCGATCATGCCGCGGCCGGTAAAGCCCTCGTGGTAGGTGATGATGGGGTGCTCGGCCAACGCCATCAGGCTAATCGGCCCGCCCGATGCCAGGGTATGCCCTTTGGGTACCACCACCCCATGAAACCACTTGAAAAAGG
>CAMDMC010000080.1 GCA_945901825.1 Bordetella parapertussis
AGCATGCCAAGCAGACTGCTCTTGCCCACGCCAGAGCCTGCAACAAGTCCAATACGCTGGCCCTTGCCCACGGTAAGCAGCCCGTTCATAGCCTTCACGCCGACATCAAGTACTTCGTGAATGGGGCCACGCTCCATGGGGTTCATGGAAACGCCTAATAAAGAGGCGCGCTCATGGCAGTCGGGGTCAGGGCGGCCATCAAGGGCTTCACCACGTGGGCCCACAACACGGCCCAGTAATTCAGGGCCAAGCTTCGCCTGCGCAGTACTCTCAATCACCCGCACCGTGTCGCCCGGGCCAACACCTTTGGGGTCTACGAACGGCATGAGATAAAGAATTTGGTCTTGAAAGCCCACCACCTCGGCTTCAATGCGATGGCCATGCTCGCCCACCACCTCACAGACCGCACCTAAGGGAGCCATAATGCCCTTGACTTCAATAGTGAGCCCCACAACGCGGGCAAGACTACCGGTGCGAGCCGGCTCGGGCACCTCGGCGCGGAGAAGCACCTTATCGGCGAGGTCAGAAAAACTCATGGCTTTGGTGCCTCTGCGGCCAATTCCTCGAGCACCGGTTCTTCCAATACTGCTTCATTCAAAGCGTCACCGGCGTCAGCCGAGGCATCCGCTTGAATTGTCTCTGGCGCAAAAGCCTGCTCAACACGTGCCTCACCCCCACCAAAGGGCCGCATCTGCTCGGTCTCCGCTTCTACCTCGTCGAAGGCCTCTTTTACTAATTCCAGGTTCTTTAGGAATGAAGGCGGTGGCTCACCCGCATCTTGGCCGCGCGTTAAGGCCTGCCAAAGAGCCGTTGACCGCCGCTCAATAAGATCTTCAATAAGTGCACCGTTAATTTGCACCCTCACACTGCCCACAAACATGGTGGGGTCTGCCTTAAGGATGGCATTCTTAGGTAATAACGTTTCATAGGCTTTAATGCGTTCAAGGTCCTCTGGGTTGAGCTTTACTAAAATTGGAGAGTTCGGGTCGTTCTCGAACTCCAAAAGACTGGTCTCAACCAAATGCGCAATGGCCTTGCCCGATACCGTCAACTCGCCGCGAACCAACTGCTCGGCCAAATGCATGGCAAGCTTTAGTAAAGGAGCATAGAACTGGTCGGTGTCTTTAGCAGCCTCTTGTAACTTCTGGGTTAAATCTTTTAAATCTTGTGAAGCAAGCTCTACCTCGGCCTGCAACTCATCACGCGCAGCGGCCTCGCCCTTGGTATAGGCCTCTTCATAACCCTTGTCATAGCCCTCCTGAAGAGCCGCTTCTCTAGTGGCGTTGAGCGCCTCGTCCATGTTCAAAGCGTTCCCGTCAAGCCCCGCCTGACGACCCGACTCATAAGCCTCTTGATGCAATGCCTCAAGGTCTTCGACCGAGACAAGCTGCATGCCCTCAGGTACGGGGTAATTTTCGATTTCTTGCTGTCGGGGGTCTTGAACAGGGGGCAACTCATTCGCGGCCTCGATTTCTGCCTCGGTTGCTGCCTTACCAGCGGTGTTGTCAATGGCATCACCTGCAGCGCCCTCAAGACCATCACTATCGCTATCACTATCACTATCAGGGTCGCGGGCCGACGTCTTGGGTGAACCCTGGGGCCCAACCTCTTTATCACTGGCTGCGGCATGGCCTGCATCGGCCTGCTCTGCAGGCGGAACCTCCTCTGCAGTACTCGGCACTTTCGCAGCGTCAGCGGCTTTCTCGGTGGCCTGGTCTGCTTTGTCTACGCCAGGCTCCGCCCGTTCAGTTGATGCATCCTGCGAAGTCAGCTCAGGACCCGCGTCTGCTTTGGCTGAGCCAGACCCCGCAGGCTCTTTAGCCTTTGCGTTGTCCTGAGCCTTTAAGGCTGCATCTCTAGAATCGCTTTCAGGGCCAACGAAATCTTGCTCACTCTGGCCCTGTGCCTTGTTGCCCTTGGCCTCCTGATCGTCCATCGCCTTCTTAGGATCTTGCTCGTACTTGCTCTTTGACGTCGATGTCACCGCTTCTTCTTTTGCAAGAAGCCCTTGTGTGTCCACCTGATCTTCATGAACCGCGTCTTCTGGAACCTGGTGAGCAAGCCGGTTCACCTTGGCCATCTTGCTTGTGTCCATGGCCTGAAAAGTCGGGCTTTCGCTTAAACCCGCAATAGCCCGGGCTATGGCCTGCTGAACCAAGGGTCCCGGCAGCTCAATGGCTTTTTCCGGAAGGCCCGACTGGAAGGCACCTGCGGCTGGCGTGTCGGTTAGACCCTCATGAAACAGGCCGCTGCGTTCTGGCCCAATGAACAAAGGACCAGTGGGTTTAACAAGCGTAAGGTTTTTTTTTCCGCCCGTTGTCATCGACTCCTGTTTAAACAAAGTCGTCTCCACCGCCGCCAAGAATTATTTCGTTCTTGTCCGAGAGTTTCTTGGCAATGCGCATGATGCCCTTTTGCGCCTCTTCCACATCGGTAAGACGCAAGGGGCCTTTGGCCTCCATTTCGTCAATGAACATGACGCGGGCACGGGCCGACATATTGCCAAAGAACTTCTCTTTAACCGGCTCGGTCGCGCCCTTCAAGGCAACCATGAGCATGTCTTGATCCACGTTACGCATAAGCGTCTGAATGCTTCGATTGTCCACACCCGAAAGGTTCTCGAACTGGAACATGTTGTCCTGAACCTTCATGGAAATTTCAGGGTCAATCTCGGTAAGCCCATTAAGAATGGGGCCTTCAAGGTCGGCCTTCGTGAAGTTCATAATTCTTGCGGCAGCCTTCACACCTCCAAAGCTCGAAGACTTTGCAGACGAACTCTTGGAGAACTGCTCGTTCATGATTTTCTCGAGCTCTTTCATGGCCGAGGGCTGAACGGTTTCTAGGGAAGCAATACGACGAAGCACCTCGGGTCGAATTTCTTGAGGAAGGTAGGCAAGAATGTCGGCTGCTACATCGAAGTCGCAGACCGACATAATGATGGCAATAACCTGGGGATGCTCGGCACGAATCATTTCTGAAATTGACCTCGCATCCATCCAACGTAATATGTCGAGGCCCTTGCTTGATGACCCGGGCATGATGCGGCTAAGCACAGAGGCCGCCTTGTCCTCACCCAGGGCACGCTTCAAAACATTCTCAACATAGTCCGAGCTGCCCAGGCCCAAGGTGGTCTGCTTTTTAATGGTGGCAATAAACTCGTCAAGCACCGCACTAACCGCCTCTTGCGAGAGGTCTTGCACCGAGGTCATGGCACCACCCAAGGCCTGAACCTCTTTGGGGTTCATGTATTTAATAATGTCGGCCGCCTGCTGCTCACCGAGAAGCAGCATAAGCACAGCCGCTTTTTGGGTACTCGACAGGGCCTCAAGTTCGGCTCGAACGGATTCCGGTAGTTCTTCGGGCATACGTTGCGCGTTAACAGGTGCGGGTAGGTTTCGGGTTTCTTCAGCCATTATTCTCTCCTTTAGGGCTCCTAGTCGTCGAGCCCTAGCTCTTCACCAAGTTACGCATGACTGTGGCCACACGGCCCGAGTCTTCCGACACCAAGAAGCGAATAAGAGCAACCTTGTCATCATACGAGTTCGCGGTGTTCAGCATGTCAACTGAAATGGAAGACTTCTTGGGTTTGAGTCGCGCCTTAATGTCCTCCAGTGACTCGCCCTCTTGCATTTCAATCATGCCGAGCTCTTCGGGAGAAAGTTCGGTGGGTGGAGTCTCACCTTCACCTGCAGCACCCTCGCCTGCGGCACCCTCAGCGCCCTCGCCCTCTGTGCCATCGTCTCCCGCAGCCGCTTTGGCCTCGGCCTCGGCAACGGCCTTGGCCTCGGCCTCTTGCACCGCACGCTGGGTGGCCTCTTCCTGGGCACGCTTTTGCGCCTCAATCTCCATCTTGGCAATTTCTTTGGGCGACATGGTCTGGCCTGTAAGCAGGTTAACCACCGGACGAATAATGGTAATAAGAATAACCAGGAAGATCAGGGAGGTAAGCGCCACCTTCACGGCATTCATAAAGTCTTCGTTTTCGAACCACTGCTTCTCAGGCTCCAGCGGCGCAAATTTGGCGGGAATAAGCGTTACAACATCCCCACGCCCTTCTTGAAAGCCCACTGCCCCACGAACCAGGTTTGTAAGGCGGTTAAGTTCCGTCTGGGTGTAGCCATGCAGAATCACTTCAGCAGGGCTGGGACGGTCTTGAGGCGCTGCGCCTTGGCCTTCGGCAGCCGGGGGGGTCTGTTCCGCCCCAATGCGCTCTTGCTTACTGGGGTCAAAACCTTCTTTCTCGTTCACCACGACAGCAGCCGAAATACGCGTCACCGTGCCTGTGGGATTCTTGACATAGCGAACCGTCTTATCGATTTCATAGTTTCGTGTGGCGCGCTTGCTGTGCACCGTGTTCTCTTGCAGGGCGTCGTTGGCGCTTGCACCGGTCTGGTCGGTCTGAATGGTGGGGGGCGGTG
>CAMDMC010000081.1 GCA_945901825.1 Bordetella parapertussis
TGGTTGTGTAGACTCGCCTGTGGCGACACCGACGCCTCTCGGCAATTGCTGGTTCGTCAGGGCTTGCTTGATGCAGCCGCCAGATGGCTGCCGTAGCCACCACCCGATGACCAAATGGATCTGCAAAATACGGGTTGGCAGCAAAGCTACGCAGTAGTTTCCTGCCAGTATGGGCAAGCGGTCGTTGCTGGTGTAATCCTGACTGTCAAACATAAGCAAAGAGCAAGCAAGTGGTTTCAGCGTTCGTTCATGGCCCCACCGAATGCCCTGAAAATTGGCTTGGCTAGGTACTTGAGTACCGAGCGACGTCCAGTTTTGATGTCGACTGTCACAGTCATACCGGGCTTTAACATCGCCGCAGCCAACATTGGATTCGGGTCACTGTTGGCCTTGTCGGCATTGAACTCAACCTGCGCTCGGTAGTAGCTACTACTTTGACCATTTGCGCCTTGCTCGACCAGGGTATCCGAGCTTAGGTAGATCAAGTTGCCTTCTAGGCTTCCGTAAACCGAATAGTCAAAAGCATCAAGTTTGATGCTAACTGGTAGCCCCAGCTGCAGTTGCCCGACGTCAGCTGGATTGATTTTGACCTCGAAAACCATGCCGCTCTCGGTTGGCGAGATTTGCATCACCTCGTCACCCGCGCGCACGACCCCGCCGATCGTAGTCACTTTGAGGTACTTCACCACACCAGCAATTGGAGCGGTAAGCACTGTGTGGTTCAGCACGCTTTGGCGCTCGGCGAGTTTGTAGGAATTGGCCGCCAGGTCCTCGGCTAGCTTGCTGGCCTCGGCGCGCGCATCTTGCCGATATTTGTTCCGTATAGACTTCATTTTGCTCTCAATGTCCAAGGTCTGGCGCCTGGCGCGCATCACTTCGAGGCGACTGGTGTCACCGTTTTTAAGCAGCACTTCGTTCATACGCAGTTCTTCTCGCGCCATGTCCAACGCCTGCCGCTGGCTAGACAACTCATCATTCAGGCTACGCTCGCGCTGCTCATAAAGCGCCTGCTGAACCGCCAAAATCTTTGGGTAAGCCAAAAGCGATGGCGGGTACTCTGGTGCAATGCCTTGGGCCTCTGCTTGCGCGCGCACCAAGGCTGCGGTTAGCGCCGCCTCCCTAGCAAGACTTTCCTCAGAGCTGGCCAAGGAGCGCTCACGCTCCATCACTGCAAGTTCCTGGCCAGCCTTAACTATTTGGCCTTCTTCTACGAACAGTTTTTCCAGTACCCCGCCATCGACTGACTGGATTACCTGGGTGCGGGCGGTCGGAATAATCTGGCCCTGGGCCCGCACAGTCTGCTCAATCTCAAACATGGTGGCCCACAGCAAGAAGGCCGCCATTACGCAGACCATTAGCATCGTCATAGACATGAAGCCTTGCTGCGGTGGGGGCTTTTGTCTTGGTTGTGGGTTGTGATAGTCCTCGTCTTGCAGAACCCCTGTCTTAGGTTCGTTCATCAGACTAAATATCTCTGTACGGGCTGCGGTGTGGGTTGTGGCTTGTCATGATCTCCGGCTTGGGGTGATGGCGGTGACTGCAGTTTTTGTAGCACTTGTTCCTTGGGTCCGTCGATTACCACTTGCTGATTGACGATAACGATCAATCGGTCCACCAAGGCAAACATCTCAGCCTTGTGAGTCACCAGCACAAGCGTGTCGGTTGTGCCAATAGCAGACTTAAGCGCCTGTGTGACCTGCTGCTCCAGATTCCGGTCCATCGAGGCAGTGGGTTCGTCCAGCAGCCAGATGCGTGGCCGGCGCAGGAAAGCCCGCGTGAGGTTAACCAACTGGCGCTGCCCGCCTGACAGACCGGTACCACCTTCAAAAATTTCTTGCTGCAAACCCTTGGGGTGGTTGGCCACGACGGTTTGTAACAAGCCGGTGTCACGTGCAGCCTGCAAAATGGTCTCATCACCGGGGTCGAGCAGACCCAAAATCAGGTTGTCGCGCAAACTTCCAGCAAACAAGCGCCCGTCTTGTTGCACATAACCCAGGCTCTCGGCTAAAAGCGGCTTAGACAGATGGGCAATGTCTACATCGTCTAGCAAAACACGGCCCTCTTGCGGTTTGTACATGCCCGACAACAGACGCAAAAGCGTGGTTTTACCCGCACCAATGGGGCCGAGCACGCCAACTTTTTCGCCTGGCCGAATGACAAGATTGGGCAGCATCAGCGCTTTTTTACCGCCGTAGTGAGCCACTACGCCCTCAAAGCGGTATGCGCCTTTAATGCCAGCCAGCACGATGGGCGCCTCCTGGCCATGGTGGTCATCTTGCAAAGCCCACAAACTGTCGAGCCCTTGCAGTGCTGCTTTGGCGTGGGCCCATTGCACCAGTTGGGCAGGAATCATTGCCACCGGCGACAGTACCCGGCTTGACAGTATGGAGCAGGCGATGAGGCTGCCCAGCGTTAACTCACCTTGACTCACCAGCATGGCCCCTGCAGCCACTAGCAAAATGTAGGAAGTCTGTTGCAGAGCACTAGCTAAGTGCTGCGAATGCTCGCTAACGTTTCGCATTTGCAAGTCGCTGTCGCGGGCGTCGTCGGTGGTCTTCATCCAGCGTGACAAAATACGCCAGCCACCCTGGCCAGACTTGATTGTTTCAGCGCCCTCAATAGCCTCCACCAGCAGGCCGGTTTTCTTGTTGCTAGCGATATTCGATTGAGTGGCTAGCCTGTCAACCTGCTTGCGGTAATAGATGCCTATAAGCAAGCAGACAGCGAAGAATGCCAGTGGAATCGCAGCCAGCCAGCCCCCAATCATCGCAATCACCCCCAGAAACAGTAACGCAAATGGGGCATCCACCATCAAGCTTGATGTGGCCGAGGTAAAGAAGCCGCGCACGGTCTCGTAGCCGCGCATTTGGGCTGACAAGGCGCCCACGCTTTGGGGCAGTTGGTCAAGGCGCACCGACAAAAAACGTAGAAACACCGTGCGAGCCAGACGCTGGTCCACCGCGTCAATTAGGCGTTCGTACAAGCGACTGCGCACGCGCTTGGCCAGCCACTCAAACACAATCGCGCCGAGTACTCCCAAAGTCAGCACCAAAAGGGTCTGCGCTGCCGCAGTGGGAATCACCCGGTCATAGATTTGCAAGCTGTAAAACGAGGTCGCTAAGGCCAGCACACTGATCATCATGCCTCCCACCAGCGCATCCCGCAGGAGGCTGCCATGGCTGAACAACTCATTGCGAATCAGCCGAAACATTGGACTACTGCTGGCTGAATAGGGCCTGGTCAGGCGCAGGGTGGCAATGGTGTGGCGGTTCATTTGGGCGTCTGCGCATTCCTTCCAACAGTTGTTGGTTGCGTCCCACCAATCGCTAATCCAGTGACCCAGTGTGTTTTGCCCGCGCAGGACACCCCATCGGCCCTGTCCCTGTTCACTGTCTTGGGTGTACACCAGCGCGGGCATCTTGGCTGCATCGGGTCCGTTTAGCCAACGCGGTGCAGCTACCTGTAGGTGCCGGGTGACTGTTTTGAGCTGTAGCTTTGGCGCCCCCGAAACCTTGGGCAAGAGAGCGGCTGCTTCTGCAGCCTTTTGCAACGCCAGTCTGTCTACGCTTTCTTGCTGCAATTGCGCCAGGCGTGTTAGGCACAGCAACAAGTGGTTCATCTCGGGAAAGTTCAGGGACTACCTGGAGTTACGGCCTCAATGCCGCGGGTGTAAAAGCTCAAGCGCCAGCTAGCCACGACCTGTGTAGATATCAGGTCGGCGATAAGGGTCTCGGTTTGCGCCACCTCACGCGCAGCGTTCATCACGTCAAGCCACGTTCTGCGACCCGCTAGAAACTGCCGGTCGTATGACTCGTACACCGACTGTGCCGACCGTAAGGAGGCCCGCACCGAGGTAAGGCGCTGCTCTGAGGAGAGAGCCAAGGCGTGGTCAGCAAGCACTTGTTCGTTAATCAGCCGCGTTTGCCCCTGCACCTCGGCCACCGCAGCCTCAAGCTGGCTCCGCGCTGCCGCGACATTGGACGACGCCGAGAGGCCTGCACCAAAGCGACTGTTCACACCTACAAATAAACGGCTTTCTGGCGCACCATCGGAAAAATTGAAATTTCCGAACTGGCGTTCGGCGCGCAAATAAACCTCGGGTGACAAGTCGGCCCGCAGCTCGCTTATGGTGGCTTCTTGAACCCGAATCTGCGACCGCGCTTTTTTCACAGTAGCACTGACCTGGAGGGCCTGATCAAGCAGCTCTGTGACCTGGGCTTGTACCGTGCGGGGAAGAGCCAAGGTGTTCACTAGTGCAGCCTGTTCAACAGGGCGCCCCAGCAACTGGCCCAGTCGGGCCAAGGCAATCTCACCCTGAGCGCGCGCTGCCAAGAGATCGGAGCGAACGGCTTCTAGGCGAGTCAACGCAAGCATCAGGTCGCTATCGGCCGACATTCCCTCA